>CAZKFH010000128.1:0-1802 GCA_964551945.1 uncultured Actinomycetes bacterium | reverse complement strand
TACCCGTCCTGTCCGGCGTGGAGCTTCACCAGGTAACGGACGGTCTTGAGGATGTCCTCGTAGGCCAAGATCGGCTTGTACTTGGGGCCGCCCTCGCCCTGCTCCTCCTTCTGGAGCTCACCGAATACGCGATACCGGACCTGGTTCCAGCCCTTCTTGTCGGCGTTGTCCAGCTCGGCCAGCTGCTTGCTGCGCGCCTTCAGCTGCGAGAGCAACCGGCCCTCGGCCTTGCCGAGCTTCTTCTCGATCTTGTGCCGGCCGACGCGCGCCAGGTCGTAGCGCTTGGGGTTGAAGAACAGGTTCTCGAGGAGCGTGCGGGCGGACTCGGCCGTGGGCGGCTCGCCCGGACGGAGCTTGCGGTAGATGTCCTCGAGGGCCTCCTCGGGCGTCTCGACGTGGTCCTTGTCCAGCGTGGCCTGGATGGACGGGGCCTTGTCGAACAGCGCGAGGATCTCGTCCGAAGACCAACCCATGGCCTTCAGGAACACCGTGACCGACTGGCGGCGCTTGCGGTCGATACGGACGCCGACGGTGTCCTTCTTGTCGACGTCGAACTCCAGCCACGCCCCGCGGCTGGGGATGATCTTCGCGATGTAGACGTCCTTGTCGGAGGTCTTGTCGAGCTCGCGATGGAAGTAGACGCCGGGCGAGCGGACCAGCTGGCTGACGACGACGCGCTCGGTGCCGTTGATGATGAAGGTCCCGTGGTCGGTCATCATGGGGAAGTCGCCCATGAAGACCTCCTGCTCCTTGATCTCGCCGGTGGCCTTGTTCACGAACATGGCTTCGACGAACAGCGGAGCGGAGAAGGTCTGATCCTTGTCCTTGCACTCCTCCTCGGTGAACTTCTGAGCCTTGAAGGTGTGCTTGCCGAAATGCAGTTGGAACTGTTCGGTGAAGTCTTCGATCGGGGAGACCTCTTCGAGGACCTCCCTCAAACCTTCCCTGAGGAGCCAATCGAAGGACTCTCGCTGGATGCCCACGAGGTCCGGCAGTGGAAGCACTTCGTCGAGCTTGGAGAAACTGACACGGTCGCGGACAGGGACGAGCGAGTCAGGCAAGAACGATCCCCCCTAGGGTGGTAGGCGGCAGGCGTGGAATCAAGGCATGTAGAGCGCGGCACGGCAAACGGATAGTGTAGGCACGAAAGCGTGCAGCGTCAACCCCCCTGGGCGGGGAACCCAGTGAGACGGCCGGAAGGCTACCCCTCCGAGGGGTCGGGGTCAACCCCTACTCAGGGCCCCGGGGGCGGGGTGGCCGCGCCGACGGCGGCGAGGGGGTTCGGATCCGCGAACCCCGCGGGCGACCTCCCCGGTGTTCCCGCGCGCCGTCAGGAGGCTGACGCCCAGAAAGCGTCAGGGTCCTGACGAGTCCCGCGACAGGCGGAGTCGCTCCGGCGGCCGTTTAGGCCATCGACAGGGCCGGCTCGGCCGGGGGCTCGAGCCCGAGCGCCCAGGCGATATCGGCCACGGCGTTGCCGAGGAGGGCCGCCTGCTCGTTCGAGGTGATCCGCACGCCCCGCTCGTACAGGACGTTGAAGAAGCTCTCGAGCAGCGCCCGCCGGTCGCCGAGTAGCGACGCTTCGGAGACGTTGAGGGCCTTCGAGAGACGCTCGAGCGTCTGGATCGACGGAGCTACGTGCCCGTTCTCGTACCGGGACAGGCGGGCCTTCGGGATCCCCGAGATCTCCTCGAGGTCCGATTGCGACATGCCCGCGCCCACCCTGGTCTCACGCAACCGCTGACCGAACGTCCGATCGTCCTTCACGATGAGGCCCCCTATGGTTGTGCTACTTGACCTCG
>CAZKFH010000127.1:0-1864 GCA_964551945.1 uncultured Actinomycetes bacterium | reverse complement strand
CAGAGAGCGCCGCAGCGGAGAGCGTCGCTCCGTCGATTGCCGGAGCGACGTGCCCGGCAGAGTCGGACGCCGAGGGAGCGGCATGCCAGGTCGTCTTCGCCACCTCGAACATCTTCGGTGCGGGTCACGACGTGGCTCCCGCGCCCGCGGACGGAGGACCGGGATCGGTCCCGCCGGTGTGGGACATCCCCGAGGGAGCGACCCACATGGTTGTCACCGGGGCCGTCGGGAGCGTGGCGCCGGTCCCCTATTCACGGGGAAACGGCCCCGAGGGCAGTGGGACGAGCCTGGGCTGGTCCACCGACATCAACTCGTACGGCGGCATCTCCGGCATCGTGAACCGCTCCAACGCAATGTTCCTCGTCGGGGTCTTCCTGACTGACGAGGAGCCGCGGGAAGGGGAGCACCCGGAGCGGCTCAGCTTCACCGACAAGGAGGACTTCACGGAGCTGGCGCCGCTCATCGGCCAGACATTCTTCATCGGCGACGGCCAGGGCAAGACGTTCGTCATCCCTGCGGGGGCGACGCGACTCTTCCTCGGGTTCGCCGACGCGTTCGACTTCCAGGGCGACCCGGGTTGGTACGGCAACAACAGCGGCGAGCTCGCGGTCACGGTCGAGTTCGCGAGCGAGTGACGTTGTCGGTCGATTTGTAACTTCAGTTGTTACGTCGGGATTCCGACGCGGGCCCCTTAGCGGTGCGGAACCGCCCGTCTGCGACGGAGGGCGAACGCCAACCACGTGGCGGTCGCGAGCAGAAGAACGCCGAGCGCGACGACCGGGGCCTCCGACTCGCTGGAGGTCAGTGTGTCCGGCAGGGCTGCGGCGGGCGGTGGCGGCGTGGCACCCGGGGCGAGCACGTTGATCACCACGGTGTCCGTGGCCGTCCCGCCGTTGCCGTCATTCACGGTCAGCGTCACGGTAGGGGGGTGGGGGGCCTCGTGCAATCGCCCTCCCGATTTTGTAACTTTGGTTGTTGCGTCGGGGTTCCAGCGACGAGGCCGTGGCGCGGTGGGTCCGGGGCTCGGGCGCCGCAGCAGCACCCATCCTCTCCCGGCCCCCACGCAACTTCGGTTGTTACGTGGGGGCCTCGGAAGCCGATGCCCGCCGGGGCCGCTACTCCGCGAAGGACAGACTTGCCAGCATGGCGTCGAGGGCCGCACGCGCGGCGTCGATATCTCCCTGGGGCGCGATGTACGCCATCAGGTACATGGCACCGGCGCGCACCGTCACGACGTCGAAGACGTCGAACCCATCGCTGCAATAGAACCTGAGCAGCCGAGCAGGCTCGCCGACCACGATCAGCTCCTCACGGTCGAGCGGCTCGTCGCAGATCGGGAACGTCTGCGTGAGCCACTCCGCGAAGTCGTCCGTGGCGGTCTCGAGGTCCTCCCCGGGCTCGAGCGGTCTCCGCGCCACCAGTGCCCGCTCGCCTGCGGGACCCCGGAAGCTGTCGATTCCAGGGTTCCCGGGAAATGGAAATTGCCGAAGGTCCCACGATCCCCTCGCCTGCGAAGCACGCCAGCCGGATGGGACGGTCCACGTGTAGCCGTAGAGGGCTGAGGTGAACGTCGTCGGCTGACCTGACGCCGAGGCGACCGCCGACGCGGATGCCGACACGGCCGCCGACGCGGATGCCGACTCGGCAACCTGCGGCGTGCCAACTGCACTGGATGCACTGGAGGCGATCGGCGCAGCGCCACAGCCAGCCACGATGAGCATCGAGGCGAGCGCGATCGGCAGCCTGGCGCCCACAGAGTTCAACCCTCCGCCGGCGCGACCAGGACGCTCCCGGTCATTGACGGATGCACCTTGCAGTAGAGGTAGTGCTCGCCCGAAGGTAGGCCCGGCACCTCGTACCGGAT
>CAZKFH010000126.1:0-1875 GCA_964551945.1 uncultured Actinomycetes bacterium | reverse complement strand
TGGAGGTCGAGCGGTCCTTGCGCGTGCTCGACGGCGCCGTCGCGGTCTTCGACGCGGTCGCGGGGGTGGAGCCCCAATCGGAGACGGTGTGGCGCCAGGCGGACCGCTACGAGGTGCCGCGGATCTGCTTCGTCAACAAGATGGACCGCACCGGCGCCGACTTCGAGCGCACCGTCGGCATGATCGAGGACCGCCTTCAGGCCGTCCCGCTCGTCATCCAGCTCCCATGGGGCACCGAGGACAAGCACGTCGGCGTCATCGACCTCGTCGAGATGAAGGGCCTCCACTGGAAGACCGAGAAGGGCGAGGAGTGGGAGACCGTCGAGATCCCCGAGGAGCTCCGGGAGACCGCGCTCGAGTGGCGACACAAGCTCTACGAGCAGCTCGCCGACCACCACGAGGAGCTGATGGACCAGTTCGTGCACGGCAAGGAGGCCGAGCCGGCCCAGCTGCGCGAGGCCCTGCGGGAGGCGACCCTCGCCGCTGAGGGAACGCCGGTCCTGTGCGGCAGCGCCTTCAAGAACAAGGGAGTCCAGCCGCTCCTGGATGCGATCACCGACTACCTGCCGTCGCCACTCGACGTGCCTCCGATGGAGGGCGTGAGCCCCGGAACGCAGGAGAAGGTGGAGTGCAAGCCCGCGGACGATGAGCCCTTCGCGGCGCTCGCGTTCAAGATCATGTCCGACCCCTACGTCGGACGGCTCACCTACTTCCGTGTGTACTCCGGGATCCTCCGGGCCGGTGCGCACGTATCGAATGCCACCAAGGACCGCAAGGAGCGCATCGGGCGGATCCTTCAGATGCACGCGAACCACCGGGAGGACAAGGAAGCGGTGTTCACCGGCGACATCGTCGCGGCGGTCGGGCTCAAGCACACGACGACCGGAGACACCCTCTGTGATCCCTCGCGACCGATCGTGCTGGAGTCGATGTCCATCCCGGTCCCGGTCATCTCGGTGGCGATCGAGCCGAAGACGAAGGCCGACCAAGACAAGCTCGGCCAAGCGCTCGGTCGTCTCTCCGACGAGGACCCCACGTTCATCGTGCGGTCCGATGAGGAGACAGGCCAGACCATCATCAGCGGCATGGGCGAGCTCCACTTGGAGGTCCTGGTGGACCGGCTCACACGTGAGTTCAGCGTCGAGGCCAACGTCGGGAAGCCGCAGGTCGCATACCGCGAGACGGTCAAGAACCCCGTGGAGAAGGTCGTCGTCCGCTACGTGAAGCAGACCGGAGGCCACGGCCAGTACGCGCACGTCGTGATCGATCTGGAGCCCACGGGCCCCGGCGGCGGCTACGAGTTCGTGAACAAGATCAAGGGTGGCGACATCCCGCGGGAGTACATCCCTGCAGTCGACCAGGGGATCCAGGAGGCCATGGAAAGCGGTGTCCTGGCCGGCTACCCGCTGGTCGACGTCCGCGCGACCCTGAAGGACGGGTCCTCCCACGATGTCGACTCCTCAGAGATGGCGTTCAAGATCGCCGGCCAGATGGTGCTTCGCGAGGCGGCCAAGAAGGCAGATCCCGCCCTCCTGGAGCCGATCATGCAGATCGAGGTCGTCACGCCGGAGGAGTACATGGGTGACGTGATCGGCGACCTGACGGCGCGCCGCGGCCGTGTGGAGCGGATGGACCAGCGCGGTACAAGCCAGGTCATCCGCGTCCACGTCCCGCTGGCAGAGATGTTCGGGTACGCGACCGACTTGCGGTCGAAGACGCAGGGACGGGCGACCCACTCGATGCAGTTCCATTCATACCAACAGGTTCCCGCCAACGTTGCGCGGGAGATCGTCGCTCGCGTCCGCGGAGAGTAGGAGAGGAAGAGATGAGCAAGAAGAAGTTCGAGCGCACCAAGCCGCACGTCAACATCGGCAC
>CAZKFH010000125.1:0-1875 GCA_964551945.1 uncultured Actinomycetes bacterium | reverse complement strand
CGAGCGGTGCGCGCCACCGCGGAGGCCGCGCCACGGCAGCTCGGCACGGACCTGGGAGGCCGGGCGACGACAATGGTCACGCTGGCGAGGGGTCCCCTCGGACCGGGCGCTCAGGAGGCCGCGCTGTTGGTGAACGAGGTCTCGAAGGTGCCGGCGTGGGCCGAGGAAAGCGGCCAGTTCCGTCATGGGATCATCGAGCTCGCCGGGCCCGAAGTCACGATCGCCCTTCTGGTCGGCGATGGCGCCGACGGCGACATGCAGATCGGGCTGGCGTCCGAGCTCAAGAGGACCGGGGCCATCGTGCTGGCGACGGCGCCCGAGCATCTGGCCGACCGGCTCACAGACGCCGGCGCCCGGGTGATCCCGGTCCCCGAGGCCGACACCGCCTACGCGCCCCTGATCCATGTGATCCCCTTCCAGTGGATGGCCCTCGGGTGGGCGGAGGCGCGAGGTGTCGAACCCGGCAGATTCCGCCACGCGCAAGAAGTGGTCCGGTCCGAGGCGGGAAGTCCTCTCCCCTAGGTACCCGAGCGGTCATGCCGACGAACGTAGAATCCGATCAGGTGACCACCCGGCAACCGAGCATCCACGACATCGCCCGCGAGGCAGGGGTATCGGTGGCGACGGTGTCTCGCGTCCTGAACGACAAGCCCGACGTCTCCCCGGTGACGCGGGACCGAGTGCGCGAGGTGCTCGAGTCCGCGGGATACCGGCTCAACCGCGCCGCGGTGAGCCTCTCGACGGGGCGGACCTCCTTGATCGCGCTGATCCTCGGCGAGCTGACCGCGTTCTCGGAGACGGTGGAGATCGAGCGAGCCATCGTCCGTAGCGCGGCGGAGATGGACTACGGCGCCGTGCTGTGGCTGAGCGACCTGGACCGGGCCCGGGAGGCACGGTACGCGGACCTGCTCGGACGTGGCAGCGTGGACGGCGCCATCGTCGCCGCCATCAGAGAAGAGGAGCCCTTGCTGGAGCGCCTGGGCGAGCACCCACTTCCGCTGGTCCTGGTCGAGCCGAAGGACCTGAAGCCGGGCCTGGTAACCGTCCGAACCGATCATCGACGGGCGGCCGAGCTTGCCGTCGATCATCTCCTTCACCTGGGGCACCGAAGGATCGGGATCGTGACCCTCCGGGAGGAGTGGGCGATGGGCGTCCAGCAGCTGGAGGGGTACCGAGCCGCCCTGGCCGACGCGGGGGTGGGAGGCGACGAGTCTCTGGTGATTCGCCATCTGTGGTGGGACGAGATGGGGTACGACGCGGGGCACCGGAGTGGGCTGGAGCTGCTCGGGCTTTCCGACCCCCCCACCGCGATCGTGTGCTGCGGCGACAACGTGGCTCTGGGGGTGATGGACGCGGCACGGAGCCTCGGAAAGAGGATCCCGGGCGACCTCTCGGTCGTCGGCTACGACGACATCCCGATGGCTGCGTCCATGCGGCCCGGACTGACGACGCTTCGCCAGCGCGCCGCGCGCCTGGGGGATACCGCGGCCGAAACACTTTTCCGCCTGATCGATGGGGACACCGATGTACCGGACGAGATCGTAATCCCGACCGAGCTGGAGGTCCGCGGCTCCACCGGCCCGCTCGGCGGCTAAGCGCATCTCACCAGCCCCTTTCCTCGCGCTGCACGTCCACGCCGGAAGTGTAGAAACAGGGTCCTACTTCTTGGGAAAGCGCTTCCTCTTCCGATCAGGCCCCCGGCCACCCTCCATGTAGGCGATCGCGTCGAAGTCAGGTTCGTACGGAGGAGAGGAATCGGTGGGCCGAGGCGAGGGGCCTGCCTCCATGTAGGTGATGGCATCGAGGTCCGGCTCGTACGGAGGAGCTTGTTGGGGCGGGCTTTTCTCAGACTTGGCGGGGACCTTCCGCTCGTCG
>CAZKFH010000124.1:0-2077 GCA_964551945.1 uncultured Actinomycetes bacterium | reverse complement strand
CGAGGGGAAAGAGCGGATCCAGGAGGAGTTCTTCCACACCTTCAACTCCCTCTACGAGGGCGGCGCCCAGATCATCATCTCGTCCGACCGGCCGCCGCGCGAGATCGCGACGCTCGAGGAGCGGCTGCGCTCACGATTCGAATGGGGCCTGCTCACGGACATCCAACCCCCGGATCTCGAGACGCGCATTGCCATCCTGCGCAAGAGAGTCAACACCGAGCGGATCGCTGTCACAGACCCTGATGTCCTCACATTCATTGCCGGGCGCGTGTCTTCGAACATCCGCGAGCTTGAGGGTGCGCTAACGCGTGTCGTCGCCTTCTCCTCGCTCACTGATCGTGTGATGACCGTCGAGCTGGCCGAGCACGTGTTGAAGGACGTCTTCCCGCAAGGCGATGCGGCGCCCGAAGTGACGATCCCACGGATCCAAGAGATGATCTCGGAACGCTTCGGGGTCACCCTCGAGGAGCTGGTAAGCCCGCGCCGCTCCCAGTCGGTCGCCTACCCGAGGCAGGTTGCGATGTATCTCTCCCGTGAGCTCACGGACTCATCGCTGCCCAAGATCGGGAGGGAGTTCGGTGGTCGCGACCACACGACCGTCATGCACGCGAACTCCAAGATCACCCGCTTGATCAGCGAGGATCGCTCTGTGTACAACCTGGTGCAAGAGTTGACCGCGCGCATCAAGCAGGCACGGTGAAGATGGGGACAACGCGTGATCTGCCGAATGTTCTTGTGGGACCTGTGAATCCGCGCACACAGCTTTCTCCACCGTTGTTTTCCCCGCTCGTGCCGCAGAATCACCCCGTCTTCCCCATCATTCACACTCCTACTACTTCTATGAGCTTTTTTATTCAGTAATGAACACAGACGTAGCCTCGACGACCGAGCTCCGCGCGACCTGCTCCCGAGACGACCTCGCGGCTGCCCTTGGCATCGTCGCACGAGGACTTTCGAGTCGTGGAGCGGTGCAGGTTCTAAGCGGGATCCTGCTTCGCGCCGAAGAGGGGAGGCTCACGCTTGCGTCGACCGACATGGAGATCTCGCTCCGTGCGTCGATCGACGGCACCGTGTCGGGTGACGGTGCCGTCGCCGTTCCCGGGCGGTTGTTGACAGACCTCGCGCGGCTTCTCCCGGACGACTCCGTGACGCTGACGCATCAGGAGGGCGAAGGTCTCCTCGAGGTGACGTCGGGAAGCCACTTGTCTCGGCTCAACGTGTACAGCGCGGAGGATTTTCCACGGCTCCCTCCGATCGAGGTCGACCTGCACGCTATCGCCGCACCCGCCCTCCTGGCGACCATCGAGAAGGTCGCCCGTGCCGCATCACGGGACGAGTCCCGCCCTGTGCTCACCGGGATTCTCGTCCGCTTCGAAGGGAATCGCTTGATCATGGCCGCGACGGATTCGTACCGCTTGGCAGTCAAGGAGACTGAGCTCGAGTCGAGCGGAACGGAGCTCGATGCGATCATCCCTGCTCGCGCCCTGCAAGAGCTCGCGCGGCTCGCAGCCGGGGCCGACAAGGTCAGGCTTGGCGTGCATGAGAACCACGTGATCTTCAGCGCCGGCGACGTGTGGCTGACGAGCCGCCGGATCGACGGCCAGTTCCCGAACTACAAGCAGCTGCTCCCCGAGAGCTTCGAAGCCGAGGTGATGACCCCGCGAGCGCCCCTCCTTGACGTCATCCGTCGCGCCGGCGTGCTGGCGCAGCGGAATGCTCCGCTTCGTCTCCGCTTCGCCGAAGGTGAGCTCAGCGTGTCTGCCCAGACGCAGGACGTCGGTGAGGCACACGAGTCGCTACCGATCGATTACGCCGGCGAGCCGCTCGAGATCGGGTTCAACCCCGATTTTCTTCGCGACGGTCTCGAGGCGGTCGGGACCGAGACCGTTCAGCTCAGGTTGATCAACCCGCTCCGACCTGCCGTGATCTCAGCTCCGGACGAGAGCTTCTGGTACCTGATCATGCCGATCCGGCTCCCTGACTAGATGCTCGATCGGGAATTGACGGCGGGACGGATGGCGCCCACGACACGGCGCCGGATCGCCACCCTCCCTCGTCGCACAGGCTCACCAGCCTG
>CAZKFH010000123.1:0-2294 GCA_964551945.1 uncultured Actinomycetes bacterium | reverse complement strand
TTCGAGCAGCGACAGCGGCGCCACGACGGCGAGTATCGCTGGTTCCTCATCCGGATGGAGCCGCTGCACGACGAACGGGGCAACGTCGCCCGCTGGTACGGAACCAGCACCGATATCGAAGACCTCAAGCGCGCGGAAGCGAAGCTGCGGCAGGACGAGCAGGAGCTGCGGGGCATCGTCGACGCCATAACCCAGGTCATCGTCGTCCTCGGCCCGGATGGAAAAGGCCTGTACGCGAACCGGCCCCTGCTCGACTACACCGGATTCACCATGGAGCACCTGCTGACTCCGGACGCCCAGGGAAACCCTACGTTGTTCCTTCCCGAGGATTGGGCCCGACTGCGGGACGAGCGCCTCCAGAAGATCGCCCGCAAGGAGCCGTTCGAGCTCGAGTGGCGCCTGCGGCGCAGGGATGGCGTGTTCCGGTGGTTCCTGGTCCGCTACCACCCCCTGCGCGACGAGCAGGGACAGATCCTCCGCTGGTATGCCAGCGGAACCGACATCGACGATCGCAAGCGGGCCGAGGAGCGGATACACAACGAGAACCTCGCCCTGCGGGAAGAGGTCGACCGGGCCTCGATGTTCGAGGAGATCGTCGGGTCTTCCCCGGCCTTGCGACGCGTCCTGGCCGAAGTGACCAGAGTGGCGAAGACCGACGCCACGGTGCTCCTCCTGGGAGAGACCGGTACCGGCAAGGAGCTGGTCGCCCGCGCCATCCATCGGCGGTCCGCCCGCTCGACCCGGGCCTTCATTCGAGTGAACTGCGCGGCCATTCCACCGTCGCTCATCGCCTCCGAGCTGTTCGGCCACGAGAAGGGCGCCTTCACCGGCGCGATCCAGCGGCGGCTCGGGCGCTTCGAAGCCGCCGACGGCGGCACCATCCTTTTGGATGAGGTCGGCGAGCTCCCCGCCGAGGCACAAGTGGCCCTCTTGCGGGTGCTTCAGGAACGGGAGATCGAGCGGATCGGCAGCAGTCACCCCATCCCCGTGGATGTGCGGGTCCTCGCCTCCACCAATCGCGATCTGGAAACCGCCGTTGAAAGTGGGACCTTCCGGCAGGATCTGTATTACCGCCTGAACGTCATCCCGATCCGGATCCCCCCGCTCCGAGAGCGGGTGGACGACATCCCCCTCCTGGTCGAATACCTGGTCGAGCGCTACGCCAGGAGCGCCGGGAAGAGCTTCCGCCACATCAAGAAGCACACACTGGAGCTGCTGAAAGCATACGACTGGCCGGGAAACGTGCGCGAGCTCCAGAACGTGATCGAGCGCGCCGTGGTGCTGTGCGAAGGAGATACCTTCGGCATCGACGAATCCTGGTTGAAGGCCAGTCCGGGCCAAGCCTCCAGACGAACCGGGACTCGGGTGACCACGCTCGCCCAGGGCGAGAAGGCCCTGATCGAAGCCGCCCTCGCCGAGACCAACGGACGGGTCTCCGGCCCCGGCGGAGCCGCCGCCAAACTCGGCATCCCCCGGCAGACGCTCGAATCCAAAATCGAAACCCTCCGGATCGACAAGCACTCCTTCCGCGGACGCTGACCGGTCGGCAGTTGCCGACGGGTCGGCGTCATCGCTAGAGCGACCTTCCACAATTGAAAGCACTTAGCCGCGGCCCGGCGCTTGCCGCTGCTGCCCTCGCATGACCCTCCGCATCGAAAAGGTCTTCGTTCCGGGACGCACGGTCATCCGGCTCATCGGCCGGCTCGAATCGGAGTGCCTGGCGGAAATCGAGGCCCAGTGCGAAGCCACCCAGCCGCCTCTGGCTCTGGATCTCAGGGAGGTGACGCTAGTGGACCTCGAAGTCGTGCGGTTCATCAGTCGTTGCGAACAGCGCGGGATCGAGCTGTTGCACTGCGCGCAGTACATCCGGCAGTGGATGGCCAGCGAACGAGCGTCGCGCTGACCGCTCGGCAATTGCCGAAGGATCGGCATCGCTCGTGAAGCCAACTCGCCACGACAAAAGCACTTAGTCATGGCGCAGCGCTTGCCTTGCTTGTCCGCACTTCAACCAACTTGAACGGACGGCACACGTATGACGAACAATCCGAACGAACTGACGATCGAGAACTCGGTCCTGGTGCTCATCGACCACCAGCCATGGATCGCCCTAATGGTCCACTCGATCGATCCAGGCCTGATGATCAACAATGTCGCGGGCCTCGCCCAGGCAGCCAAAAACCTCGGCGTCCCTACCATCCTCACGACGATCGGAGCGAAGGGCAGCATCCTCGTCGACCCCCTGTTCAAGGAGATTACCGAGATATTCCCGGACGTCACGCCGATCGACCGCACCT
>CAZKFH010000122.1:0-2365 GCA_964551945.1 uncultured Actinomycetes bacterium | reverse complement strand
ACCTGTGCAGCGTCGGGCAGCATCACGCCGAACACCTTCTGGAGGGTGAGAAGGTGGACGCAACTACCCCAGGACTCGAAATAGTGGCAGGTGCAGCGCCACTGTCCGGCATCGAGACTCACGTGGTGGGTGTCGTTGTCACCGCGGAACGTGAGCGCCAGGCGATCGATCGAGATCCGATCGAGCTCGCGTGCGTAGCGATTCGCCTTCTCGACCTTGCCGATCAGGGAACTGTGCATCAGGCCACATCCTCCGACCCCGGTATGGGGCAGTGGCGGCCGCCGTCCGGTGCTGCACCGACCGGGCGAGGCGGGCGCGACCCAAGCCTACACCCAGCCACCCCGCCGGGTAATCCCCTACCTGACGCGGACGCGTCTTGAGGGCGAACCGAGCTTGGTCGCGCAGGTGCACGGCTACGGGGAGTGCAAGGCTATCCGGGCAGGGCCAAGGGGATGTCGGGAGAGAACTCAACATGGACCGCATCGCCGTACTTCGCGGCGAGGACCCGCGACACCTCGCTGACCGAACCCGAGGGGCCGACCGTGACGATGACCAGATTGCGGCTCGTGCCAGAGGAGATTGCGAAGACGCCCGCCAAATGGAGGTCCAGGATCTCCCCGGCGATCCGCGTGAGCTCGCTGCGGCTGTGCTCGACCTTCTCCCAGCGGACCGCCACGCCAGGGCCGATCCTCGCCTCGACGGCCGCACGGCCGGCGTTCGCCCCCACGTATTGGATGACGAGTACGCCGTCCTTGTCGAGATAGGGGACGCCGAAGTTAACCGGGTCGGAGTTGACCGCCGTGACGACCGCGAGTAGGGCAGCCTCCGGGTCGGTGGGGACGGAGCTGGAGGGGCGAAGGGTCGGATGCACATCGACCTTGTCCGGGAAGCGGGCGATCGCCTCGGCCATCCTTGGCGTGAGCACGGTAGTCCAGACTTCCACCCGACCGACCCGAGGCTCAAGTCCCACGTGCCATGGGTAACCCAACGCTTCGAGCTGGTCGACGACAGGCTGGAGCTCCGCGGCACTGAAGTCCGACCGGACGACGCACAGGTTGAACGGGTAGATCGCGTTGAGAGCGGCCGTGACCGACTCCACGTCCTCGACGGTCCCGACGACAAGGGCTCGGTTCGACACCTCCCCTGCCGTGTTCGTCGTCGCGGCCGGCCAGAGCCCGAGGTATCGATCCGGGTGCCGATGGACCTCCTCCTCGAGCGCGAGGCCCGCTGCCTCCCCGTCCTCGGACGTGGGGAGGCCGGGCCAGCCGCCGACGGGGGGATCGCAGGGGATTGGAGGGCGGGACGGTCCGCTCGGCGACCGCCGGGCCGTTACCGCAGTCGCCATGATCGCTTGTCCGTCCCAGGTCCCCTCCAACCGGACGTACTCGCCCTCCCAGTCAGCAGCGCCCCAGACGAGCACGAGGTCGGCGCCCATGCAGCCGATGCCTCCCGTGATCACAACGAGCTTCGTGGGGCACAGGTAGAGCTTGCCCTTGTAGGCCGCGAGAGCGCCAGTTGCGACAACCATGTCGCCGGGATAGACGACGTCCTCGTAGGAAGGAGTCGCCGCGTCAGGCTGCGTGCCGGCGGACTGCTGCGTCCCGGCGGATTGCTGCGTGCCGGGCGTCTCGCTGCCGGAGGGACCGATCGCTGGCGGTGAGCGGAGCCCGATCAGGACGGCAAAGACGGCGGCGAGCACTCCGACCGAGCTGACGCCAAGGACGGTCTGCCCGATGAGCCGGCGCGTCGAGGGCTCGCGGAAGGGCACATCGGACACGTCACGGTCGACCGAAACCTCGCTTCGCCAGCGAGCGCCCTCCTCGTGCAGCCGTCGATCGATGTCACGATCGCTGGTCATGCCTCATTGCCCCCGAGCACACCGCGGAGCCGGGCGCGCGCGTCAGAAAGCGTCGACTTCACTGTCCCTTCACTGCATGCCATGACCGCTGCGGTCTCGACGACCGAGAGGCCGGCGAAGTAGTAGCAATCGACGGCCAGCTTCTGCCGGGGCGGCAAACGCTGAACCGCGGCTGCGATGTCCAGCCGATCCTCGAGAGAGGTCGGCGAGCCGGCAGGAGGGATCGTGGTCGGGTGCCACTGGCGTGCGGCGGCGCGGCGCGCTTCGTTCGCCACGATGGTCAGGAGCCAGGCACGAAACGTCCCACGTTCGGTGTCAAAGCGCGCCCGGTGCCGCCAGGCGCGGACCAGCGCCTCCTGCACGACGTCGTCCTTGCTGCCGCTCGGCCCTAGGCGCGCCGCGATGCGGACCATGGCGGGCATGTGCGGCCGGACAGCCTCGGTGAAGGCCGGAACGTCAAGCGAAATGCGGCGCGCCGGTCGCAGCGTCCCAACTACCTCACGAACA
>CAZKFH010000121.1:0-2426 GCA_964551945.1 uncultured Actinomycetes bacterium | reverse complement strand
GACCTCCTGGGCGTAGTCGTCGGAGTACCTCTACGACGCGCGGGGCCCGAATTCCTGCTGCCGGGCCGGGGGAGCCGCCGGGCGGCTCCCCGTTCACTCCTCTTCTGAGGAATCGCCCCCGACCGCGAGCAGGGCTTCGCGCGCCTGCTCCTCGGTCATCTGCCCACCGCCGTCGCCCGTGGCCTCACCCTGCTCCGCGAGCTCGGCCATCTCCCGCTGGCGCGCGAGCCAGTAGTCGGGGATCGCCTCGGGGCGGATCTGGGCACGCACGTTGCGGTAGCGAGCCAACCCGCTCCCCGCGGGGATCAGCTTCCCGATGATGACGTTCTCCTTCAGCCCGAGCAGCGGGTCGGACTTCGCGCTGATCGCAGCATCGGTGAGCACGCGTGTCGTCTCCTGGAACGAGGCTGCCGACAGCCACGAGTCGGTCGCGAGCGAGGCCTTCGTGATCCCCATGAGGATGGGCCGCGCCGAAGCGGGCTCGCCCCCGTTCTCGACAACCTCGGCGTTCGCGTCCTCGAACTTGCGGCGATCCACGAGCTCGCCCGGAAGGAACTCGGTGTCACCCGGCTCCAGGATCGTGACCTTGCGAAGCATCTGACGAACGATCAGCTCGATGTGCTTGTTGTGGATCGTGACGCCCTGGCTCCGATACACGAGCTGCACCTCTTCGACGAGGTGCATCTGCACCGCCTGGACACCCTCCACACGAAGCTTATCGTGCGGATCCACCGATCCCTCGGTCAGCTGCTGGCCGACCTCCACCTCGTCGCCGGAGCTGACGGAGAGACGAGCGCGGAGCGAGACCTGGTACTGCACCTGCTCCTCGTCCTCGGCCGTGACCGTGATGGCACGAACCTTCTTCTCCTCGTCGTCCTCGACCATCACCTTGCCGGAAAGCTCGGTGATCTCCGCGCGACCCTTGGGGCGCCGAGCCTCAAACAGCTCGACGACTCGCGGAAGGCCGTGCGTGATGTCCGCGCCGGCCACTCCACCGGTGTGGAACGTCCGCATCGTGAGCTGCGTTCCAGGCTCACCGATCGACTGGGCCGCGATGATGCCGACCGCCTCCCCGATGTCGACCATGCGTCCGGAGGCCAGGCTGCGCCCGTAGCAGAGCTGGCACACGCCGACCAGAGCCTCGCACGTGAGCACGGTGCGCACGAACACCTCATCCACCTCTGCCTCGAGCAGTGCCGCGAGGACGTCGTCGGTGGCCTCCGTGCCCGCCGACGCGATCTTCTTCCGCTCCATGCGCACGTCCTCTGCAAGGATGCGACCGAGCACGTTCGTCTCGACGTTCGGCGTCTTGGCGCGCGTCCCGTCGGGGCGCTCGATCGTGATCGACACCGGCATGCCCTTGTCCGTGCCGCAGTCCTCTTCCCGGATGATGACTTCCTGCGCGACGTCGACCAGACGACGAGTCAAGTACCCGGAGTCCGCCGTTCGGAGAGCCGTGTCGGCCAGTCCCTTGCGGGCGCCGTGCGTCGAGATGAAGTACTCGAGCACGGTCAGACCCTCGCGGAAGTTCGCCTTGATCGGCCGCGGGATGATCTCGCCCTTCGGGTTGGCCACAAGGCCTCGCATACCCGCGATCTGACGGATCTGCATGATGTTCCCTCGAGCACCCGAGTGCGCCATCATGAAGATCGGGTTCGTGGGCTTGAACTCGGCCTCCATCGCGTCCTTGACCTTCTCGGTCGCCTCAGTCCAGATCTCGATGAGCTCCTGGCTCCGCTCCTCCTTGGTGATGATCCCGCGCGTGTACTGGGCCTCGACCTTCTGAGCCCGTTTCTCGTGCTCGTCGAGGATCTTCGGCTTGCTCTTGGGAGTGATGACGTCATCGACGCCGATCGTCACGCCGGCGCGGGTCGAGTAGTGGAATCCCATCGACTTCAGCGCGTCCAGCACTCCCGCGACCTGCGAGCGAGGGTAGGTGTGCACGCACTCGTCGACGAGCGCGCCGAGCTCACCCTTGAGGATGATGTGGTTCACGAACGGGTAGTCCGTCGGGAAGGCTCCGTTGAAGATCACACGGCCGATCGTCGTGGTGACGAGGGGCAGAGTGCCGTTTCCCTTGCCGTCGCCATTCCCGCCGTCTTCCTCGGACAGCGTCTTTCCTGCCATCCTGATCCGGATCCACTCCTGCAACTTGATGGCCTTCGAGTCGAGCGCCATCATCGCCTCGTCCGGTGAGGAGAAGCGCTTGAGCTCCTTCACGTCCTCCGGCTTGTCGACGGCGAGCGTCAGGTAGTAGATCCCGAGAATCATGTCCTGCGACGGCGACGCGATCGTGCGCCCGTGCGCCGGCGACAGGATGTTGTTCGCCGACAGCATGAGGATGCGCGCCTCTGCCTGCGCCTCTGCGGAGAGCGGCAGGTGAACGGCCATCTGGTCACCGTCGAAGTCGGCGTTGAACGCCGGAC
>CAZKFH010000120.1:0-2501 GCA_964551945.1 uncultured Actinomycetes bacterium | reverse complement strand
CGGCTCTGGCTCGGCCCCCCGGAGCGCCTCCGCGTGGTCGGACCCCCAGCGGGCGGCCCGCCGGCGGATCACCTCCACCTGCTCGCCGAGCCGGTCGGGCCGAAGGCGCTCGACGGGCTCATCGGAGGTCCGTCGCCGCATGCTGATCGCGATGCCCCTGTCTTCGACCGTCTCGGGCATGCGTCCGATGGCGGCGACGGCTTTGGGGCACCAGGTCGAGAAGACGCGCGGCTCGTGGTCGTCGCCCACGGTGCGGATCACCATGGCGGCATCCTTCGTGTGTCCCGCGTTCAACAGGCCACGGTGTTCCTCCGAGAGCCGGACGAAGGTATCTGCCTCGTCCATGAGGAGAGTGGGGCGCCACTTTTCTACGGTACGGAACAGGGCTGCGGGGCTGACGTTGGAAGAAAGGAGTGCTCGCGGCGTTAGGAGAGCCAACAGACGCATGACGTTCGTCTTGCCGCAGCGCTTCGTCGGCGAGGTGATGACGAGGATCGGTGAGATCGCGAAGGCATCGAATGCGTAGGCGTGGAGGATCCACAGCGCAAGAGCGGCGCGGGAAGCATCGGAGAGGACCACGAATCGACGGAAGAGGGTATCGATCTCGCCCAAGAGAGCCGCGCCGTCGACCGGCTGCGACCACGGTTCTGGATCGGAGAGCTCGAGCGCGGTTCCCTGGCCCTCTCGTTCCGCGCCGTTCGTCGGCGTGAGCCAGGCGTCGATGATGCCCGCGGGCGAGCGCAGCTTTCCCCGGAGAAGCTGCAGCAAGCGCTCGCGGAGCCATTGCCGTGCAAGCCGAGATACAGGAGGCGTTGCTTCCTCGAGGATGGCGAAGACCTCGTCGGCCGACGGGTGGTCGCCGAGATACGTGAGACGTTCGATGAGCGCATGGCCGGTTGCCGGACCGTGGCCGTTGGGCTCTGCCTCCTTCGGGAGGTAGTCGATGGAAGACAGGAGCTCGTGTTCGTCCATCATTCAGCTCCCGGTGGCGTGCCCGGGGAGGAAGGGTCTGAGCGCCGTGGCAAGTCTCCGTCGCCGCCAGCGATCGAGCGTGCCCTCGTCCGGAAGCAGAAGGCAGCACGTGGGGCATCGGATCATCCCCTTCGCGTGCAGCGCGCGAACCGCCGCCTCGATGGGCTCGCTCGACGGAGGAGGAGCGCCCCGTCCCTGGATGAAGCCGACGGACTCTTGCCAGACGGCACCCTGGCACCAATCCGGAAGGGCTGCCTCAGCTCGCGCTTTGGTAACGAGTCTCACGAGAGCCACGAGGCGGTCGTTCCTGGCTCGCTTCTCGTCCCGGACGATGCTGCGTGCCGCCAGGCGGTACGACTCGATCTCCCCGACCTCGCGGGGGATGGCGTCGGCGGGCGTGGCCTCACGCGGCCGGGTCTGAAGAGTCATCGCCGAAGACGAGATGTTGGAGTTTCTCCGCGGTCATGATCTCGCCGGGATCTGGTTCGATCCCGAGCTTGATGCAGATCGCATGAACGGGAACTACCACCCGACGCCCGAAACGCATGACGGGCACAGGGAACTCGCCCCTGCGCACGAGCTCGTAACCGAGAGTGCGGCTGATCCCAAGAAGTGCACACGCCACGGGAAGGTCGACGGTCAGCCGTGTCGTTGGTTCACAAGGAGCCGTCTCCGGCTCCTCGGGGCCACCGATGTTCGAGAGGCTGTTGGATGTCATGTGCAGGCCCCTATGCTTCGCTCACGCCGGGAGCGGCTCTGGACAAGTCGTCTTGCGTTGTGACGAAGCGCTCGTACTCGAGAGCGGCCGGCAGACCTTCGGTCTCGAGGAACTCGCGGAGCTCCGCCAGCAGGGACGGTTCGAGGGGGTTCGCCGCCGCGCGTAGCAGGTCGAGGAGGGTGTCCAGCCGACGCTTGGATTTACGCGCGCGGGCGAGAATCGATCGTCGCTGCGCTGCGAGTTCGTTGTTCATCCGCCGGCCTCTCGGATCGATGGGAGCGCGATGCGCTCACCGGGGAAGATGAGGTTCGGGTCCTCCGATCGAAGGCCCGCCTCGTTCGCGTCGATCACCCGAACCCAGTAGGCGTGGATCTCCTCGTTGGTGAGCTCCGATGGCGCTAGCCCCTCGGATTGGGCGAGGTGAGTCGCGGCGATGGTCCAGAGGTTGTCGCCCGCCGCTACCACGTGTTGCCGATCGACCTCAACCGGAGGTTCAGGTTGAGACGAGACGCTCTCATCGGCCTCCACCTGATCGATTGAGTGAGATCCGGGGGCCGAGCCGGCGTCGCCCTCGAGCGAGGGCGGGTTGGCGATGGGTGGAGCAAGGATAGGTCCCGGGGCCGGCTCTACCGACGCCGACGTGGAGGGCGCCCCCTGTTGGCCCTCTTCGACGCGCGGCGGCGCAGACCCCGGGACATCGGACGAGGGAGGAGAGAGGACTCCCTCGTTGCTCACGCCGACCGTGACGGGCGGCGGTGTTGGGCTCGGCCCCGCGGCAGCAGGGGCCGCCGGGGCGACCGCGGCGGAGGCC
>CAZKFH010000119.1:0-2531 GCA_964551945.1 uncultured Actinomycetes bacterium | reverse complement strand
GGCGCGCCTGCGCCGGGCCCGGGAGAACGGCGGTCGCGGCGAGCACGAGCGAGGCTGCTACGGCGATACGACGGATCATGAGGACACCTCCTGAGATAGAGAGCTTTCGGATATGGATTCGTCGTGGAGGCACCGAGACCCTTTGTGCAAATGCACAGATGCGGGTCGGGCTACCAGGCAGGGAGGTTGGCGCGCCGCAGGTCGAGGGCTCGCGCGATGGCCCGGTCGAGCTCCACGAAACGCGCCTCGTCGAGCGATCCGAGCGGCGCGGTGTCGATGTCGGACTTGTTGAGCGTCACCAGGGCTTCGCAGGCGGCCTCGCTCTTCCGTCGCAACCCCTCGCCGGCGCCGACGGCGACCCTCGTTGGGATCTCCCGCAGCGTCGTGGTGACCGGAGCGCAGGTCACCGCGTTCAGGACCGGGATCGTCTCGGTGGCGCTGACGATGAGGACGGGCCGCCTCCCTGATGCCCCGCCCACGTCGGCATAGCGGATCTCGCCGCGGCGCATCAGTCGGGCCAGGCCCGGCGGATGGCTCGCTTCGAGGCTGTCAGATCCTCGGGTGGTCGCCTGCGGAACGAATCGACGACCCGCTCGAGCTCCCTCCGGCGACGCCGCTCTGCCAGGGCCGCTTCCAGCGCCCTGCGCACGAACCCCGCGCGCGACTCCGCCTCGTCCTGTGCGGCCCGATCGAGCTCCTCGAGGATCGCCTCGTCGACCTGGATGATGATGCGCTTCATGATGCCAAGAATGATATCAGGGACCCCCTCTCCGAGACGCGTATAACACGACGAGAAGAACTCGAGGGACCGGAGAAGCTGTGAACGTACGTCCCGTCTTGGCGGTGATCCCGCTGCTGCTCGTCGCCTGCCCCTGGGGAGACCGGGCCGCAACCGTGCGCGTGGACGGCGTGACGTACTCCCCGGGCTGCGGACACGGGATCCCCGAAGCCGCCCTCGGCGAACGGCTCCCGATCGACACCGATGAGCCGTGGCGGTACGAGGAGGCCCGCACCGTGAGGGGCTTCGATCAACAGGAGGTGATCGCCCTCAGGTACCCGGTGGATACAGATCATTGTGACGATCCATGGAACGGCGTCGTCGCGCGAGGGCTCGGTGCAGCCCGGAGGGATGCGCTCCACTCTGCGCTCGACCGAGCCTTCACGGTTCCGCCTCCCCCCGGGGAGGACATCGCCGAGCCGTCGGGGCTGCTCGTCTATCCCCGCCGGGCCAGCGACGAGGCCACCGGCCAGCAAGATATCGACGAGGAATCCGACGAGAACCCCAGCGTGGACGAGGTTGACCTCTATGCTGCCGACCCCTCGACGGGCGCGGCGTGGAGATTGACGGACGTCCCGGGCGCGGAGTTCGGCCTCGTTGCCTCTCCGGACGGAACCAGACTCCTATTCAGGCGACGATGGCTGGAAGGCAAAAAGATCGACCGACGGCTTCGCTCGGATATCTCCATCATCGACCTGCGCACCCGGAACATCCGGACTCTGATCCCCTGTCAGGAACGAGGGTGCCTGGAGTCGGGATTCACCTGGTCGCCGGATGGCGGCCGGATCGCCTACGTGAGCGCAGACTCGGTCGTCGTCATCTCCGCCGATGGATCGGACGTCGTCCCCGTGTGCCGTCTCACCGCCTGCGGCCCCGCTCCGGGCGAACTCGCCTGGTCCCCCGACGGCACGGCTCTGGCGTGGGCGGACACCGGGATCCCGTGGACCGCCACGAACGACGAAGTCCCGATCCCATGGCCCGAGGAAGATACTCAGGAGGAGGCCCAGGTCAGATGGGCCGACGACCCCGCGGTGGATGGCACTGCCGCCTCCGAACAGCCCTCCATCCGAGTTGCGGATCTCGCCGCGGGAACGATCCGGCAACTCGCACCTGGATGCCACCCCAGGTGCCTCGATCAGATGCCCGTGTGGTCGCCCGACGGAGAAGCTTTGGCCTTCCCGCGAACGAAGCTCGACCTCGATGGGATCCCGATCGACCGGCGTGTCGTGGTGGCCCGCGCCACAGACGCCGCCATCGAGCGGATGTATCACTGCGGGGTGAAATGCCGTCTCCCGTGGCCGAGGGACGGGCACGACATCGTCCTGATCGAGGACGGGACCATCCAGATCAGCGCGACGGGCGCGCACGCGCATCGCGAGCTCTCTCTATCTGCCGCCGCACGCGCCGTGTGGTCCCCGGACGGCGGATACCTCGGTGTGGTCGTGGGGACGGGAGCGGACCAACCTGCCGAGATCGTGGTGGTGCGGCAGAACGGCGAGGACGAGCGGAGACTCGACCGCGGCCCCACTTGGGACACATGCTGCGCGATCGCGTGGCTACCGCAGACAGCCGCATCGCTCGGACTGCCCCCAAACGGCGCGGGCTGATGCCGTGAGCTGGCGGTCTCAGGCGCGTTTCAGCGTTCGGATCATGCGGATCAGGTCGCGGGTGGAAGGGAGGGCGAGCTTCGGATCGATGAGGGGGGTGACGTTGGCGCAGACCAGGTGGCGGAGGCCCAATGCCTGGTAGGAGA
>CAZKFH010000118.1:0-2654 GCA_964551945.1 uncultured Actinomycetes bacterium | reverse complement strand
GCTTCGGCTGGCCGTCTCCGCCGGTGGCCACCTGGCCCGCCGCAGCCGCGGCATCCGTCTCCGCGGCGGGCGGCGTCCCCGACTCGACCTCGAACGTCACGAGGGGCTTGCCGACCTCGACCACGTCGCCGTTCGCGCCATGGAGCGTGGTGATGACGCCCGCGACGGGGGAGGGGATCTCGACCAGGGCTTTGGCGGTGTTGACCTCGATCAGGGGCTGGTTCAGCTCGACGGTGTCGCCCTCGGAGACCTTCCACTCGACGATCTCGGCATCCTCGAGGCCTTCTCCGAGGTCCGGCAGGTTGAAGACGCGCTCGGCCACGGCGAAAGTCTAGTGATCCAGGGTGCGCTGGACGGCGAGCAGGATCCGCTCGACGCTCGGCAGGTAGTGCTCCTCGACCGTCGCCGGCGGGTAGGGCAGGTCGTATCCCGTCACGCGCAGGACCGGAGCTTCCAGGTGATCGAAGGCTTCCTCGACGACCCGCGCGACGATCTCTCCTCCGAAGCCTCCTGTCATCGGGGCCTCGTGGACGACGACCACACGCCCGGTCTTCTTCGCGGACGCCACAAGGCCATCGACGTCGAGCGGCACGAGGCAGCGCAGGTCGAGGACCTCGAGCTCGACGCCGTCCTCGGCCGCGGCGTCCGCTGCGGCAAGGCACCGGGGCAGCATGCCGCCCCAGGTCACGAGCGTCCCGTGTGTTCCCGGGCGGACCACTCGCGAGGCGCCGATCGGCAGGCCGTTCGGCTCGAGGTCGCCGGACTCCTTGGACCAGTAGCGACCCTTCGGCTCGAAGAAGATCACGGGGTCGGGGTCGCGGATCGCGCGCACCATCAGGTTGAAGGCGTCGAGCGGGGTGGACGGGATCACGACCTTCAGTCCCGAGGTGTGTGCGTAGTAGGCCTCCGGGCTCTCGGAGTGATGCTCGGCTGCACCGATCCCGCCGCCGCAGGGGATGCGGATCACGATCGGCATCGAGGTCGTATTCGCGGACCGGAACCGGTACTTGGCAACGTGGCAGATCACCTGGTCGAGAGCGGGGTAGGAGAACGCGTCGAACTGCATCTCCGCGACCGGCTTCCAGCCGGCCATCGTCAGGCCGACCGACACGCCTGCGATCCCGGCTTCGGCGAGCGGCGTGTCGAAGACGCGTTCGTCTCCGAACTCGTCCTGGAGCTTGTCGGTGATGCGGAACACGCCGCCGAGCTTGCCGACGTCCTCGCCCAGGATCAGGACACGGTCGTCCTCGGCCAGGGAATAGCGAAGGGCCTCGTTGAGGGCCTGCCCCATCGTGACTTCAGGCATCGGGACCCTCATGTCCACGCAGGATGTCCACGACTTCATCGCGCTGGCGCTGCAGGACCGGCGGGACCTCGTCCCACACCCAATCGAACATCTCCCGGATGTCACGAGGAGGCGCGCCCGCGATGCCGGCCCGGATCGTGGCGGCCAGCTCCTTGGCGTCCTTCTCGACCTGGTCGAGGAATCCTGCGTCGATCGCGTCCTCGGACTCGAGGAACGCCCGGAACCGCACCAGGGGATCCTGCGCCTGCCACGACTCGATCTCCTCCGTCGGCTGGTAGCGGCTCCGATCGTCTGCCGTCGAATGCGGGCCCATCCGGTACGTGACCGCCTCGATCAGGGTGGGGACGTGCTCGGTGCGGGCTCGCTGCGCCGCCTCCCTCGTGACCTGATACGTGGCCAGCACGTCGTTCCCGTCGACCTTGATCCCGGGGAAGCCGTAGCCGATCGCTTTCTCCGAGATCGAGCCCGCCGTCTGCTTCTCCGTTGGCACAGAGATCGCCCACCCGTTGTTCTGGCAGAAGAAGATCACCGGTGCGCCGAACACGCCGGCGAAGTTGCAGGCCTCGTGGAAGTCACCCTGGGACGTGGCCCCGTCCCCGAAATACACGATCGAGCACGCGGTCAGGTTGTCCTTCCGCGCGCCCATCGCCCAGCCCACGGCGTGCAGGGTCTGGCTGGAGACAGGAACCGAGATCTCCGCGAACCGCTTGCCGACCGGATCGGTGATGCCGCCGTGACGCGTCCCGCGGTGGAAGTGCATGTACTCGACCAGGTCGATCCCTCGTACCAAGGCAACCGCGGCCTCGCGGTAGGACGGGAACACGAAGTCCTCTTCCGCGAGGGCATACGCGCTGCCGACCTGGGCCGCTTCCTGGCCGATGAGCGGCGGGTACACCGCGAGCTCGCCCTGACGCTGCAGCGCCGTGCACTCGAGATCCACCTGGCGCGCGAGCGCCATGAACCGGTACAGCGCGCGGAAGTCCTCCTCTTTGAGGTCGAGGGCCTCACGGGCCTCCGGGTCCGCCACGCTTCCGTCGGGTCCCAGGATCCGGAAGGCTTCGGTTGAGTTGCTCGCCACGGCTCTCCTTCGAGTAGGAAGCAGAGGATAGTGCGCTTCGGCCCGCCCGTCCGTGTCCCCCGAACGCCCGACGAAAATGACTGCTTAATGACCGACTGTTTCAAATGCCCGTTTTAGGGGACAATTCTCCACAGAGGCGCCTTGGGGAAGGCGCCCCGGGAACAGGGGGTAATTTCATGGCTTCACTTCTGCGACGCTCCGCGCTCGCAACTCTCACGGCGATGGCGCTCATGCTCATTGCCGCGCCGGCATTTGCGCACCACAAGGCAG
>CAZKFH010000117.1:0-2696 GCA_964551945.1 uncultured Actinomycetes bacterium | reverse complement strand
CAGCGGTGTCCACAAGGGGCTCAACTCTCGGGTTGAAGGCAGCGCTGGCCAGCATCGCGTCGACCTGTGCCTGGAGGGCTTCGGCGTGGGGTCCACGCACGACGGCGGTGATCCTGAAACTCCACCACATCCGCTCTCGCGATGCGACATCCCAGAGCGTGATCCTGCCGGCCGCAGGAATGACCTCATCCGTGCCCGGGACACGACCGTCGGTGCTGGTTCTCAGTCGCGCGGGGAGGCCTGCGACAACAAGCGCGTCGTCCGCCGGGGCCTGACCGGAGACGGCCTTCCAGGCACTCCACGCCTCTTCCCGGCCATCCCACTCGAACCGCACCTGGACTTCGGCAGAGGGATCCCATGTCGTCTCACATACCTGGTCCAGGCGCCCGGAGAAATCAGGGTCGGGCGAGGGATAAGCGCAGGTCTCGACGACCTCCTCCGTTCCGACGGAGCCGAGGGCCATGAGCGAGCTGCCGTGGAAGGTAGTCGGCGCCTTGGCACTCCCGACGACCGTCCACGACTCCGGATAGTCGAATTCGAGATCCCAGATCCTGGCGTGCGCAAGGCTGGTGGGGGGCACAGACGGCGATCCGGACCCCACACCGACCGAAGGTTTGGGCGACGCCGGGGCTAGGCCAGGTCGGTTCGTCAGAGGGAGGACAACGATGACGCCGACTACCGCGACCACGACCCCAGCCGTTGCGAGTACGCGGAGCGCCTGATTGAGCGGCCCGGGCAACGACCAGCGTCCGCGTTCGGGGAGGGACGCCATGACCCGCGCCTGGAAGTCATCCGAGGGACCGTCAGGCGTGTCCCGGCCAAACGCTCGCCTGAGGACGCGATCCAACTCCTGCTCGTCGATCTTCATTCGTCGGTTCCCCGCTCTGTGAGCGCGGCCTGGGAGCGCATCCTCGCGAGGGCCCGGTGGAGCCGCGACTTTGCGGTTCCCAGTGGGATTCCCATCGCTGCAGCGATCGCCGGAAGGTCGAGGTCTTGCTGGTAGCGGAGCACGATCAGGACGCGATCCCGCGGTTCGAGGCCATCGATCAGCCGCTCGACCTCGTCCTGCATGACAACCTGAGGCGACGAGTCGCCGACCGGTGGAACCGAGTGGCTGAGCAGCTGGACCGTTGTCCGTCGGCGCCGACGACGGTGGACGTCAATCGCCGAATTGACGAGCAACCGCCGAAACCAGGCTGACCAGCTGTCAGGGTCACGCAGCCTCGGCAGCTGTAGCCACGCGCGGAGGAAGGCATCCTGGAGGGCATCCTCCGCGTCGACTCGGTTGCGAAGAACGCCGTAGGACAACCGGTATCCCTCCTGGCTCTCCATGGAAACCAGCTTGCCGAAGGCGAACTTGTCGCCATCACGCGCAGCCACGACCAAGGCGGATCGGCTGCCTGGCACACCCCAATTGACGTCGGCGCCGCGTGGATTCGTTGCAGGCCCCGTGGGGGACGGCAGTTTCGGCCTCGCGGTCATCGATGTGCCCGGTGCGTCCGCAACCTCGCCACGTGGCCCAGGCTTCTTGGTACGCATGTTCGGATTGTGACCACGAGGTCAACACCGGAGCTCACCGGGGGTTCGTATCTCCGCGTCCTTACTCCTGACGGAGCGCCGACAGTCGGGATTCACCACTCGGATCGCCAGACTGTATGGCCTGCCCCTTAACGCCGGGTGACGGTGCCCCCGCTTCAAGAACGGCTCCCTGACCGGCCGGGTAGCACTGACCACCCGACTGACCCCCTCAGGGACGGGAACCGGCGGCAGTGGGCGACACTCCTTGACACAGTCGGTCCAGTCGTCAGGATGAAGGCGGCACGCCCCGGTCTGGGGCGGAGTCAGGCCCACAGAACTTGAAAACCGTTGAGTCGCAAGACTCCGTGGGTTCGAATCCCACCCTCTCCGCCAGTGCTTCACGCACGGATGGCGTCGCGTCGCCGTCAAGGCTCTTCGAGCAGAGATGAGCCGTCGGCGGCGCCGATCGAGGCGGAGTTACGTGGTCGAAGGCGCTATGGCCGTGGTCGCTTTCACGCTGCTGGTGGCCGCCGTTTACCTCGGTTGGTTCGCGGCATTCGGCCGATGGTTCGCGGAGTTGTTCCAGCCGTAACCGCGCAGCTGAACGTTCGGGGTCCATCCAGCACTCATTACTAATGAGCGTTGGAGGGACAGCAATGCTGAGCAGCCTGCCGCAACGGCAAGATCATCTCCGGACCAGGTATCGGGCCCTTCTCGAGAGTGCGTGGGGTCGGCCTGGCGCCGAGTCGCCACACCAGCCGATCTCTGAACCGACGCGCGTCGTTGGCCTAGGGATCGCGCCGAGCCGGCCCACTCCCGGTGGGGTCGCCGCCGATCCGCAGCCGGAGCGTGTGCCCGTGTGATGCGAAGTCACCATCGCCGGGCAACATGCGGGTGACAGCGTCGAACGTCACGGGCCTAGGATGCCCTCGATGCCCGCGCCCGTCATGCCTGCCGGTCTGTGCGCCTCCTGCCGCCACGCCCGGGAGGTCGTGAGCGGCAAAGGCAGCCGTTTCGTCCTGTGCGAACTCTCTCGAACCGATCGGCGATTCCCGCGCTACCCGCAGCTCCCGGTGCTTGCGTGCATCGGGTACGAGCCGGCCGACCCTCCGGCCGCCCCGGGCACGCTTGACGCCCCGGAACGCCGCCCCTAGACTCCCGCCCACATCGCGAAGAAC
>CAZKFH010000116.1:0-3100 GCA_964551945.1 uncultured Actinomycetes bacterium | reverse complement strand
GCTGGCGCGTCCCTCGCGGCGCTGGGCACGGCCGCCCACGTCGCCGCGCTCGTCGAGCAGCTCGATGCCTCGACCCCCATCCGACCCACAAGCGAGAACGCCGCCACGAAGCGCAGGTGGGTGATGGTCTTCGACCTCCGCCGCTGCGACGGCTGCGGGAAGTGCACCACGGCCTGCCAGGCGACCCACTACCTCGAGCCCGAGCAGACGTGGATGAAGGTCTACCAGCTCCGAACCCCCGCCGGGACCGAGTACTTCATGCCGCGCCTGTGCATGCAATGCGAAGACCCGCCGTGCGTACCGGTCTGCCCGGTCTTCGCCACCTTCTCGACGCCCGGCGGCGTCGTGCTGGTTGACCAGGATCAGTGCATCGGGTGCCGCCTGTGCATGTCCGCCTGCCCGTACGAAGCCCGCTACTTCAACTGGATCGAGCCGACGAAGCGTCCGCCTCTGACCGTGGTGCCGACTCCGGAGTTCCCGTCCCCGCAGCGCAAGGGCACCGTCGGAAAGTGCACGTTCTGCGTCCACAAGACGGCCCATGGGGAGATCCCGAGCTGCGTTGACGGCTGCCCCATGGAGGCGATCTACATCGGCGACCTCGATGCTGACGTGGCGACGAACGGGCAGGACACGGTCAGGCTCTCGACCTTCCTCCGCGAGAACGACGCGATCCGCTTCAAGGAGGAGCTCAACACCGGTCCCCGCGTGTACTACATCCTGGGCCACGGCGAGGACCTCGGGTCCTAGGGGATGAGGATGAATCCGAGTACCTCCCAGTCCGCTCGCGAGGCTCTCGAGGCGGCCGCGTTCCGGCCCATGGTCACGCCGGGACGCTGGTTCTGGCCCTTGTTCGCTGCGCTCGGCCTCATCGTCCTCGGCGGCGTTGCAGCATTCGCCTACCAGTTCGCCGAGGGGCTCTGGGTCGCCGGGTACTCGGACCGAGCCTTCTTCGGGATCTACGAGGCAAATCTCGTCGCGTTCATCGGGGTCAGCTACGGCGGCGCGGTCGTCTCGGCCGTCCTGCGCCTCACGAAGGCTCGCTGGGGCGCGGCCCTGAGCCGCATGGCCGAGGCGATGGCCGTCGTGGCATTGATCGTCGGAGGTGCGTTCGCGATCGTGCACCTCGGCCGCCCGGAGCGCGTATGGCTGATCCTCACCTCGGCGAGCTTCAGCTCCCCGGTCATCTGGGACTTCATCGCGATCACCACCTACCTCGTCGCGACCAGCATCTTCCTGTACCTGCCGCTGGTCCCGGACCTGGCCCGCCTGCGCGATCGCCTGCCCCCACAGGGCCTCAAGCGCCGGATCTACGGCGCCCTTGCGCTCCGGTGGCGGGACCGCCCGGGTCAACGGCGGCGGCTCGAGTGGGGGGTGACCATCATGGCCATCCTCGTCATCCCGCTCGCCGTGGCGGTCCACTCCGTCCTTGCCTACACCTTCTCGATGACGACGCGGCCCGGCTGGCACAGCACGATCTTCGCCCCGTACTTCGTCGTCGGCGCGCTGTACTCCGGGGTCGGCCTGGTCATCCTCGTGGTCGCGGCGTTCCGGCGGGCGTACCGGCTCGAGGCGTTCATCGGGCCAGGCCACATCCTCTCCCTGGCCTGGATGATGGCGGCGCTGGGCCTCGTCTACCTCTACATGACCTTCTCCGAGCTGCTGACCGGCGCGTACAACGCCACGCGCGAGGAGCTGCCGATCGTCACGGCGCTGCTCGAGGGGGCCTACGCGCCGGCGTTCTGGGCCTTCCTTCTCGCCGGAGTCCTGGCCCCGCTCCTGCTCGTTGCCCTGCCGACCCGCCGGCGGGTGTCAGCCCTGGTTCTCGCGGCGGGCCTCGTCGTCGTCGGCATGTGGGTCAAGCGCCTGCTCATCACGCTACCGTCGGCCACGCTCCCGCTCGTCGATGAGGCGGAGCCGTGGGGCTCGGCCATGTTCACGTGGGTTCCCGTGCTGATCACCCTGGCGGCGACGGCAGCTATCCCGCTCGGGCTGATGGTGCTCTTCCGGTTCGTGCCGGTCCTCGCGATCGACGAGATCGAGGAAGCCTCGGCGGTCGAACCAACACGTGGGCCCGAGACGGACCGACGAGCGGTACCGGAAGGGGTGGCGGGATGACCCAGCGCAGGGCCCAAAGGGCGAGCATGTCAGTCTTCGCCGCGCTGGGAGCAGGCCTATTGCTGCTGGTCCCGGGCGGTGCGCGCGCCGGCCGAGCCGACGCCGGGGCGGCCCCGTCGGCACTCAGCGGGACGCACGCCCAGTCGGAGGTCTTGCTTTCGGCGCGGCCGCTGGACAACGGGGCATGGGCAATCGAGGCCCGTGTCCGCGACGCTTCGGTCGGGCCGATCGGTAGCCAGACCGTTCGCTTCAGCGCGACGATCGAGTTCCTGGGCGTCCGCAGGGTGGACATTGGCTCCGCCCGGACCGACACGAGCGGGACCGCGACGCTCACGTACCGCCCGACCTTGGACGGCTCGCATCGCATCGTCGCCCGCGCCCCCTTCGACGACGGAACGATCGTCTCAAACGAGGTGGTCGTGGAAGTCACGGGCGCGGCAGCGCCGCTGTCCACATCGGGCGGTCGCCTGGCGACGGTCGGGGCGTGGGCCGGACCGGTGGCGGCGCTTGTGGTGGCGGCGATCTGGGGGCTGCTCGCTCTCGTCCTCGTTCGGGTCGTGGTCGGCATCTCCAAGGCGGCGACCGTCGCCGCAGGGCCAGGGGCTTCGTCGTCTCGGGCTGTTCGATCTATCCAGAACCCGTCGGGGCAGGCCCGGGATTAGTCCGTGTCAACACAAGAGGAGGCCGATGCCCAGAGCTCGAATCAGGGCTGGATCGAGGTGACGCTCAAGTGACCGGCGTGCGGTTTCGCCGGTGGGCGGCCGGATTCTGCTATGGGATCCGGTATCAGGACTCGGGGTCGCAGAGACCCCCCGAGCAGGGAGGATCGTTCATGACACACACGACGCGGAGCGCCCCCACGGGCTTCGCCCGGATACTCGCGGCGCTGATAATCGGCGGGCTCGTCGCTGCCTGTGCCGCGCAGCCGCCTGGCCAGGCTGCGACCCCGACCGCCGCAACCGGGACCCAGGCGCCGGCCGCGACC
>CAZKFH010000115.1:0-3256 GCA_964551945.1 uncultured Actinomycetes bacterium | reverse complement strand
GCAGCTCGCGGTCGGGGTTCACCGCCACAGGATTGCCCACGGCCTCCAGCATCGGGACATCGGTGACCGAGTCGGAGTACGCGTACGACCCCTCGAGGTCGACCCCCTCCAGCGCACGGATCGCCTCCGCCTTCTTCTCCCGGTAACAGTAGAACTCGAGGTTGCCCGTGAATTTGCCGTCGACGACCTCCGCACGCGTCGCGATGACGTGGTCCACCCCGAGCCGTTCCGCCAGCGGGCGCACCACGCCCTCGGGCGAAGAGGAGACGATGTACACAGTCCGCCCCAGCGCCTTGTGCAGCGCGATCAGGTCGATCGCCTCCTGATAGATGTACGGATCGACGACCTCCTGAAGGGCTTCCCGGACGACTGCCTCGACCTCGTCCTTGTCCCAGCCCTTCGTGAGCGCCAGCATCCCGTCCTTGGCGCGCTCCATCCGCTTCTCGTCCGCCCCGATCATCAGGTACACGAGCTGGGCGTACGCGCCCCGCAACAGCTGCGAGCGGCTGACCAGCCCGGCCCGGAAGAAGGGTCGGGTGAGCGCAAGGGAGCTCGACTTGGAGATGACGGTCTTGTCGAGGTCGAAAAAGGCGGCCTCCATACTCAAATGGTACGCCGGACGGCGGGTTGTTCCTAGCTCTCGACGTCGCTGCTGCGAGACCCGCTGTCGTGCAGTGCTCGATCGCTCTTGTCCATCCGGTGCAGCATCACGTCGATCGCCGCCCAGAGCGTCTTGGAGAACGGATAGAACAGGAGGATCGCGCCGCCGGTGACGCTGAGGCTCACCAGAAGCAGCGGCATGACGGGGACATTCGGAGCGGTGGCCGCGACCCAGACGATCAAGATGCCGATGAACAGGACACCGGCGACGGCGTAGTTGAGGGCCATCGCGCCGAGGAAGGCCCCGTCCCCCTGATCAAGACGGAACCCGCACGTCGGGCACCGCTCGGCCATCACGAACCAGTTTCGGAACAGCTTTCCGCCCCCGCACCACGGGCAGCGGCGGGCGAGCCCTCTGAAGAGCAGTCTCCCCGCGGGAGGGGGCGCAGGGGGCATGGCTCCCCTGTCGGCTGCCGTCGTACCCGTAGCCTCAGGCGTCGGCTTCGAGATAGATCGGGAAGTCGAAGACCTTGTAATAGCTGTTCTTCCCGCTCCCAGCCTTGATCGGAGTCAGCTTGTTCCTGCTCAGGGTGTAGACGTTGGCTTTGCAGTCACGGCCGTCGATCACGTAATGAGACAGGAGGGGTGGCTCCTCCGGCTCGACGGCGGTGATCGAGACGCAGGAGGTGGTCGTGTAGACCATGTACCCCTGCGTTCCGGCCGCGTTGTAGCAGAGCAGCTGCGCCTTTCCACCCTGGACGCCGATCCTCGCGCCCCAACGTGGGCTGCTCGGGCTCCCCGGGTTCTCCGGGCCCTTCACGCAGGTGTACGCGATCGGCGTAGGCGTCTTGATGTCGAGGAAGAGTTTCCGGCTTGCGGGAGCACGGTCATCGATGATCAGCTCCATCCGCCCGTAGTACGGGTAAGGCCTGTCGGGCGCAATATTGACGATGTTGCTCCCGCCCAAGGCCGGGTTGCGGTATGTGCCGGAGGGTCCCTCAGCGGTGAGGGAGGGCTCCTGTCCGTCCCCGCCGAGCGCCAAGTCGATGCTGGGATCGGGGACGAGAACCCGCGCTGGAGGATCAGCGGCCTGGGCACCGGTTGCAAACAAGGCAACCATTCCAAGACAGAGACAGAGGGCGGAGACGGTTCGTGCGCGTGGCAGCATGTCGAGCTCCTTCGCCGGGGTGCGGACCTCGATAGTACGCCTCGTGAGCTCGTTGGTGTTCGTTGCAGCTGAGGAAGGTCCACGGAGAAAGTCTGAAGCCGCGAGCCCGCCCCGAAGGGCCGACTCGCGGCTCCAGTCGTACTTCTCTAGACCGAAGGCCTTGGCTCAGATGGTGATGCCGCCGGCACTCCCGCGAACGCAGATGGGCTCGTAGCCATCCCCGAAGCACGTCTGCGCCCAGACCGTGTAGTCGCCGGTAGCGGTCGGCGTCGGGACGGATCCGGAGAAACCCTTCGTCGCTCCGTTGAATGTCGCGGCATGTGAAAAGGCGCTCGGCGCCGGCGTCGTTCCCGTCTTGGCGATCGCGAGCTGGACCTGTCCGGGAATCTTGAAGGCCTCCATCGCGTTCATCGTGTCAACGGGAGCGAGCCCCGCGGTGATGAAGGCGGCGGGCCAGAGCATGCTCGCCGGGACTCCCCCATGGATCGAGCTGGGCTCGACGACGGACCCGAACGCGAGCGCCGGCTTCATCTCAGTGAACCGCTGGGTCCACGTGACCTTCGTCGCGGTCATGCTTCCAGCGGTCGTCGTCGGGCAGCTCCAGGCTCCCTGGGTGCCTTCGGTCTGCTCGTTGTGGCAGAGGCCCGTCCAGTTCGCGGTCTTGCCTTGGTTGCTGCCGACCGTGCCGGCCGCAAGCCACCGCCAACGCTCGTCCCCGTCGGCCATGATCGGCACGAGGTAGCCAGTCGCCGGAGGAGACCCGCCAATAGCGGCAGGGGCGTCGCCGACAGTGAGGGTCCAGATCAGCTTCTTGGCAGCCAGGTCAGTCCGCACGGACAGGGTCTCGAGGTCGAGCCCCACACCCTTGACCGTGGCGTCCGCAGGCGCATCCGTGGACACGATCCTCTCCCCGGTCACGTCCGTTCCGAAATCGATGCTGCCGCTGACCGAAACCGTGCTCCCCGAGACCGTCGGTGTGCCTACGGTCACGGTCGTCGCATCGGCCGCGTGACCCGGCGCTGCGAGGGGAACCGTGGCAGCAACCGCCGCCAGTAGTGTCAATCCGAAGCGAGCCTTGCGCGCCTTCATCTTGCGTCCTCCATTCTGTCTGGCACGGTTTCCGTGCTCTTCTTCGCTTCACCGAACGCCCGTATGCTTGCCACGGAGGCGTCCGGACGCCTGGTGGGTCCCCCGGTCTTCAAAACCGGTGAGGGGGCGAGAGCCCCTTGGCGGGTTCGATTCCCGTTCGCCTCCGCCACTGCCAGGTCGCGCTTCATCCTTCTCCCTCTACTGTCGAGGCTTGAGAAGGACTAATTCAGCGTGCGGGCACGGAAACCTTTGGGCAAGTGCACAAGGGCAGCCAACAAGGTTGGCGGATGTGCGAGAAAGGTGGAAGAAGCGGGGCTAGTCGGGCAGCGCTTTGGTCTCGCGCGCCGTGAGCTTGGTGGTGGAAGGTGAGAGGCGGAGGCCCGCCATCCCGATCCGACC
>CAZKFH010000114.1:0-3372 GCA_964551945.1 uncultured Actinomycetes bacterium | reverse complement strand
CCGGGCCTCGCGAAGCAGGCGGCCGGCTCGCTCGACGCTGCCGGGTGCCGGATGAGGGAGGTCCGCGGGGCGATGGCTGCGGGGCTCGGGGATCTCCACCTCGGCCGCCTCGGCCTGCAGGTTCATCGCCAGGTCGATCAGCACCGGACCCCGGCGGCCGCTCAGCATCTGGTTGAAGGCGCGATGGAGCGTCCAGGGCAGCTCCTCGACGCTGGAGGGCTGCCACCATCGCTTGACGATCGGCTCGACCATACGAGGGAAGTTGGCGGGGTGGTCACGCTCGATCTCCTGCAACACGCCGCGTCCCCGCATGTAGGTGTGTGGGCTTCCCGTGATCAGCAGGACCGCGGTCGAGTCGACGTATGCCTGGGCCAGACCCGCTGCGGCGTTGACCGCGCCCGGCCCGATCGACGTGCTGACGGCGAGCGGGCGACCGGCGACGCGGTAGTACGCGTCGGCGATGTGGACAGCGCACTGCTCGTGGACGACCGGGAGGACGCGGATGTCCTCGCGGCCGACGAACGCGTCGAGCATCGGGACGTTTCCGTGGCCGGGGATCGCGATGACATAGGGAACTTCTTCGGCGGCGAGGTACTCCATCACGATCTGTCCACCAGTCAGCCTAGGCATCGGCTCCCTCCATGAGATCGACGACGAGCTTGACCGCTCGGCCATCCCGCACCCGCTCCATCGCGGCGGGGAGCCCCTCGAGCGGAACCCGGTCCGTGACCATCGGCGCCAGGTCCACCACGCCGGACTCGAGCGTCTGGATGGCCCGCGGGAAGGTGTTGGCTCCCACGTAGGTGCCGAACACCGTGAGTTCGTTCCGGGTAATGTCGAACTGCCGGATCTCCGAGGTGGCGTTGGCGTTCATCCCGAACAGCAGCACCCGGCCGCCCTTGCGGGCGGAGGAGATCGCCGGGGCGACCTGGTTCCCGACGGCATCAACGACGACGTCCGCGCCGCCCCCGTGGAGCATCTCCGCGACCTGTTCGGCGACCCGGCCATGTCCGGGGTCCAGGCAGATGTCGGCGCCGATACGCTTGGCGGCCTCGCGCCGGATCTCGCTCGGCTCGACGACGATCACGCGCCCGGCCCCTGCCGCCCGGAGCAGGCTCAGAAAGATCAGGCCGACCGGGCCCGCGCCGAAGATCGCCACTCGCTCGCCAGGCAGCAGCCGCGCCTGCTCGACGCCGTTCTCGACGCAGGAGACCGGCTCGACCAGGGCAGCGATCTCGCGTGGGAGGTTCGGTGAGATGCGGTGACAGGCACTCGCCGGAGCGACCGCGAAGGGAGCGAGGCCGCCGTCCCGGAAGATCCCTAGCGTGGTGAAGTTCTCGCAGTGGTTCGGCAGGCCTCGCTTGCACCAGGCGCACGCGCCGCATCGAAGGTTCGGGGCCACCGCCACCCGATCCCCGGGCTCGACCCCCGTGGCTTCTGCGCCGACCTCGAGGACTACCCCGACGAACTCGTGACCGAGGATGGTGCCCGGCGTGGCGGGGTGTCCGGGCGGGGTCTCGAGGATGTGGACGTCCGTCCCGCAGATGCCGCACGCCTCGACCTGGATGAGGACGTCGTCGGGCCTGCGGATCCGAGGGATGGGCCGTTCGGAGATCGACAGCCGACCCTCGGACTCGAACACGGCGGCAGGCATCGTCGCGTTCACGGCCCACCGCCGGGCGTATCGGGCCAGCGCGAGACGATCACCTTTCGCTCGGTGTAGAAGTGGATCGCGTCTTTCCCGGTGGCGTGGAGATCGCCGAAGAACGAGCCCTTCCATCCGGCGAAGGGGAAGAAGGCCATCGGCGCGGGGACGCCGATGTTCACGCCGATCATCCCCGCGGCAACCTCCCTGCGGAACCGGCGAGCCGAGCCGCCGTCGCGCGTGAAGATCGCCGCCGCGTTGCCGTACCGCGATGCGTTGACGATGTCGATCGCCCGATCGATCGTCGGCACCCGTTCGACCAGCAGCACCGGCCCGAAGACTTCCTCCTGGGCCACCGACATCGTGGGCTCGACGTCATCGAGGATCGTCGGCCCCATGAAGAACCCCCGCTCGGGACCGCGGTCCCGTCCGTCGAGGACCAACCGCGCGCCCTCGGAGAGCCCGGTGTCCACCCAGGCGGAGACCCGATCACGATGTTCGGCCGTGGTCACGGGGGTGACGACGTTCTCCGGGTCCAGCCCGCTGCCGATCGGCGCGGCTCCGGCCAGCGTCGTCAGGCGGTCGAGAAGCTCGTCGGCGACCGTATCGAGCGGGACCGCCACGCTGCCAGCCAGGCACCGCTGGCCCGCGTTCGCGAACGCCGACGAGAAGATCGCGTCGGCCGCCAGATCCAGATCCGCGTCGGGCAGGATCACGACGTGGTTCTTGGCACCGGCCAGCGCCTGGACGCGCTTCCCGGCGGCCGCGGCCCTCGCGTAGATCGCGCGGGCGGTCGTCGCGGAGCCGACGACCGAGATCGCCGCGACGTCGTGGTGGTCGATCAGAAGCTCCACCGTCTCCCGAGCCCCGTGGACCACGCTGACCACGCCGTCGGGCGTTCCGGCCTCCAGGAACAGCTCGGCGAGCCGGTTGGCGGTGAGGGGCGTGCGCTGTGACGGCTTCAGGATGAACGCGTTGCCGCAGACGACGGACAGCGGCGCCATCCACAGTGGGATCATTGCCGGGAAGTTGAAGGGCGTGATGCCCACGGTGACGCCCAGCGGGTGTCGATACATGTCGGTGTCGACCCCGCCGGCGACCTGCTCCAGCCCCTCGCCCATCAGCAGCGACGGAGCCCCGGCCGCAAACTCCACCACCTCCAACCCCCGCTGAACCTCGCCCCGCGCCTCATCCAAGGACTTCCCGTTCTCCAGGACGATGAGACGGGCGAGCTCATCCAGGTGGCGCTCGATGAGGGTGTGAAGGCGGAACATGAGCCGGGCACGACGGGGGACCGGCTCCTGGCTCCAGGTCCGCGCCGCTTCGGCGGCCGAGGCCACCGCTCGGCGAACATCGTCCTGCCCGGACAGCGGGACCAGGGCCAGGACGTCCGCAGTGCTCGGGTCCCAGACGTCAAGCGTGGCCGTGGAGCTCGCGGCGGTCCATGAACCGCCGATCAGGTTCTTCAGTGTGGGCGCGGTCATCGACATGGGCTGTAACCGGTTACGGTACCGGTTACGGTAATAGAAGGGCGGCAACTTGGCAAATGTGTCTCTTGGGTCCGCCCTGGAACGAGCTCAGGCCAGCTCGGTGAGCTGGGCGTGTTCCTGCTGATGCAGAGTCAAGCTGCCGGTGGCGGGGCTGGCGCTTTCCTCGCGGGTCACGGCTTTCGGCTCGAGGCCGAGCTTGCGAAGCTCGCGTTCCATGAACGGCCAGCTGCCCATGTT
>CAZKFH010000113.1:0-3381 GCA_964551945.1 uncultured Actinomycetes bacterium | reverse complement strand
CAGCTGGGCGATGCGGTCCCCCCTGTGGATCTCCACGGCCTCATGCCGGTCGAGGTTGACGACCGCGATCGTGACCTCGCCGCGATAACCGCTGTCGATCAGCCCGGGGGCGTTCGCGAGGGTCAAGCCCTGGCGAGAGGCAAGGCCCGAGCGTGGCAGCACCAGGCCGGCGTGCCCCTCTGGGATGGCCACGGCGAGTCCTGTCGGGATGAGCGCGCGCTCCCCCGGACCCACCACCGCATCGGCGTTCGCCGCCAGATCGAGGCCCGCGTCCCCATCTCGAGCGCGCTCCGGCAGCGGGACGGCAGGGTCGAGGCGCCGAAAAGGGAGCTCCATGAGCGGGCGCAGCGTACTGCTTGGGCCCGAACGCGCGCTATCCTCCGGCTTCATGTCCCCGGCACTCTGCTCGGTTTGCGGCGCCATCCTGCGCGAAGGCGCATGCCCCAACGGGCATCCTCAACGTGCCGCTCGGCGCGACGGGGGGCCGACACGGCGCACGCGCATCTTCCCGATCGTGCTGCTTCTGGTGCTCATCGGCGGGATCGCCTACACCACCATGATCTGGGTGCCGAGGAAGGCGGCCGGGGACCTCATGCGGCCGTCATCTCGCGAGTTCGCCGAGGCCGTCAGCTCCTACCGAGGTGCGACGGGTGCGCTCCCTCCGGGAGCCACCGATCCCCAGGCCCTGGGCGATCTCGCGGCAACGGCTGCCGCAGCGACGGGGCCGGCCAGGGAGCAGATCACGGCCGCGAGCGTCGCGATCGCCGAGCGCTCGCCGCTCGACATCCCCTTCATCTCGAGCCGCCCGCCCCTCCCGGAGGCGGTCGCCATCCGGGAGCAGATGATCGAGTTCTACACGTCCGCCCTCCAAGCGATCAGCGGTCTGGAACGAGCATCCTCGTATCTCGCGCAGGCTGCAGCGGTGCTGCCGGCTCTCGACAGCCTGGAAGCGAACGCCGTCGCGACCGACCCCGACGCTCCGCAGGCGGCGGCCGCCTCGAGCATCCCGATCGCGGATCAGCTCCTGGCCGACCTGCAGGCGCTGACAGCTCCCGAGGAGCTCGGTGGCTTGCACGAGGCGCTGCTGGCGATCGCCCAACGCATCCGCGACGGTCTCGACGCATTAGCCGGCGCACGAGGTGGCGATGCGGGACGTCCTGTCGTGTCCGCGACCATCCGCAGCGTCCGGGACGAGATCGCCGCGTTCCGCCAGACGTTCGGGACCGCACCGAGACAGGCTCGCGGCGCGGGGCTCGGCCCGCTGCTCGAGGAGCTGGACACGCTTGCCGTGGAGATCGCTCAGCGCCTCGACGCGCTCCGCGAAGCGGGCGTCGGAGGCCTCACCCTCCCGGGCGAGGCCCTGGACGCGTAACGGGTCCTAGGAACAGCCGCTCGTTGCGCCGCAGCTCCCGCAGACGTAGCACGAGCCCGCCGGCTGCATCTTCGACCCACACGCGTAGCACAGCGGCGCGTCCGAACGCTTCAACGTCGGTCCCGGCTCGACCACCTTGTGCTCGAGCTCGATCGGCTGCGGGCCGCCGTTCCCGTTGGTGATCGGTGGAGCCTCGGCCGGGGACTCGATATGCGCCTCACCGAGTGCGTCGGCCTTGCGCTCCTCGATCGAGCGGACCCCGAGCCCGTCGCGCGTGTCCTCCGGCAGGTACTCGAGCGCCAAGCGCCGGAAGATGTAGTCAACGAGCGACGAGGCGAACCGGATGTCCTTATCGGACGTCATGCCGGACGGCTCGAAGCGCATGTTCGTGAACTTCTGCACGTACGCCTCCAGCGGCACGCCGTACTGCAGGCCGAGAGAGACGGAGATGGCGAACGCGTCCATGATCCCCGACAGCGTCGAGCCCTGCTTCGCGACCTTGAGAAACACCTCGCCGATCCCGTCGCCCGGGTACTCGCCGGCCGTGATGTAGCCGTCCGCGCCACCGACCGAGAACGAGAAAGTCTTGGCCGGCCGCGTGTCCGGCAGGCGGCGGCGAACCGGTGCCTCGGAGGCCGCGGGGATCACATCCTTCTGCTTCTTGTTGCCCGACAACGGTTGGGCGACCTTGCAGTTGTCCCGATAGATCGCGATCGCCTTCAGGCCGAGCCGCCATCCCTCCACGAACAGCTGCTCCACGTCCTCGACCGTGACGTCCTCCGGCATGTTCACGGTCTTGGAGATGGCACCGGAGATGAACGGCTGCGCCGCGGCCATCATCTTCACGTGGCCCATGTAGTGGATCGTCCGCTCCCCCATCGCGGTGTCGAAGACGGGGTAGTGCTCCTCCTTCAGGTGCGGCGCGTCGCCGACCGTGTTGTGCTCGGCGATGTAGTCGACGATGTCGCCAACCTGCTCGATGGTGTAGCCGAGGCGCATCAGCGCGCGTGGCACCGTCTGATTGACGATCTGCATCGTCCCGCCGCCCACGAGCTTCTTGTTCTTCACCAGCGCGAGGTCGGGCTCGATGCCGGTCGTGTCGCAGTCCATCATCAGGCCGATCGTCCCGGTCGGCGCGAGCACGGATGCCTGGGCGTTGCGGTATCCGTGCTTCTCACCACCGGCGATCGCCTGATCCCACGCCTGCTTGCCTGCGGTCAGGAGACCCTCGGGGACCAGCTCCGCGTCGATGTCCTCGGTGGCGGCCCGATGCTTGCCCATCACGCGAAGCATCGCGTCGGCGTTCGGCGCGTACCCGGCGAACGAGCCCATGTGCTCCGCGATCCTGGACGAGGTCACGTATGCGTGTCCCGTCATCAGCGAGGTGATCGCGCCGGCCCAGGCGCGCCCGCCGTCGGAGTCGTACGGCAAGCCACGGGCCATGAGCAGGGCTCCGAGGTTCGCGTAGCCGAGACCGAGCTGGCGGAACGACTTCGCGTTCTCCGTGATCTTCTCGGTCGGGTAGTCCGAGTTCCCCACGATGATCTCCTGCGCGGTGAACACAACCTCGACCGCGTGCTTGAACGCGGGGACGTCGAAGCTGCCGTCCTCGTCCACGAACTTCATGAGGTTGAGGCTGGCGAGGTTGCATGCTGAGTTGTCGAGGTGCATGTACTCGCTGCACGGGTTGCTCGCGTTGATGCGTCCGGTCGCGGGGCACGTGTGCCAGTCGTTGATCGTGGTGTCGTACTGCATCCCGGGATCGGCGCACTCCCAGGCAGCCTGCGCGATCTCCCGCATCAAGTCACGCGCCCGGACGCTGTCGATCGGCTCGCCCGTCTTCACGGCCTTGAACTTCCAGTCGCGGTCCTCGAGGTACGCCTGGATGAACTCCTCCGTCACGCGGACCGAGTTGTTCGCGTTCTGGTACTGCGTCGAGTGCGAGTCCTTGCCGTCCAGGTCCATGTCGAAGCCGGCGTCGCGCAGGGCCCGCGCCTTCTGCTCCTCTC
>CAZKFH010000112.1:0-3391 GCA_964551945.1 uncultured Actinomycetes bacterium | reverse complement strand
GAATCGGGGGGGACGGAGCGAACCTTCTCTCATGAAGACTCGCGTCCTCGTCGCCACCCTTGCCCTGCTCGGGCTCAGCCTCTCCTCGGCCGTATCCGCACCCGCGGCGGAGGTCGGAACGATCCCCGTTCGCGTCGAATCCGGCGGGTTGCAGGCAGCCGGTATCGAACCGGTCTGGTCCGAGTCCTACGGGGCGTTCGATTGGGCCGAGGTGCGTGTGAGGGATGTCGATGACCTCCAGGGCTCCGGCGTCGTCTTCGAGACCCACGCCGAGGTGCGGACACTGATCCTGCCTTCGGCGAGGTTCGACCCACTTCTCAGTGTGTCGGGCGGTGTCCAGTCGGGTCCGGGGCTCGGGCTTCGGCTCGTACAGTTCCGCGCTCCGACGAGGGGTCACTGGCTCGAGGCACTGCGAGCACACGGAGCTCGACTGGTCCAGGCGGTCGCCCCGTTCGGCTATGTGGTGCTCGCGGATGCTGCCGCGACCGCACGGCTCCGCTCCCTTTCCTTCGTGCGTTGGGCCGGCGGATTCGATCCGGCCCACCGGTTCGGCGCTCTCGAGGATGCGATGGTTGCCGGTCCGGTCAACGTGGTCGTGGTGGGGGGTGCCCGGCTGGCATCATCGATCCGGGCGATCGCCTCCCTGACGAACGAGCTGCGCGTGACCGGCCGTATCCCGTTCATGGACCTCTACGGCGTCGGGCTGCAGGTCGAGCTGGGCGCGACGGGGCTCGAGGCGCTCATGCGGGTGCCAGGGGTCTACTCGATCTCCCCACAGCAGCGGGGCATGCCGCGCGACGAGATGTCGGACCAGATCAACGCGGGCAACTACAACGCGCAGGGCACTCCACAAACCGGGTACCAGCCATGGCTCGACGCTCGGAACATCGATGGGGCCGGCGTGATCGTGGCCCACGTGGACGATGGGTATGCCGCCACGCATCCGGACACGATCGGCACGATCGTGGGATGCAAGAACTACTCGGTTCCGAACGGAGCGTGCGAACCGACCGTCGGAACGGGCTCGGATTTCCACGGCCAGCACACCGGCGGGATCATCGTCGGGCGGGGAACGACGCCGATCGGAGATGCGAACGGATTCCGCCACGGGTTGGGCGTGGCACCGGGAGCGAAGCTCTACGTGCAGAACTACATCGGCCTGACGGCGCTCTTCGGGCCGAGCGGCCCCGGCCAGTACCAGAACCTGAACCGGAACTCCGTGCTGGGCGGGGCAACGATCTCGTCCAACTCGTGGGGGCCTTCGGGCTCGCCGAGGGGCTATGACGCGGATACCAGAGAGTTCGACTTCGGGCCTCGCGACGGGAATCTCTCGACGCCCCAGCACGAGCCGATCACGTCCGTGTTCTCGATCATGAACGGGAGCGGCGGGACCAGCACTCAGGGCTCGCCGGACGAGGGGAAGAACCTGCTCCGGGTCGGCGGTACCAAGAATTTCCGGGACGGCGACATCGACTGGCTCTGCAGCTGCTCCGCACACGGGCCCGCCCTGGACGGTCGCATCCTGCCGGACGTGGTTGCGCCGGGGGAGCGCGTGGTCTCGACGGCGAATCCCGCCACGGTCGCCCTGTGCCTCGATCCCTTGGCGGATGCCGGGGCGGCCCTGTACGCGAGCTGCACGGGCACGTCGATGTCATCACCCCACGTGAGCGGTGGTGCCGCCCTCTTCACGGAGTACTACAAGCGCCAGTTCGGGATCGCTCCGAGCCCGGCATTGATCAAGGGCGCGTTCGTGAACGGTGCGGTCGACCTCGCGGGCGGCCGAGACGCCGACAACGTGGTGATGGGTCACATCCCGAACAACAAGCAGGGATGGGGTCGGTTGAATCTCGGGAACGTCGTGGGCGTCACGGAGAAGGCCTACGTCGACCAGAGCGTGCTGCTCGGCGCGAGCGGTGCGACGTACAACGCAAGCGTAACTCCGGTTGACCCGTCCAAGCCGGTGAAGATCACGCTGGTGTGGACCGACGCTCCGGGGCCGGGCCTCGGTGGCAGCACTCCCGCGTGGGTGAACGACCTCGACCTGCGGGTGACGAGCGGCACGACCACGTATCTCGGCAACAGCTTCGGGACGCCGAGCACGGGCTGGAGCGTTCCCGGGGGCGTTGCGGACTTCAAGAACAACCTCGAGAACGTGTACCTGCAGACGGCGCCGACGGGTTCGGTCACGGTTCAGGTCACCGCCGCGAACATCGCCGGCGATGGGGTGCCGGGGAATGCGGACGACACCGACCAGGACTTCGCCTTGGTCATCTCGAACGGGCTGCTCGCGGCCTAGAGGTACAGCCCGGCCCAGCCGTCGCCGCGCTCACTTGCGACGGCGTGGATCTCCCGCTCGCGGACCAGCAGGTATTCCTCGCCGCGGATCTCGACCTCGATCCCCGTATCGGGGAGCAGGAGCACCTCGTCTCGCGGCTCGACGTTGCGAACGTGCGGGCCCACGGCGACGACGGTCGCCCAGAGTCCGCGCTTGCTCACCGTGGCAGCCGTGGCGGGGATGAGGAGCCCGCCCTTCGAGCGTCGCTCACCGTCCTCCTCCGGACGCCGGATGAGGACACGGTCCGCCATCATCTGGATCGCCTTCTGTCCCTTGTCTCCTTCGCGGACGGGCCGGATCTTCGGGGTCGCCATGTGCACCAAGCATACGACGGCGTCCGATAAGGTTCGCCGGATGGCGAAACAGCTCACCGCCGCAGACCTGCTGCACGACGCCGCGCAGCGGCTGAAGCGATCGCCGGCGATCGACCACTGGCCGGCGGACCGAGAGGTGCACGAGGCGCGTCAGCTCCTCGCGTCCGTCCTCGGTCTGGACGAAGACGACGTCGACGAGCAAGGCGGGGTGCCTGCTGCTCGCGCGCGCCGGTTCGACACCCTGGTTCGCCGGCGGGCGGGTGGCGAGCCGATGGCCCACATCCTGGGATGGACGGAGTTCCGCGGCCTGCGGATGCGGGTGCGTCCCGGCGCGTTCGTTCCCCGGCAGTCGAGCGAGTTCACCGTTGAGCAAGCGGCGCGGCGCTTACGAGGAAAGAAGCGGCCGATCGCGGTGGATGTGGCGACGGGGATCGGGCCCATCGCGCTCGCCATCGCCGCCGGCGCTCCCAAGGCCAAGGTGCACGGCACGGACATCTCCGCCGAGGGGATCAGGCAGGCTCGGCAGAACGCGCGCGAGCTTGGCCTTCGCAACGTCGAGTTCCACCGCGGCGACATGTTCGCCTCGTTGCCGCCGCGCATCCGCGGCAAGGTTGACGTGATCACGGCGCATGCGCCGTACGTCCCGAAGGGAGAGGTGGAGGATCTACCGCTGGAGGTCCGCGGGTTCGAGCCGGAGGACACCCTCACCGACTACAGCGAGCACGGCCTCGGGATGCTGACC
>CAZKFH010000111.1:0-3407 GCA_964551945.1 uncultured Actinomycetes bacterium | reverse complement strand
CAGAGCACTCGGCTGAAAACCGGGGTGTCGGCGGTTCGAATCCGTCCCTCGCCACCTGAAGGGCCCGCGGCCGGGCCCCCACTTCCTCTAGGCGATCGCCGAACGGTCGAGCAGCCGGCGAACCTCGGTCTCCCAGTAGCGCCGGTGGCCACCGAGCGTCCGGATAGAACCCAGCTTCCCCGCCTTCGCCCAGCGCGTGACGGTCTTCGGGTCGACCCTGAACAGTCCCGCTACCTCCGCGGGCGTGAGGAGTCGCTCCCCGTTCCTTCCGCTATTTCCGTTCCCATTGCCGTTCATTTGCATCCCCTCACCTCCTGCCTTCCTCGAGTCATTGTGAGAGAGGGAGCGCCCCCCGTACATAGACAAATCGGGTCATTTTCGGACTGGCCCAAACGGACTAGTCCCTCAGGTCAGTTCAGGGATTCGCGGATCTTCGCTTCGGCCCAGCGCCCAGCGACAGCTCGATAGAGCTCGCCGGCACGATCGAGCTCCCCGGCTTCCAGGGCGTCGATCGAAGCCTGGACCTCCAGAGCCGAGTGATCCTCGTCCAGGTCGTTCCAGCCCGTGGACATGGCGACGTCCGCGTAGTCGAGCTCCACGGCGGCCTCAGGAGGGAAGCATGAGAGCCAGTCGTCCAGCTCGTACACCATCGCGGCCACGGGGCGCAGATCGCCGTTCTCCAGCACCCGTGCCGCCCGCTGGGCTCGCTCTCGGGCGAGGGGCACCTGCGTCCAGTACGACAGCGTGAACCCGAGATCATCCCGCTCGGCCAGACGGCGCTCGGAATCCACGAACAGAGCGAACCAGCGCACGGGGACGTGCCAGGGGCTCTCGAGCATCGTCGGCACGGCGTTGGACTCCCGGCGGCGGATCCGAGCCAGCTCCCTCGCCGCGCGGCGAGCCAGGATCTCGGGAACGAGCGCGTCGGCCATCTCCTCCGGGGCCGTCTCTCGGAGGCTCAGCATGGCGGCCAGGACGCGCAAACGGTTCCTGGGGGGACACGCGAACCACCGGTCCCCCTCCCGTCGAAGCAACGTGTGCTCCCCGGTGGCTTCGAGCAGCCCGAGGTCACCTCGAGCACCCCCGAGGTGCCGGTAGACGTTCGGCGAGGGATGGGGCTCGTCACCGCGCACCATCACGCGCTCGACACGCTCGCGCTCCGCCACCTGCAGGACGTCGAGAGGCTGGAAGACGCGGAGGAAGGCCGACCCGACCACGCGCTCATGGTACCGCGGAGGTCTCCGGTGCTACAGTCAAACGGTGCGCCCGGGCCCTTCCGGCGCGATGGAGAGCCGGCTGAATTGACCGTCTTCGCTGAGCTGGGCCGCGAGTACGAGGAGGTCGTGTACTTCAACGACCCCCCGTCAGGACTCCGCGCGATCGTGGCCATCCACTCGACAACCTTGGGGCCGTCGCTCGGCGGCGCCCGCTACTTCCCCTTCCGCACCGAGGAAGAAGCCCTTCACGACGTGCTTCGCCTCGCCCGCGGCATGACCTACAAGGCTGCCGTCGCCGGACTCGATCTGGGTGGCGGGAAGGCCGTCATCATCGGCGACCCGAAGAGGAACAAGTCCGAGGAGCTGCTGCGGGCATACGGGCGGTTCATCGACTCCCTCGGCGGACGGTACGTCACGTCCGAGGACGTGGGGACCTCCCGCGAGGACATGGACATGGTGCGGAGGGAGACCCGCTGGGTGGCGGGCGTGTCGGAGCTCCTCGGGGGCTCGGGCGATCCCTCCCCCGTGACCGCCTACGGCGTACTCCAGGGCCTCAAGGCCTGTGCCGAGGAAGCTCTCCGGACCTCCTCACTCGAGGGGGTCCGAGTCGTCGTTCAGGGCGTCGGCAAGGTCGGCTACCACTTGGTGAAGCATCTGAGCGAGGCCGGTGCCGTGGTGACGGTGGCGGACACCGACCTCGACGCGATCGCCCGTACGATCCATGAGTTCGGCGTCGAAACGGTCGAGCCCGACAAGGCCCATGCGGTCGAGTGCGAGATCTTCGCTCCCTGCGCGATGGGCGCGGTGATCCGCGACGACACGCTCCCGGAGCTGAAGTGCCGCGTGGTGGCCGGCGCCGCCAACAACCAGCTCGAGCGGCCCGAGCACGGAGCTGCCCTCGCCGACCTCGGGATCCTCTATGCGCCCGACTATGTCATCAACGCCGGAGGCCTCATCAACGTCGCCGACGAGCTGATCGGCTACGACCGAGAACGGGCCCTGAAGCGTGTCGAGGAGATCTACCGGACGCTCCGGGAGGTCTTCCGCCGCGCGCGTCTCGACAACGTCACCCCGGCCGAGGCCGCGAACCGTACCGCTGAGGAGCGGATCCAGGCCGTGAGCAGGGTCCGTCTCCTCTGGGTCCCGAATCAGAACGTTTCCGAGTAGCCAGTTCCACCCTCAGTGTGACGGAATCGTCGAATTTCCCCTCAGGGCAACATTTGGCGCGCACCGTCCTCCCCTGATACAAATGGGGCGTTCTGGGGAAGCACCGGCCACCGAGCCCGCCGCCGCGGTGGAGGTTCACCGTGATCGCGCTGTGCGCAGCGATGCTGCTGAGCACCGCGTTCGCTTCGACGACGGCGATCGCCACCTCAAGCCAGGAACGTCAGCTGTACTCCATGGTCAACCAGGCCAGGGGCGCGAACGGGAAAGGGCGCCTCGCTCTCTCGGACTCGCTCTCCAGGCGAGCGCACAATCACAGCGAGCAGATGGCCGATTCCGGGTCGCTCTTCCACTCCTGCCTGGAGTGCGGGAAGAGGCGCTCGCCCTCCATGGCGGAGAACATCGGTGTCGGCGGCAGCATCGGCGCGGTGCACGACGCGCTGATGGCCAGCTCCGGTCACCGCGAGAACATCCTGGACTCGCGTTTCGACCGGGTCGGCATCGGCGTCGTCCGACGCGGCGGCCGGGTCTGGGTCACGGAGCTCTTCGCCGGATAACGACAGACGCGGCGACTCTGTGAGCCGCCGCGCCTGCCCTGCTTCCTTGCGTGTTGCTGCTGTCTAGGCCCTGTTGCGCCTCCGGCTCACCAGGATGAACCCGGCACCGAGCAGCCCCAGGATCGACATCGCGAGCAGCAGGCTCGCGACGTTCAGTCCCGTGAAGGCAAGCTCTCCGTCGGCGACCGCTACTGCCGGAGCAGCTTCTGCTCCACCGCTCGGGCTACCGAGCGGACCAACCCGTGCGTCCCCGCCACCAGTGGCGCTTGAGTCACTGACGATGGTCGGAGGAGTCGTCGAGGCAGGCGACACGCTGGTGCCGCTGCCCTGGGCCGATGTACCGGTGCCACCGTTGCCGCCACCGTTGCCGCCACCGTTGCCGCCACCGTTGTTGCCACCGCCCGGAGGCGTGTTCGGCTTCGGAGGCTTCGGAGGCTTCGCGGGCTTGGTCTTGCCCCCGCAGTGACCC
>CAZKFH010000110.1:0-3574 GCA_964551945.1 uncultured Actinomycetes bacterium | reverse complement strand
CCCGCGATCAACTTCTTGACCTGCTTCTGGCTCTTCCCGCAGAACGAGCACTTCAGCAGATCCGAGTCTCCGAATTTCGCCACGCGGCTCCTCTGGTCGTCTTCCCGGCTACGACGCAGCTATGTTACGCCTGCCCGTTTCCTCCGGGGCGGATATCGGCGAGCTTCCTCGAAGCGATGATCTCGTCGATGATCCCGTACTCCAACGCCTGCTCGGCCGTCATGATGAAGTCACGGTCGGTGTCGTTCTTCACCTTCTCGAGGGTCTGGCCGGTGTGCTCCGCGAGCAGCTCGTCGAGCAGCTGTCGGTAGCGAAGGATCTCCTTGGCCTGGATCTCGATGTCGACGGCTTGGCCGCCCGCTTGGCCGTGAGGCTGGTGGATCAGCACGCGCGAGTGTGGAAGCGCGAAGCGCTTGCCCTTCGCCCCCGCGGCGAGCAGCACCGCGGCGGCAGAGGCCGCCTGTCCCATCACGATCGTGGAGACGTCGGGCTTGATGTACTTCATCGTGTCGTAGACCGCGAACAGCGAGGTGATGTCACCGCCGGGTGAGTTGATGTAGATCGAGATGTCCTTCTCGGGGTCCTCCGACTCCAGGTGGATGAGCTGCGCCATCACGAGGTTGCCGACCTGGTCGTCGATCGGCGTGCCGAGGAACACGATGCGGTCTTTCAGGAGCCTCGAGTAGATGTCGAACGAGCGCTCGCCGCGTGTGGTCTGCTCGATGACGACGGGAACCAGGTAGTTTTTCATCAGGTCTTCCTCTCGCTCGCTTCGGAAGTTCCGCCACCCTCGGAGTTCACCTCAGCGTGCTCAACAACGAGGTCGAGGGCCCTGTCTCGGATGATATCACCGGCTACCGCAGTCATTTGTCCGCTGGATTCGAGCTGTGCTCTCACGTCTTTGACGCTTCGTCCGATGTCCTTCGCGATGGCCTGCACAACCTTGTCAATGTCCTCATCGGAGACACGGAGCTCCTCGGCGCGCGCAACGCCCTCGAGCGCGAGATCGGCCCTGATCGCGCGAAGCGCATGCGACCTGGCGTCCGCGCGGAACTGAAGCTCGTCGACGCCGCCTGACTGAAGAACCGCATCGAGGGTCGAGCCCTGCGCCTCCGCGCGCTCACGCACGGCTCGGACGCGTGACTCCGACTCCTGGTCGATCAATCGCTCGGGCAGCTCGATGTCCTCGACCTTCCTCGACAGAGCTTGCAGTGCCGCATCGCGCAACTGCGCGTCCACCTGCGCCTCCTTCAGTCCGTTGAGCTTCTCCTTGATGTCGGCGCGGAGGGCGTCCAGCGTGTCGAACTCGGACGCCGTCTTCGCGAACTCCTCGTCGAGCTCGGGGAGCCGCTTCGTCTTCACCTCTTTCACGATCACGCTGAGGCTGACCTCCTGGCCGCTCCGCTCGCCCAGGCCCTCGGGGAGCGTCACGTTCAGCTTCAGGATGGCCCCGGGTCGGACGCCCTCCAGCTCCTTGTCGAGCTCGGGCACCAGCGCCTCGCTTCCCACCTCGTACAGGACGTCCTGCCCGCTGACTTCGGGGACCTCCTCCTCGTGGACGTACGAACGGATGTCCGCGACGACGTAGTCGCCTCGAGCCGCGGGGCGACCCACGACCTCGAGCTGCGCGAAGCGGTCTCGCAAACGGTCGAGCTGCTCGTCAACCTCCGATTCCGAAACCTCAACGCTCGGACGCTCCAGCACCAGGCCCTTGTAATCATCCTCGGCGAAATCGACGCGAGGCCTGACCTCCACCGTGGCCGAGAACGTGAGCCCGTTCTGCTCGGGGTCGTCGAACTCGACCTCGTCGAACTCGGGGTCGGAGATCGGCGCGAGCTCGTGCTCCCGGACCGCCCGCACGTAGAAGGTCGGCAGCGCATGCTCGAGGAACTCGCGCATCACCGACTCTCGCCCGATCTGCTGGTCGATGATCTTTCGCGGAACCTTTCCCTTCCGGAAGCCGGGGATGGAGACCTGCTCCGCGACGTGCGTGTACGCCAGATCCAGCACGGGCTTGGTCTCTTCGGGCTCGACCTCGACCCGGAGCTTCACCTGGTGCTTGGCAATGTCCTCGAGCTCCGTGCGCACGCGCGAAGAGTACAGGGGCGTCAGCCGGTCGATCCGGACCTGCACTTGACCAGCCGGACGGTCGTGCCCGGATCCTGCGGCGTCCCTTCGAGGATGGCGACCTCGTCCGCGAATGCCGTCATCAGCAGGAAACCCCGTCCCCCCGGTCCGTCGATCTCCGGGATCGGCATCCGGCTGTCGAACGTCCCCTCGTCCTCGACCTCGACCACCAGGCAGGGACCCTCGACCCGTGCCTCCAGCCTGATGCTCGTTGTCTGCGTGTGCCGGATGGAGTTGGACACAGCCTCCGAGACTGCCAGCGTGAGCTCCTCCGCGGATTCCTCGCCGAGCGTGGCTTTCTGGGCCTCGGCGCGCACGAAGCTGCGGATATCGCGCAGCGAGACGGGGTCGGCAGGGAAGATCATCTCCATGTCAGCCGGGGACCACGTGAACGTTGGGAACCTCGATCGACTCGATCAAAGAGCCCGTCCTCGACGAATGTTCGGTCACGACAAACACCGCGGCGTGAATTGTACCGATTCGCCGGATGCTACTGCGAGTGGCAAGGGTGCAGCCGATTCGTTTCATCCCCCCCTTCGATAATGGTGCCGCGATGCCGTCGGAAAAGCGGTGCCCTCGCTGTCTTGCCATAAAGCCGGCTGCGGCCTTCGGCGTTCGCACCCCCGCCAAGGAGACCCTTCGAACCTACTGCCGGTCTTGTTCTCGAGAGGTCTGGAAGGAGTGGTACTACCGAGAACCAAATCGGAAGCGTCATTTGGCGCAGGTGGCAGTTCGAAGGCGGCGACTCACGGAGCGAGATCGGCTCATGGTTCAGGAGAAGAAGAACCGTCCCTGCGCGGACTGTGGAGAGCGCTATCCGCCATACGTGATGGACTTCGATCATCTAGGCGACAAGGTTGCGCCCGTTTCCTACATGGTGCCCGTTTACGGATCCGAAAGGATCCTCGCTGAGATTGCTAAATGCGAGGTCGTCTGCTCGAACTGTCACCGCCTGAGAACGTATCGACGCTTCAAGATGGGGGCCGCACCGCCTATCCCGCGTCGCGGAGAGGAACCTCCCCCGCAGGAGTCACTCCCGGGTCTCGGCTGACCCCTCGCCGCTAGAATCAGGGAGGCGGGGCGTAGCGCAGCTTGGTTAGCGCGCCACGTTTGGGACGTGGAGGTCGCCGGTTCGAATCCGGCCGCCCCGACTCTCCGATTGTCCTCAGTTATCCTTGGCCGGATCCCTGCGGGTGTAGCTCAATGGTAGAGCTCCAGCCTTCCAAGCTGGTGATGGGGGTTCGATTCCCCTCACCCGCTCCATCGATACATCCGTGAAACCGAGTAGACGCCCTGTTTGCCCGATGTAGAATGCGGCGAATTCAACGGGGGAAGGACCTGCTCGGGTGAACCGAGGTGCACTGCCGCTCGCCATCCTGATCATCGCGGCCCTGGCCGCGGGCATCGCCGTGGCCGTCATCAAGCCGGGAGATCTCGGCGAGGAGAA
>CAZKFH010000109.1:0-3592 GCA_964551945.1 uncultured Actinomycetes bacterium | reverse complement strand
CGAGGAGCTGCGCCCGCAGCCGTAGCCGTCGGAGCTGGGTGGGATTCAGGTCAGTTCGGTGACCCTAAGCGGCCTGGCACTCGGGGTGACCGCAGGCGCAAGGCTGGCCGGTCGGTCCCTCGGAGGTGTGCTCGCGACAGTGGTCGCTGCAGAACTCCTGCCCCTCGCTGGTGCTACACCCACATCCCTCGTGTGCACACGATCCATTCGCCATGTGTGCCTCCTCCTAGGCTGCGCCGAGAACCACCGGTTGACGCTTAAGGCGTCCAGCTTCATCCAAAAGTTCGATCATGGTTGCAGCTTCTTCGACGCCGAGATTCTCCTCCAGCTTGCGCCATAAGAAGTGCCGATCACGATCCTTCGATGCCGGAAGAGCCACGACCGGATCAGCAGCCTCCTCGCCGGCGAGCTGCCTGGCCATGATGGATTCGTAAGCGGGTCGAAGGAGTTCCATCAGATCGCCAGCAGACTGCTCTCCAACGACCGCTTCCCACTTGCTCCAGAGTCGATGCCGAGCAAGATCGTCCACTGCTTCCTCACCTCCTAGAAGCGAATCCAAGCGGCAACCGCGAACAAGCCGGTGTTGAAGATCGCCATCGTGGCCGAGATTGCGAGGGTCTGATTTCGCCCCACCCGATGTATCTCGGCCGTCATCTCGTGCCGAAGGATCTCGACCTTGTGATCCAAGGCATCTACCTTCTTGTCGAGGACGTCGAATCTACGATCGAGCCCGTCAACCTTGGCCGTAAGGGCGGTCAGAGTCACGAGATGCTCCACGAGGAGCTCGGCTGTCCGAGTCCCGAGCCCTCGCTCGAGGCCGTCTGCCAGCTCCTGCTGCCGCCTTTCATCCCAAGCCATTCTCTTCTCCTCCTCGAAGCACGACAAGAGACGTTCGAGGGGGTGCCGAGAGGCTAGCTGCCGCCTCTGACACGTCGCGGGTGGCCGCTATCCCGGTCACGACCTGAAGAGGTCCCCCTCATCCCCGTGACCGCTATCCCGGTCACCGTGCTGAGCGCTGACGTGCAGGAATAGACTGGAGTTGGAACAAAAGGGGCAGAGAGTGGCGAAGAAAACAGATACCGAGGAGTTCGGGCCGAATACCTGGCTGGTGGAGGAGCTCTACCGCCAGTTCCTGACCGATCCCGAGTCGGTCTCGGAGACGTGGCGGGACTTCTTCGAGGACTACCAGCCGACGACGGTCCGCGGCGATGGCCAGGCCCGCGATCCCCAGACGCCGCCTCCTGCCCCTCCCCCGCAGCCCGAGCCGGGGCCGCCGCAGCCGGTCCCGCAGCCTGAACCGGCGCCGCCGAAGAGCACCGAGGGCGAGCCGCTCACCGGTGCGGCGAAGGTCATCGCGCAGCGGATGGAAGAGTCGCTCGGCGTGCCGACGGCGACCAGCGTTCGGACCATCCCCGCCAAGCTCCTCGAGATCAACCGTGAGATCCTCAACCGCCACCTCCAGCGTCACGGCGGCGGCAAGGTCTCGTTCACCCACATCATCGCGTACGCGGTCACCCGGATCCTCGCCCAGATGCCGGGCATGAACGTCACCTACACCAACGAGGGCGGCAAGCCGCAGGCCATCAAGCACGACCACGTCAACCTCGGCATCGCGGTGGACACAAAACAGAAGGACGGCAAGCGCACGCTCCTCGTCCCGAACATCAAGAACGCCGACACCATGAGCTTCTCCGAGTTCCACCGCTCGTACGAGGACCTGATCACCAAGACCCTCGCCAACAAGCTCTCCGTCGACGACTTCGCGGGCACCACCGCCACCATCACCAACCCCGGCATGATCGGAACGGTCGAGTCGATCCCCCGCCTGATGGCAGGCCAGGCCGTGATCGTCGGCGTGGGCGCGCTCGCGTTCCCCGCCGAGTTCGCCGGCGCCGACCCTCGAGCGCTCGCCGAGCTCGGCGTGGGCAAGACCCTCACACTCACCTCCACCTACGACCACCGCGTGATCCAGGGCGCGGAATCGGGGGAGTTCCTCGCCGGTGTCGACCAGGCGCTCCGAGGCTCCGAGACGTTCTACGAGCGGATCTTCCGCTCGATGTCCGTCCCCTACGTCCCCGTCCAGTGGCGACAGGACGAGCACCCGACCACGCAGGACCGCCTCAGCGAGGCCGAGCGGCACATGAAGCTCCGCCAGCTCATCCAGATGTACCGCGTCCGAGGACACCTGATCGCCGCGATCGACCCGCTCGAGGAGCGGCAGTTCTACATGCACCCCGAGCTCGACCCCGCGAGCTACGGCTTCACGATCTGGGACCTCGACCGCACGTTCGCCACCGGTGGGTTCGGCGGAGTCCGGGAGATGAGACTGAGAGACATCCTCGCCATCCTCCGCGACGCGTACTGCCGCACCTCGACGGTCGAGTACATGCACATCCAGGAGCCCGACCAGAAGCAGTGGATCCAGGACCACGTCGAGAGCCAGGACACCACGCTCTCCCACGACGACAAGCTCAGGATCCTCTCGAAGCTCGGCGAAGTAGAAGCGCTCGAGCAGTTCCTGCACACGAAGTACGTGGGCCACCGCCGCTACTCGCTGGAGGGCGGCGACAGCGCGATCCCCATGCTCGACGCGATCCTGTCCGCGGCGACCGAAGCGGAGATGCCCGAGGTCGTGATCGGCATGTCGCACCGCGGCCGCCTCGACGTGCTCACCGCGATCGCCGGCAAGGGCTTCAGCGAGATCTTCCAGGAGTTCGAGGGGATCATCCCGACCGACATGCCCCAGGGCTCGGGCGACGTGAAGTACCACTTGGGCGCGGAGGGCAAGTTCGAATCCCCAACAGGCGCGCAGCTCCAGGTCACGATTGCCTCCAACCCCAGCCACCTGGAGGCGGTCGACCCCGTCATCGAGGGGATGACGCGCGCGAAGCAGGACCAGCTGAACGGCGACGAGGAGAGCCACGGCTTCGGCCGCGTGCTCCCCATCCAGCTCCACGGCGACGCCGCGTTCGCCGGCCAGGGCGTGGTAGCCGAGACGCTCAGCCTCTCCCAGCTCGAGGGGTTCGACACCGGCGGGACCGTCCACATCATCGTGAACAACCAGCTCGGGTTCACCACCGGCTCGGACTACGGGCGCTCCTCCACCTACTCCAGCGACGTGGCGAAGATGGTGCAGGCTCCCATCTGGCACGTGAACGGCGACGATCCCGAGGCGTGCGTGCGCGTGGCCCGCCTCGCGTTCGAGTTCCGCCAGCAATTCCAAAAGGACGTCGTGATCGATATGTGGTGCTACCGCAAGTGGGGCCACAACGAGGGCGACGAGCCCGCGTACACCCAGCCGCTCATGTACCGGAAGATCCGCGAGCTGCGGAGCATCCGCAAGCGCTATGTCGAGACGCTGGTGAACCGCGGCGACCTCTCGCTCGAGGAGGCCGAGCAGGCCCTCGAGGAGTTCAAGGCCAGGCTCCAGCAGGCGCACGACGAGACGCCGAGGGAGCCGCAGAAGGAGCCGCCCCACCCGGTCACGCAGGAGAAGCCGGAACAGCAAGAGGCCACGCCGCCCAAGACCGCGGTCACACAGGAGACGCTGCAGAAGGTCCTCGACGCGATCACCCAAACACCCGAGGGGTTC
>CAZKFH010000108.1:0-3737 GCA_964551945.1 uncultured Actinomycetes bacterium | reverse complement strand
GCCGCCGAGACCGCCGTCTCCGACATCGACGGCAAGCTCGGCAAGCTTTGGTATGTCGGCTACGACATCCACGACCTGGCCACCTATTCCACCTTCGAGGAGACCGTCTTCCTCCTCCACCAGAAGCGTCTCCCCAGCCGGGAAGAGCTCGAGGAGACCGAGGCACGGCTGACCGAGGAGCGCGATCTCGATCAGTGGCTCCAGGACCTCCTGCCGACCTTCGCCGAGGTCGCCTCCCCCATGTCGATGCTCCGCACCAGCATCTCCGCGGCGTCCGCCTACGATCCCGACGGCTGGGACCAGTCGGAGGAGGCCAACGAGCGCAAGGCATACCGGATGGTCGCTCGCTTCCCGACCCTGATCGCGGCCTACGAGCGCCTTCGCTCAGGAAAGGACCTGATCCCGCCGAACCCCAAGCTGCCGCATGCGGCGAACTTCCTCGCGATGCTGACGGGCGAGGAGCCGGAGGAGGAGGCAGCCCGCGCGTTCGACATCTGCCTGATCCTGCACGCGGATCACACGATGAATGCTTCGACGTTCGTGGCCCGTGTGATCGCATCGACGCTCTCCGACATGCACTCCGCCATCACCGGGGCAATCGCCGCGCTCAAGGGGCCACTTCACGGCGGAGCGAACGAGGCCACGATGAAGATGCTCGAGGAGATCAAGGAAGTGGACGCGGTCGAGAAGTCCATCAAGGAGAAGCTCGGGCGGAAAGAGAAGATCATGGGATTCGGCCACCGCGTCTACAAGACGGAGGACCCCCGCGCCACGCACCTGCGGCGGCTGTCGCGCGAGCTCGGTCTGCGCAGCGGTGACACGCGCTGGTACGAACTGTCCGAGCGGATCGAGAAGGTCGTCATGGACGAGAAGGGCCTCTATCCGAACGTCGACTTCTACGCGGCGAGCGTCTACCACTACCTCGGCATCCCGACGGACCTGATGACTTGTGTGTTCGCCGCCAGCCGCGTGAGTGGATGGTCGGCGCACGTGCGCGAGCAGCTCTCCGACAACAGACTGATCCGTCCCGAGTCCGACTACATAGGCCCGAGCCACCAGGCGTACAAACCCATCGAGGAGCGCACGTGAGGATCTCCGAGATCATGACGAAGGCGGCGGTGGTCGACTCGCCGAAGGACACCATCGGTCAGGCCGCGCGCAAGATGTGGGAGCAGCAGACGGGCTCGCTGCTCGTGCTCGAGGGCGAGCAACTCCTCGGTATCGTCACGGAACGCGACGTGCTCAAGGCTGTCGCCGAAGAGACGCCACTCGACACTCCCGTGTCGTCGTTGATGACGAAGGACCTCATCACGGTGGCGCCGACCGCGAGCCTGCGCGAGGCGGCCGGGATCATGACCGATCGGTGGATCCGGCACCTCCCCGTGCTCGACAACGGGAAGCTCGTCGGCATCGTCTCGCAGCGTGATCTCTCAGGCGTGCTGGCCGGTGCGCTCAACGAGCCGTCGGACCTTCACCGGCTGATCGAGGGAAGCGGCCTCGTGCGCGAGCGCCGGCTCAAGCGCATCGAAGCCGGCGACCTCGACTAGCAAAGCCCCCCGGACCGTCTCCCTCGAACCCCTCTGTCACGAATGAACTTCCGAGTTCATTTCTGACAGTGGTGCCGATCTGATCTAGCCAGGCCGGGGCAGGAGACCTGACTCCTTGATGACACTTCGGACGCTGTCCTCTCGCCCGAGGCCCATGACGTGGACCCCGGAGATTCCGTCGATCGTGCGGAGGCGCGTCACGATGTCGACCGTCAGGCGCACGCCCTCCTCGGCCGGATCCTCGGCCTGCTCAAGGCGCTCGATCACCGAGTCAGGAACCACGACGCCGGGCAGATGCTCGCGCATGAACCGTGCCGAGGCGGCCGAGCGCGGCGGCGCGACGCCGATGAGGACGAACATCCGCTCGAACAGGCCGCGGCCGCGGATGGCCTCGGCCCACTCCCCCAGCGCGTCCACGTCGTAGACGATCTGCGTCTGCACGAAGTCCGCGCCAGCGTCCGCTTTCTTCTCGAGACGCGCGGGGTCGTAGGTCGGAGCAAGCGGCACGTCTGCGACTCCAACGAAGTACTTCGGCGCGGGACCGACGGTCTGGCCGCGGAGCTCCACCTCTCCCGCCCTGAGCCTGACCGCGTACCGCACGAGGTCCAGCACGGTGAGGTCGTGTACCTCGCGGGCTTCCGGCTCGTCCCCGGCGCTGACAGGGTCGCCGGTCAGGCAGAGCAGGTTGCGGGCTCCCAGGGCCCAACCGCCCAGAAGGTCTCCGGTGATCGCGATCCGGTTGCGGTCTCGGCACGCGAGCTGCAGCACCGGCTCCATTCCCTCACCTGCCACGAAAGCGCTTCCCGCCACCGCCGACATGTGCGCGGACGACGTGGGGCTGTCCGTGACGTTGGCCGCGTCGGCGAACCCGATCAATGCCCGCGCCTGGGCCCGCACCGCCTCGGCGTCGACGCTCCGCGGGGGGACGACCTCGGCGGTGACCGCGAAGCCGTGCTCGTGCAGGATCCGCTCGAGGCGGCTCTCCGAGCGGAGAGCCATCAGATCGAGGCTGAGCGTTCCGCGGCGGTGACCGTGTTGACGAGAAGCATCGCGACCGTCAGTGGCCCGACGCCGCCCGGCACGGGGGTGATCCATCCGGCGACCTCGGACACCTCATCGAACGCCACGTCGCCGACCAGGCCCGCGTCGGTCCGATTGACCGCCACGTCGATCACCACGGCCCCGGGCTTCACCATGTCGGCGGTGATCGTTCCGGGCCGTCCCGCAGCGGCCACCAGGATGTCGGCCCGCCGAGTGTGCGAGGCGATGTCCTTCGTGGCCGTGTGGCACATGGTCACCGTTGCGTTCCCCCGGTCCGACTTCTGCGCGAGCATGATCGACAAGGGCATCCCGACCAGGGCACCGCGTCCCACGATGACGACTTCAGCCCCCTTGGTCTCGATGCCCGTGCGGGCGAGCATCTCGACGATGCCGAATGGCGTCGCCGGCAAGAACCTCGCCTCTCCGCGTACAAGCCGGCCGACCGCAGCCGGGGTAAGCGCGTCCACGTCTTTGTCCACCGAGATCGTCTCGTGGACCGCGAGCACCGAGATCTGGTCGGGAAGCGGGAGCTGCACCAGGATCCCGTGGATCGAGGGGTCCTCGTTCAGGTCACGGATCAGGCGCAGCAGGTACTCCTCCGAGGTGTCCTGAGTCAGCTCAAAGCGCTGCGAATGGATCCCCACCTCCGCAGAGGCTTTCTCCTTCGCGCCCACGTAGATCTTCGAGGGCTCGTCGTCGCCGACCAGCACGGCGGCCAGGCCGGGGGTCACGCCCTTCTCGGCCAGGGCACGGACGCGCTCGGCAACCTCGCCGCGGATCTCCGCGGACATCGCCTTGCCGTCGATGATCTTCGCCGTCATGTCTAGATCAGGATCTGCTCGAGGAAGCGCTTGCTGCGCTCGTGCTGGGGGTTCGAGAAGAACTCCTTGGGGGTTCCCTCCTCGACGATCTTCCCCTCGTCGAAGAACAGGACCCGGTCCCCGACCTCCTTGGCGAACCCGATCTCGTGCGTGATGACCATCAGCGTCATCTCGGAGCGCGCCAGCTCCCTCATGACCTCGAGAACCTCCTTGATCATCTCGGGGTCGAGCGCTGAGGTCGGCTCGTCGAACAACATGATCCGAGGTTCCATGGCGAGGGCTCGCGCGATCGCCACGCGCTGCTGCTGGCCGCCCGAGAGCTGCGCGG
>CAZKFH010000107.1:0-3920 GCA_964551945.1 uncultured Actinomycetes bacterium | reverse complement strand
CGTGCCGCGGCGCCGGAGGCGCTTGATCGTGGCCTCCTCCTCCGCGGGGCCCGGCAGCAATGCGGCGACCACCGAGCCGTCTTCCGCCACGTCCTGTCGCCGTATCACGACCAGGTCGCCCTCGAGGATCCCCGCCTCGATCATGGAGTCGCCCACGACACGGAGCGCGAAATGCTCCTCCTCGCCGGCGAGCGATACGGATACCGCCACGTACTCCTCGACATGCTCGTCTGCCAGCACCGGAGCGCCGGCGGCGACCCTTCCCAGGACGGGGATCGTGACCGCCCCCGCTCCACGCGGCCTGGTGCCGGCGATCTCGATTGCACGGGGCTTGGTCGCGTCCTTCCGGAGCATCCCCTTGCGCTGAAGGTTGGCAAGCTGGGCGTGGACGCTGGAGGAGGAGTTCAGGCCGACGGCTTCGCCGATCTCACGGATGGTGGGGGGGTAGCCCCGGTCGTGGATCGTGCGGCGGATGTAGTCGAGGATCCTTCGCTGGCGAGGCGTGATCTCTTCCATGTCAGTGCCCGAAGTTAGCATGGGATTGTGCTCAAAGCAAACATGTGTTCGGATGTGCTTGCCCCCCGAACACCCGTTCGGCATACTCTCGTCATGACCCGAACACGCGTTCGGTGGGCCCGTGGGGCAGCCCTGCTGGCGACGACTCTCCTGGTGCTCAGCCTTGCGGGCCGAGCGCTCGGAGGGTCGTCTCAGCCTGACGAGGGTGGATCCCGCCCCCACGTCCTCGTCGAGCCCGGGGAGACGCTCTGGTCGATCGCGCGAGCTCGGATCGGCCCCGAGGGGGATCCCCGGCCCTTCATCCAGGAGATCCGGGATCTGAACGATCTCGAGACGTCCGCCATCGTGGCCGGCCAGCGCCTCGAGCTGCCTCCCGCCTAACGCGTCCAGTCCACGTTGCGCACGCCGGGAGTTCGGGCCAGAACGCCTGCGGCATCCTCGGGGCGCTGGGTGGTCGGGATCCTGAGCAGCAGCTGGATCTCCCGCTCCCCGGCGTCTTCCTCTTCGATCCGCAGGCTGTCGATCCGCAGGTGGGAGGCGGAGATGTCGGCGATCAGGCGCTCGAGCTGGAGCTCCGGCCCCGCCCGGACCACGTACTCCTCGTGGTCCGCCTTCATCCCTCGCACGAGTTTTTGGCGCAGGGGCCGGAGGAACAGCAGCGTGAGCAGCGCGATGAGGGCCGTCGCGGACCCCACGATGTATGAGCCCAGCCCGATCGCTGCCCCGATCGCGGCCACGACCCAGAGGCTGGCGGCGGTCGTGAGGCCGCGGACGCTCATCCCGGACCGGAGAATGGCCCCGGCACCGAGGAAACCGATCCCTGTGACGATCTGGGCCGCGATGCGGGTCGGATCCACCCGGATCAGAACGCCGGGATTCTCCTGGGCGAAGGGAACCCAGCCATATGCGGAGATCACCGCGAACAGGCAGGCCCCGAGGGACACGAGCATGTGGGTGCGAAACCCGGCCGGCTGGTCGCGGACCTCGCGCTCCAGGCCGATCGCTCCCGCGAGGAACGCCGCCAGAAGCAGGCGAAGGACGAGCTCGACCTCGATCGGCATGTCGCTATTATCGCAAGCACGACGGCCGAGCGACTACATCTTGCGTTTCGAGGCACCCGAGTCCAAGATGTGGGGTCTGAGGGAGAGGAGGCCGCATGCGCTGCCTGTCGTGCGGGAGCACCGAAACCAAGGTCGTCGATTCCCGGCCTGCGGAAGAAGGGTGGAGCATCCGCCGCCGGCGGTCGTGCGAGGCATGTGGCCGCAGGTTCACCACCTTCGAGCGAGCTCAGGGCCTGGGTCTGCGGGTCGTCAAGCGGGACGGGACCAAGGAGCCCTACGACCGGGAGAAGATGATCGCGGGGATCCGGAAGGCGTTCGTCAACCGGTCCGTGACGGATGAGGATGTGGCCGCCCTGGCCACGCGGGTGGAGGACACGCTGCGCCCGAGAGGCCCGGAGGTCATGACCCAGGACATCGGGCTCGAGATCCTGGCTCAGCTCCAGAAGACGGATGAGGTTGCATATCTACGCTTTGCCTCGGTCTACAAGGGGTTCCAGGAGCTCACGGACTTCGAGCGCGAGGTCGGTCTCCTCCTTCAGAAGCGGCAGCCCAAGCGTCCAGCGGGCCGCACCTAGAGCCTGTCTCTCTTTCTTCACTCGACCACAATATATGGTATGTCTGCTTGGAAAACCACACGACATATGGCGTATCCTGGCTTGACACCGCAGGCCGTTGCGGCCAGAATCACAGGTCTGTAAGTCGTCTTCCCCCCGAGCGCCAGGAGGTTCGAGTGTCGACCAGAGAACGGGATGTGAGCTCCACCACCACCACGAGCGGGCTGCAGTTCCGCCGCTACTTCACGCGCGATGGGGTCCATCCCTTCGACGAGGTCGAATGGGAGACCCGCGACGCCGTGATCCCGAACTTCAAGCACGGCGGCAACGCCTTCGAGCAGCGCGAGGTGGAGTTCCCGAAGTCTTGGTCGCAGAACTCGACGAACATCGTTGCGCAGAAGTACTTCCGCGGGACGCTCGGCACACCGGAGCGGGAGACCAGCGTTCGCCAGCTCGTCTCGCGGGTAGCCGACACGATCAAGGGGTGGGGGATCAAGGACGGCTACTTCTCCTCGGATGAGGACGCGAACGTCTTCGGGGAAGAGCTGAGCCACATCCTCGTGACGCAGAAGGCGGCCTTCAACTCCCCGGTCTGGTTCAACATCGGCGTCAAGGGCGTCCCGCAGCAGGCCAGCGCATGCCAGCCCTATGACGCGTTGGTCAGCACGCCCGCAGGCCTCGTGCCGATCGGAAAGCTGGTCGAGGAAAAGGCGATCGGGACGAAGGTCTACGACTCGACCGGCGTTACTCGCGTTTTGGCAACGAAGCACAACGGGACCAAGGACGTGCTTCGGATCCACACGAAGGCCGGTCATGCCCTCGACGTGACGGGAGACCATCTGGTTTGGCGATGCAGTGATGAGCGGTCTGGACGTTTCGTAAGAGCCGATGAACTTCGTCCGAACGACAAGCTCGAATGGCATCGAACGTACGCGTACGGCGAGGGCGAGATCTCTCTCGACGACATTGCAGAGGCAGCTTTGGCGGGCTGGCTCCAGTCCGATGGCTTCGTGGGGCAGTACCAGGGCACGAACAGGTCGCTCACGATCGAGGCCATGACCGTGACCGATGCCGAGTACGCCTGGGTCATGGATGCATTGGGCAAAGTGTTTCCGGACGTCCACCGACGTGAAAGCAAGGTCACGACGCAAGACGTGACACTCGACTGCCGTCGCATCCGTCTCTACGGCAACGTTCTCGGCGAGTTTGTGGAGCGCTGGGGACTGCGAGCTCGCGGCGTCGACATGACCGTCCCCGAGCAGTTGTTCACTGCGCCGCTTCCGGTGGTCCGCAACTACCTCAGAAGCATCTTCCAGGCTGAGGGTTATGTGTCCGACCGGGGAGTTTCGGCGTGCGTTGGCCTCGACATGATCTCGGAGGGGATCGTTCGGGGAGCGCAGGCTCTTCTCGCGCGGTTCGGAATCTTCTCCCGAGTTCGGTTCAAGGCCGACAAAAGGCCGGACCGAAAGGGCTGCTGGTCGCTGTCGATCAGGAATGTTGGGGACCAATCGACGTTCGCGGAGGAGATTGGATTCATCGATCCTCGGAAGGCGGAGAAGCTCGAAGGCGTGCTCACTCGGGTCGGCAAGCCGTCCGGGGGCACGAAGCGTTTGGAGATCGAAAAGATTCAGGAGCTCGGTCCGATGGAGGTCTACGACATCCAGACGGAGAGCGGCGAATATCTCTCCGGCAACCTGCGGGTGCACAACTGCTTCATCCTCGCGGTGGACGACGAGATGTCCTCGATCCTGAACTGGTACGTGGAGGAGGGGACCATCTTCAAGGGCGG
>CAZKFH010000106.1:0-3955 GCA_964551945.1 uncultured Actinomycetes bacterium | reverse complement strand
AGCGGGCGGGAGTCTAGCAAGGCGCAAGGAGGTCCGGGGGCCGTCCGGGCACCGGAAGTTGTTTACCGGTGCCTGGCTCCGCGCGATCGAGCCTCCGCGCAGACGTTCAGATCGTCGACCGACCCTTCCGGAGCGAGCGCGAAGTACCGGCCTGTTAGATCACGCAGGCGGAGGCTGAAGGTCCCGTTCGAGCTGGTCCTGGTGCGCTTCGCGAGGTCCCACCCGCCCTGGACCCGGTGGAAGATGAGGACCGGAGCGTCGCGGGCGCACTCGAGGTATCCGTCGGGGACCGTCAACGTGCCTCGGGCCACGAGATGACCGGACAGCCGTAGCGACAGCGCCATGTCGTGGATCTGACCCACGAGCGGGGCCGGAGGAGGTTCGGGGGGTAGCGGGCCGGGCGTCGTGGAAACCGAAGCCTGCTGGTAGAGGGCCGCGGCGGCGTTGCCAAAATACGGTCCGAACATCACGTCGTTCAGCCCCACGAGCCCAAAGCTGTTGACGCCGTTGAGATAGGTGTCTCGGATGATCCAGCCGCCACCGCTGGAGCCCTCGTTCATGTCGCACCCGATCGCGGTCGGCCTGGGCTTGGGGGTAATGACCGCCTCGATCCCGAACAGCGAATCGCACATGTACAGGCGCTCCCCATCGAAAGGAGGAGCCGCCGGATAGCCGAACGAGTCGAACTGCAGCCTTCGGGCCACATTCCAGGCGATCCCCCGACCTCCGACGAGCTCCTCGAGCCGCACGCCGTCGGAGTTCGGGGACGTCACGAGCGCCGCAATGTCATACGAGGGCGTCTGGAGCTGGAGCCACCCCGGCGGGGTCAGCATCTCGGGCGCCGGCCACTCACCATAGGGAGCAGACCCGTTCTGGTAGCCGGGGACGAACAGGAGCGCGCGGGCCCATCCGCCGGCTTCTTCGAGGTAGGCACAATGCCCTGCCGTCATCACGAGGCTGTGGTTCTGGCTGGAGACGGCGGTTGCCGAACAGGCATATTCCTCGCCGAACCCGTCGACCCCGAACAGGCGGCCGTTCGTGCGATACGGGAAGGCCGATGGGTCCGTGATCTCCGTACGGCTGAAGGGGATGGTTGGGGCTCCCGAGGTCCGCTCGGACCGCCGGCGGACGGCGGTCGGAGGCGATCCCTCCACCCATGTGGCAGGCCCGGACGGGCTCGAAGAGAACCTCGCGTCGCCTTGCGAGTATTCCGGGGCATCGATCGGTTCGGCGCGACGCATGCGTTCCTCGGTCCAGAACGCGCGCACGGCCGCGGGGTCTTCGCCCGATCGATGCGAGACGGCCGCGTCCTGGCGCGCACGCGTGGCGGCAACACCCAGCTCGAATTGGAGCGATACGGAAGCGAGGAACAGGACAACCAGGAAGGCACGGAGGCTTCTCAGCAAATGTGGGCTCCAATCGGCGTCAGTCGCGAACGGGTTCATCCGATCATGCGGCCGTGTCAGGAGTGGGTCAAGAGGCCGAAAGGACTACTTCGCGCCTCGGCAAGAGAAAGGGGCGGCCGACAGGCCGCCCCTTCCTCATGAGTGGACGCCCTCAGCGTGGATGAACCGTGACGTTCACCTCGGGCTTCGACGAGTCTGGTGCCCATTCCGTACCCGTCGTTTTGGCCGTTGAGCCGGGGGTGAAGTTCCCGAATCCCGAGCCGCCGCCGCAGACCACATATACGCGGAAGCTGGTCCCTGCAGCCACATTCTCCATGACCACGGTCCAGCCCGTGCTTCCGGCCCCCGGGGTCGCTCCGTTGGAGGGGTAGGAGGCCTCCATTTCCCAGTCCTCCGTCGACGGGCTGTTTGTGGCAGCTCCGCCGCCGGTGGCCACACCTCCGGGTGGGCAGGCGATCGAAGCTGTCGCGAAGCTACCTACAGCGATGACGACCGGATCGGATCTGGTGGTGACGATCGGCGTCTGCAGGAAGAAGCCGAAGGTCTTGTTGAAGGCCTGGTTGACCTTCTGCTTGACGTAACTCGTGGTTGCAAGCTTCACAGCCAGGGCCGGCGAAAACAGCGCGGCGGCCATCATGGTGCCCGCTACGCCGATCACGACCGCCCCCCGGACCCATCCTCGTTCCGACCTCTTCATCCCGTCCTCCTCTCCTGACCCGCCCGGGTCAAGTGGAGCGGATGGTTTCAGAGCGAGTGAACCCCGTCAAACCGGACGGGCGGCCGGCGGCTCGCCGGCGGAGCTTCGTCGAAGAGCGTCAACCCGGGGCACGACGATCGGGGCATCCCCGCGAGCGACGGCACGCAGGACCTCGTACATGGGCGAGCCGCGAAGCTCCTCCGCCTGCGCCGGGAGGTCGAGCTCGAAGCGAAGGAGGCCGGGCGAGTCATGCTCGGTCGAGGCTCCCAATCGAGCGAGGAGCTCGCGGATGGCTCGGTTGTCCTCGAGGGCGTATCCACGGAAACGCGCGATACCGTTCTCGAGCGCGACCGCTCCGAGAAACTCCAGCAGGAGTCTGCCGAGCCCCCGCTTGTGGTAGTCGTCGATGACGGTCACCGCCGCCTCGGCAACCTCAGGGTCCGAGGAATCACGAACGTAGCGAGCCACCCCCATCCCCGGCATCCCGGCTTCGTCCAGCGAGAGGGCCACCCAGGCGAAGCGGTCCCGATAGTCCACCTCGGTCAGATCGGCGAGCTGCTCCTCTGTCAGACCTGTGATCGGCGCCATGAACCGGCGGTACCGGGACTCCGGCGAGAGCCGTCGGAACCCCTCGACCAGAATCGCCTTGTCCTCCGGGACGATCGGACGCAAGCGGACCATGCCCCCGCCGGGCAGCGAGACGTCGGTCGTGCGGCTCCGGATGAACTCGTCGTCAACCACGCGGCCATCTTCACGGTTCTGCGCCGGTGGCGTCTAGACGGCGCAGACCGTCGACTTGCCCGGGAGGCCCACGACGAGCGACCCTTCGGGCACCAGGTCGATCGCCACGTTGAGGAATACCGGAGCGCCCGCTTCGACCCCGGATCCATCGCGGTAGTCCGGCCGCACGTTCCCGGCGACGAGCGTCAGCTCCAGGTGACCGGGGATCACCGACGTGAGCTCGTAGGAGGATGGCGTCCCCACGGGGATGATCAGGCGCGGAAGCGGACCCGTGCGAGTGACCTGCACGCAGCCGGAGCCGCCCGGACGGATCGAGGCGTCCAGGGCTCGGAGGGTCTCGAGGGGCATCGTGGTGGCACCGACCGGGTCGGGGGTGATCGACACCTGAAGCGCGAGGGCGGCCCGGACGATCGCTTCCCGGGAGGGCACCACGTCGTCGGGGAACGTGGGGAACAGCTCCAGAAGCTCAGGCAGATGCAGGTCCAGCGAGTACACGGGGTCCGGCCGGTCGCGAAGCGTCGGGCCCTCCACGAGCGTCGCGGCGGCGACGAGCTGCTCCCGGATCAGGCGTTCCCGTTCGGCCTCGACATCCGCCGCCGCGATGAGCAGGCGCCCGTTGTTGAACGCCCACACCGCTGACAACGCCGAGATCCCCACGACCGCGACGACGCGCGGCTGCGCCAGGTCGGAGACCCCGACGACCAGGAGCGGCAGCAGGAGGGCGGCGCCGAGGTGCACGTAGCGGGATGCCTCCGCGGCCTCCAACCCGAAGGGAGCTCGCCCGATCGCGAGCATGACCAGGAGCAGCACCTCCCCGATCCCCGCGGCGATCGCCGCATATGGCATTGGGGCCGAGCGGCGTCGTCGGAGCACCAGTGCCATCACGCTCACGACGAGCGGGAGCAGGCCGGCGAGCAGGGTTGGCGTCCCGAGCGACAACGTGCTCTTGGCGCCGAGCCAGACGAACTCGGGGAACACGCGAAGCGAATCGGTCGTGACGGGCGCGATGCCACCGATCCCCTGCTGTCCCGCCGTGAAGAGCCACAACAGGTAGGCAGCCGCCGGCACGGCGGCCGTGAGCGCGCCCGCTCGAACGCCCCGCCGCATCCAC
>CAZKFH010000105.1:0-3988 GCA_964551945.1 uncultured Actinomycetes bacterium | reverse complement strand
GGCGCAGGCGGCGCTGGTGGCGCTGGCGGTGGCGGTGGCGCTGGCGGCTCGGGTGGGTCAGGAAGCGGAGGCAGCGGTGGCGGTGGTGACGGCAGCGTCGGAAGCGTGGGCGGTGCCGGGACCGTCGTGGAGGCGAATGAGGACGCGACGTTCGGGGACGGCGGCACGGACGCAACCGGCGGCAGCGATGACTCGCCTGTGGGCGACCAGGGTGATCCGTCGCCCGGAACCACCCCGTCACCGACGCCGGGTCAACCCCCAACCCCGGGTCAACCCCCAACTCCCACGCCGCCACCCTCGTCGGAGCCTCAGCCGGACGACTGCTCAGGCGAGCCGGGGCGGAACGGGAAGGGCCACGCGTACGGTCACTGCAAGGACAAGGACAAGAACAAGAACTAGGAAACGCTGCTAGCCGTCGGTGCTGGCGCCGGCGGGCCGCTTGGTGTTGATGCCGACCGACTCCGCGACGACCTGTGCGACGTCCTTGACCTCGATGTCCGCGCCCTTGTCCTTCGCGCCGTCGTCGAGCATGACCATGCAGAACGGGCATCCCACGCCGACGACGTCGGCACCAGTGGCGGTTGCCTCGTCCATCCGCTCGACGTTGATCCTTTTCCCGATCCGCTCTTCCATCCACATGCGAGCGCCTCCGGCCCCGCAGCAGAACCCGCGTTCCTTGTGGCGCTCCATCTCCACCTGGCGTACGCCGGGGATCGCGTCGAGCACCTCCCGGGGCTCGTCGTACACCCCGTTGTGCCTGCCCAGGTAGCACGGGTCGTGGTACGTGACCAGGGCCGCGACCTCCTCGGTCGGCTTTAGGCGTCCCTCCTTGATCAGCCTCGCGAACAGCTGGGAGTGGTGGATGACCTCGTAGTTGCCGCCGTAGTCCGGATACTCGTTGCGAAGCGTGTTGAAGCAATGCGGGCAGTTCACGATGATCTTCTTCACGCCGGCGGACCCGAGCGTGGCGACGTTCTCCTCGGCGAGCTGCTGGAAGAGGAACTCGTGACCCATCCGGCGGGCGGGGTCGCCGTTGCACTGCTCCCGGGACCCCAGGATCGCGAACGGGATGCCCGCCTTCTGCAAGAGCTGTGCGGTCGACTGGGCGATCTTCTTCGCGCGATCGTCGAACGACGCCGCGCACCCCACCCAGTACAGGTACTCCGGCGCACGACCATCCTCGAGGATCCGGATGCCGAGCCCCTCCGCCCAGTCCGCTCGCGAGGATTGCGGGACACCCCAAGGGTTCTTCGTGGACTCCAAGTTCCGGAGCAGTGCGCCGGCTTCGGCGGGGAAGCGGGACTCGTTCATCACGAGGTTGCGACGCATGTCGACGATGTGGTCCACGTGCTCGATGTTGACCGGGCATTCCTGCATGCACGCACCGCAGGTGACGCAGTCCCAGATGGCCTCGTCCTCGACGACGTTCGGGTTGAGCGGGACCTTCTCGTACTCCTTCTTGTCCGCCCTCGCGTCCAGGATCGCGTCGCCCTGCTCGAAGACGTGATCGCGCAGGTTCATGATCACGAGCTTCGGGCTGAGTGGCTTCCCCGTGTTCCAGGGCGGGCAGACGTCCTGGCAGCGGCCGCACTCGGTGCACGTGAAGGTGTCGAGGATCTGTTTCTGCGTTAGGTCCTCGACGGTTGCCGCGCCGAGCGACGTGCCGTCCTCGCCGAGCGTCTCCATGTCGATGTCGAGCTTCGTGAGCTTGCCCATCGGCTTCGTCTTGGTGAAGAAGACGTTCAGGAAGCTGGTGATGATGTGGAGATGCTTCGAGTAGGGGAGGTAGACGAGGAATCCCAGGATCAAGAGGATGTGCGTCCACAGGAAGACGGCGTGCCAGAAGCTGAGCCACCCCTCGCTCATCCCCTTGAAGAAGATCGCGGAGATGACGTTTGACACCGGCGTCCAGACGGCCGGGGACTCGTTCAGACCCTCGGCGATCTTCGTGGCGTTCAGGAAGAAGAGCGTGAAGACGATGCCGCCGATCATCGCCAGGATGAAGTCGGCCTCCTCCATGTGCGAGCCCTTGAACCGCTCCTCTCGCCGCACCTTGCGGAAATAGAGAGCCATGGCCAGGCCGAGGAACACCAGTCCGGCGAAGGCGTCCTGGACGAGCCCAAGCCAGCCGGTCCTGCCGATCCATGGAATCGCGAAGGTCTCTTGGAACACTTCTCCGAAGGCCTCGATCACGGTGGTCAGCAGGACCATGAAGCCCCAGAAGATCGAAGCGTGCATGACGCCCGGGCCGAGCCGCTGGAGGATCTTCTTCTGGCCGAGCGCGACGACCGCCTCCTGCTGGACGCGCTTCGGCAGGTCGTCGAGGCGGTTGACGGGGCGGCCCAGGCGGACGAGCTGCCACAGGTAGAGGAGGCGCAGCAGGTGTAGCCCGCCGGCGAGGCCGAGCAAACCAAGGAGGATCAAGATCCCGAGCACCGAGGCGGCAGTCTAGCGTCAGAGAGACGAGTGCTCTACTCGGTTTGTGCGCCCGACGAGCCGGGTTGGCGGCCGGGCGGCTGGGCGACGAAGCCGACCGCTCGGATGAACCGGCCGTCGATGCTGATGTTGATCGAGTAGGAGCCCTCCGCCGGGAGCTGAACGGGACGCAGATCGATGGCGATCGGGGCGACGACGTTCTCGCCCGCCCTGAGATCCGGGCTCCCTCCGATCCGGAACGTGCCCTTCACCTCCCCGACGGGCTCATCCGGACCCTGGATCGCCACGACGATCTCGTGGGAAGCGTCGAGATCCGACTGCAGCAGGTCGATCAGCAGGGCCAAGCTCGAGCCCATCGACGCCGGATACTCGCCCCGCCAGAGACGGGTCGTGCCTCCGCCCAAGGCCATGAGCAAGCCCTCGCGAACCTCTGCGAAATCACACAAGAACGCAGCGCTTATCTCCACCGGTCCCTCCTGATCATCTGACCTCGATGGTGCCTTCCATGCCGGCCTCCCGATGATCCGCGATGCTGCAGAAGAACGAGAAGCGGCCACGATTCTTGCGGTCGATCGTCACGCTGGAGCGAACCGTCTGTCCCGCCCCCGCCAGCACGGCGACCGCGAGCTCGCTGACGACGAACGTGTGCTCCTGAGAGTCGCGGTTCACGAACTCGATCTCGGTCGTGGCTCCCGCTCGTACCTCGAGGCTCTCCCGGTCGAACCGCAGTCCGTCAAGGGCCGAGACTCTGATGAGGGCCGGGGCCCCGGACTCGCGCGGGGCCGGAGCGGGGGATGGAGCGGGATTCTCGGATGGTGGACCCTCACCGAAACCACCTCGATCCGGGCTGCACCCGAGCAGGAGCAGGGCCGCCACCGTCGCACTCGCTCGCATGGCGGCATCATCCCACGAGGGTGCTGGAGGCCAAGATTGACACAGATGGACTCAAGTTTCTATACTCCTGGTATTCCGAATTTCAGATAACAGAGGAGGCATCTCATGTCCAGAGCAGTAGGAATCGACCTGGGAACCACCAACTCCGTCGTCTCCACCCTGGAAGGCGGCGAGCCGGCGGTCATCCCGAACGCTGAGGGAGCAAGGACCACCCCCTCCGTGGTGGGGTTCACGAAAGCCGGCGAGGTCCTCGTCGGAGAGGTCGCCAAGAGGCAGGCCATCACGAACCCGGACCGGACCATCAGCTCCGTCAAGCGCCACATGGGCAGCCACGACTGGAGCGTCGACATCGACGGGAAGAAGTGGACGCCACAGGAGATCTCCGCGCAGATCCTCGGGAAGCTGAAGCGAGACGCGGAGGCGTATCTGGGCGACACGGTCACCCAGGCCGTCGTCACGGTGCCCGCATACTTCGACGACGCACAGCGGCAGGCCACCAAGGAGGCCGGACAGATCGCTGGGCTCGAGGTGCTGCGCATCATCAACGAGCCGACGGCCGCGTCGCTCGCGTACGGGCTCGACAAGCAAGGAACGGACCAGACCATCCTCGTCTTCGACCTCGGCGGCGGGACGTTCGACGTCTCCGTCCTCGAGCTCG
>CAZKFH010000104.1:0-4030 GCA_964551945.1 uncultured Actinomycetes bacterium | reverse complement strand
GTGCAGCGGCACCCGGCCCTCGCGGTACCACTCGCGGCGCGACATCTCGATCCCACCGAGGCGGCCCGAGCACTGAACCCGGACGCCGAGCGCGCCGGCCCGGGTCGCGGTCTGCACCGCCCTGCGCATCGCGCGGCGGAACGAGACCCTGCCCTGAAGCTGCTCGGCAACGCCCTGGGAGAGCAACTGTGCGTCCGTCTCCGGACGAGACTCCGTGGCGGACTGGTTCATGTCCTCGACCTTCACGTCTACCCGCTTGGCGGTCATCCGCTCGAGATCCTTGCGGACGCGCTCCACCTCCGAGCCCTTCCGGCCGATCACGATGCCCGGCCGGGCCGTTCGGATATAGACCTGGATCTGGTCGCCCTTGCGCTCGATCCGGATCTCCGAGATCCCCGCGCGAGACAGATGCAGGCGGATGTAGTCGCGGATCGCGATGTCCTCGTGGAGTGCGGTCTCGTAGTCGTGCTTGCCCGCGTACCACGCCGAGCGCCACGGGTAGATCACGCCGAGCCTGAAACCGTAGGGGTTAACCTTCTGCCCCAACCTGGCTCACCTCCCCAACCGTCTCGACGATCACCGTGATGTGGCTCGTGCGCTTGCGCACGGGAGTCGCTCGGCCAAGGGCGCGAGGACGGAACCGCTTGAGAGTCGGGCCTTCGTCGACGAATGTCCGCGCCACGACGAGGTTGTCGGAGACCACGCCCGGCCTCTGTTCGGCGTTCGCGATCGCCGAGTTCAGCACCTTGCGGACCTGCGGCGCCGCGCCGAGGTTCGAGAACGTCAGCACCCGACGCGCCTCGGACACGGGCATGCCCCGGATGAGGTCGACGACCCGCCGCACCTTACGCGGCGAGATGCGAACGTACCTTGCCTTTGCGATGGCTTCCATCTGACTCCTACTTGAGTGACGTGCTTCGCTCGGTATGGTGCCCATGGGTCCGGAACGTTCGGGTCGGCGCGAACTCGCCGAGCTTGTGCCCGACCATCGCCTCCGAGACGAACACGGGCACGTGCTTGCGGCCGTCGTGGACCGCGATCGTGTGACCGACCATCTCCGGAATGATCGTCGAACGCCGCGACCACGTACGGATCACGCGCTTGTGACCGGACTCGTTCATCTCGGCCACCTTCTTCAACAGGTGGTCGTCCACGAACGGTCCCTTCTTCACGGATCTCGGCATGCCTAGCCTCTCCCCTTGCCACGACGCCGAACGATGTAGCGGCTCGACGCCTTGCGCTTGTTGCGGGTCCGGCCCTCGGGCTTGCCCCAGGGCGACACCGGGTGGCGTCCTCCGGAGGACTTTCCCTCTCCACCGCCGAGCGGGTGATCGACCGGGTTCATGGCCACACCACGCACGGTCGGACGCTTGCCGAGCCAGCGGTTCCGGCCCGCCTTGCCCTTGTTCACCAGCTCGTGCTCGGGGTTCCCGACGGAGCCCACGGTCGCGCGGCACGCGAGCTCGACGAGACGCATCTCACCCGAGGGCAGCCGTAGCTGCGCGAACCGACCTTCCTTCGCAACCAGCTGCACGGACGCTCCGGCGGAACGAGCCATCTTCGCTCCTCCTCCGGGACGCAGCTCGATCGCGTGGATCACCGTTCCCACGGGGATGTTCGCGAGGGGCAGCGCGTTCCCGGGCCGGATGTCGGCTGCGGGCCCGGAGGCCAGTTTGTCGCCGACCGCGAGTCCCTGCGGCGCGATGATGTACCGCTTCTCGCCGTCCACGTAGTGCAGCAACGCGATGCGGGCACTGCGGTTCGGGTCGTACTCGATCTGCGCGACCTTGGCGGGCACGCCGTCCTTGTTGCGCCGAAAGTCGATCTCTCGGTAGCGGCGCTTGTGGCCACCACCGCGGTGACGAGTGGTGACGCGTCCCTGGGAGTTGCGACCCGCCTTCTTCGTGATCTTCTTCGTGAGCGAGCGCTCGGGACGCGAACGGGTCACCTCGGAGAAGTCCGAGACGGACGATCCCCGTCTGCCCGGCGTTGTCGGCTTGTATTTCCTCAGTGCCATGTTCGCTGTCTCACTTCTGCTCGAAGATCTCGATCGAGTCACCCTCGGCGAGAGTGACCACGGCCATCTTCTGGTCGGGACGCGATCCCTTCGTGGTGCGAAACCGCTTCGTCTTGCCCTTGCGGTTCAGAGTGTTGACGCGAAGGACGCGGACGTTCCAGATCTTCTGGACGGCCTCTTTGATCTCGGTCTTGTTGGAACCCGGGTCGACCAGGAACGTGTAGCGGTTCTGCTCGAGCCCAGCGTACGACTTCTCGGACACCATCGGCCTGATGATGACGTCGCGGGCGGTCCTCATGGCTTCAGCTCCGCGAGCGCGTCTTTCGTGAACACGACCCAGTCCGCGTACAGGATCTCGTGGGTTCCGAGCTTCCCGGCGTACGTGGTCCGCACCTGCGACAGGTTCCGGAAGGACTTCTCCACGAGCTCGTCCGGCGCGGCCAGGACCAGGAGCACGAGACCATCCGCTTTGAGATTCTCGAGGACGTTCAGGGCATCCTTCGTGCTCGGCGCATCGAAGGAGAGACCGTCGACGATCATGATGCGGCCTTCCCCTGTGCGGTCGGTGAGGGCCGACAACAGAGCGAGGCGCTTCATCTTCTTGGGCACGCGCTTGTCGTAGTCCTTGGGCTTGGGGCCGTGCGCGATGCCACCACCAACCCAGATCGGCGAACGACTCGAGCCATGTCGCGAGCGGCCCGTGCCCTTTTGCCGCCACGGCTTCTTACCGCCACCGGAGACCTCCGCGCGTGTCTTGGTGGAGTGCGTGCCGCTGCGCTGGGCAGCCATGCCGGCCGTGACGACCTGGTGCATGAGGGGGACGTTCACCTTGATCCCGAACACCTTGGCATCGAGCTGCTGCTCGCCAACCTTCTTGCCCGACTGGTCCAGCACGTCGACGTTGACCACGGCGTTCTCGCCCGATGTCGTGCCCGATCGCTCCTCCCGCGCGGCAGCCATCAGGCCGTCTTCCTTCCTGCGGGAGGCATCTTCACGCTGGAACGCACCATCACCAGACCGCCGTTCGGCCCCGGGACGGCGCCCCGGAGCAAGAGGAGACCCCTTTCGGCGTCCGCCTCGACGACCTCCAGGTTGAGCACGGTGACGCGCTCGTTCCCCATCTGCCCCGACATCCGGGTTCCTCGGAACACGCGAGACGGTGTCGCGCACGCGCCGATCGCGCCCGGGCTGCGGTGCTTCTTTTCGGTCCCGTGCGACGCGGACAGACCGGAGAACCCGTGACGCTTCATGGTGCCGGCGAACCCCTTGCCCTTGGAAACACCGACGACGTCCGCGCGCTCCCCCGGAGCAAAGATGTCGACCTTGATCTCCTGGCCCGTCTCGAACACCTCGTCCGTCCGCAGCTCGACGACATACCGCTGTGGCTCGACGCCGGCCTTCGCGAAATGACCCGCCATCGGCTTCGTGGCACCGCCGCGCTGCGAGTACCCGAGCTGAACGGCGGCATAGCCGTCGCTCTCGGAGGTCTTGACCTGAACCACGCTGCACGGGCCGGCCTTGATCACGGTCACGGGCAGCGCTCTGCCGTCCTCGGTGAAGATCTGCGTCATCCCGAGCTTCTCGCCGAGAATCCCCTTCATAGCTTCAGCTCGATGTCCACGCCGGCGGCGAGGTTAAGTCGCTGGAGCTCCTGCACGGTCTTCGAGGTCGCGTCGTGGATGTCGATCAGCCGCTTGTGCGTGAGCATCTGGAAATGCTCTCGACTGTCCTTGTCCTTGTGGGGCGAGCGGATGACCGTGTAGATCGCGCGCTCGGTGGGCAGCGGGACGGGACCGACGACGCGCGCCCCCGTGCGCGTCACGTGGTCGATGATCTGCCCCGCGGCCTTGTCCAGCAGCTCGTGGTCGTAGGCCCTGAGCTTGATCCGGATCTTCGGTCCCGCCATCCCTGTCTGTCTCCTCGCCGTTTCTCGGTCTTACTCGGTGACCTTGATGACACGGCCTGCGCCGACGGTGCGGCCACCCTCGCGGATGGCGAAGCGCAGCCCCTCTT
>CAZKFH010000103.1:0-4124 GCA_964551945.1 uncultured Actinomycetes bacterium | reverse complement strand
AATCGACGACCTGCGCGTCCGACTTCTTCGCCAGGTCGAGCACGTCTTTCGGTGTCGCCATTCACCCCTCCTTGGGCTCAGGTCGGACGAAGGCTATCGGGACGGGATTGCCCGGCGGTTTCGCTCAGGTTAATTCTGCGTTTCTGAGCCGCTAATTCAGGTTTTCTCAGCCCGCCCCGCATACGCGGTCAACGGAGAGAACCTGCACAATCCTTGGGACCTGCCGGGTGCCGGCGTCGATCGAGCATGTGTCGGGGCCGTGAAGGGGTCCGCCGCCGTCCGTGCCGTAGGCGAGCACTGCCCACCCGTGCTGTGTCGATCCGAACTCGGGGCCCATGAAGGAGCCGGAGGTGAACACGGTCTCCCCATCGGGTGTGACCGAGACATTGTGGGTGAGCGTCATGTCGTTCTTGATCCGCGAGCTGTTGTACTCCGCGTACCAGATCGTTTGCCCGTCATCCATGTCGTAGGCGGTAGTGACGCTGTCCCATGCCAGGGCCGGAGGCTCCTGTCGCTCGGTGCCGGTCACGTAGGCCGTGGAGCCATCGGGGGAGACGGTGACGTCGTAGGCGTATGGACCCCAGCCCTCGTCGCTGTTGTAGAAGAACTGCGTCTCCCACAGCGTGGCGCCGGTCGCCGAATCGAACGCCCTCGTTCGATCGCCGCTGAAATCCGCGGTCGACGCGAAGCCCGTCACGAGCACGCGATCGCCGGAAGGAGTCAGGGTGATTCCGTCCAGCGATGAGGGGTCGAGGAGCCGCCGCCACCGACGCACTCCGTTCCTGGCGTCGATCGCGACGAGCACGCTTTGGGCGTTGAAGTGGCTCCGCCCGGAGATGTAGATCGTCGCGCCGTCAGGGCTGGTCAGCAGGGCATTCCCCTCCTCCCAGCTCCATTCGTCGGCCCCGCTGTCGTCGACACGACGCCAGAGCTCCTCGCCGGTGTCGGCAGCGTAGGCGAGCGTGGTCATGTCGCGGTCGTCCGCGGGGTCGAAGAAGTTCGGTCCTTCGGCGATGTGTTCGCGTCCGGTCACGAACACCCGGCCGTCGGCGACGGCGATGGCCAGGGGAGCATCTTCGAGGTGTGCGTCGCCGTCGTACGTGCGGACCCAGCGCTGCACACCGGTGGCCGCGTCGTAGGCGGTTGTGAAGAAGTCGCCTTGATGTGTCCCGGTGGCGAACACCATCTGGGAGGACGCCGCGATCGCCGTTCCCACGCCGCGGGTGGCCTCGGCGCTCCAGCGCACCTGGCCGCTGGAGGTGTCGATCGCGACGGTGACCATCTCGCCGCCGGTCTCCGCGGGGAACTGCTTGGGTACATCTTGGGCACCGGTCACGAAGGCGGTGGCGCCGTCAGGGCTGAGCGTCAGCGCCGTGGCGAAGTCGTTGAGCTCCTCCGGCCCCTCGTACACCCTGGTCCATACCGGCGCCCCCGTGGTGGTGTCGTAGGCCGCGGTGGTGATGCTCGACAGGTTCTCGAACGTGTCGCCCGTGGTCCCGGCGATCAACACGAGCTTGCCGTCGGGTGTCACGACATTCTGTGTGGGGAAGTCGGAGGAAGCGCCTTGCGTGCGCACCCACGTTGGACACTTGTCGTTGAGGTCGGGAAGCGGGACGCAGATGGCCGGCGGGATGTCGGGCACCTGGGCGGCCGCGGGAGAGGCGACCGAGGCGGCCACGACCACCAGCATCGCGATCCGCGCGATCATGGTGCGGCCACCCAGGTGCTGCCGCACGCGTTGTCGAGACAGGCTCGGGCCCACGCGCGCGCGGAGGTTATGCCGGGAGCGGCGAGGCGCGCGGAGAACGCGCCGCCACCCAACGCGGACACCGGCTCGAATGTCACCTCTTCCTCCGTGGCGTCGGCCGAAGCGATCCCCACCTGGACGTACAGGGGCGCGATCGCGACATCGGGAACCTGCATGTCGTCCAAGACGCGCAACGCGCCGCTGATCCCATCGCCGAGCCCGACCAGCGCGCTGACCTGGGTGAGGGTGGCAGCGCCGGAGATTCCCAGCGCCGAGAAGGGCACTGCCACGCGGATCCGGTCCCCGGTTGTGCCGAAGCCCCCGCTGAGCCGGGCGCTCTCCAGGCAGGCCACGTCGCACAGGACCAGCGTGAACACCGGCGCGCTGAACGTGCCGGTGGCCACGTCCGAGCGTGTGGCCCGGACCTGGTAGGAGACGCCACCGATCCGAAGCGGCACCGCGTAGACGAGACCGGGAATGCCGGCCGACCCCTGCAGCCCGGGTCCGATCTGTGTCGGAGAGAGGTTCGGTGGCCGGAACCCCGGCAGCCCCGTCACGTCGATGTCGATCAGCAGGTCCTCCCGCTCGGGACGAACCACGATCGAGACGCCCGACAGGTCGGCGCCCAGCGCCTCGTTCCCATCGCCGGCGGCGTCCAGGGCGCTCGCGGCCAGCAGGCCGGAGGCCGTCGCGGTCCCCTGGATGACGACCTCGTTCCCCTCCCGCGACGCCCGCACCTCCGAGATGCCCAGTGCGGGACCGCGGCGGCGAACGAAGATGTCGGAGTCGAACCCGGTGGCGGTGTCGCCCGGGACCATGTTCGGGTTGTCGCTGGCGAACGCCACGACGCTGCCGTCGGCGTTCGGCACGCCGGCGCTCGTCCCGAACAGCCCGTTGCGGGCCTCCGAGCCGTCGGCGTTCACCGAGATGCGCTCGGTGATACCGGTCAGCCGGTCATGCAGGAACAGATCCGGACGGAAGTTGCCGTCGGGGAAGACCAGGTTGGTGGCCTCGCTGACCATCGTGACGTACCGGCCGTCGGGACTGATCCCCTGCCCGGAGGAGATACCCGTTCCCTCGACGCCGTCGCTGTTCACGGACACTCGCTCGGTCACGCCGCTGGCGAGGTCGTGCACGAAGGCATCGATCGTCCCGGACTGGATGCGACCGTTGGCGTCTGTTGGCACCAGGTTGGATGCGGCGGTCGAGAAGAGCACGGTGCTGCCGTCCTGGCTGAGCCTGGGTCCGCCAGAGGCGAAGTTCGCCGCGACACCTTCGGAGGAAACCGAGACCAGGCGGATCGCTCCGGTGTCGAGGTTTTTCACAAAGACATCCGCGTATCCGTTGGTGTCGCCCGGCACGAGGTTCGTGGCGCTGCTGAGGAAGGCCACGGCACGGCCGTCTTCGGAGATCGAGGCCTGCGTCGACGCCGCGTTGCCCTGAGTTCCATCGGCCGCGGTCGACGCTCGTACCGCGTTCCCGGTTCCGAAGTCGTGCACGAAGACATCTCGGGCCCCATTCGTGTCGCCGGGCACGAGGTTGGCAGCGTCGCTCTCGAACGCAGCGAGCCCGTTGTCGAGCGCGGCGGCCGACGGACTGGCCGAGATGCCGTCGCTCTGGGTCCCGTCCGCGGCCACCGACGCGTTCCGGATGCCCCCCGTCTGCATGTCTTTCACGAGGACATCCCACGTTCCGTTGATGTCGTTCGGGATGAGGTCCGTCGTCCGGGTGGAGAAGGCCACGAATCGCCCGCTCGGGCTGATCGAGGGGGCTGCGGAGTTGAAGTTTCCCTCGCTTCCGCTGGCGCTCTCGGACGCTCGGAGCGTGGTGCCGCCCTCCAGATCGCGCACGAACACGTCCGTCTGCTTGTTCGTGTCGTCCGGGATCAGGTCCGTCGAGTCGCTCTGGAAGACCACGAACCGGCCGTCGTTGCTGATGTCCGGGTAGTGCGAGTAGCTGTCCGCGTCACCGTCGACGGCGACCGTGACCATCTCGGTACGTCCGGGTCGAGGGTAGGCATGCGCCCCCGACATGGGAAGGCTGAGACAGACCGAGAAGACGGTGGTCGTTACGGCGATGGCCCGGCGGAGACGCATCGCTCAAGAACTTCGACCTTGGTTCGCGTGGACCTCTATGCAGACGCACAAAGCGTGGTGACGTCAGATGCCGCTGGTTGCCCGGTAGCCGACCCCTCGGACCGTCTCGATCAGGTGCTCCCGCTCGGGGCCGAGCTTCGCGCGAAGTCTGCGGACGTGGACATCCACGGTTCGCGTCCCGCCGTAGAAGTCGTATCCCCACACCTCCTGAAGGAGTTTCGCGCGAGAGAACACGCGCCCCGGGTGCTCGGCCAGGAAGCGGAGCAGCTCGAACTCCTTGA
>CAZKFH010000102.1:0-4351 GCA_964551945.1 uncultured Actinomycetes bacterium | reverse complement strand
TTCGGTGACCAGGGCAACGACAAGCTCGAGGGCGGCGACGACAACGACCGTATTGACGGCGGGACCGGCAACGACGTGGTCAACGGCGGCGACGGCAACGACTCCATCTTCGGCGGAACCGGAAACGACCGCGGCAACGGTGGCACGGGCGACGATCGCCTCGAGGGCGAGGTCGGGAAGGACGTGCTCATCGGCGGGGACGGCAACGACCGTCTGGGCGGCGGCTCGGGCAACGACGAGCTCAAGGGCTCCGACGACAACGACTCCCTCTACGGCGGCACCGGCCGCGACGTGGTGATGGGCGAGGATGGCCGGGACCGCCTGTATGGCGAAGACCACAGCGACCGCCTCCTCGGCGGTAGTGAGCGCGACAAGCTCGACGGCGGCACCAGCCGCGACTTCTGTGACGGAGGCCCCAGCCGCGACTCCAAGCTGGGCTGTGAAGGAGGGCCCAACTCATGACAGAGATCACGAAGGCGCCGGCAAAGACTGCCGAAGCCGCGCCCGCAATCGTGACACCGGAACGTGCGAAACCCGAGCCGGAGCTCGAGCGTCAGGCGATCTCGTATCGCCGGATGGTGCTCGTGAGCGGCAACGGTTCCGATCCAGCCTTCGAGCAGGGCGACATCGCCGTGCTCGATCGCAAGAGCATCGGTCGCAAGACGCTCACGACCCTTGTCGAGCGCCTCGCCGAGGCCAGGGCCACGGGCCTCGTCCTCAACGACGATGTGCTGTCCGACCTGCCGATGCGCGAGCGCGAGGCCCTCGCGGAGAAGCTTCCGCTGATGGTCCTCGGGCCGGAGCATGCCTCCACCCGACTGCTCGAGGAGCAGCCGCCGGTGGAGCGCCCGGCGGCGGTCCTCCGCGCGATCCTGAGCGGGGATGACACAAGCGACGCGGCGGGGATCGACCTCTCGATCCCGACTCGTGCGATCGTGATCAACGCGCACCCCGATCAGTTCGCTCCGCTTCCGATGGGCAAGATCGAGGAGGTCGTGACCTCCGAGGCGCACGCCGCGGATCCGCGCGCCGTGGTCATCCAGCTCGACGGGACGATCGTCGCGCTGGTGCACGACTACAACGGTGGCGAGAACATCGTCGCCATGGCGCGGGCGATCCTGCACCGCGCTCGCTCGAGCCTCCTCGTCAGCCGCATCACGGCCGGAGTTGGCCGCGCGTACCCGGGCGCCGAAGGACTGCGCCGGGCGTATCGCGAGGCCCTGTGGTCCGCGAACGCGAGCGAGCTCCTGTGGGGCGGCGACCGCGTCACCACGTTCCGCGAGCTCGGCATCTACGGGATGCTCGAGCCGTTCGTCGCGGACCCCGACTCGGCGGACACCGCCGACATAGAGAAGCTTCTCGAGCACGACACGCAGGGCGGCGGCGCTCTGCTCCCCACCGTGGAGATGTTCTTCAAGCTCTGCAGCGTGGGAGAGACGGCCGCGGCGCTGTTCGTCCACCGGAATACCGTCAGCTACCGCCTCCGTGCGGTGAAGCGGATCACCGGCCTGGACGTTCTCGGGGATCCCGAGGCTCGCGTGTACCTCGAGGTTCAGATGCGCTTGGCACGTCTGCGGGGGCTGCTGCCTCCGGAGACGGAGCCATCGCCAGCACCGCCCGCGCCTGCACCCAAGCTTTCGCGGAAGGCAAAGAGCTAGCAGCGAATCCACACAGGAAAGAGCCCCGTCGCAGCCACCCACCCGGCCGCGGCGGGGTTCGCTGCGTCTAGTTCCCTGCGGGAACCACCGTGATCACGCCGTGCATCAGCGCTTCGTGCTGAATGCCCAGCGTGCAGGTGTACTTCCAGGTCCCGAGCTGATCGAACCTGAACTCGTGCCCCGCCCCGCCGGGGCTGAGGGCCGGTGAGTCGATCTCCGAGCCCATGTCCTGGCTCCCGTCTGGCCGTATCGCGGCCTGCGCCCTGACGTTGTGCGTCATCCCCAGGACATCCTGGTTGACCCATCGGACCCGGGTCCCCTGGGGGATGGTGAGCGCCGCGGGGGCGAACTGGAACGCGTTGGCCTGGATCTCCACGACCGACGGTACCTCGACCACCCGGCTCACCTTGTAGATCTGGCCGGAGAAGTCGAGCGCGTACATGGAGCCGGCCGCGTCGAAGACCACGTCGATCGGCGCGACCCCCGAGAGGAACTCGCTCCGGCGGACCCCATTCGCTCCCGAGCCATCCAGCTCGATGCGGACCACCTCGTGCCCGACGACGGGGTAGTCGAGCGACTCGGTGACGAACAGGTTGCCCCAGTCGGCCGTGAAGATGTCGTTGCGGTACGCCGGGCCCCAGGCGTCCGTGGCCTGGAACGCGGATCCGTTGGCCGAGACGTGGAGCCCGTACGAGGTCACGGGGCGGGGGACCGAGGCGGTGTCACACGGCCCGAACCGCTGGATGGTTGGCGCATGGGGGTTCTGGAAGGGCTCCAGGTTGCCCTGGGAGCTCGTGTTGTAGAGACAGGAGGGGAACCCGAAGTCGTCGATGATCTGCTCCTCGACCAGCTCACCGGTCGCGGGGTCCGTCACCAAGCGCGTATCGTCGATGTCGGTGCGGTAGAGCAGGTCGTCCGATTCGGGCTCGTCGGCTCCGTTCATCGGCACGTACAGCTTCGTGGGATCGGTGGGGGAGAACACCGCGTCGTACACGTTCCGCATGCCGGTGGCGACCAGGGCCTCCTCCGGATCGAGGCTGGCAAGGCTGACGTTCGTGGCGGAGGGGTCGACCCGGACGACGGAGCCGGACCAGGGCACAACCTCGGGCTCTCCACCATCGACGCCGTTGTCCGTCGAGTTCCCGTTCGTCACATAGAGCATCCCATCCGGGCCGATGCTCATCCCGTTCGTGTTGTGGCGGCCGTTCGGAAGGTCCCTGAGGACCACCTGCGGGGTATCGCCGACGCCGTCCCTGTTGGTGTCCGTCACGCGCCAGACGCGCCCGTACGTCCGGGTGCCGAAGGGTCCAGACCGCGAGGCCTCGGAGTCCGCCACGAACACCGTACCGTCCGGCGCGGCGGTGACGCCCAGGGGGTTGCGGAACCCGCTCGCGTACACCGCGGGAGCTCCGGCGGCCCCAGCCGCATCATCGAGGACCAGAAGGCGTCCGCCCACGTAATCGGTGACGTAGAGGCGTGAGCCGGCCGAGTCCCGCGTGTCCGAGCCGAAGGCGAGGCTCGTGGCCGCCCCCGGCACCTGGCCGTACGGCGCGACCGTGAAGCCTGGTGGGACTCGGGGAAGCGGATCGTCCGCCGATGCAGGGACCGGCGTCAGGGACAGCGCTGCGGCCGCCGCCAGTGCGATGGCGGTGCGGGAAACCTTCGAGCGAACGGGCATGCTCATGGGCGGCGCTCCTCGCTTTGCTGACGAGAAGGGATTCGACCGCCGGCGCCCTATCTCCTTTGTGCTCGCGCACAGAGAAACCCGAGCTCGGACATGAAGAAGGGACCCGGCACGGGCTCCGGGCCCCTTCAGAGCTGAGGGTGGGTGGGTGCTACCGGTCGTCTCCGCCGTACTCGTCCACCGGGTCGCCGACGCTGCGCGACTGCCCGGCGGTGTCGGAGGTCTCGTAGAAGTCCCCGGACTCCCCTTCGGTGTCGTAGGCAGCCGCGTACCAGATCTCGTGGTGGAAGGCCTCGCCGTCGCTGCTGGCCTGGCCCTCCGGCAGCTCCACGTCGATCCAGAAGCCGGGAACGTGGGTGGTGACCGTGGTCTGGAAGCCTCCGGTGCCAGGGGTCGAGATGTCGACGACCTCGCAGGCTCCGGGGCCCTTCTGCGGCTGGTAGGGGGTCGTTCCGGAGTGGAAGAAGCTCTTTGAGGTGGAGAACGCCGCCGAGAAGGCGGGGGTTCCCACCTTGGAGCAGGCCCCATCCCGAACGTCGCCCTCGACGCCGAGGAGCACCTCGTCCAAGGGTCCGAACTGGGAGCCGCCCGCGTCGTCGATCGAGCCGACGGAGGGCGAATGCCCCTTCATCCGGAGATCGGCCCCGTTGGCCGCGATCTTCAGGCCGAACGCACCGTTGGCGAGCAGGTCCGATGGCTTCTCCTCCGCATCCAGGGAGCGGTCGTAGACCACGACCAGGCGGACAAGCCCATCCGGCACCTGTGAGCCCTCTCGGGAGTTGGGAGGGAGCCAGCTGAGGGTTCCCAGGGGGTTCGTCTCGGGCCCTGCCGGCGCTGCTTCGGCGGTTCCGAGGGGGATCATGCTCGCGAGGAGCACGAGTGGAAGCAGCATTGTCTTTCTCATCCGGCGCCCTCCGGGGTAGATGGTGTTTGTGTCTCATAAGAAGGTTCGCCTCGGCCCTTGGCTCGACCTTTGTGCACATGCACAAAAGGGAATCGGGGGGGACGG
>CAZKFH010000101.1:795-4398 GCA_964551945.1 uncultured Actinomycetes bacterium | reverse complement strand
CGAGGAACAGCGCCATGCGGATCACGCGCCGGCGGCGGGTGCGCTCGCGGATGCGGGTGACATCGGCGCGGCCAGCTTGCAGGAGCTTGGAGGCCCCCAGCTCGGCTGCAACCGGGTTCACGACCACTTCTTCGAGTTCCGCCATGGTCTCCTCCTTATAGACGAACGCCCGATGCCGTTGAGGGCGTTCGGGCGTCTTGCCTAGGCTATTCGACGTACCGGCCCCGATTCCTATCCGGCGCGAGCGGAGATAAGGTTCGGCGGACCATGGTGCGGAAGCCGCAGCTCCACGAGGACGTCACCCGCCTGATCGGTGGCCTGCTCCGAGATCTCCGCAAGGCCGCCGGATACCGGGCGGTCAAGGACGCCCTGGACACTCCGGGCTTTCCGGCCGCCCAGCAGACTATCTACGCCTACGAGCGTGGGGGCCTGGTGCCGAGCCTCCGCCAGTTCCTGGACCTGGTCGAGTTCTACGCCCTGAAGGCGCCGGGCGCCTCTGACCGCACGCGGTATATGGCCGTGGCGGCCGTCCACCGCGCGCTATCCTCACCCGCCTACGGGGTCACCGAAGCCCTGGCGCTCATCGAGCGCCTCCAGCCGGCACCATCCCCAGGCCGAAAGAGGAGATCTTCGTGAAGCTGGACGAGATCGACCACATCGGGATCGCGGTCTTGGACCTGGCGGCGGCGGTCGAGCAGTACCGTCGCGCGTTCGGGATAGAGCCCTCCCACCGCGAGACCGTGGATGCGCAGGGCGTGGATGAGGTGCTGTTCGCGGTGGGGACCTCCTACATCCAGCTCCTGGGCGCGCGCGGTCCGGACACCCCGGTCGGGAAGTTCCTCGCGAAGCGCGGCGAAGGGATCCACCACATCGCGTACCGCGTGCCGGACGTGGAGGCGGCGCTTGCCCATTTGCGCGCCGAGGGCGTGGCGCTCATCGACGAGCACGGCCGCCCCGGCTCGCGCAACACCACGGTCGCCTTCGTCCACCCGAAGGCTATGCGCGGCGTTCTCGTCGAGCTCGTCCAGGAGTCCACGTAGCTGTCAGAGGGTCCTGGGGGCAATGGTCTCGCTCGGCGCGCTACTCCTGGGCGCCAGGATGGTCGGTGACATCCTCTGATTCACCGAGGGAAAACCAAAAGGTTGCCCCCTCATCAGGCGTGCTCTCCGCCCAGATCCGCCCGCCGTGACGTTGGATGATCCGTTGCACGCCCGCCAACCCGATCCCGGTTCCCTCGAACTGTCGTACGTCGTGAAGCCTCTGGAACGGCGCGAACAACTTGTCGGCGGAGGCCATGTCGAACCCCACCCCGTTGTCGCACACAAAGTAGACCGTTTGGCCGTCCTCTTGGACGCTCCCAAACTCTATCTTCGGATCCGGCACCTTGCCCGTGAACTTCCAGGCGTTGCCCAGGAGGTTCTCGAGAGCGGAGCGGAGCAGGCCGGGGTCGCCCATCCCTAGCGCCGGCTCGGCGATGGTTAGCTCTACAACCCGGGCGGAATCCTGCTTGCTCAATCCATCGGCGACCTCGCGGGCGATGGCTCCAAGGTCGGTGGGGATGCATCTCAGTTCGACTCGCGTCAGGCTGGCAAACTTGAGCAGGTCGTCGATTATCTGTCCCATACGTTGGCTGCTCGCATAGATCCGCTCGGTGAGATCGTGCCGCTCGGCCTCGTCTAGATTCGCTGCATGTTTCAGCAGAGTTGCAGCGAACCCGCCGATCGCGGTGAGCGGCGTGCGCAGATCATGCGCGGCGGAATAGCTGAACGCCTCAAGGTCCGCGTTCGCAGCCTCCAGTTGCTCGTCACGCTCGCGAAGACGAGTATCCATCGAATGCTTGTAGAGCCCTATCTCAACAACCGAGCGGAGTTCCGAGATCTTGATGGGCTTGAGCAAGTAGCCCTGGGGCTCCGTCTTCTTGGCGCGCTCAACGGTCATCTCATCGGCGTACGCGGTCACATAAATCACCGGCATCCGAAAACGCTTGCGCAGTATCTCCGCTGTTTCGATTCCGTCCAGGTCTCCTTTGATGTGTATATCCATGAGGGCGAGGTCGGGGCGCATCTCCGAAGCGCGAGCGATCGCCTCCTCCGCTGAGCTGGCAGTCTCCAGAACCTCGTAGCCTAGGTCGATCAGATTCCGCCGGATGTCCGCGGCAACGATCGCCTCGTCCTCAACGACGAGGATCCTCGTAGGTGGCTGCACCTGCTATGCCTCCGATGGGAACATCAGTTGAAACGTTGTCCCGCCGTTCCGCTTGATCTCGAGCGTACCGGCGAGCTGCTTGGTAAGCAGGCTCACGAGCTCGAGCCCAAGTGACTCGGTCTTTGACATGTCGATGTCCACCGGAAGTCCGATGCCGTCGTCGGTGACGAGGAGCATCCAGTTCGAGGGTTCGACCTTTCGCAGCTCCACGCGGATCGAACCAGACCTCCCACCCGGGAAGGCATGTTTGAGTGCATTGGTAACCAGCTCATTGATTATGAGACCGCAGGGTACGGCCGTCTCGATGGAGAGCCTGCTGTCCACGATGTCCTGCGTTACCGATACGTCCGTCCCGATGCTCGACGACCGAGGGAGATTATCAACGAGACTACGCACATAGTCCGAGAATTCGACCTGCGAGAGATCCTTCGATCGGTAGAGGTTCTCGTGGACGAGCGCGATCGAGAGAACGCGGTTCTGGCTATCCTCCAGCGCCTGGCGAAGACGCGTGTCGTTGAAATGCCACCTTTGCAGGCCAAGAAGGCTTGAGACGACTTGAAGGTTGTTCTTTACGCGGTGATGGACTTCCTTCAGCAGGACTTCCCGCTCCTTGAGCAGTTGCTCCAATTCCACGCTGGTTTCTTCCGCCTTGGTCTTCTCGGCATCGAAGTCGTCCAGAAGGTTGAGCATCGCTCTCTGCGTAGCCTCGAGCCGGGTTCTCTCGGCCCCAAAGTCGTCAAGGATGTTGAGAAGAGCCCGGGAGTATTCCTCGGCGTCGGAGCCGCTTCCGTCAGGAGGAATGGTTTGTGAAACAGCCTCGACAATCATCCTTCCGCGCTCACAGACGGCGTGGGCCGCTTGAACTCCTCGATCTCCTTCTTGAGTTCGATCATCTTGAGCTCGCGCCCAACGGTCAGCTTCTGGAACCGCTCGAGCTCGGCAAGCCGCTCGATCTCCTTCGTCCGCAGCTCGGCTACCTCCGCCTCCGCTTTCTTCTGCTCGGTCACGTCGCGGGCCACGGCGGAGACGCCGAGCACGTTCCCGCTGGCGTCTTTGTACACCGATGCGTTGAAGAGCACGTCGGTGAGTCGCCCATCCTTGTGACGGATCGTAAGCGGATAGTCCGCCACGTTGCCTTTCTCGAAGACCTGCTTGTAGGTCTCGCGCGCCTTCTCGGGTTCGGTGAAGGAGTCGAAGAAGTCGGCTCCGACGAGCGCCTCTCGATCGACGCCGGTGACTTTGAAGGTGGCTTCGTTGGCGTCGGTGATCTTGCCCTCGGGACTGATGATGACGAGGGGGTCGAGGCTGGCCTCGATAAGGCTTCGGGCGTACTGGGAGGCCTGCTTCTGCTCGGTCACGTCGCGGGCCACGGCGGAGACGCCGAGCACGTTCCCGCTG
>CAZKFH010000101.1:0-695 GCA_964551945.1 uncultured Actinomycetes bacterium | reverse complement strand
TGATGACGAGGGGGTCGAGGCTGGCCTCGATAAGGCTTCGGGCGTACTGGGAGGCGGCGCGCAGCCTCTCGTCAGCCATGGCGCTTTCGGTGATGTCGCGGGCGATGGAAGATATGCCGACGAGGTTGCCCGCCAAATCGAGGATGGGAGAGACCGAAAGCGAGACAGAGATCTCTTTGCCGTCTTTGCGCACCCGAAGCGTCTCGTAGTGCTCGACTCTCGCACCAGCTCGAATCTGATGCAGGATCTCATTCATCTCGTTCGGCCGATCCGCGTGGATGAGGACCGAAATGGGTTTCCCGATGATCTCATCGGCCGAATAGCCGTAGATGAGTTCTGCCCCGCGGTTCCAGCTTGTGATGATGCCTTCGGGCGTCGTGGCGATGATGGCGTCGGAGGAGTCCACGATCGACGCGAGAAGGGCGGTCTGGGCCCCTACGGTTTGCGGGATCGCCGGTGTTGGCACCGGCCCCGCTTTCTTTCCGACACCTGCTGGCATGGCGTTGCCCCCTGTGGCCCTCCTCGATTATCCCACACCGCTAGCGGAGCCAGCTGATCGGTGGATCCGGGCTAAGAGGGCAGGTCGGTCAGGCCCTCGGCCGGGGCGCTTACGAGCGCCGCCATGTTTCCCTCAGGGTGGGCGTTTTCGAACATCAGCTGGTGCGCGGCGCCGATGTCCTCGAACGGGAACACGC
>CAZKFH010000100.1:0-4656 GCA_964551945.1 uncultured Actinomycetes bacterium | reverse complement strand
CCGTGAGCTTGGTGGTGGAAGGTGAGAGGCGGAGGCCCGCCATCCCGATCCGACCGGCGACCCAGACGTCGTCGCTGAGCGTCTCTACCTTCAGTCCGCCGTCATCCGCTTCGATGACACGCATGACCCGACCGCTCTCCGTCCGGTAGGTTTCGCTGCTCACGATTAACAGTGTACGACATCGTGTCTACGGCCGCAGATTCCACCCTGCGTGTTACTCGGAAGGTGGTTCTTGCTCCTCACCCGGGCAGTCATCCGGGCGGGGCTCGGTGTCCTTGATATCGAACGAGTCCTGCCATTCGGGCCCGAGCGGGAGCGGGGTGCGGCACCGGTCCCATGGATCCGTGCCGAGGCCAGACTGCAGATGTTGCACCTCGACCCCGGTCACGCGGATCAGCGAGTACGCGATGTTGTCGGTCAGGTCGGCCTCCAGGATGAAGCCCTCGGGGTCCGCGATGATCCGAATGACGTACAGCCCGTCCTTGTTGTCTCCGAAATCGATGTAGTTGCCCGGGCGATCCCACTCGTAATAGTCGCCCCACCCGGGGAGAAGACCTAGATTGCCCTGCTTGCTCCAGATCGGGGCGAAGTCGGTCCACCCGCGGAGGAGCTCGTCGCGGTGCGCGAACCCTTTCAGGTGTGGATCGGCCGCGGGCTGCATGAGGCCAGTGTTGAAGTTGACCACCCGCAGGAGCTGCAGGCCGATCGCCCTGTCGTGGTGGTAGTGAGCGTGTGTGTGATGGTAGTAGGCGTTGCCGGCGCTGCGTGAGGTCACTCCCCCATCCGCGTAGCGCACGCGCTGGGTCAGGGGGTGATCCTCGAACTGCCCGCCCGGACCGACCACGAGCTCGAGCGGCCCGAGCCCGACGTTCCCGACCCCGTAGGACATCCGCAGGCAGCGGATCGTGTCGTCCTGCTGGATCTCCTCCGGGTGACAGGAGGGCTTTCCACCCGGCAGGAGGACGCCGGTGGAGTCTCCCCCGAGCATCCCGTTCGTGATCGGCTGCTTGAAGGAGAAGTCCCAAGGCGGCAAGGGTTGCAGATCCGGAGGGGTCAGGACGTGCCCTTCGGGCAAGCCGCCGTTGGCCTGCTCGAGCGCCGCTCGCATCCGGAACCTGAGGTCCGTGACCTCTTGGGCCGTCACGCGAACCTCGTAGGTCCCCACGGAGGCGCCCCAGTCGACCATCTCCGCCGAGTACAGGTCGGTGCCGGGTGAGAACGTCTCGACCAATGCACCGGAGGGGTCGCGGAGCTGGACGCTCCAGACGTCCCCGAGGAGAGGCTGGTCGATCCCGACGCGCAGCCGGTACGCGGTCTCGGTGACGTGCAGCTCGTAGCTCCAGCAGTCGGCCCCGCAGTCGGCCGGGACCGTCCCGGGCATGGACCAGAACACGGCGTCGCCCGGGGCGAGCGTGAACACGCGCGGTTCGGCGTCAGCGCCGGCAGACGTCGGGCCGCTCGCGAGGACGAGCAGGGACGCGAGCAGCGGAAGGATGCGCGGGCGCAGACGCATGTCCCTCTAGAGATTCGCCCGACGAGCACCCGATTCCTGCCTCGACGCCAGAGAAGGAGTTTTCGCCCTCTCTGTCGAATCTAGACCCAGATGGCGCGCCCGCTCGCCGCTCGCTGGTCCCGACGTGCCCTCGTCGGTGCCCTCTCGATCCTCGTGGCCCTGCCCGGCCTGCCCGGCGCCGGTGCGGCGGGCTCAGGTGGCGGCCTTCCGGTAGAGGCAGTCAACTCGAACTTCGAGCTGGTCGGACACAACCCTCTCGGCAGCCGTGGGATGAACGCGGCCTTGGCGATCCACGGCAACTTCGCCTACATCGGGAGCCGGACCGACGGAAAGGCCAACAACGCGAATCACGCGGGCATCATGGTCGTGGACATCACCAACCCGGCCAGCCCCACTACCGTGCGGGAGATCGGGCCGCCGCTCGAGGCAAATGCCGGAGAGTCCTCCCGCGAGCTGCGTGTCTGGGAGTCGCAGGAGATCCTGATCGTCCTGCACACAAACTGCGGCATCGAATTGCACCTCTGCTCGGCGCCCTCGGTTAACTACTTCCGCTTCTACGACATCTCCGGCGCGAACGCGGCGGACCCGAAGCCGATCGTCACGCTGGACCACAACACGCACGAGTTCTTCCTTTGGCAGGACCCGTTCAACCCGAAGCGCGCGTTGATGTTCGGCGGGAGCGCCGGCAGCTCCATGCCTGTCTGGGACATCTCCCCTGTGGCGGACGGCCAGCCTCCGGTCCGGGTGTACAACGGCGGGAGCGGGTACACCGGCGGTGGCCTCCACTCCCTGTCGGTCAGCAACGACGGCACGCGGGCGTACTTCGCCCTGCTGACAAGCGGGTTCGCCGTGGCCGACGTCTCCTCGTTCGCCAGGGGCGACGCGAGCCCCGCTCCGGTACGCGTCACCGGGAACAGTTCGCGCCCGACCTGGTCCGGTCCGGGCGCGCACAGCGCGGTCAAGCTCTGGGGTAAGGACTGGGTCGTCGTCCAAGACGAGGTCTACAGCGAGGCGCTGAAGGCCCTCGGGCACGGGTGCCCGTGGGGCTGGGCGCGGATGATCGACATCGCCGACCCAACCAAGCCCGTGGTCAAGAGCGAGTACAAGATGCCCCAGAACGACTCCGACTACTGCACCAGCGACGTTCCGCGGCCGTCCACGTCGTTCTCCGCCCATAACCCGACGGCCACACCCAGTCTCGTCATCACGAGCTGGCACGCCGGAGGGGTCCAGGTCATCGACGTGACGGATCCCTCGAAGCCGGTCCAAGTCGGCGAGTTCATCCCTGGGCTGGACCAGCGACCCCCGGTCGTCCTCCAGGAGGATCTGATCCTCTCCGCGGGACACGACAAAGTCGCGATGTGGTCCTACCCCATCATCAGGGACGGCCTTATCTACGTCACGGACATCCGCAACGGGCTCTATGTCCTACGCTATACAGGCCCGCACGCGGCAGAAGTGAGCGACGTCGACTTCCTCGAGGGCAACTCGAACCTCGGTGACGCCCTCCTGTTCGAGCCCCCGGATCCCTGCAGCCCCTCGAACCCGTCGCCTCCCGACACCTGCACCCCGTAGCCCCTCCTCGCCGCTACGCGGCGGGCCCGAACCACGTCTCAAGCCGGTCTCGCTCGTACGCGAGCTTGTCCTCCAGCAGCTGCGCGGAAGGGCCGATGAGCTGCACGTCGGGTGCCGGCTCGGCCAGGAAGCGTCCCTTGACCATCATCGCCTCGCCGCCGCCGATCTCCAGGTAGCAGGCGCCCTCCCCGGCAAACGTTCCCTCGGGGCGGATGCCGTTGAACCCGGCCGCGATCCGTTCGGCCACCACCCGCCCCTCCGCCTCGGCGAGCACGCCGGCTCTCGGGAGCGGTTGCCCGGTCGCGAGCGGGATCGCCGTGCAATCGCCGAGCGCCCAGACGCTCTCGACGCCGGTCTCGAGCGTCGCGGCGTCCACCTTGACCCAGCCGCCCTCCTCCGCCAGGCCCGCTGCGACCAGAACCCGCGGGCACCGGTGGGGCGGGATCGCCAGGAGCAGATCGAACGGGATGTCGTCGCCGTTCGCCATGACCAGGCGATCGGGCTCGACACGCTCGGCCTTCGCGTTCTTCGTGAAGACGATACCCCGATACGCGAGGCGCCCCTCGATCACCTCGCAGCCGGCCGTGCCGAGGACAGGGAGCGACATCGGCTGCGGCGTGAAGACGTGGAAGGACAGGTTCGCGCCGCGCGCCTCGGCGGCTTCGTGGGCGAGGAGTGCCATCTCGTACGGCGCGGGCGGGCACGTGTAGGGCGCGCCGAAGATCCCGATGACCACACTGCCCTCTCGCAAGGCGGCGAACCGGGCTGCCGCGGCCGGCACCCGATGCGCGTCGTAGACATCGTGCCCGTACTCGGCGAGGCCGGGAATCGCGTCCGGCACGGTCTCCGCGCCGAGCGCAACGACCAGTGCGTCCCCTTCGATCGTCTCGCCGTGGATCTCGACCGATCGAGCGCCCGGATCGACCCGCGTGATCGACCCCTGCACGACGCGAACACCCTGCTGCTCCAGAGCGGCCAGTGGCCTGCGGCCCGCGTCCATCGGCGCGCGACCCACGAGGTCTCCGCTCTTTCGGAATCCCATCATGAAGTGGGTGGCGCGATCGATCAGCACGACCTCGTGCTCGGGCGCAAGCATCCGCAGGTGGTGGGCGGTGGAGACCCCCCCGAATCCGCCGCCCAGAATCACCGTACGTGCCACGAGCTCACCCTAGCCGACGAGCGGTGAACCCGGCCCGCTCCGACGAGGTCCGGGTGGTCACGCTCCGCCGGAACCCGTCCGGTTGCTCCGGTGTAGACGGGTCGACAGCTCCACGAAGGAGGAAGCATGCGGACGCTCCGGTTCATGCTGGTACTCGCGCTCCCCGCCTGCGGCGGGATCGGCCAGGAGACCGGGATCCGTGCCCTCTCGGGCCAGAACCTGCTCCTCGGATCGAGCAACGGCGTGGTCTCGCTGAACGCCGGCAGCGGAGCGGTCACGTTCCAGGGCGAAGGTGTTCCGGCGCTCGGAACGTGGTCGAGCCTGTTCTCGACCAACATCTTCGATGGCATTTCTCTGCTCGAGACACGCGACGCGAGCTCCGGCAAGGTGGTGTCGAGCGTGCAGGTGC
>CAZKFH010000099.1:0-4712 GCA_964551945.1 uncultured Actinomycetes bacterium | reverse complement strand
TTCCCCTCGGGGTGAGCGTTCTCGAACATCAGCTGGTGCGCGGCGCCGATGTCGTCGAACGAGAACGTCTTCGAGAGGCAGGGGTCGATCTTGCCGTCGAGCACGAGCTGGTTGAACGCGTTCGACTGCTGATCGTTCGCGAAGTGCGACCCCTGCAGCCGCTTCTGACGCATCCACAGGTAGCGAAGGTCGGCGACCGCGTTGTAGCCCGTGGTGCCCGCGCAGATCACGACCATGCCGCCGGTATCGGCGACGAAGATCGAGGTCGGCACGGTGTCCTCGCCCGGGTGCTCGAACACGATCGTCGGCGAGCGCTTCTCCCCGAGCGCTTCCCAGAACGCCTTGCCGAACGCCTTCGCGCCCTTGAACCATTCGCCGTACGCCTTCGAGTCGGTCCAGTGCGGGGGCATGCCCCAGTGGTCGAAGTCCTTGCGGTTGATCCCGCCGACCGCACCCAGCTTCTTGCAGAACTCGATCTTGTCCTCCGAGGACACGACGGCGACGGCGCGGCCGCCAAGCTCCCGCACGATCTGGATCGCCATCGAGCCCAACCCGCCGGCTCCGCCCCAGATCAGAACAGGGTCTCCTTCTTTCACGACGTTGGGGGGCCAGCCCAGCAGCATCCGGTACGCCGTGGCGCCGACGAGCGTCGGAGCTGCAGCGGCTTCCCACGTGAGGTGCGGGGCCTTCGGCATGCACTGGTGCGCCTGCACCTTGGTGAACTGTGCGAACGAGCCCCAGTTGGTCTCGTAGCCCCAGATGCGGAACGAGTCGTGGAACATGGGATCGTCCGTCGCGGCCGCCTCCGCGTCCCACTGGCCGCAGTGAACGACCACGGGGTCGCCGACCTTGACGTTCGAGACCTCGTTGCCGACCGCGTAGACGACGCCGGATGCGTCCGAGCCGCCGATGTGGAACTCCGTCGGCTCGCCGAACTTCTCGTGGTACGCGCAGACGTCGACCGGGATGCCTCGAGCGGCCCACACGTTGTTGTAGTTGATCCCGGCGGCCATGACGAGCACGAGAGCGTCGCGCGGCCCGACCTCGGGAACCTCCACCTCCTCGACCTGGAATGCCTTCTCGGGCTCGCCGAAACGGTCGGGCCGGATCAGTTGCGCATACATCCGGCTGGGGATCTCGCCGATTGGCGGGGTCTCGCCGATCGCGTATAGGTCCTGGGGCATGAGGGAACCTCCCGGGTTCAGTTGGTTACCGTAGAGTAGGTTATCCGCCGGGTTCCCGGCAAGCCTCAGGTCAGAGAGACGGCCCGCACTCCCCAATCGGTCCAGTCCGGCGCTTCGCCCGAAGCGACGAAGACGATGATGTTCTCGCCCTCATCGTCGAGGAACCCGTCCGGGATGGAGATCTCCTGACGGGAGCTCCACGAGTCGGCTCCCGATGTGGGAACCGGCTCCAGCAGGCGCCAGTTGACCCAGATGTGCACCTCGTCCGCCTGGATGTCGAACGCCTCGAACCCGAGCGTGCGCGCGCCGGCGACGGGACTCGTGCGGTAGACGACCTCCTTGGGATGAGTCCGGTCCTGTCCGGAGACGTTGCCCAGCGCTCCGGCGAACGGGAGCGTGAGCGGGAGCGGAGGCGACTGTCTCGGGTTCGAGGGGATCGTCTCGAGTGGCTCCCAGTCGTGTGCTTGCGTGAGCGACCAGTTGTAGATGCTGGCTCCCAGCAGGCCGTGCTCGCGGACGGCGTGGACGAAGGCCTGGACCTCGGCTCCGTTGGCGTCATCGGCGATGCCACCGATCATGTGGATCGGGATCATGGGGTTGCCCGTCTCCTCGCGGATGATCTCGACGTTGCGAGCCGTCTCGTCATGCGTCTTCTCCGCGCCGTCCACGTGATACGTGAAGTAGCCCATCGGGACGAAAGCATCGTAGGTCTCGGCGAGCTCCTCGTAAGGGAACCTCGGCCAATACCCCTTGTTGAGCTTGATGCCGACCGGGGAAGGGATGATCGCGCCGAGGGGATAGTCCGCACCCGCCTTGCTGCGGATGCGCTTCGAGAGGCTCAGAAGGCGCTTCGTTCGCTCCGACGGCGGGCCCAGGATGCTGGACTCGATGTCCAGCCCGAACGCATCGAACCGCTCACCTGCCGGGGACCGGTAGCGGATCGCCGCCATCGAGCGCCGGAAGTCGCGGCCGACCTCAGCGAACCCGGGGAGGTACCAGGACACGACCTCCATCCCTCGACGATGCGCCGCTGCGAGGAACCTCGCCACTCCCGCGGAGTGCACGATGGCTTGATCCTGCGAGTAGTTGGACGTTTGCAGATACAGGGTCCGGACGCCGTGGCTCGCCATGTCCGCGACGGCCTTCGCCGGCCGATCCCATGCGCGGTCCTCGAAGATGTCGACCCACGCGCCGAGCCCACGGAACGAATCGATGCTGGCTCCCGCTGGCGCGGTCCTCGCCTCCACACCGGGCGGCGCGTTCAGCGCCGCAAGCAACGTGAGGGCAAGAAGGGTTCGTCTGATCATCGCCCGAAAGGGTAGAGCCTCAGGGGATCGTGCCCAACCACGTTCCGCATCTTCCGCAGAACGCGAACTGCACAGCCCGAGTCTCACCTTCACCTCCCGGCGGACGGAGTTCCAGGACGCGGTACGACGCGGTTTCCTCCAGGGATCCTCGGCAGCGAGGACAGAGTGGCCACGCTTCGGGGTCCGACTCCGGCTTGGGCGTCCCGGGATCGCCGGTAGCCGGATCCTCCGTGTAGCCCGAGAGGAGGCTCACCACCGCTTGCCGCACGCGGGTGAGGTCCGCTCCCAGCCTCTGGAGAATCTGAGCGGCGACACCATCCCCCTCCCGGACCAGGCCGAGGAGGATGTGCTCGGTCCCGATGTACTTGTGCCCAAGCTGAAGGGACTCGCGGAGGGCAAGCTCGAGGACCTTCTTCGCGCGTGGGGTGAAAGGGATGTGACCGGTCGGAGACTCTCCCCCCTTGCCGATGATCTCGACCACCTGGTCACGGATTGTCTGCAGCGGGACACCGAGCGAATCGAGCGCTTTCGCGGCGATGCCTTCCCCTTCCTGAACGAGGCCAAGAAGGATGTGCTCGGTGCCGATGTAGTTGTGGTTGAGCAGCCTTGCCTCAGCCTGGGCGAGGACGACGACCCGGCGGGCACGGTCGGTGAACTGCTCGAACACCGACGGGAGACTAGCTCGCCGCCGGCTCCTTCGTGCGAGCGGATGAGACCGGACAGACGAGGGATCGTGGGCACCACCCACACCACGCTCCGGGCCGAAGCTGCGGCTCCGCTCCCCCGAGCAACGCGGCCGCACGAACGCACCCGTCGGCGACGCGCCGGGCCGCGGAGGTCAGCAGCTCCTCGGTGACCTCCTGCACGCGCCAGCCGCCGGTCTCGAGGTTCACGGTGGCAACGCGGAAGGGCGGCACCCCGAACCGAAGGGTGGCGACGAGAGCGTAGAAGCGCACGTCCTCGTCGTGGTCCGGCGAGTCGTAGCCAGTCTTCAGCTCCAACAGCAGGCGGCGCGCACGCATCGGTTCCTCTGGATCCATGGTGCCCAGACAGATGTCCGGCCGGGCCCGCAGCACGACCTTCCCGCCGAGCAGCTCCGCCGAAAGAGGGAGCTCGACGGCCGGGGTCCAAGACTTCTCGAACGGCGGGAACAGGGAACGGAACAGCATGGTCTGGCGCACGCCCTCGGCCTCGAGCTCGGCCCGATCCGCCTCACTCAGCTCGTCGCAGAAGTCGGCGAAGTTGTCGTCGGTGCGGAGTTGCTCCAGCGAGGTCTCGACCAGCTCGGTCTCGGTGAGATTGCGGCGGTAGACGCCGACCTGGATCGCGCGGTGGACGAGGTTGCCGATCGCGAGCTTCAGGCTGAACCGAAACTCCCCCTCGCCGAGCACGTTCGAGAGGTAGAGCCCCTCGCAGCGCCCGTGCAGCTCGACGAGCCGCGCCTTCGTGATCCACAGGTCCTCGCCCTCACGAAGTGTCTCCAGGACCGGCTGGAGGCGGACGTCGAGGTCGGCTCGGAGGCGCTCCGGCAGATCGACGTCGAACACCGGGCGCTCCGCCGCCCCGCCCGCCATGAGGTCCTCCAGGGTGCGCTGCTGAACGGCGGTCAGGCTCACGGATCGAGCCTAGACCCCCCCACCGACACGAATCCCGAGTTCGATCAACGGATAGACTCCGCGCCGATGGCAAAGACCCAAGAGCCGGACCAGCACGCGGAACCTCGGCCCGTCGAGCGGAAGATCCAGGACCTCAAGCAGCGCAAGGATCAGGCCCGGATCGCCGGCGGCACCGACTCGATCGAGAAGCAGCACCAGCGCGGGAAGCTGACGGCTCGGGAGCGGATCGAGCTGCTCCTCGACGCCGGATCGTTCGTCGAGACCGACGCCCTCTCCCGCCACCGGGTCACCGCGTTCGGGCTCGAGAAGAACCGGCCCTACGGCGACGGGGTCGTCACCGGCTGGGGGACGATCGACGGCCGGAAGGTCTTCGTGTTCAGCCAGGACTTCACGGTCTTCGGCGGCTCCCTCGGCGAGACGTTCGCCGAGAAGATCTGCAAGATCATGGACCTCGCGGTCGCGACCGGCGCGCCGGTGATCGGGATCAACGACTCCGGCGGAGCGCGCATCCAGGAGGGTGCCTCCTCCCTGGCGGGTTACGGCTACATCTTCGACCGCAACGTCCGCTCCTCCGGCGTCATCCCGCAGATCAGCGTGATCATGGG
>CAZKFH010000098.1:0-4726 GCA_964551945.1 uncultured Actinomycetes bacterium | reverse complement strand
GGAGTTCGACGTCCTGGTCGGCATCAACCTGCTGCGCGAGGGACTCGACCTCCCCGAGGTCTCGCTCGTCGCGATCCTCGACGCCGACAAGGAGGGATTCCTGAGGAGCGAGACGTCGCTGATCCAGACGACGGGTCGCGCCGCTCGAAACGTGGACGGCAAGGTCCTCATGTACGCGGACCAGGTCACGGATTCGATGCGCAAGGCGATCTCCGAGACCCAGCGCCGGCGAAAGATCCAGGCCGAGTACAACCGCGAGCACGGGATCGACCCGAAGACGATCAGGAAGAAGGTGTCGGACATCCTGTTGTCCCTGTCCGCCGAGGGGCTGGGCGCACCAAAACCAAAGCGCCAGCGGCACCGGAGAGAGCATCCCGAGCTTCCCCGTGACGAGCTCGAGCGCCTGATCCGCACCCTGGACGAGGAGATGCACGAGGCCGCGCGTGATCTCAGGTTCGAGTACGCGGCACGTCTGCGTGACGAGATCCGTGATCTCCGGCGTGAGCTGTCCGCTCTGAAGGAGGCCGGGGTCCGCTGAAGCCAGGTTGCTCCGCTGAGTGGAATTTCGTACCTTTCCCCTTGCCCATGCGAGAGGACGCCCGCCCGGCTTCCTCCTCGCCGACAGAAGGAGGGAGTATGCCCGCACGCCTGAGATACACGGCGCTCGTCGCCGCCCTCGGCGCATTGCTCGCCGCAGGGATGCCCGCCCAGGCGGGACACAAGAGCGACCCCCGCACGAAGAACCTGCACCCGCTGGGGCACATCGAGGAGCCGGCCGCTTTCGGCGGAACCGGCGGAGGAGATCCAGACATCCACACCGACATCGCCTTCTGGGAGGATCTGGCAATCCAGGGGAACTGGGACGGGTTCAACATCCGGGACATCTCATCGCCCGGGAACCCGACGCAGATCTCGCGGACCTTCTGCGACGGCAACCAGGGCGATGTCGTGGTCTGGGAGAACATCGTGGTCCGATCGTGGAACTCGCCGACGCCTTCAGGCGGAAGCACGTGTGATGGCGTCCCCGTGGCGCCGGGATTCGAGGGGCTACACGTCTTCGACATCAGCAACCTGGCCGACCCGGTGCTCAAGGCGCAGGTGGCGACACCCTGCGGCTCGCACACGGCCACCGGGGTTCCGGATCTCGCGAACAACCGGCTGCTCATCTACAACAGCCCATCCAGTGCCACCTGTCCAGGGATCGGCATCGTCTCGGTCCCCCTCGCCGCACCGGAGACCTCGTCCTTCCTCAGCCAGGTCAACATGGGCCGGTCGTGCCACGACACCGGCGTGATCCTCGGCGACGAGATGATCGGCGGCTGCGCGGGTGGCAACGGCTTCACGTTGTTCCGGATCCCATCGCTCACCGCACCTGTCCCATATCTCTCGCAGGCAGTACCCACCGTGACCATTGGCCACTCCGCCAGCTTCACCTGGGACGGGGAGGTCCTGATCTTCGGGCACGAGCCCGGCGGTGGCACGCAGCCCCGGTGCGACTCCGACGACCCGCCTTCGGACCGGACGTTCTTCTTCTACGACTCCGACGACGCGGCTGATGACGGCACGCCGGCCGGCACGCTGCTCGGGCAGTGGACGCTGCCGAGGCTGCAGGACAACTCGCAGAACTGCACCTTGCACAACCTGAACCTGGTACCGCTGCCGAACGGCAACGACATCATCACGCACGGCAGCTACCAGTCAGGCACCAGCCTGGTGGACATGACGAACGCGGCCGGCGCAACGGAGCTCGCGTGGAGCGATCCGCCGTCGCTCGGATCCGGACCGTTCTGCGATCCCGACGGAACAGGTCCCGCGCCAGGCACTTGCCAGCTCGGGGGCGTCTGGTCGAGCTACTGGTACAACGGGTTCGTCTACGAGACCAACATCACCGAAGGCCTGAACGTCTTCCGCTACAGCGGGAACGAAACGGCCGGTGGGCTGAAGCTGGACCACCTGAACCCGCAGACGCAGGAATTCACGATCGACTGATCGGGTTCCACGCGCAGAGGGGGGCGGACATGCCGCCCCCCTCTCGTCGTTCCGGGCACTATGGGGCGGGAGATACACGTCAGGAGAGGAGGGCGGCCATCGCGAGGAGCCTACGAATCCGCGGCGCGCTCGCCTGGACCGGTAGCAGCGTCATCGAGAACGCGGCCGTTGTCATCGACGGACCGCGCATCCGGTACGCGGGGCCGGCGCTCGGCGCACCGGGCGCCGAATCCGAGGTCGCGGGGGAATGGTTCCTGATGCCCGGGGTCATCGACCATCACGTGCACATCCGCCTCTCCGACCCACGATCGGTGCTCAACGGCGGGGTCACGTTCTGCCGAGACCTGGGCTGGACGCCCGAGGAGATCTTTCCTCTCGTCGACATCTCACAGGGGACCGACTTCGATGGCCCGGCGATCGTGGCGGCGGGACCGATGATCACCGCCGCAGGGGGCTATCCGAGTCGCGCGGGCTGGTGCCCCCCGGGAGGCTGGACCGAGGTTCGGGGAGCCGAGGAAGCGGCCGCGGCGGTCGAGTACATCGCCTCGCAGGACCCGGCGATCATCAAGGTCGCCCTGAACGCGGAGGTCGGACCAACCCTCTCCGACGCCGAGCTCGTCGCGGTCTGCCAGGCGGCGCACTCGCGCGGGCTCAGCGTGACCGCGCATGTTCAGGGAGCAGGACAGGCCGAGCGAGCCCTGGGGGCCGGGATCGACGAGCTGGCGCACACCCCCTGGACCGAGCGACTCTCGGACGACCTCATCGAGTCGCTCGCCCGGCACACGGGGATCGTCAGCACCCTCGATATCCACGCATACGGCAATCGAACCCCGGAGCTCGATGTCGCCGTGGACAACCTCCAGCGGTTCGTGGAGGCCGGCGGCCGCGTCCGCTACGGGACCGACCTGGGCAACGGCCCGATCCCACCCGGGATCCATGCCGCGGAGGCGGTCCACCTGGGCGCGGCCGGCCTGTCGACCGAGGCGATCCTTCGCGCGATGACCCTCGCGCCTCTGCGGCCGGGTGCCGAGGGCGACCTGGTGGGCCTCCGAGGCAACCCCTTCGAGGATCTCTCCGCCTTCGGCAGGGTCGATCTCGTCGTCTCCCGAGGGAGGGTTCGCCGTTACCATGCCACCTGATGGTGGATACGAGGAGCTCGAAGGCCGTCCGGCCGCTTCCCCGACCTCGCGTCGGCGTGGTGTTGGCCGCGGGCGAGTCGGAGCGGTTGCGAGCGGTCACCGGCGGGGGATCCAAGGCCCTCGTCAAGCTCGGGGGATTGCGCATGGTCGAGCGCGCCATCCGCACGCTGCTGAGCCTCGGCATGGAGCGCGTGATCGTGGTCGTCGGCTACCACAGCGGCCCGGTCGCCGCCGTGGCGCAGCGGGTCGCGCCGGGGAGGGTGCACATCGTCGAGGCGCGGCAATGGAGCGAGGGCAACGGGGCCTCGCTGGCAGCGGCTGAAGGGCCGCTCGCCGATGAGCCCTCTTTCGTCCTGACGACCGTCGACCACGTCTTCTCCGAGGCCGCGCTCCTCGACCTGCTCGAGGCCTCCCAGGCAGCCGTGCTCGTCGATCCCGATCCGATCCCCGCCATCTTCGAGGAGGCCACGAAGGTCCGGCTGCACCCCGACGGCCAGATCGTGGAGCTCGGGAAAGCCGTCTCCGGGCCGATGGTCGACTGCGGAGCGTTCGTCCTCCCGGCCTCGGTCTTCCCCGCGATCGCCGCATCCCGGGGTGAGGGTGACGCGTCGCTTTCCGCTGCCGTCTCGCGGCTCGCCCGTACCGAACGGATCGCTCCGATCCCTCTGCGCACGGGCGCGTGGTGGCAGGACGTCGACACGCCGGAGGACATGGCACGTGCGGGCAAGCTCCTTCGGCGATCGCTGCCGAGGGGAACGGATGGTCCGGTCGCGCGGCACCTCAACCGCCGGCTCTCCGTGCCGATCTCGTGGCTCATCTCGCGATTCCGCCCGTCCCCCGATGCCCTGTCGGTGTTCTCCTTCCTGGTGGGCGTTCTGGGAGCCATCCTGCTCGGTTTCGGACAAGGGATCTGGGGCGGCGTCCTGGTCCAGCTGTGCTCGATCCTCGACGGGGTCGACGGGGAGATCGCAAGGCTGACGCTCCGAGCCGGTCCCCGTGGCACGCTCTGGGACGGGTTCCTCGACCGACTGGGCGACGCGGCCGTGTGCGCGGGGCTGGGCGTCTGGGCCTTCGATCAAGGGGGCGGATCCTGGGTCGTGCCGCTGGTCGTGGCGGCGACAGCGGGAGCCATGTTGTCGATGGCCACGAAGGACCGTGTGGCCGCCCTGGGCCTCGAGCCGCCGTCCGAGCGCCGGATCGGGTGGCTCCTCGGGGGCCGAGACGGCCGCCTGCTCCTGACCTTCGTCCTCGCCATGCTGGGAGAGCCCCTGTGGGCGCTCGGCGTGACCGCGGCCACCTCGCTGTTCGCCTCGGCGATCCGCGTCGGTTTCGCCCGGAACCCTCCTGCGTAGCTCCATAGTTACAATGGTGTCGTGGGCACCGGCACGATCGTCATCCACGGTGCTCGTGAGCACAATCTGCGGAACGTCCATCTGGAGCTTCCCCGCGACCGGCTGATTGTCTTCACGGGCCTGTCCGGCTCCGGAAAGTCGTCGCTGGCCTTCGACACGATCTACGCCGAGGGGCAGCGCCGCTACGTGGAGTCGCTCTCCTCTTACGCCCGGCAGTTCCTCGGGCAGATGGAGAAGCCCGACGTG
>CAZKFH010000097.1:0-4826 GCA_964551945.1 uncultured Actinomycetes bacterium | reverse complement strand
CCTGAGGGGATTTGAACCCCCGACCTCGACCTTGACAGGGTCGCGAGCACTCCAGACTGCTCCACAGGCCCAAGCTATTCAGTTTCCGTGCCCCCAACGGGATTCGAACCCGTGTCTCCGCCTTGAAAGGGCGAGATCCTAGGCCGCTAGACGATGGGGGCAAGCTCCACCGCCCCCAGCGGGGGCACGGAGACGAGTATAGCGCCCGCTGTTGCCGCCCCACGCCGACCCCTCCGTGGCTTCACGACGTGACGTCGATGGCTCCACGCATTCCGAAGTCGTAGTGCCCCGGGAGGTGGCACCCGATGAGGATCCTCCCGGGTTCCTCGAAGGTGAAGCTGGTCGCCCGCGTGCCCCCGGCCGGGATCGAGATCTCGCCGGGCTTGGCTCCGTGATGGGCCTCGGTGCCTTCCTCGTGGATCTGCTGAACCTGCTCGTCTCCGATGAGGAACTCGTGGTCGATGGGGTCGTTGTTGGTCACGACGAAGGTCACGGTGCTTCCGGCGGCAAACTCGAAGTGGTCGGGCTGGAAGCGCGAGAAGCGGATGGTGACGTCGACCGATGTGTCTTGTGGGCCTTCGGGCGAGCACGCGCTCGCGACCAGCAGCAGGCAGGCTGCAAGGCCACGGCCGAACGTCATCGCCGAGGCATCACTCTCCGCCCAAGAAGTCGCACCCCGCCGGCCCCGATCAGGGGGAGCGCGAACCATGCCCACACGCTGCGGTCCGGGTCTGCTGAGCTGCGTGCTGGTATGCCGAACGCGTCCTCGGCTGAGGGCTGACCGTCCCCCGTCTGGTCCACGGCAAGGTCGTAGGTCAGGTCGGCGGCGTCGATGTCAAGCCGCAGATACGTCAGCCACATACCCGCTTCCTCCTGGATCCAGTTCATGCCCTTGTCCGACCCGAGGTCGTTGAGGAGCGACTGCGATGCCTGCTCGCTCCGCTCCAGGGCCATCCCACGCTCGCCGGGCGCGGCGGGAGCGGGCAGGAGTGCCGGCTCTCTGTCGTTGAGGAGGAAGACGTCGGCCTGGATGACCTCTGTGGCCTGCTTGCCGAGTCCGAGGATGCGCAGCGGGACCCACGGATTGTCCATGGGGATCCTGAGATGGATCGGGATGCCGTCACCTTCCCGCAGCTTCTTCTTGCGAGCCTTCTCCGGGATGAACCGCGCGGCCATGAAGTAGCGGCTGCGCTGTGCGTAGAAGTGGAGAACCTCGGGAGCGTCCGGGGGAAGCGCGAAGCCCTCGTCCTTGGCCCATCTGCCGACACCGCGGCTCCCGCCCCTGAGGATCGTGATGAGGAGCCCGTCGATCTCTGTCTCGTAGACCACCTTGGCGCCGGCTGCGGACCCCGAAACGCCGTCGGCCTGCGGCGAGGGTGGGGGTGGCTGGACCTCTTGGGCCAGCCGTTGGAGCGTCCAGTCGCCGGCACGCGTGACTCGCTTCGGTCGGCCGGGGAGGGGCACGATCGAGCCAAACTTCGCGCCCCCGCCGACGAACTCGAAGGACGTGATGTAGTGCTCGATCCCGTCGTGGTAGCCCGCGAGGGTCGACGTGCGCAACAGGTTCACCGAACCGTTCGGAGCGACCAACCCTCCACAACCCCACGCGGGAGAGCTCCCCGCGATGAACACGCTTAGGAATAGACCGGCTGTGAGTCGACGCATCGGGCCTCGCTCTCTACGGTTGGGCACCTACTGGATCTAACGTCACGATACCCCCGCCGGTTCTCCTCCGCTCCTGGTCGGGAGACGACGAAGGGGCGGCCCGGAGGCCGCCCCTTCGAAGCTGAGCTGCTACCTAGTTACCGGTGTATCGGAAGATGAAGATCCCGTGGTCCCGGTCGGACCCGGCGAACAACCGCTGACCTCGCAGGTCGCCCGCCTTCCCGATGCTCGGGACGAAGGTCTCGATCCCCCAGAAGTTGTTGCCTTCGTCGTCGATGTAGTGCCCGACCTCCTCGATGCCGTCAGGCCCGAAGTCGACGACGCGCACGCCTCCCGAGTAGTAGGAGATGTATGCCCGGTTCTGGTTCGGGTCGGTGGCGAACTCGTGGATCGAGAGGTCACCGAATCCGAAGGCGTAGTCGGGGTCGAGCGACTCCTCGATGGCGTAGGAGTCGAGGCGGGTCACCTTGCCCGCTTCCCTCTCGTACAGATGCGCGTAGCCCCACCCATCGAACAGGGAGGTTGCTTTCACGCGCTCGTCGCTGACCTCGCCGATCGCCGGCGCGTCAGTAGAGGGATAGGGGATGGTGTAGTCCGGTGCGGAGCCGAACAGCTCGTGGTACGCCCCGTGGGTCGTGCAGACCGTCACCATCGGCTTATCGGGGTCGTACGCGCCCGAGCCGCAGAACGCCTCGTCGCCCGCCGCGCCGCCCGCAGTGTGGCGGTTGACGAGCACTATCGCGTCCCAGCCCGCGTCGAAAGCCTTGGCGGCCTTCTCCCCCGGGAAGCAGGCGTCGTCGGTCAGGTTCCCGTTCCCGTTGTAGTCGGCGCTCGGATCACCGGTTGGCCCGCGCTGCATCAGGAGGATCTTCTCGTCCCCGGCTTCCGGATCAAGCTCGTCGTCGTAGGCCGAAGCCAACGGGATCACCGTGTCGTCGGCCGGACAGCCGTAGCCGCCGTAGACGACCTTTCCGCTCAGTGTCTGGTCGGGGAGGGAAGCGGGGGACAGCCCGCCACCCACCTCGGACGCCTCTCGCTCGTCCTCGGGAGTCGTGGGCTCCTCGTCATAGACGTAGAACTTGTCCGAACGGTAGGGGTTGAAGTCCTCGTCGGCCGCCAGGAAGTACTGGTTGTTGTGCGAGAACTCGGCCTGGTGAGCGTTGCCCTCGGGGGGCATAACACCCGTCAGCGGATCGACCGGGCCGAAGTCGCTGTCGCCAATGTAGATCGGGTTGGCCGGGTCCTCGATGTCGATCAGGAGGTAGCCGCCATCCCAGTAAGAATCGAGCAGGACGTCTCGGCCGTTGATCTCCTTGACGATCATGTCGTGGTTGAAGACATTGTCCCCGCGAGGAGCGGGTTCCTCGAGGATCTGCGGGAACTCCTCGACCATGTCGTACTCCGCCACGCCGATCGGGTTCTTCGGGTCCGTGATGTCGAAGATGTCGACGTCGTGGAACTCGAAGTTATCGGTGGCGACCAGATACACCCTGCCGTCGTCCTGCCACATGAACACGCTGTGGTAGGAGTTAGCGAGCTCGAAATCGCCGGTCATGCTGCCGTCGTCGGCCCCCCGGTCACCGGCGCCCTGGACCAGCACCTTCGGGTTGCGGGGGTTGGAGACATCGTAGAGATCGAAGCCCGCTCCCGCCGTCGGCTCGGTCTCCAAGCTGGAGCAGAACTCGTTGTTCACGGCCAGGATGTCGCCCTTGAATCCCTTTCCCTGCGCCTTCACGGTGATGACATGGGCGCCTTCCCCGTGGTAGTTGCCAGGGAGTGCGGGCATGAAGTCCCCTTCGATCGGCTTGCGGGGGTCCCTGATGTCCACGACGTAGAAGCCACCCTTGGTGCAGGTGGGCTCGTCCCACGAGTTCAGGTAGGCGTAGTCGTTGTAGACCGCCAGGTCGGCGATCTGGCCCTCCACGATGGGGCCCTGGCCCTTCGTGGGCTCGAGCTCGCCGAGCAGCTCGACGTTCTCGCTCGATCCGGGCAGGTGGCCTACGTCGCTTCCGTGCTGGTGAGCGGGCGCTGAGTCCTCAGCGCGGGCCACCCGGTGGTCCGGATGGGCGGTTGCGCTCCCGAACGGAACCAGGAGCAGGACGGCGGTCGCCATCCCGAGGATGGTGCGTAGCTTCACGGGCGAACCTCCTTCTCGGACCCGGAACGGCGCCGGGAGACGGAGGTCTCCACTTGGGCGTTGCGTCGTGGCCGGGCGGGCTGACCCGGCTACTCTACGTAGTGCGTCCGCGCTGCGTCAAGACGAGCAAGGGCGGCGAGAGGCGCCCTCTGCGCCCGAAGTCCTTATGACAGCCCGCTGGCGTCGATCTTCGTGTAGCCGCTCATCTTGTTCGATTCGAGATTGAAGATGAGGCCCGAAGGGACGTCCTGTGCGTCGTAGGCGAACGCTCCCGCGTCGTTGATCGCGAACGTCCCGTTGACCGCAAGCTGGATCGTATGTGCTGTCGTGGGGGTGTTGGCCAGGCTGAGGCTCTCCATGGCCGCATACATGTTGGTGAGCACGAAACGGTACTGCTGAAAGTTCCCTGCAGAGATGAGTGAGACCTCTTGGCTAGCTGCGTAGACGGGTTCGCCTCCGAGCTTCAGCTCGATGTTGAGCTCGGCGGTCGCCGCCGGGGCAATCGCGTAGAGGTCGATCGCGAGCGTGTCGAGCACGCCTGTGTACGTCCCCTGGAAGACGGCGCTCCCGCGCGGATCCTGTGCGCCCACGAGCTGATGGAACGCGCTATTGGCGACGTACGCGCCTCCCGAGCCGCTCGTCGTGGCGGCCGTCGGCTTCGTGGTGTTCCAGGATGGGAACGCGTCGTGGCCGAGGGCGGCAAGGTTGCCGACCGGGGCGGTCGCACGGTGAATCCAGTTGTCCTGCCTGCAGACGGAGACGTCGTCGGTGGTGTCGTCCGGGGTCTGGGCACCGCGGATCAGGCGACAGTCGCCATCCGCGGCGAGAGCCGTGGAAGCGAGCGGCAGGACGGTGAGTGCAGCAAGTAGCGTGAACGCGGATCGCCTCATCTGGATCCTCCTTTGGAGTGGATGGCTCCAGATAAGGTTCGCCCCCGAGTCCGCCTGAGCCTTTGTGCAGACGCACAGTACCGCTGAGGGTGGGGCGTGCAGGATTCGAACCTGCGACACATGGGTTAAAAGCC
>CAZKFH010000096.1:0-4846 GCA_964551945.1 uncultured Actinomycetes bacterium | reverse complement strand
GACCACGCTTCTCTTACGGTCTTGCCGCGTTCGACCCTAAGGGGCGCGAACCGACTGTGTCAGCGTTCTAATGGGATTCTGCCGCTGGTCGGTACCGCGGCTGCGGGATGGGACGTCCTGCTTCGCGGGCGGCGGCGAGCCAGGCTTCCTTGGCCCGCTCGACCTCGCCCACCGCTTCTTGGGGAGTCCTGCCGAAGGCTGAGCAGGCCTCAAGATCGGGTATGTCGGCGATGTAGCCGCCGTCTTCCTCGCTGTAGAAAACGTTGATGTGGTAGTGATTCATGCTCTTCCTCCCAAGCGAAGAGAATACCGCTCGACCAACTGGAGGAGCTGTCGGACCTGGAAGGCCTTCGCCTCGCCACCAACGTCTTGCAGGTTGAGGAGCTCGGGGATACCCGGATGAGCGAGGATGTGGTGGCTGCCACTGGTCCGCTGAAGGTCGAAGCCCAACGCCAGAGCTAATCGCATCACGTCCCGGAATCGAACGCCGCTGAGCGCACCTCCCTGGAGGCGCTCGAGAAGCTTGCTCGGGCCCATCGCTCCGACGCTATCTGCAGGCTCTGACATCAAGCTCAGCGGAGATCGGGCCGCTTGCAGGTAGCGGTATCGGGCGATCGGACGGTAGCGTTCAGGGGTGCGCCGACTCCTCTTGGCCGTCCTGCTACTGGTTTCTTGTACCGGTGATGAGCCCGGCGGGGTCACGGTCTCGCCGGTCCCTTCCGATCTGGATGCGTTCGACCTCTCCAGTCCCGAATTCCAAGAGGGAGGCACGATTCCAGAGGGGTTCACATGTGACGGCGAGGGAAGCTCCCCGCCCCTCGTGTGGTCCGGGGTGCCCGAGGGATCCGCGGAGCTGATCCTCACGCTCCTTGATCCCGATACTTCCGAGGGCGTCTTCACGCACTGGACCGTCTACGCCATCTCTCCGGAAACGCCGGGCTTCCCCGCGGGATCACTGCCCGAGGGCGCCCTCGAAGGGGTTAACGATTTCGGCGAGAGCGGCTACGGCGGGCCCTGTCCGTCGGGGGACGAGCCCCACCGATACATCTTCACGCTGGCGTCGCTCGGCGAGCCCTCGGGACTCGAGCCGGGCGCCGATCCCTCCGCGGTCGACGCCATTCTGCAGGGAGCCGTGGCGACCACGACACTGGCCAGCAAGTATCCGGGCTGAGATTTCGTGCGAAGGGACACGACCCGATGGATTGGTCGAGCAATAGCGGCCGTGCTCCTTGTCTCATGCGCCGCCGGGACACGGGAGCGCACGGGCCGAGAACCCGCAGGTGAGACGGAGGCGGAAGAGCGTGATTCGGAGGATCGAGCAGCGCGGCGCTTCCCTGCGCGCGTGGTGCGCGTCGTGGACGGAGACACCGCCGAGATCCAGCTCGAGGATCGGACGCTCGATGTCCGGTTCATCGGGATCGACGCCCCCGAGTCCGTGCACCCGACAGAGCCTGTCGAGTGCTTCGGGCCCGAGGCGTCGGTCTTCACGGAGCGGCGCCTTCAAGGCGCTCGCGTCGGCCTCGAATTCGACGTGGAGCGCATCGACCCATTTGGCCGGACGCTCGCCTATGTTTGGGTTGGCAGACGTCTGTTCAATGAAGACATCGTGCGACAGGGATATGCGACCGTGACCACCTTTCCTCCGAACGTCGCCCACGTGGGGCGGTTCGTCGAGGCCGAGCGCAAGGCGCGGCGGGACGGTCTGGGCCTGTGGAGCGCCTGCCTCCGACCCGTGAACACCGGGGCCGACTGGCGAGATCTGGGGACCGATGGCTGAGCGCTCCGTCCTGGCGTTCCGGCTGACCGGCGCGCTGGTCGCGCTCGCCGGGATGGGTCTCATCGCAGGAGGGGGAGCGCGCGGGCCGATGGCGCTGTGGGGGTTCGCCGTCTTCTGCTTCGCGATGGCCGCGCTCGACGGCCTGTATCGCCGCCGATTCGGGTTCCGTCAGATCGCGATCCTCCTGGGGTGGTTCGCGGTCGGGATCGGGCTGTGGACGCTCGCGGCGGCCGCGCTGATGCGGATGCTGGAGATCCGCTTCGCACCCGAGCTTCGTTCGCTCTTCATCATCGCGGCAGCATGCGCGGCCGGATCTGCAGCGGGCGCCCTGCTCACGATCACGCTTCGAGGGCGGGTTGGCGACATGCTGAAGACGAAGCTCGAGGGGTTCGGGAGGCGGGTGAGATCGGCGGTCAGCCGACGAGAGGAGTCGCGCCGTGATTCGCCGACCGGCGCTGAGCCACCGAGGCGACCAGCTGAACCAGCGCAGGGAGGTTGAACGGCTTCGTGACGTAGGCCGCGACGTTCAGCTCGCGGGCTCGCTCGACGTTCGCGGAGGAATCCGATGCCGACACCACGATCACGGGGGGTGCGTCGGTCACGCCGACGAGGGCCTCGAGAACCCCCCAGCCGTCGAGTACCGGCATCATGAGGTCGAGCAGGACGATGTCGGGCTTGTCCTGCGCGATCCGCTCCAGGGCGATCTGGCCGTTCCCCGCCTCTAGCGACTCATAGCCGGCAGCCCGGAGGTTCGTCCTCAGCAGGATGAGGATGTCCGGATTGTCGTCCGCGATGAGAACGCGCAACTTGGCAGGTGTGGCTTCCATCTGCTCCTCAGCTCGATTGGTGGCTACAGAACCTCTATCGGCGCGCTATAGGGCTGAATTAAGTCATTCCCCAACAGGGCCGATAAACCCGCCCACGACCAGCAGAGCAAGCGGGACGAGGAAGAGGATTCCCACGAACAGCCACAGTCTGGGATTCGTGCGGACCACCCATTCGTCGAGGGTCATGATGCCGCGTTGCAGCGGGCGATAGAGGAACGCGAGATAGACGATCGTGATGAGGGCGACCGCGATCGCCTCGGCCAGGACGACCTGGACGCCGGAGGCTCGGCTGAGGAGCATGGCCGCAACGAGTGTGTCGGCGAGGGTCGTGATGTTCGCTCCCGCGATGTACGGGATCGCTTCCTCGCGCTTGATATAGCCCTTGCTCGCGAGCGGCACGAGCACGGTCAGCGCGACCGAGACCGAGAGTGTCAGCAGGGCCGCGAGGGAGCCGATGAAGAACATCGGCCAGGGTCTTCGGAACCAGTGGCTGCGGCTGTCGGCGTGGCGCTCGCCATCGAGCGCGGGCAGCACCTGGTCGAGCAGCTTGAACGACACGAGGATCACACCGAGGCCCACGGGGAACAGGAGGGGGGCCGGGAGCGACGTCTCCACGAACGTGACGATCCACCCCCAGCCCACGTCGATCGCGCCCTGAAGCTCGGCCGACGCCGTCCAGGCAACGCCGTCCAGGAACCCGGACTTGAGGATCCCGTAGCCGAGTGCGATGCCGGGGACGTAGACGATCGCGGTCATCGACAGGGCCAGGACGCCCATCCCGAGTGACTCTCGTCTGTTCGGGCTGCGGACCGCGTAGATGAAGCCGACCAGCAGGACGATGAAGGAGGCCCCGAGCCTCGACCCCGACAGCATGCTGAACGTCTGCAGCTCCGTGATGGCACCCGCGTCGTGGAACGTGAGGGAGGTTGCGGCGATCGGCGAGCCCGACAGGACGAGGTAGGCACCGAGCCAGCCGAGCCCGAGTGTCTGCACGGCGTTGTCGAACAGGCCCGACGCTTCCAGTCGCGGCGCGATCGCGCCGGCCCCCTTCTTCATCAGTTGGATGGCGAGGACGAACAGGAACAGCGCGGCCGCGACCGAGACGACCTTGAGCCCACGGGACCGCCACACCCGGCCGGTGGCGGGTGCGGGTCGTGCTTCGATCGTGCTCTTTTCGGATTCGTTCGCCATTTCGCGTTGGGGGTTGGGGACGGCCCACGATACCCGGCCCCCTGAACGCCCATCAAACCTCCGAGGACCCTTGGTACCCTTCGGGGATGATCGAGCCGTACGAGCCTTCCGCGATCGAGCCGCGGTGGGTGGAGGCATGGGAGCGCGAGGGGATCTACGCCGTCGGCGGGCCCGACGACCCTCGCCCGAAGTTCTACGCGCTCGACATGTTCCCGTACCCCTCGGGCGAACTGCACATGGGCCATGCTGAGGCGTTCGCGCTCGGCGACGTGATCCCACGCTTCAAGTGGATGCAGGGTCACAACGTCCTCCACCCGATCGGCTGGGATGCGTTCGGGCTTCCGGCGGAGAACGCCGCGATCCAGCGGGGTATCCACCCGAAGGAATGGACCTACGCGAACATCGAGAAGCAGGCGGCGTCTTTCAAGCGCTATGGGGTGTCCTTCGACTGGTCGACGCGGCTCCATACCTGCGATCCGGAGTACTACCGCTGGACGCAGTGGCTGTTCGTGAAGTTCTTCGAGCGGGGGCTCGCGTACCGGAAGCTCGCTCCGGCGAACTGGTGCCCGAAGGATCAGACCGTGCTCGCGAACGAGCAGGTGGTGGCCGGGGTGTGCGAGCGATGCGGCACGCCGGTCGTTCGCAAGGACCTGACCCAGTGGTTCTACAAGATCACGGACTACGCGCAGGCCCTGCTCGACGACATGGAGCTCCTTCCGGGGTGGAGCGACCGTGTCCTGACGATGCAACGCAACTGGATCGGCAGGTCGGAAGGAGCCGAGGTCGAGTTCGAGATCGCCGAGACCGGTGAGCGGGTCACGGTCTTTACGACCCGGCCGGACACGCTGTGGGGCGTCACGTTCTTCGTCTTCGCGCCCGAGCATCCGATGCTGAAGGAGCTCGCGAGGATCGGTGGCGTCGCGGGCGACGTGAAGGCCATGCTCGACCGCCTCCAGGCGACGCCACTGACCTCACGGGAGCAAGCGGAGTCCCGAGAGGGGATCCCGCTCGGGGTCCACGCGGTGAACCCGGTGAACGGCGAGAAGGTGCC
>CAZKFH010000095.1:0-5287 GCA_964551945.1 uncultured Actinomycetes bacterium | reverse complement strand
GCCCGCCCGCGGTGTGCATCGGCCCCGTGACGGCTGCCGCGGCCGCCCGGGTCGGGTTCGAGGTCGCCGCCGTGGCCCAGCCGCACACGGAGGACGGCCTCATCGAGGCGCTCGTAACCGCGTTCCGCACCGACGTCGCCTGAGGCGGCCGCTGTGTACCATCCAGCGCATGGACTTCTCCCGCCATCGCCGGCTCCGGCGGACATCGGCTCTTCGTGAGCTGACGCGAGAGACGGACCTCGCCCCGAGGAACCTCGTGGCTCCGCTGTTCGTGAAGGAAGGCATCACGGACCCCGCGCCGATCGCGTCGATGCCCGGCCAGATGCAGCACTCGCTCGAGTCGCTCGTGAAGGAGGCTCGAGAGATCCACGCTCGAGGTGTCCTCGGGTTCGTCCTGTTCGGCGTCCCCTCGCGAAAGGACGCCGAGGGGAGCGAGGCATGGAACCCGGACGGGATCGCGCAACGGGGCCTGCGTACGCTCCGCGAGGAGCTCGGTGACGAGGCGGTCGTCATCTCCGACCTGTGCCTGGACGAGTACACCGACCATGGGCACTGTGGCGTGCTCGACGATAAGGGTGAGGTCGACAACGACCGTACGCTCGATCTCTACCGGCGCATCGCGACCAGCCAGGCGGCCGCCGGCGTGGACCTGGTCGCCCCGTCCGGGATGATGGACGGACAGGTCGCGGCGATCCGTCAGGCGCTCGATGCGGAGGGCCACGGCGCGACGGGGATCCTCGCGTACGCGGCGAAGTTCGCCTCGACGTTCTACGGGCCGTTCCGCGACGCGGCCGAGTGCGCGCCGCAGTTCGGGGACCGCAGGGGTTACCAGATGGACCCGGCGAACGCGGATCAGGCCATGCGAGAGATCCACGATGACGTTCGAGAAGGCGCCGACATGGTCATGGTGAAGCCCGCGCTGCCGTACCTCGATGTGATCCGCAGGGCGAAGGTCGAAGCGGGCGTGCCCGTCGCCGCGTACAACGTGTCGGGCGAGTACGCGATGGTCAAGGCCGCGGCCGAGCGTGGCTGGCTCGATGAGCGCAGCGCGGCGCTCGAGATCCTCACCTCGATCCGCCGGGCCGGCGCGGACATCATCCTCACGTACCACGCGAAGGACGCCGCAGACTGGCTGTCCTGAGCATGACCGACAACCGGGAGCTGTTCGAGCGCGCGCGGCGCGTGATCCCCGGCGGGGTGAACTCGCCTGTGCGGGCGTTCGGATCGGTCGGTGGGACGCCGGTATTCGCGGTGGAGGGCCGAGGCGCCCACGTTCGGGACGCCGACGGCCGCGAGCTGATCGATTACGTGCAGTCGTGGGGAGCGCTGCTGTTCGGTCACGCAAGGGAGGAGATCGTCGCTGCGGCGACGGCTGCTGCTCGCCGCGGGACCTCGTTCGGCATGCCGACGGAGAACGAGGTGGCGCTGGCGGAGCGTCTCGCCGCGTTGGTGCCCTCCATCGAGATGGCGAGGCTCGTCAGTAGCGGCACCGAGGCCGCGATGAGCGCGGTCCGGCTCGCTCGCGGCGCCACCGGCCGCGCGAAGATCGTCAAGTTCGACGGCTGCTACCACGGGCATTCCGACGCCCTGCTCGCCGCCGCGGGCTCGGGGGTCGCGACGCTCGGCATCCCGGGAACGCCGGGGATCACCGCGGGTGCGGTGGCCGACACGATCGTGATCCCGTTCAACGATCTCGACGCGGCGCAACGCGCGTTCGAGCAGGACGGAACCGAGATCGCATGTGTCATCGTGGAGCCGGTCGCGGCCAACATGGGCGTGGTGCCACCGGGGGAGGGGTTCCTCGAGGGACTCCGGTCCCTGACCGCCGCACACGGCGCGCTCCTGATCTTCGACGAGGTGATCACCGGTTTCCGGCTCGCGGCCGGCGGCGCGCAGGAACGCTTCGGCGTCCTGCCAGACCTCACGATCCTCGGGAAGATCATGGGCGGTGGGTTCCCCTGTGCGGCGTTCGGAGGCCGCGCTCACGTCATGGAGCACCTCGCCCCCGCGGGCCCGGTGTATCAGGCAGGCACGCTATCCGGGAACCCGGTCGCGGTCGCGGCAGGTCTCGCGGCGCTGAGCCTCATCGCGGAGGAAGACCCGTACGCGGGGCTCGAGAAGACGGCGGAGCACATCGCCGCTGGGCTCGAGGAGGCTCTCGAGGCGGCGGGGGTGCCGCACCGCATCAACCGCACCGGGTCGCTGTTCTCGCTGTTCTTCACCCCGGGAGAGGTGCGGGATCACGAAGCGGCTCGAGCGTCCGACCACGACGCGTACGCGCGGTTCTTCCGGGCGATGCTGCAGCGGGGGATCTCGCTGCCGCCGTCGGGCTACGAAGCGTGGTTCCTGTCGACCGCCCACGGAGACGAGGAGATCGAGCGAACGCTTGCCGCGGCGCGTGAAGCCGCGAAGGAGGCCGCTACCGAGGGATCGTGAACTTGTGGGCTAGGAACACGACGACCAGCATCACCGTGAACAGGATGAACGACTGGCCACCCTCTTCCACCGCCGCAAGGATCGATGCAATCGCCGTCACGTCAATCTCCTATGCAGGTCCTCGGAACGAGGGCTGACCCCCACCGGTCAGGAACTCCTTGCGCTTGCGCTCCGCGCGATCGAGGAACGGAAGGTGTACCGCGAACCCGATCACCGAGACCGCCAGCGACACGTACGACGGGAGCGGCTCGTTGCCGGGATCCTTATAACCGAACACAAGAACCTCGGGACCTCCCTCGGTCGCGAAGGCGCGCGCCATCGCGACGGGCTGTTCCTCGACCTCCGCGAACACCAGGCCCTCGACCGTGAACTCGCTAGCCTCGACCTCAGCTTCGATGCCCGCGCCCTCGAGTTCCGCGGCCGCCTCCTCCGCGAGGAGATCCTGGAAAGCGAGCATCGCGGCCTCCGACTCGGGATCCTCCGCATCCGCCGGTCGCCACGGCTCACCCGGGTACTGCTCGACGAGCGGCAGCGTGGCGGACTCGAGCTGCTGACCCGCAGCGATCCCGACCCATGCAGGGAGATCGCCCTTCGGCCCGAGGTACCTGGGTGTCCCCGGGGCGCCGAACGTCCAGATCGCCGACAGGATGATCATGAACGCGAAGAACGACGTGGCCGAGATCAGGTAGCCCATCCGGTTCCCGAAGATCGCTCCCGTCAGCAGCCAGACGGTCCCGGGGAACAGGACCATCGCCGCGACGAGCACGCCCCACCCGCACATGCCGGTGCAGGGGCTCGCCTGAGCGATCAGCTGCGTTTCCATCAGGCGGCCTCCTCCGGGCTGGGGGCCGCGGTCGGCTCCTCCTCGGCGGCCGCCGCGGGGTTCGTGCAGAGGTTGTCTTCTTCCGGCACGGTCTGGATCGAGATGAGGAACGCGATCAGGTCCTGGATCTGCTGGTCGTTCATGGGGCCGGCGAAGCGAACGCTCCACGACGGCATCGGCGTGTCGGGACGGCCCTGCATGATCGTGTCCCGGATGTTTAGTGGGCTCTTGTCGGGGTCGGCGACCGTGAGGCGGCCGCAGACGTTGTTGAGCGGGGGCACGGGGTAGGCGGGATTGAACTCGCCGTCGGCGTTGGTGAACGGGACCGTGCCGCCCTCGGCCTCGGTGCCGTGGCACCGGGCGCACCCGAAGCCGAGCGGGTTCGCCTCGTCGTAGAGGCCGAACCACCGCTCGCCCCGCTCCTCGGCGCGCAGGACGAGCTCGATCGCATCGTCCACGTTCTGGTCGGGCTCCCGCAGCCAGACCCAGGCCACGCTGAGGGCGAGGACCCCCATGAACACGAACCCCCACGCCATCGTGCGCTCGATGTGCCGGCGCTCGAGGACCTCGTCCGACGGGCCGGGACGCATGCCCGCTGGGATGTCGGGTTTCTCCTCACCTCGCCTCCGGAGTGAGAGGAGGATCAGTCCTCCCGCGAACGCGAGGCCGAGGAGCACGGCCGCGATCAGCGCGAGCATCGCGGTGGTGGAGAGCGCGAGCGGTCCCGTCATTCGCCGGAGACGTTCACGCAGAACGCCCCCTCGGGGTTCTGCTCGATGGTGTCGGTGCCTCTCGGCGGGCCGTTCTGATCCCGGGCGGTCCCGGTGTCGACCTGAACGACCCCGTTCACGACCTTGACGGGGAATCGGTCGAGGCCCCGGGGGGCGGGCCCGTCGGTCCATTCGCCGACGCGGTTGTACTTCGAGCCGTGGCACGGGCATTCGAACCACTGGCTCACCTGGCAGAAGGGGACCCTGCAGCCGAGGTGCACGCACTTCTGGTACAGGGCCATCAGCCCGCCGGCGACCATGCCCTGGTAGACGTCGGGAACGGGGTCGACGTCGTACTTGACGAGGTAAAAGCGTCCGGCGCCGTAGTAGAAGGGCTGCCTCGACGAGTCGATCTCAGCCCTGATCGCCTCGGGGGTCAGCTTCGTGTCGACGACGTCACCGAAGCCGCCTCGCAGGTTCGGCCAGATGAACGCGAGCGTCGCGGCTCCGAACTGCGCAGTGAAGAGGCCGAGGGAGGACAACAGGGAACGACGGAAGAACTCCCGACGAGAGACCGGCTTCGGCTTGGCGGCTGCCTTCGCCTCGGGCTCGGGTCGTGGCTTCGCCCCGGCCGCGGCCTCCTTGAACACGGCCGCCGCGTACCGAGCGCGGATCAGCGTGGCAACCACGAGGAGAAGGAACAGGCCCACCAGGCCGGCGACGATCAGGATCGCGAAGGTCTCGTTCACAGGTCGAAGAACACCCCCTCGTGGGGCGGGACGAAGTTGAAGCCGAGCCCTCGGAAGAACGCCCCGATGATCGTGAGGATCGCGAAGAACATCAGGAGCATCGTGAACAGGACGATCGCCATCTTGCGGTCGCCGGGCTTCGTGCTCGGGTTGCGGTCGACGTAGGGCACGAAGAACAGCAGCGCGAAGAAGAGCGTGGGGACCAGGACGCCCGCCACCATCGGGTGGAAGTACCGCAGGAGCTCCTGCAGGCCGAGGAAGTACCACGGTGCCTTCGAGGGGTTGGGCGTGAGGTTCGGGTTCGCGAGCTCTCGCAGCGGTGCGTTCACGAAGATCGAGAACACGGTGAGCGCGGCGCTCACGATGATCAGGGAGAGGAGCTCCTGGATTAGCAGATGGGGGAACGTGTTGACGCGGTCGCCCTGCTCGCGCTCCACCCGCTGGATGCCCTCGGGGGCAACGAGCGCCAGGAGGCGGTGCTTGTCGGCGACGCCGGGCTTCGGCTGCGGGAGCTTCCCCGTGGGCGGGGGCGCCGTGATCGGGGCTGCGGGCGCGGCAACGGCGATCGG
>CAZKFH010000094.1:0-5292 GCA_964551945.1 uncultured Actinomycetes bacterium | reverse complement strand
AGCCGGGGCGCGCGAGCTCGCGCGCCCCGAGCGCGGTGAGCGCGCCAGTCCTCCGCTCGGTGATCTCGGTCCCGTCGACGATGGCGTACGGGACACCGGTCCGAGGGTCGTAGAGCGTGACCAGCGCCAGCTCGGAGGGCAGCCCGCGCGTGTAGTTCTCGACGAAGTCGCCGACCACCTTGACGCCGGTCGCCTCGAGAGGCCAGACGGTCGCCCGCAACACGTTGAAGTGACCCGGGAACAAAGGGTCCGGCACGTGCTGCACGCGTTCGTCGAGGACGACCTCTCCCTCGCCCTGGGCCCGAACCGCATCCTCGACCGCGCTGAGCACGGCCGCGGCCGCGAGTCCGAGCCGTTCGACATCAGCCCCGGACAGGAAGAGGATCTCGAGTGCGTCGGCCTCCATCTCGAGCCATACGCTAGTGCGACCGCGGTGCCATGGCTCTGCGGCGGAGTATCCTGCTTGACGCGGCCGACCAAACAGTGGCATAAACGTCCTAACTCAGCGAAACGTCGATCCGCCGGCGGACTCAATCCGTGATCGCCGTGACGATACGAGCGAAGGGAGATCGAGAGATGGATCGTGAGACGAGGCGACAGATCGAGGAGTACCGCCGCAGCGAGGCGGGCCCCATCGAGAACAACCTCATCGACGAGCTCGTCGGAGGAGAGCTCGACCGCCAGGAGTTCCTCCGTCGCGCGTCGGTGTTCGGGCTCGGCGCCGGGACGATGGGTCTCCTTCTTCGCTACATCGGCGAAGCCGAGCCCGCCTTCGGCGCCCCGGCGCTCGCCGGTCAGAAGAAGGGCGGCACGCTCCGCGTCGGTTCGTCCGCCGTCGGCTCGAGCTTCGAGCCGCGCCTGCTCCGGGAGTTCGGCTCGCTGGCCTTGTCCGGCATCCCGGGCGAGTTCCTGACGTTCTCCGACCAGAAGCTGGTGGTGCGGCCGGCGCTTGCCACGAGCTGGAAGGCCAACGCCGCTTTGACGGTCTGGACGTTCCAGATCCGCAAGGGCGTCAAGTTCCACAACGGCAAGACGCTGACCGCCGACGACGTCGTCGCGAGCTTCAAGCAGTATATGGGGGAGAAGCCGTCGGAGATCCTCTCCGCAATCCCGAACAGCCTCCTCGGCCCCGAGGGTGTGATCAAGAGGGGCCCGTATACGGTCGAGTTCCGCCTCAAGTCACCGTCGAACGCGTTCCCGCAGCTGGTCAGCCAGACGACGTACCAGGCGATCATCCAGCCGGCGGCGATCGCCGCCAGACCAGGTACCTGGGTGCAGAGCGGCATGATCGGAACGGGAGCGTTCCGGTTCAAGAGCGGCACACCGAACAGGCGCGTCGAGCTCGTCCGCTTCCCGGCGTACTGGGGCGGATCTCCGCCGCTCGACGGGGTAGTGATGACCTGGTACGAAGGTTTAGCGCCGCAGGTGCTCGCGTTGCGTGGGGGGCAGATCGACCTCATCGTGCAGCTCAACGCGCAAACGGCGGCGGCATTCCGAAGGAACAGCCGCTTCAAGGTCTTCGAGGCACCGACGGCGGGGCACCGGATGTTCGGCATGCGGGTCGACCGGGATCCGTTCAGGGACGCGAGGGTGCGGCGCGCCGTTGCGCTGTCGCTCGGCCGTCCCGACATCATCCAGAGGATCCTTCTCGGTGCGGGCACACTCGGAAACGACTCGCCGTTCTGGTCGAAGTTCCCGTCCACCGACCCGTCGATCAAGCAGCGCAAGCAGAACCTCGAGCTCGCGCGAGCCCTGCTCAAGGCAGCGGGGCAGGAGAACCCCAAGTTCACGCTCACGACCTGGAACGGCCTCGATCACGCCGATCACGCGCAAGCGATACAGGCCGCCGGCCGCCAGGCAGGCATCGACATCTCGCTCGAGGTGCAATCGTCCGGCGAGTACTACGGAGGCGGGGCCGACTACTACGCGACGACACCGTGGCTCAACAGGCCAGCGACGCTCACGGAGTACGGCGCTCGCGGAGTGCCGAACCTATACCTCACCGCCGCTTACATGACCGACGGCATCTGGAATGCGTCGAAATACAGCAACCCCGCGTTCGACGCGGCGGCGAAGTCGTATCTCTCGGCCGCCGAAGTCTCGGCGCAGCGGAAGGCGACGAAGAAGATGGCCGGCCTCCTCCTGCGTGACACGCCGGTGATCACGGACTACTTCATCACCTACGTCACCGCCGGGTCGGCCAAGGTCCAGAACTACCAGGCGGATGGCATCTCACAAGTGCGAATCGCGAAGACGTCTCTCGCGTAGAGGAATGGACACGGGCGGCCGGAGCTAGGCTCCGGCCGCCTCGACCAGGGGACCCCACGCCATCGCCCGCTACGTCCTCAAGCGCCTCGGCCTCGCACTGATCACGCTCGTCCTGCTCAGCGCGATCGTGTTCGCAACCGCGCAGCTCCTGCCAGGCAACGTGGGCCGCTCGGTGCTGGGGCGCGACGCGTCGGAGGAGGCGGTGGCGGCGTACAACCACGAGCACGGCACCGACCGGCGCGCCGTAGTCCAGTACGTCGACTGGCTCGGCAGCGCTGTGCAGGCGGACCTCGGGGAGTCCCTCGCCCAGACCGGCGTCCCAGTCTGGGACATCGTCGGGCCCGCACTCGTCAACTCCCTCAAGCTGGCTGTGTTCGCATTCGCGCTCTTCGTTCCCTTGGGGATCCTCGGCGGAGTCCTCGCCGGCCTGCGGGTGGGAGGCCCGGTCGACCGCGGGATCACCGTCGTCGGGCTCTCGCTCGCGGTGATACCGGAGATCGTGACAGGGCTCGTGCTGATCCTCGTCTTCTCGATCTGGCTCGACTGGCTACCGGTGACGGCTCAATGGGAGCCGGGGGCCGGCCCCCTGACTCAGGTCAAGTACCTGGCACTCCCTGCGGTGGCCCTCACGATCGTGCTCTTCGGCTATATCGCGCGGATCACACGGGCAGGCGTGGTCGAGGCGCTGGATGCCGACTACACGCGGACGGCGTACCTGAAAGGGCTGCCTCACTCGACGGTGATCCGGCGACATGTTCTGCGAAATGCGCTCATGCCCACGATTGCGGTCGTCGCGACTCAGACCGGCTACCTCGTCGGGGGTCTCGTCGCGATCGAGTTCCTGTTCAACTACCAGGGGATCGGCCTGATGGTGCTCCAGGCCGCTGAGCAGAAGGACTTCACGCTCCTCACCGCGGGCGTAGTCATCGTCGGGATGGGCTTCCTCCTCGTCACGCTCGTGGCCGACATCCTCTTCGCCCTGATCAACCCCCGCATCCGCTACGGAACGGCCGAATGAGCGAGCTGGCGGCGCCCGCTCCGGGGTCCGAGGCCCGGGCTGCACGCAGGGAGCGGCTGAGGCTACTCCTCCGCAGCCCGAGCTTCATCATCGGCTCCGTCGTGATCGGATTCTGGGTCGTCTGTGCGATTCTCGGCGGCCGCATCACTCCGTACGACCCGATCTTCGACCAGACGCCCGATCTGGGCGTGTCGCCGTCCTCGGATTACTGGTTCGGAACCGATCGCCTCGGCCGCGATGTCTTCTCGCGCGTGCTCGCCGGCTCCAGGGACATCCTGCTCGTCGCCCCTCTGGCGACCGTGCTCGCGACCGTGTTCGGCACCGCGCTCGGCCTGATCACGGGCTACTTCCGCGGCATCGCCGACGACACGATGAGCCGTGTCATCGACGCCGTCCTTGCCATCCCTCTGATCGTGCTCGCGGTCACGGTGGTTGCTTCCCTCGGGAGCCGGTCGGTGTGGTCGGTGACGGTCGTGATCGCGATCGTGTTCAGCCCGATCATCGCCCGGACGGTGCGCGCCGCCGTGCTCGGTGAGGCACAGCTCGACTACGTGGAGGCGGCAAGACTGCGAGGTGAGCGCTCGCCCTACGTGATGTTCGTGGAGGTGCTTCCGAACGTGATGCCGCCGATCCTCGTCGAGGCGACGGTCCGGCTCGGTTACGCGATCTTCGCGGTCGCGACCCTCACCTTCATCGGCTTCGGGCTGCAGCCGCCGTCGGCGGACTGGGCGGTGCAGATCGCGGACAACTACCCGTTCCTCTCGGACCAGTGGTGGACGGTGCTGTTCCCCGCGCTCGCGATCTCCTCGCTCGTGGTCGCCGTGAACCTCGTGTCGGACAGCATGCAGCAGGTGTTCGAGCGATGATTGCGACCGCAACCGCTACGGCCGCCCTGGAGCTACGCGAGCTCGATGTCGTCTACCGCGTGCGCGGCTATGACCGCCAAGTGCTTCGCGGCGTCACGTTCGAGATCGGGCGCGGCGAGTCGTACGGCCTCGTCGGCGAGTCGGGCTGCGGAAAGTCGACTGCTGCGCTCGCGATCGTCCGCTACCTCCCCCGCAACGGACGTGTGAGCTCTGGCTCCATCGTCGTCGCGGGCACCGACGCCCTCGCCTTGCGGGGAGGCGACCTGCGCGAGTTCCACGCCCGCTCGCTGTCGATGGTCTACCAAAACCCCGGCGCGGCACTGAATCCCTCGATGCGTGTCGGAGCACAGGTGGCCGAGGCGTTTACGGTGCTCGGCGTGCCGAAGGGCGAGGCCACCGATCGTGCGCGGGGCGCCCTCGCGCGGGTGCAGATCGCAGATCCGGAATCGGTGATGAGCCGCTACCCGCACCAGCTCTCGGGGGGGATGCAGCAGCGCGCCGTGATCGCGATGGCGCTCGCGAAGGACCCGGCGCTCCTGATCCTCGACGAGCCGACCACGGGCCTCGACGCGACGGTCGAGGCTGAGGTGCTCGACCTCGTCGCACAGCTGCAGGCCGAGCTCCAGACATCGGTGCTGTTCATCAGCCACAACCTCGGCGTGATCTCGAAGATGTGCTCGCGGGTGGGAGTGCTCTATGCCGGCCGGCTCGTCGAGGAAGGCCCGGTCGAGACGGTCCTCCAGGACCCGCGTCACCCGTACACCGTCGGGCTGCTCCGTTGCATCCCGCGCGGCGGCGTCCGCAAGGACCGCGGGAGGCTCGACACGATCCCGGGATTCCTGAGCCTGGGCGCGGAGCTCGCCGGGTGCACGTTCGCCGACCGTTGCGCGCTCGCCGACGACCGCTGCCGTACGGAGGAGCCGCCACTCATCGGGGTCGACGCGGGCCACGAGAGCCGCTGCTGGTACCACGCTCGCGCCCACGAGCTGCCGCGCGAAGAGGCCGCCAACATCGCGCTGCCGCCCGTCGACCGCAACGTCGCCCCGCTGGTGGAGCTGGACGAGCTCACCAAGGTCTTCCGGCAACGCGGCCACGAGGTACACGCGCTCACCGAGGTGAGTGCTGCGATCTGGCCAGGTG
>CAZKFH010000093.1:0-5316 GCA_964551945.1 uncultured Actinomycetes bacterium | reverse complement strand
ACCTACGCGGGCTACGAGAACAAGGTGAAGACCAACCTGCAGACCCGCATCCAGACGATGCAGATGCAGGAGAAGATCTTCGACGTCCAGATCCCGATGGAGGACGTCATGGAGATCAAGGGCGGGAAGAAGCAGATCGTCCAGAAGAAGGTGTTCCCCGGCTACCTGCTCGTGAAGATGGTCTACGACGACGACTCCTGGGTGTGTGTTCGCAACACGCCGGGCGTCACCGGCTTCGTTTCCTCAGGCACGGGCCAGAAGCCCACGCCGCTGTCTCGCCGAGAGGTCGAGAAGATCCTGACGGTCAAGGAGGAGGAGGCCAAGAAGCCCGCGTTCCGGCTCGACTTCGAGGAGGGGGACGTCGTCCGCATCATCTCGGGGCCCTTCGCCGACTTCAACGGCACGATCTCGGACATCAACGTCGCGCAGTCCAAGGTGCGCGTGATGGTGAACATCTTCGACCGTGAGACGCCCGTCGAGCTCTCGTTCGATCAGGTGGCGAGGGTCTGATGCCGGCCGGCAGAGGGAAGAAGGTGCTCGCACTGGTGAAGCTCCAGCTTCGCGCGGGGCAGGCAACTCCGGCGCCTCCGGTCGGAACTGCCCTGGGTCAGCACGGCGTCAACATCATGGAGTTCTGCAAGGCCTACAACGAGGCCACGCAGCAGCAGCAGGGCCAGGTGATCCCGGTGGATCTGACGATCTACGAGGATCGCTCCTTCAGCTTCGTCACCAAGCAGCCTCCCGCGGCGGAGCTGATCAAGCAGGCGGCGGGGATCGAGAAAGGCTCGGGCGAGCCGCATCGGGACAAGGTCGGGATGCTGACGCAGGACCAGGTGCGACAGATCGCCGAGACGAAGATGAAGGACCTGAACGCTCGCGACGTGGAGGCAGCCATGAAGATCATCGCCGGGACGGCAAGGAGCATGGGTGTGGATGTGAGGGGAGCATGAGCCCACTGGCGAAGCGCTACGTCGATTCGATCAAGCTGTACGACCGCGAGCAGCACTACCCGCCGGTCGACGCCCTCCGGATCCTCAAGCAGATGCCCGATGCCAAGTTCGACGAGACCGTCGAGCTCGCGGTGCGCCTTGGCGTCGATCCTCGAAAGGCCGACCAGATGGTCCGAGGGACCGTCACCTTGCCCCACGGCACCGGGAAGGCAACGCGAGTGGCGGCCTTTGCCGTGGGTGATAAGGCTCGTGAGGCCAAGGAGGCGGGAGCCGACCTTGTTGGCGGCGAGGAACTGGTCGAAGAGGTCCTGAAGGGCAATATGGACTTCGATGCGGCCGTCGCCACTCCCGACATGATGTCGGTGCTGGGGAAGGCGGGACGCGTCCTTGGTCCGCGTGGACTCATGCCGAACCCCAAGGCGGGCAGCGTGACCGAGGAGATCGCCAAGGCCGTGTCGGAGATCAAGGCCGGGAAGCTCGAGTACCGGGTGGACCGTCAGGCGAACTGCCATGTGATCATCGGCAAGCGCTCCTTCGATGAGCAGCGCCTGCTCGACAACTACCTCTCGATCATGGATGAGCTGATGCGGGCCAAGCCCGCCTCGTCGAAGGGTCGCTACCTGCGCTCGATCACGCTCTCCACGACAATGGGTCCGGGCATCAAGATCGACCCTGCTCACGCCAAGGACACCGAAACGGCCGCCTGAGTGCTTCGGTTGGCGGCTCCGGAGGTCGTGCCGTAGACTGACCGCGCCGCAGAAAGCAGGGGCGGAAGCGTAATCCCAGAACGGGTACCTGCCGAGGCAGCCACGTTCTCGCTGGCTGTTTGCGGGGGCGTTTTTTTACTGCGAGGAAGAGATGCCGAGAGCGGAGAAGGAAGCCAAGGTTAAGGAAATCGCCGGGGAGCTCGAGGGCTCCGACGCGGCGGTCCTTGCCGGTTACCGGGGGCTGACGGTGCAGGACGCCGCCGAGCTCCGAGACGCCCTGGTCGAGGTCGGGACCCGCTTCGCCATCGTCAAGAACTCGCTGGCGATGCTGGCCGTGAAGGAGGCGGGGCACGAGGGGCTCACCGAGTTCTTCGACGGCCCAACCGCCATGGCCTTCGTTAAAGGCGATCCGGTCATGGCGGCCAAGCGGCTCGTCGAGCAGTCCAAGAGGTTCCCGGTCCTAGAGATCCGCGGCGGCTTCGCGGAGGGACGCGTTCTCTCCGGGGACGAGATCAAGACTTTGGCCGCCCTCGATTCCCGCGAGGTCATGCTGGCCAAGATCGCCGGGCTCGGGAAGGTGCAGATGTCCAAGGCCGCGTGGATGTTCCAGGCTCTGCAATCGAAGTTCCTGCTCCTCCTGCAGGCCTTGAAGGAGAAACTGCCCGAGGAAGAGGCACCGGCGGACGAGACGCCGGAAGCGCCGGCTGCGGAGGATCACCCAGACGCCGAAGAGCCGGCAGGGGGCGAAGGCTCCGAGCAGCCGGCCGAATCACCCGACGAGACTCCCGCGGCGGAAGCGGAGACGGAGCCCGAGGTTCCTGGCGGGGAGTCGAGCGAAGAGACGGTAAGCGAGACCGAAGAAGAAGGAGGCAGCTGAGATGGCGAAGGCATCGACGGAGGACCTGCTCGAGTCGTTCAAGGAGATGACCCTGCTCGAGCTCTCGGAGTTCATCAAGAAGTTCGAGGAGGAGTTCGGTGTGGAGGCCGCTGCGATGGCCGCACCGGTCGCCGCTGCTGCGGCCGGTGGCGGGGGAGCGGCAGCAGAGGAGGCCGAGGAGCAGACCGAGTTCGACGTGATCCTCGAAGCCGCAGGCGACAAGAAGATCCAGGTCATCAAGGAGGTCCGGGCCCTCACCAGCCTCGGCCTGAAGGAAGCGAAGGACCTGGTCGACGGGGCGCCGAAGCCGGTCCTGGAGAAGGTTGCCAAGGAGGCAGCCGACCAGGCCAAGGAGAAGATCGAGGCAGCGGGCGGGACCGTCTCTGTCAAATAGGACACCAACTCTGTCCGGGAATAGGGGAGCACACCTCGGCGTTGACACGCTGCGGTGGACTTTCCTATACTGCCCGGTTGGCGTGCCGTCTCCCGTGGCCAGTAGTTCCACACGTGCTATTCCCTAGGGGGGGTTCTTTTGCCTGAAGCCGTTGTCGATCGTGAGCGCATGTCCTTCTCCAAGCTGGAGGAGGTGGCTCCGCTCCCTGATCTCGTAGGTGTCCAGCGTGACTCGTTCGACTGGCTCCTCGCCGAGGGTCTCGGCGACGTGTTCAGAGAAGTGAGCCCGATCGAGGATTACACCGAGAACTTCCAGCTGCTCTTCGGCAAGCACTACTTCAAGCCGATCAACCACACCGCCGAGGAGTGCCGGGACAAGGACCTGACCTTCGATGCTCCGCTCCACGTCGAGGCCGCCTTCATCAACAAGGAGACGGGCGAGATCAAGGAGCAGGACGTCTTCATGGGCAACTTCCCCATGATGACCGACAAGGGCACCTTCATCATCAACGGAACCGAGCGGGTGGTTGTCTCCCAGCTCGTCCGTTCCCCGGGGGTCTACTTCGACAGGTCTCTCGACAAGACGTCGGACAAGGACGTTTACTCGGCCAAGATGATCCCCGCCCGCGGGGCCTGGCTCGAGTTCGACGTCGACAAGCGGGACACCGTCGGCGTGCGGATCGACCGCAAGCGACGCCAGCACGTCACCGTGCTGCTCAAGGCGCTCGGCTGGAGCAAGGACGAGATCCTCGACCTGTTCGAGGGTGCCGAGTCGATCAAGCTGACGCTCGAGAAGGATCATTTCGAGACCTCGGAGGAGGCGCTCGAGGACATCTATCGCAAGCTCCGTCCGGGCGAGCCCCCAACCGCCGAGTCGGCCCGGAACCTGCTCGAGAACCTGTTCTTCAACACGAAGCGCTACGACCTGGCTCGCGTCGGCCGCTACAAGGTCGACAAGAAGCTCGGGGAGGCCGGCGACCTGCTGAAGAAGCACCTCAAGAAGCGGTACGACGCGATGCGGGAGAACGACAACCCCGATCGCCGCGACTGGGAGCAGCCGCGGTTCCGCGTCTACTCGCAGCCGACGACCGCGGAAAAGGGTGGCCCGAAGGCCAAGGCCGTCCTCACCTTCGAGGACATGGTCAAGACCGTCGGCTACCTCGTGAAGCTGCACGCCGGGGACGAGGACTTCGAGACCGACGACATCGACCACTTCGGCAACCGGCGCCTCCGCTCGGTCGGTGAGCTGATCCAGAACCAGGTTCGGATCGGCCTGTCGCGCATGGAGCGGGTCGTGCGGGAGCGGATGACGACCCAGGACGTCGAGGCCATCACTCCCCAGACGCTGATCAACATCCGGCCCGTCGTGGGAGCCATCAAGGAGTTCTTCGGGACATCGCAGCTGTCGCAGTTCATGGACCAGACGAACCCCCTGGCGGGACTCACCCATAAGCGGCGGCTGTCGGCCCTCGGGCCGGGCGGTCTGTCCCGGGAGCGCGCCGGGTTCGAGGTTCGTGACGTCCACCCGTCTCACTACGGCCGGATGTGCCCGATCGAGACGCCGGAGGGACCGAATATCGGCCTCATTGGGACGCTGTCGTCCTACGGGCGGATCAACGAGCTGGGCTTCGTCGAGACCCCGTACCGCCGTGTGGACAAGGGCAAGGCGACGGACCAGATCGACTTCCTGACCGCGGACGAGGAGGACCGGCACGTCATCGCTCAGGCCAACGCCGAACTGGACGCGAAGGGCCGGTTCGTCGACGAGCGCGTCCTGTGCCGCCGCAAGGGTGGAGAGGTCGACTACGTGCTTCCCGACGAGGTCGACTACATGGACGTCTCGCCGAAGCAGACGATCTCCGTCGGCGCGTCCCTGATCCCCTTCATCGAGCACGACGACGCGAATCGGGCCCTCATGGGCGCGAACATGCAGCGTCAGGCGGTCCCGCTTCTGCAGTCGGAGGCGCCGCTCGTCGGGACTGGGGTCGAGTTCCGCGCGGCCATCGACGCCGGCGACGTCCTGCTGGTGGAGAAGCCCGGCAAGGTCGAGAGCGTCTCCGCGGACGAGATCCTGATCAAGGAGACCGACGGCAAGATCACGAGCTACAAGCTGCAGAAGTTCCGCCGCTCCAACCAAGGCACGTGCATCAACCACAAGCCGATCGTCAAGCAGGGTCAGGTGGTCAAGAAGGGCCAGGTCATCGCGGACGGTCCCTCGACCGAACGTGGGGAGCTCGCGCTCGGAAAGAACATGCTGGTCGCGTTCATGCCCTGGGAGGGTCACAACTACGAGGACGCGATCGTCATCTCCGAGCGCCTCGTGAAGGACGACGTGCTGACCTCGATCCACATCGAGGAGCACGAGGTCGACGCCCGCGACACGAAGCTC
>CAZKFH010000092.1:0-5364 GCA_964551945.1 uncultured Actinomycetes bacterium | reverse complement strand
TGGGGCATCGCGATCGACGTGAGCTCGGCGGAGGAGTGGAACGGCAAGTGCAACAGCACCGTGAACCACAACCACGCGCACATCTGGAGAGACCATCGATGGACATGGGGTGCCGCGTGGTGCGACCCGATGCATTTCCAATACGCCAGTGGCTACTGAGAGGAGACGAGTGATGAAGGCACGATCGATATTCCTCGGCCTCGGACTTCTCGTGGCCGCCGCGGGTGGGCTGGCCGCGGTGGCTGCGGCCGACGGGGGCCAGCTACCGCCCGTGAACGGTCCGACCAATCCGAACCTCGCCAGGCAGGGTGTGCTCTGGCACGGCAACGATCTCGGCCGAGATGAGCGGATCCTGCTGATCCTCGGCGGCACCTTCCCGACCCATGAGGCGGCCGAGCAGGCGAATCAGGGGATCGCGTTCGGTGATCTCCAGGGCTACTACGTGGCCCGAACGGACCAGTTCGTCGGGCTACGAGAGCACCTCGGCTCGCTGGCGCAGGACTATGTCCTCGTCACGGCCTTCCGGACGGGAGCCGGAGCTCGTGCGTTCCTCGACCTCGCGAGCGCGGCGGGTGCGCCGGCGAGCTTGACTCCGCGCCTGCAGAATCGGGGAGACACCTACGTGGGGTTGGGGCAGGAGGCTCATCCGAACGGCTCGGGGCCGCTCATCGGCGAGCTCCCGGGTGTATCCACGTGAGAAGTGCTGCAGCGCTGATCCTGGTGGCGGTCCTCGGTGCCGGGTGCACCGAGGACCGCCCGGTGCGCATACCGGAGCCGGCCGCCGCATCGCCCGAGGCTGGTTTGCCTCGATGCGAGGCCTCCCTTGGGCCTCCTCCGGATGGGTTCCTGCTCTTGCGCTCGCGGGAGATCCGCTACCCGGATCACCTCGGGGTTCGTGAGGAGTACGAACACGAGGATGGCCGGCTCCTCGTGCACCTGCTCGGGATCACCGGGGAGATGGGGGAGGGTGCGACCGTCGTCGAGGACGTCGAGCTCGCGAGCGGGGAACCGGCCACGCTCTTCGGCTCGGGAGGCGATCGGGGATGGAGCGTGGTGTGGGTGGGAGAGCATCCCTGTCCTCAGCTCGCCGTGGTCGGCAACGGCTTCACCCGGGACGAGTTCCTCTCGGCGATGACCGAGACGGGAGTCCTGGCGAGTACAGAGTAGGCGCACTGATACCCTGGAGTCCGTGGCTGCCCGGCCCCGATCTCGGCTCCTGCTCGTCCTGTTGGTCGTTGCGCTCTTGCTCTCCCCGATCGTCGGCAGCGCGATCGCGGTGTGGCGGGCGGCGCACACGGACGAAGCCAGCACGGTCTCGCGCGCGGACGCGATCCTGATCCTGGGAGCCGCGCAATACGGTGGCGACCCGTCGCCGGTCTTTCGCGGTCGTCTCGATCACGGCGCTCTCCTGTACGAGCGCGGGTTCGCCGACCGCATCATCGTGCTCGGCGCGGGCCAGAAGGGTGACGCCACGACCGAGGCGCAGGCCGGCACCGACTATCTGATCGACCACGGGATCCCCGGCGACGACGTCACGCCTTCGCCGCGAGGCCGAACAACGCAGGAGAGCATCGAGGCGGCTGCCAAGCTGATGCGGGACCGGGAGCTCGACAGCGCGTTCCTCGTCTCCGACCCCTGGCACAACCTGCGCATCCGCCGTATGGCACGTGACCAGGGGATCGACGGCTTCGTCTCCGCCACGTGGCACTCCGCCGCGGAGAGCCAGTCCACGCGACTGCAAGGCTACGCGCGCGAGACGTTCGCGTACCTCTACTACCGCGTCTTCGGCTCCTGAGAGCGACAAAAAGATCCGAGGTGTCCGAGGCCGTTGGTACACTCGGTCCCGTGAGCAACGGCGCGACCATCCGGGAGCGCCAGGAGCAGCTCGAGCGAGACACGCTCTCGGAGCACGCCACCCTGGCATCGAGCTCCAAAGGCCGGGAACGCGAGGAGCCGCCGCATCACATGCGGACCGCGTTCCAGCGGGATCGCGACCGGCTCGTGCACTCAAAGGCGTTCCGCCGGCTGAAGCACAAGACTCAGGTCTTCATCTCACCCGAAGGTGACCACTACCGCGTGCGGCTCACCCACACGCTGGAGGTCGCCCAGATCGCGCGCACGATCTCGCGAGCGCTCCGGCTGAATGAGGATCTCACGGAGGCGATCGCGCTCGGCCACGACCTCGGCCATACGCCGTTCGGACACCTCGGCGAGCGGGCGCTGAGCCCGTTCCTCGGCCGACCCTTCCGCCACAGCGAGCAGAGCCTGCGCGTCGTCGATCATCTCGAGCGTGACGGGGTGGGCCTGAACCTGTCGTGGGAGGTCCGCGACGGGATCGTCAACCACACGTGGGTGATGCCGCAGCCGTCCACGCTCGAGGCGCAGGTGGTTCGGTTCGCCGACCGGCTCGCCTACGTGAACCACGACATTGACGACGCGATCAGGGCGGGCGTGATCTCCGAGAGCGACCTCCCGGGAAGCGCGACCGATGTGCTCGGCCACACGCACGGCGAGCGGATCGAGACGCTCGTGAACGACATCGTGGAGGAGACCGGCGACGGACCGGAGACCAGGATGTCGGAGCCGGTGATGGCCGCGTTGGACGAGCTCAGGCAGTTCATGTTCGACAATGTCTATCTGCGCTCGGATGCGGCCGCCGAGCAGGAGAAGGCCGTCGGAGTGATCCGCGCACTCGTGCAGCACTACCTCGACAATCCCGGGGAGATCCCGGAGGAGTACGCTCATGCACCGGGAGAGCTGGCAGACCGCGTCGCCGACTACATCGCGGGGATGACGGACCGCTACGCCCTCCGCACCTACGAACGACTCTTCCTTCCCCGGGGAGGAATGCTCTAGCAACGTGGCGGGGAGGATCCGGCAAGACGACATCGATCTGGTCCGGCAGCGCACGGACCTGGTTCGGCTCGCCCAGCAGTACCTCGCGCTCCGCAAGGCCGGCCAGCGCTACGTCGGCCTGTGCCCCTTCCACACGGAGAAGACGCCGTCGTTCGGCATCAGCCCCGACAAGCAGCTCTACTACTGCCACGGCTGCGGCAAGGGTGGCGACGCGATCGGGTTCATTCGCGAGATCGAGGGCCTCGAGTTCGGCGAGGCCGTCGAGCGACTTGCGTCCCAGGTTGGCGTCACGCTCCGGTACGAGGGCGACTCGCCGGGGGAGCGCCGGGCGGCGTCGCGCCGGCAGGCCCTGCACCGGGCGAACGAGGCCGCGGCCGAGCTGTACCAGCACACGCTCCTCGAGGGGCGGGAGGCCGAGAACGCCCGCCACTATTTGAACGAGCGTGGACTGACGAAGGAGTCCGTCGAGGCGTTCGGCATCGGCTTCGCGCCGGCCCAACCCGACTTCCTGTTGCGCCGTCTCGCGAAGGACCTCTCGACCGAGATCCTGGTCGAGGCCGGGCTCGCGCTGAAGGACGGGCGCGGCCAGGTGCGCGACCGGTTCCGCGCGAGGATCACGTTCCCGATCCACGACCTCTCCGGCAAGTCCGTTGGCTTCGGTGCCCGGCTGCTGGAGGGCGACGGGCCGAAGTACCTCAACTCCCCGGAGACGGACATCTACAAGAAGGGCCGTCTCCTCTACAACCTGCACCGGTCGAAGAACGACCTGACGAAGACCGGCCGGGGCTTCGTCGTCGAGGGCTATACGGATGTCATCGCGATGGCGCAGGCGGGCATCCCCACAGCGGTGGCGACGTGTGGCACCGCGCTGGGCGAAGACCACTTCCGCCTGCTGTCGCGCTTCTGCCGGCGCGCGGTACTGGCCTTTGACTCCGATGAGGCGGGCGCGCGAGCGGCCGAGCGAGCCCACGGGATGTTCGAGCAGTTCGGGCTGGAGGTCTCGGTGCTCATCCTGCCGGAAGGACATGACCCCGCGGACTTCGTGACTGCGAACGGCGGCGAGGAGTTCGAGCGCCTCGCCGACAAGGCCGAGGGCGTCGTGGACTACATGCTGCGCCGCAGCGTCGAGCGGGAGACGCTCGATACCCCAGAGGGCAAGGCCCGAGCGCTCCGGACCGCGACCCCGATCGTCGCGAAGCTCACGGACCCCGTGTTGCGCAGCGAGTATGCGGCCAGGCTCGCTGATCTGGTCGGCGTGAGCGCGAACGACATCCGCATCGAGCTCGAGGGACCCGGGCCGCGAGCGGGGAACGGGAAGCGGCGAGAGGAATCGCCGGTCGTGGAACTGCACACGCCGGCACGAGGCGTCGAGAAGGAAGCGTTGAAGATCATGGCGCAGAGTCCCGAGGTTTCCACCCCGTTCATCGAGCGGATCGACGACGAGCACTTCACGACCGAGCGTTTCCGAAAAGCATGGACGATCCTCCGCGAGCCAGGCCGTGTGGCGCTCTCCACCGAGACCGCGGAGCGAGGGATCCCCGAACTCATCGCAGAGCTCTCCGTCGAGCCCCTCCGCGGCGATCCCGGCCGTCCCTATATCGAGAGCGTTTTCGCCCGCCTTGAAGAACTGACGCTCAAGCGGAAGATGGATACACTGAGGAAGCAGCTGGAGTCACTCAATCCCGTGACGGACGCACCCACCTTCGACCCACTCTTCTCGGAGCTGTCCGAGCTTACGAGCCGGTGGCGCGCGGCGAAGTCTCGCGCCGGCGAGGGCGTGTAGCCATGGCAGAGATCATCAGCGACCCGGTATTGGCGGAAGCGAAGGAGCTGATCACCGCGCGCGGTCGCGAGCGCGGCTTCGTCACCTCCGAGGATGTCGTCGAGGGGCTGCCGGTCGACGACCTCACCCCCGAGCAGGTCGAGGAGTTCCTGACCCAGATCGAGGAGCACCTGCGCGAGCAGGGCATCGAGGTCATCGAGGTCCCGGGCGAGGAGATCGACGGCGAGACCCAACGCCTCCCGCGTGACGAGGACCTCCTCAAGGCTCCCACCAACGACCCGGTCCGGATGTACCTCAAGGAGATCGGCAAGGTCCCCCTGCTCACCGCTCCGCAGGAAGTCGACTTCGCGATGCGCATCGAGGTGGGGGAGTTCTCCACCGAGCTGATGCACGACATCGTGTCGTCCGCGCGGGTGGACCCCAAGAAGCTCGGGCGCTGCGTCGAATGGGTGGTGCGGATCCGCGAGCACCAGATCAAGAGCTTCGGCAAGGTCGAGGGCCTCGGCAGGGAGACGATGCCGAAAACCTGGCGGCCCAAGACGCGCGATGCGATCGACGAGTTCCTGCGCAAGGTCGAGCGCGACGGTCACCTCGCGAAGAAGAAGCTTATCGAGGCCAACCTCCGGCTCGTCGTCTCGATCGCGAAGCGGTACGTCGGCCGCGGCATGTTGTTCCTCGATCTCATCCAGGAGGGGAACCTCGGCCTGATCCGCGCCGTCGAGAAG
>CAZKFH010000091.1:0-5686 GCA_964551945.1 uncultured Actinomycetes bacterium | reverse complement strand
CAGTTTGACCCTCTCCGATGGTGTCATGAGCGCGTCACGAAAGCTGATGGAAGGGGCGACTCCGCAGGTCAACGTCTGGTGGAGCCGTGGGCTTTTAAAACCCATGTGTCGGGGGTTCGAATCCCTCACGCCCCACCAGCCGAAACCCAGGGAATGGTACGAACCTGCTGGTAGGCGGGCTGACGTTTCGATGCGAGATACGACGTTAGACGTCGTTTCGCGTCGCTAAAGGCGCGTCACGAAACCCCGCTGCGTCACGGTCGCGTCATGGTCAGAGGTAGGGGAAGCCTCGGCGGGGTCGCATGGCTTTCGCCAATCTTGTCCACGGGCGAGACTCCGGTGAAATCCATCCCGCCAACCGGAGGCGGGCGACAATGAATCCAATGACACGGGAACATCGCATCGTTACGTTGGCCGGGGCCGAGCCTCTGTTGGCTCAGCCCGAAATCCTGCCGGAAGGATCGGAGGCGGTCATCACCCTCGATCTCTCGGAGGTCGCCTTCGTCTGTCCACTCGACCTGGTCGCCATCGCAGCGTGGTCAACGTCGCTCCCTGCTGAACGGCGGGGCGAGGTCGTGCTGCCGGCGTCGCCGACGGCCTCGTATCTGGAGCGCATGGAGTTGCTGAAGTTCCTGCGCGCTGAGGGCTGGATCGTTCCCCGCCCCGAGACGCTCCCCTGGGAGGACCTTCCTGACCGCCTGCTCGAGGTCACCTCACTCGCCGACCCGGAGGCCGTCGACATCCTCGCGGACCGCCTCCCTCGGCTCTGGGCCGGCCTGACCGGAGATCCGAAACGGAGCAGGGCTCTCCATTTCGCCTTCGGTGAACTCTCCGACAACGCAGCCACCCACAGCGGGGCCGCCCCCATCCTCGTCGCGGCCCAGCGCTACACCGGCGCCACGAGCCCTCATCCCGCCCGGCTCGAGCTGGCCGTGGCCGACGCCGGCGTGGGGATCCCCGAGCATCTCCGGGGAAACCCGCGGTACACGCACCTGGAAGATGATGCCGAGGCCATCGCGGAGGCTCTCAGGCCGGGAGTGAGCGGCACCCGGGACCGGCGCGGCTATGGATTCTTCGACGTGCTCCGGGAGATGAGCGAGGTGGGCCCGGGCAGCCTGTTCATCGTCTCCGGGGACGCTGCCCTGTCGGTCCCGTTCGGCACGCCCGGGCGGCGCCAGCGGAAGCGGACCCTTCCGAACCCCATCCGAGGGAGCCGGCTCCAGGTCCGCCTGCTGGAGTGATTGACAACCGGGCGAGAGTTCTGTACGCTTTCACTGGTTCCGGTGAAATCGCTGGGATGGCAGACCGAAGGGAGGGGTCGATGAGATTCGAGCTGGCGAAGCATACCGGGCGGACCTCGTTCGCCACACGCTCCTTCGCGGCGGAGCTCCGGCAGGCCATCTCCGAGGCCTCGGCCCGGATCAGGGAGGACCGTCTCCTGGAGATCGACTTCACCGGGGTGGAAGCGATCACCGTCTCCTTCGCCGATGAACTGGTCGGCAAAGTGGCTGCCGAGCGGAGGGCCTACGGGCCTGAGGACACCTTCCTCCGGATCACCGGTGCCTCCGAGGAGGTGGCGGAGACGATCGAGGTAGCACTGGAGCGGCGGAGCCTGTTCGTCGTCTCCCACCGGCAGGGTGAGGCCGAGCTCTTGGCCGCTCCCCCACATCTGCAGGCGACCTACGCAGCGGCTCTAGGGCTCGGTCAGTTCACCGCCCGCGAGCTCGCCGACGAGTTGGGGATGACGCCTCCCGCGACCAACAACCGGATCAAGGCCCTGGCCGAGGCGGGCGCCCTGGTCCGGGCACGCCAGGTCCTCGCCGGCGGCGGCCGCCAGTTCTCCTACGAGGCAAAGCTGGCAGCGTAGAGCCCGTTTTCAGTATCGCCCGTGAAAACACTGCTAACCCCTGTTATCCTCTCTCGTACGTCCGATGACGAGGAGGTTCGCGATGGCGATGCTGCTCCCCCAGTTCGACGAGGCGCTCGAGAACATCGAGCCCTCCAAGGAGGACAAGGAGAACGCGCCCGAGGCTCATACCGAGGTTCGCCGGGTGCTGGAAGGGAACGATCAGCTGTCCGGGTACGGGATCGACACGGTCCTGATCGGGTCGTATCCCCGCCACGTGTCGATCCGCCGGATGCAGGATGTCGACGTGTTCTCGAAGCTCCCCGACCTGCCGGAGGACATGAGCTCGCGAGACCTCCATCAGGTCTTCGTCGACGTCCTCCTCGATGGGCTGGATGACGAACGCGTCCTGCCGAGGGATCGCTCAATCCAGGTCCGCTTCCCCGACTTCGACCTCTACGTTGACGTCGTCCCCGCACGCCCGAGCGGGGACTACTGGGAGATCCCCGATCGCACTGAGCGCGGCGGCGGATGGCAGGAGACGAACCCGGAACGCCTGGTCGAGCTGACCTCAGGAATGAACGACCGCTACGGAGGCATGTACGTCCCCACGGTCAAGCTCATCCGCCAGACGCGCCGGGCCAATCTCGACCAGCAGCCGTCCGGCCACTACTTCGAGATCCTCACCTACCACGCGTTCGCCTCCGGAGACGTGACCGGCGGGAACATCGCCGAGTACTACTGCTCGGCACTCAGCGGTGTCGTGGCGGAGCTGGAAACGGCGATCGACGAAGGCCTCGCCGACCCGACCATGGAGGATGCGGTGGTCCAGACGCAGGCGTCGGACGCGGAGCTGCGGGCCGCGCTGGACACCTTCCGCTCCTTGGCCGACCGGGCGCGGTCCGCCCTAGAGGAGGACGATCGCTGCGCCTCCGCGAAGGTGTTCCGAGACCTGCTCGGACAGAACAGCGATGGCGACTTGGTCTTCCCCATGCCGAGCGACTGCAACGAGAACGGAACGTGGAAGGCCGCCGCCGCGGTGATCGCCGGGGATCGTCTCGTGCCCGCCGGGGACGCGCGGTTCGCGTGAGCGATTGGCAAGCGGGCCTGGCAAGGGCACGCGAGGAGTTCATCGAGGGGCTCGCTCGCGGGGGTTTCCGGCTCGCCGGCAAATCCTTGCTCGGGGAGGTGGAGGTCCCTGGCGCCGGGACGAGGACGATCGCGGTCCGGATCACCGACGCCTTCCCCTACGCCGTCCCGAAGGTACGGCCGACCGACGGGAGCGCCGACCTCTCCTGGCACCGCGACCCCGACGGATCGCTCTGCCTCTACGCGGCGGATGAGCACTCCGGCCTTCCGTGGGCAGACCCGGACAGCCTTCTGGCGCGAACCGTCGAGTGGTTCGTGCGCGACCTCGCCGGCTGGCCGGACGACCCACCCGACCTCGACCTGGAACGCTACATCGAGCCAACCCAGGGGTTGGTCATCTACGGTGACCTGGACGCGATGATGGGCTACCCGGTCCGAGCCCGGCGACGATCTCACACGCTGATCGAGGTCGTGGGGACCGGCACGGCTCCGAAGAAGCACCGGGGAAAGTACATGTACGGATGGGCCGAGGACCTTGGCGAGCTGGAGCGCCCGCTGCGAGAGTGGACCGGTATCGCCGCCATCCTGGGGGAACGGGCAGCGCGCCTGGAGCGGGAGATCGGGAAGCGGCGCGTGGAGCTGCTGCTCCTCCGCTATCGCCGGGGCTCGCACGTCGGCGTGCTGGCCCTGCAGGTGAGGCCGGGTTCCCCGGTGGAGATCAGGGCGTTCAGAGCTGCCTCGGCGAGCGAAGCGACCCTCGGCCTCCGAGCCGGCGCGGACGCCGCCACTCTCCGACAGAAGAAGGTAGCCGTGGTAGGACTGGGAGCGGTCGGGTCCCTCCTGGCCGACCTTCTGACGCGCGGCGGGATCGGCCAGCTGCTCCTCGAGGATGAGGATGATCTTCGACCCGGGAACAGCGTGCGTCACCTGGCCGGCCGCGAGTACTGGGGATGGAACAAGGCGGCCGCCGTAGCGGACCTCCTGGTCCGATCGGGGTGGATCGAAACCGACCAGGTGACTGTCATCGACAGCGGCCTGAGGGATCCCGGTTCAGCGGAGAGGCTGCTGCTCGAGCACGACCTGGTGGTCGACGCAACGGCCAGCGGACCGACGACCTCCATGCTGGCCAACATCGCGGCGGCGACCGGTCGACCGCTGGTCAGCGTGTGCATCCAACGGGAGGGAGACGTGATCCGTACGGACCGGTGGCCACTTGCGGCCGGCCAGCGCCACGCCCCTCCCGTCCCTGCGAAGGCCACTCCCCTGGAGCTGAGGGAATCAGGATGCGGGGACCCGGTTTCTCCGGCACCGCCCGCGGCGGCGATGGAGGCGGCAGCCCTCGCCTGGCGCGTGTCCTGCGACGTGCTGACGGGGCGGCACCTTTTCCCTCCGAGCGTGGTCCACGCTTCCGTCCCCGAAGACGGGCCGCCGCAGGTCGAGGTGGACTCCGTTGCATGAGGCTGCGTCGGCAGATGCGACACCGGTCGGTCCGAGTGCTGGAAACGGCCCTTGCGAACCCCCGGACCCTGGCCGACGCCGCCCTCCCCAACGAGACCGGCGGCATTCTGCTCGGGCACCGGAGGGGCCAGGAGGTGATCGTGGAACGCTTCCTCGAGGTTCCCGACGAGGACGCCACGCCGACCAGCTACCGGCGCCGTCACGTGGAGGCCCAAGCGGCGCTCGACGCACTGCTGGCAGCCGAGCCGCCGGGCTCGGCCCTCGGCTACGTCGGCGAGTGGCATTCACATCCCGGCAGAGCCGGGGCCAGCCGGAGGGACGTCAAGCAGCTTCGCGAGAGCGCGGACCAGACAGGGGCGCCGGTCGCTCTCATGGTGCTGCTCGCGGACGGCCGATCGTGGGAGCCGAGCGCCTGGATCGCGATCGGCCGAAGGACCCGGCGCGCGAGGGTGGAACCATTGTCCCCTCCCCCAGCCGAGGGAGGAGAGCGCGCCGGTGAACGGTAAGCGCACCATGTCCTGGACCTTCATCTTCCTGGTAGTGGCGGCGGGAAGCCTTCTGCTGCTCGGGTGGCTAGTAGTTAAGGAAGGTGCCGCTCCGGCGGCCGCGGTCTTGTTCGTTTTGGGGAGTGGTGCCCTGATCACCGCGCCCTTCGCCCCCAGACTGGAGGGCGCGCTTCGGATCGGCCCGCTCCAACTCACGCTGCGCCAGCAAGTCATCAACGCGGCGCAAAAGGCCAGCGAGGAATCCCTCGAAGGTGTGCTGCCGCTCCTGACGAGCGACGACGTCTCTGTGACGAGGCTTCGGGTTCCTAGTCGCTTCGACGGGATGCGACTTACCGTCGAGTTGCAGTTCTTGCGCCAGAAGCTGAACGTCAGCGTGCTGGGGATCCTGATGCCGGGGGAAGATCAGTGGATGGCTGGGGGCGGCGTGTCCGAATTGGCCTGGCGTGAAGCGGCTGAGGTTCTGGTCGCCGGTCATCCCGACACCCTGGCCTACCTTCGGTTCCTGATCGCGGCTGACGACGATGATCTCTGGCAGCGGGTAACGTGACTCGCCGCGCAGGCCTCGAGGCCCGAGCCCCTGCCGCATGGCCGGGCTCCGAGCCGTCACCAAGGAGACCCGGTCAGCTCCGCACAGGGAGCAGCCAATGACCGGATTGACCCTGTGCGATGGTGTCAGGAGCGCGTCACGAAACACGAGCGAAGGGGTGTTTCCGCAGGTCAGAAGCGGTGGAACCGTGGGCTTTTAACCCATGTGTCACAGGTTCGAATCCTGTACGCCCCACCAGCG
>CAZKFH010000090.1:0-5763 GCA_964551945.1 uncultured Actinomycetes bacterium | reverse complement strand
GGAATTCGGGCCCCGCGCGTCGTAGAGGTACTCCGACGACTACGCCCAGGAGGTCTCATGGCCCGTCTCATCCGCTTGCTTACGACCGCTGCGCTGCTTCTGTCCGTCGGCCTCCCCGCCGCCGCCCACGAGGCCGCCGAGCCGGGGAGCTGCCGCCAGATCCGCGGTGCCGCCACTCCCGACGACCCGACCGACGACGTCCACGTCTGCCGCCAGGACGTGTGGTTCCACGCAAACCAGCCGCAGCTCGGGAACACGGGCGCGGCGAACGGAGCGTTCCCGACGTTCAACGCGACCAAGCCGACCGCATCCGTTGCGACCGGGGCGGGCGGCGGCTACCTCGCCTCGAGTCCCACTCACCAGAGCGGTACTCCTTGGGACGACAGGCTAACCGCCACGTTCGACGGCAGCTTCACCGGGGACATCGACAACCTCGCCGTGACCGCGTACTTGTTCACGCCGCCGGCGGAGGAAGCCCAGGGCATCCCGACGATCGCCATCAACACCCGCCTCCTTGTTGACGACCAGCCGATCTTCGAGGCCGGTGGGAGCGAGGTCAAGAGGTCTCCGGCGGGAACGGCACTAACACCGCAGGCAGAGTGGTACCGGATCGACTTCGCTGCGGTCAATCTCTATGACGCCATGAAGGAAGCCGGCCTGGACGGGCACGACAGGCAGCACACGATTCGCTTCCAGGTCATGGGTACCGGGATCGCGTCGGAGGGGGCCTTCTTCGTCTACGACACCAGCGAGGTGCCCTCGGGCATGACGTTCAACCTCGAGCCCGACAATCTGAGCACGTTCACGATCGTCAATGCCTAGTAAGGCATCGACCGAAGAGAGCCAAGGGAGAGGGATATGAAGCGGATGAGGTTGCTGAGCGCAGTAGTTGGGTCGCTATTGCTGGTGCCCCAGATGGCGGGCGGGACGGAGGGCGCCGCTCCGAGATCCAGCCCGAATCTCTCCCTGGTCGCGCAGATCCCCGGCGGCGGCGGAACGGACCTCGAGTTCTTCAGCCGAACCCTGACCACGTACATGCAGGCGGACGGGACGATGGTGGAGCCCGCGGAGCCCGTCGTGCGCCATTTCTCCTTCGCAGCAAACCAGTCGTCGGGCCCCAAGATCATCGACATCACCAACCCGGAGCAGCCGTTCATCGCGGCGGTGGTGCCGAATTGCACGATCGGCCAGGGTGACACGCAGGTCACGGCGGACGGCATGGTCGGCGCGATCGCGAAGCAGGGATCCGGCACCTGCAGGACGGTTACGGGTCAGACGCTCTCGAACGGCTCGGCGATCGTGGACCTCTTCGACGTCTACGACCCGAAGGTGGTCGGCCGGGCGACGGAGTCTCTTGGTTCGCACAACAACACCATTCACCCCAGCGGCGATTACCTCTACATCTCGACGTCGACGACGGCCCCCACGAACAACAGCACGGACACCCGGGTGCCGATCTTCGACATCAGCAACCCGGCCGCTCCCGTGAAGGTCAAGGACTGGCTGATACCCGGCAATGGGCCGCACGACATCCGATTCAGTACGGACGGCAAGCGGGCCTACCTCGCGGGGATCTCCACGTTCCGCATCGTGAACACCGAGGACCCCCGGAACCCCGCGGTCATCAGCACGATCGTTCCTCCCGGCGGTTCGATCGGACACGACACGCTGATCACCAGGGACAAGCGCTTCCTGTTCCTCGGCGACGAGGCGAACGGCGGCGGCACGTACCCGTGTCCGGGAGGTGCCATCTACGTGTACGACCTCACCGACGAGCGTGCCCCGATCCTTCTGGGCGTCGCGGAGGCCGGTGGAGGGCCCATCGTGGCTCGGAACATCGAGGAGACCCCCGGCCCGACGACGACCGGCGGCTGCACCTCGCACGTCATGGACTTGAACCCGAACGGGAAGTCGCTGACGATCGGGTGGTACCGGCTCGGCACCCGCGTCTTCGACTTCTCGAGCTTCTACAACACCGACGGGACGCCGAAGGCCGCCGCCGGCATCGCCGCCGCGTGGGGCAAGTACGGGGTCGGCTTGGTGGAGACCGGTTTCATGATTCCCGACGGAGCGAACACGTGGGCGGCGAAGCAGTACGCCGGTGTCCCCGGCTACATCTTCTCGAACGACACCGCGTTCGGGTTCTACGTCTCGAAGATCACCTCATAGGTCTCGAGGCGGGCGCCGTTTCGGCGGTGCCCGCCTCGCGAGCCATCTCCAGGAGCGCCGCGTGTACCGCGGCCCCTCCCGCAAGGATGTTCCCCGACAGGTAGTCCGGTCCCCCCGTCCAGTCGCTCACACGCCCGCCCGCCTCCTCGATCAAGAGTGCCCCGGCGGCCACGTCCCACGGCGAGAGCGCCAGCTCGAAGAACCCGTCGAACACTCCCGACGCCACCCAGGCGAGGTCGAGCGCGACCGCGCCCGGCCTGCGGAGATCCTCGAAGCGCCGCAACGCCGGAACCAGGACACGCAGGTAGCCCTCCAGGAGCTCCTCCTTGCGGCGGAACGGGAAGCCCGTCCCCACAACGGCGTCCTCCGGTCGAGCCTCCGACACCCGAAGTGGGGAGCGGTCCTGCTCCGCCCCGTGGCCTCGAGCAGCCGTCCAGGTGGTGTCGAGGTACGGCGCGTGCACGACGCCGACGCAGGGAAGACCGTCGCGGATCAGCGCGACCGACACGCCGACGGCGGGGAAGCGGTGGAGGAAGTTGACGGTGCCGTCGACCGGGTCCACGAGCCAGTACTCGGAGGATGGCCGCCCGCCCAGCTCCTCCCCAACGACGCTCATCCCCGGCGTCTCCTTCTCGAGGATGTCTCGAACGGCCTTCTCGGCCAGGCGGTCGACCTCGGTGACGTAGTCGGCGCGCCCCTTCAGCTCGGCCTTCGGCATCGGAGCCTCGAGGATCACGCGGCCGGCCCCGAGCGCGGCCCGAGTGGCCACCTGGCGAAGTCGCTCGAGTTCCTCGCGCTCGGCCACTGCCGCGAGGCTACCATCGAGCAATGGAGGAGCAGCCGCAGGAAGGCCTGGAGGAGCTGAAGCGTCGCTACCGGCTCTTGAGCGAGGCGCACGAAGCTCGTGGCCGCCTACTCGCCAAGCAACGATGGGAGTTCGCCGAACGACTGCGCGACGAGACTGAGGATCGGGATGTGGAGCTCGCGACCCTTCGGGCCGAGGTTGACCGGCTGGAGAAGGAGCTCGAGGGCAAGCAGGGAGAGCTCGACCGGCTGGCCCAGACGAAGGTGCTCCGGTTCTCGGCTCCGATCCGCGGGTTGTGGGCGAAGGTGCGGCGCCGAGGATGACGATCTTGCGGCTGCCGCCCGCGGCCGACCCCGTTCTCTCGGTCGCGATGGTGACCTACGGCGGATGGGACTGGCCGGTGCGGGCGCTCATCGCCCTGGAGGAGCACACCCTCGTTCCGTTCGAGGTGATCTGCGTTGACAACGACTCCTGGGACGGGACGGGCGAGCTCCTCGAGGACCTCGTCGACGGCGTCACCCTCATCAGGAATCGGAAGAACCTGGGATTCGCCGGGGCCGCGAACCAGGCGGCGGAGCGAGCGCGAGGCGCCTACCTCTGCTTCCTCAACCCCGATTGCCTGGTGACGCCGGGATGGTTCCGGCCGCTCAGAGACGCGCTGGCGCGGCCCGGGATCGCCGCGGCCATCCCTCGATTCGTCGATACGGACGGCCTGGTACAGGAGGCCGGATCGGTCGTCGACAGCCAGGGATGGACGGAGGCGGTCGGTCGAGGCGCCCACGCCGAGGATCCGGCGTACCTGTTCCCTCGGATCGTGGACTATGGCTCGGCGGCGTGCCTGGTCATCCGTCGGGGAGCGTTCCTGAAGATCGGCGGGTTCGACCCCGTCTACTTCCCGGCGTACTGCGAGGACGTCGATCTCGCGTTCCGCCTTGCCGATGCGGGGCTGCGGACCGTCTACGAGCCCCGAGCCACCGTGGTCCATGCGGGGAGCGTGTCGACCGATACCGTCACCCGTGACCGCCTCATCGAGCGGAACCGACGGATCCTGCTCCGGCGATGGGGCGAGCGGCTGGCGGACCGGCCCCCGCTGACCGAGCTCGACCGGCACCCGGGGCGACTCCTCGCTCTGCGCGACGCTCCCTCCGTCGACCGCGTGCTCCTGATGATCGACCCCGATGAGGGACGCTGGGAGCAGGTGCTCGGGCTCGCCGCGCGCATGGCTCGAGGGTGGCCTGATGCCCGGATCACCGTCGCGGGTGCCACCGGTGACGGCCTGCTGGAGGAGCTCCTCGGCGCCGGGGTGGAGGTCGTGAGCCCCTCGGACCTCGGAGGGTGGCTCGACGGTCGGCGATTCCACTATTCGGCCGTGCTCGGCGCGGGTGACCGGTTCGACCGCCTCCTGGAGGGCACCCAGCCGCAGGCGGAACGGCCGGATCTGGAGCGGGCTCTTGCTCTGCCCGTCGAGCAGCTCATGGCCTCCATCGGTGCAGGTCCGCCGCTCGATTGACACCCAAGAGGCTCGCCTATACTCTTAGCGGTCGCGGCCCGGGCGGTCGCGCGTTTCATCCTGTCGTTCCACGAGGGATGGCCGGTCTTGTCGGACGGCCCTCGGAACACTGGAGACAAAGGATCTAGTGACCAAGACGGGTTTGTCATGCCAACGACACAACAACTGGTACGTGGCGGGCGCAGGACGGCCCGCGTCAAGACGAAGAGCCCCGCGCTGCGCGGCTCTCCGCAGCGGCGTGGAGTCTGCACGCGTGTCTATACCGCCACCCCGAAGAAGCCCAACTCGGCCCTCCGCAAGGTCGCTCGCGTCCGTCTGACGAGCGGCATCGAAGTCACCGCCTACATCCCCGGCATCGGCCACAACTTGCAGGAGCACTCCATCGTGCTGGTGCGAGGTGGCCGCGTGAAGGACCTCCCGGGTGTGCGGTACAAGGTGATCCGCGCGGCGCTCGATACTGCCGCCGTCACCGACCGCAAGAAGGCTCGTTCCAAGTACGGCGCGAAGAAGAGCGCGTAGGGGGGAGCGAGGATGCCGAGGCGTGGAGCCCCTCCGAAGCGGGATATCGTGCCGGACCCGATCTACCAGAACGTGCTGGTCACCCACCTGATCAACAAGATCATGCTGCACGGCAAGAAGACGCTCGCCGAGCGCGTCGTGTACACGGCGCTCGACAAGATCAGCGAGAAGACCGCGAACGACCCGGTCCTCACCTTGAAGAAGGCCGTGGACAACGCCAGGCCGCTGCTGGAGGTTCGCTCCCGGCGGGTCGGCGGGGCCACGTACCAGGTTCCGGTCGAGGTGCGGCCGTCGCGCGGCACGACGCTCGCGCTCAGGTGGCTGGTCAACTTCAGCCGCCAGCGCAAAGAGAACACGATCTCCGACAGGTTGGTCGCGGAGCTGATGGACGCCTCGCAGGGTCAGGGCGCTTCGGTGAAGCGCCGCGAGGACATTCACAAGATGGCGGAGGCCAACAAGGCCTTCGCGCACTACCGCTGGTAGCACATGTGGGCACACCCGCGAGGAAGATAGATATGGCACGAGCAGCCGAAGACGTTCAGAGGCAGGGCGGAGGGCAGAAGGGATTGCTCATCCGCGAGTACCCCCTGTCCCACACCCGGAACATCGGGATCATGGCTCACATCGACGCGGGCAAGACCACGACGACCGAGCGGATCCTCTACTACACGGGCAAGACCTACAAGGTCGGCGAGGTCCACGAGGGCACGGCCGTCATGGACTGGATGGTCCAGGAGCAGGAGCGCGGCATCACGATCAC
>CAZKFH010000089.1:0-5801 GCA_964551945.1 uncultured Actinomycetes bacterium | reverse complement strand
CGGCGGATTCCGTAGAAGTTACCGTTAGTATTTCCGAGTTACTCGCTGTATTGCCGTATTGCCCGCCGCCGGAAAAGCTCCGGCGCGGTCCCTACCCGAAAGGGGGACTGGATGGCGAAGCGCCCATCTAAGCAAGGTCTCTCCACCGGCATCCTCGTTGTCTTGCTTGCCGGTGTGTTGGTTTCACAGGCCTTTCAGGCCACCGCGAACCACTCGCCCGCGGACAAGGTGAACGCGTCCGCGAGCAAGATCGAAAGACTCGAGCCCGACGCGGCGACGGTTCTGCTGTCGGAAACCTTCAAGTCATCGTCTCCATCAGACCTGATGATGCACGTGACGCTCGAGTGTTCGATCATCACCGAGCTCCTGAACCAGGGTGGGCCGGACGTGACCACCAGCACCGGAGAGGCCGAGGGTCGCATCCGAGTGTGGCTGACGTTCGACAATGAGATCGTGCCGATCCTCACGACCAGCGACAACCCGCAGCCTCACGACCCGACCGAGCCGGGCGACGACACCGACTGGGTGACGTTCTGCAACAACCACCAGCGCTTCACGGTCACGGACACGGAGGACGGGGACGACGGAACGGACACCTACAACACCTACCTGAAGACGAAGACTGCCAACGCCTTCAACTGGGTGTACCTGAACACCGGCAACGGCATGCACACCGTTGAGCTGCACGCTCAGTACGATGAGCCCACGCCGGCCACCGACGGATCCGAAGCCACCGGGTTGGTTGGAAACCGGATGCTCATCATCGAGCCCACCAAGATGTCGAACCACGAGACAACGGTGGACCCGAACGACTAATCCGGGAGATTCACGTTTGAACGGGCGGCCTTCGGGCCGCCCGTTCTGCTTTCCGGTCTTGGCGCCCAGTCTCGGAACACGCTTGAATGCAGCTCATGGCACAGCGCGGCGTGGGTCATCTCGATGAGGTCCTGGAGAACCTTGGGGTCTTCAGGGCGACGGCAGGGGAGCTGGTTCAGCTCTGCCAATCTGGCTTCCGGCGGATCCCGATCTCGCAGGGCGACGAGTTCTACTTCTCGATCCAGGCCCTCGCGCCGGACCAGACTGCCTTCGCGCACACCCATCCAGACTCGGAGGAGTGGTCGATCGTCCTCAACGGCAGCGGCCAGGCGCTGATCCACGGTGAGCTCCCGATCGAGCCTGGCTCGATCGTCGGGCGAGCGGCCGCGCACCCGCACGGCTTTCGATCGGGTACCGAGGGCATGACGCTTCTCTCGATCCAGGTCCCGCGGCCGGGTGAGGATTCCACGACCTGGGATGAGCCCGGGACGACGACAGATCCCATCGCCTGCGATGGGGGAGGGCGCTGCCGTAGGTGCCCTCGGTGCGGCGGTCACGCCGCCGAGGTGAAGCGAGATCTCTTCGAGTGCGAGAACTGCACGCTCGAGCTGTAACCGGCTGAGAATCTCCAGGATCGACAGGCAGGAGAAGGCGAGGTCGGGCTCAAAGCCGCGCTCGGAGCAATCCACTGTGCGTCCGCTTTGTATCCGTATACGGCTTTGCCGGAAAAAACCCCAGGTTGAGCTGCGGAGCGCAGAGAAGGAGAGCGGCCCATGGACGTCGAATACTTTCCGAAACATCAACGCTGGAGGGGCGATTATTTCCCTAAGGAAACAAGCAGGAGGCCGGGGTGCGCTGCTCGCCCTTGGCGCCGCGATGCTCTGCGCCGCATCGTCGCTCGCCCATGTCCAGGCTGCGCCGCTGAAGGCACGTGCCCACGTCGTCAATACAGAATCGAGACCCGATCGCCACGGTTTCCTGGCTTCCTCAGCGCCTTGGGGCCAGGCACGTGCAGTGCCTTTCGGGGGTTCGGCGCACTCGCCCGTTACCTCGTTGCTCCCCACCTTTGTCGAGAACCGGGGGCAGGAGCACCCCGATGTCGCCTTCGTACGAGAGGGCCCCAACGCATCGGCCTATTTCACGTCCGAGGGAGTCACTTTGGCTCTCCAAGACGGACCGCGCCGTTGGGCGATCAAGACAACGTTCGTCGGTGCCCGCCCCGTCGATCCGATCGGGGTCAACCGAGCGCCGACCATCGTCTCGTACTTCCACGGCAGACCAGAGCAGTGGGTCACCGGGGCCCGCGCTTTCCGGCGAATCGTCTATCCGGACCTCTGGCCGGGCATCGACCTCGTCTACTTGGCTCAGGAGGGCGAACTCAAGTACGAGTTCCACGTCGCTCCGGGTGCAGACCCCTCGTTGATTGAGCTCGAGTACGACGGTGTGAGTTCGCTCGCCTTGGCCGCCAACGGAGAGCTCAGGGCGATCACCCCCCTCGGTACCGTCGCTGACAAAGCGCCAACCTCATACCAGCGCTCGAAAGAGGATCGGACCGCCGTGGCTTCCGAGTACTTCCTGGAGGGTCGGACGGTTAGGTTCTCGCTTGGGTCCTACGACCCGACGAGGCCTCTGGTGATCGATCCGGTGGTCGTTCTCCGCTCGGGGTATCTCGGGGGCTCCGATTACGATATTGCTAACGGCATCGCCCTCGACGCTACTGGCAGCGCGTACATCACCGGATACACATACTCCTCCGAGCAGAGCTTTCCGGTTACAACTGGCCCGGACTCGACATACAACGGGGAAGGGGATGCAGACGCGTTTGTCGCCAAACTGGCTCCTTCCGGGACAGGGGTTGCCTATCTGGGCTACATCGGTGGATCCGGGGAAGACGTCGCATGGGGCATCACCGTCGACGGATCAGGAGCGGCCTACGTCACGGGCGAGACGACCTCGAAAGAGCCAACGTTCCCGCTGCTCGGAGGCCCCGACCTCACCTTCAACCAGAACGTAGATGCCTTCATCGCCAAGGTAAGCCCCTCCGGGACGGGCCTTCAATTCAGCGGCTATATCGGAGGAGCCGATGATGACTTCGGTTACGGCATCGCGATCGACGCGTCCGGAAGCGCATACATCGGCGGCGAGACGGCTTCTGCCGAAAACACTTTTCCCGTGAGGACGGGCCCCGACCTGAGCCAGAACGGAGGCGTTGACGGGTTCGTGGCGAAGGTGACCGCGTCCGGAGGTGGGCTGTCCTACGCGGGTTACGTCGGGGGATCGGATTGGGATGTGGCGAACGCGATCGCAGTCGACGCCTCCGGAAGTGCGTATCTCGCCGGAATGACCACGTCGAGCGGATCGACGTTCCCGGTTATGGGAGGCCCGGATCCCACGTACAACGAGGGCGGTGACGCATTTGTAACCAAGGTTTCTCCCTCGGGCGATGGACTCGCCTACTCCGGCTACGTTGGCGGGTCGGCCTGGGATGCCGCAAGGGGGATCGCCGTGGACGGCTCCGGCAACGCCTACCTGACAGGGGACACACAGTCGTCGGAAGCGACCTTCCCTGTGAGGACTGGGCCGGACCTCACCTATAACGGAGAGAGTGATGCCTTCGCCGCGAAGGTTGTCGGCGCTGGAAATGCACTGAGCTATGCCGGCTATGTCGGTGGTTCCGGAGATGACTACCCCGGGTTTGGAGGCATCGCTGTGGATGGGGCCGGGAGCGCCTTCCTGACGGGGTACACGAACTCGACGCAGGCAACCTTCCCAGTGACGGCGGGACCGGACCTGACGCACAACGGGGCGGACGACGCCTATGTCGGCAAACTAACCCCTTTGGGCAGTGGCTTCGTCTACGCCAGCTATATCGGCGGGTCCCAATACGATTCCGGGAACGGCATCGCCATCGACGCCCTCGGAACCTCGTACGTCGCCGGGGCAACGAACTCGACCGAAGCGACCTTTCCCGTCTCGGTCGGGCCCGACGCGACGTTCAACGGGCTGGGGGATGCCTTCATCACGAGGGTGGGGACGATCCACCGCCTGACCGTGGCGAAATCTGGAACGGGGACCGGCAGCGTCACGAGCAATCCTCCCGGAATCAATTGCGGTCCTGACTGCAGCGAGGACTACCTCGAAGGCACGACTGTCACGCTGACGGCGACAGCTTCAACGGATTCACGCTTCAGCGGATGGTCTGGCGTGTGCTCGGGGACGGCACTCACATGCCAGGTGTCAATGGACTCGCCGAAACAGGCGACCGCCATCTTCCTCGAAACGATTCCGCCTGAAACGACCATCACATCCGGACCGCCCAGCAAGAGCAAGTCAACCACAGCTCAGTTCTGGTTCACCTCGAACGAGCCGGTTTCCACCTTTGAGTGTTCCCTGGATGGGGCGCCCTTCCAGGCATGTACCTCCCCGAAGTCGTACTCGGGTCTGACCGAGGGCGCGCACGGTTTCCGGGTGAGCGCGACGGACGGATCCGGGAATACGGATTCCACGCCGGCACAGGCGAGTTGGACGATCGACATCACCCCGCCCGACACGACGATCACCTCCGCCCCCTCTGGACTAGTGAACTCTCCGCAGGCCTCGTTCTCTTTCACCTCGAACGAATCGCCTGCCATCTTCACTTGCGCTCTGGACAGCGGGCAGTATTCGCTTTGCTCGACACCGCAGTCGTACTCGTCGGTCGCGGATGGTAGCCATACCTTCCAAGTGCGCGCGGAGGACCAGGCCGGCAACGTCGATCCCACGTCAGCCACCGCCACCTGGGTGGTCGATGCGCAGGGTCCCGTTCTGACTTTCCTGCGACCTGGGCCTGGGGTCTACGTGAACGACCAGAGCTTCGGAGGCCAGGGTCCGACGGTCGTGTTCGGATCCGTGTCTGTGCAGGTGCGAGCTCAGGACCTTGAGTCGGGCGTTGCCAGCTTCCGCTTCGAGGTCGACGGCGCCGCCGTAGATCCCTCCCAGGTGACCCTGGAAAACGGCGTCTACCGGTTCTCCTACGAGCCGGCATCCCAGGGGCAGCACACCATCACAGCCAAAGCAACCAACGGTTCCGGAATCCCGTCGAGTAGCTCAATCGAGGTATTCGGCGTCCCAACCTAGATCCATAGCGGCTTCTCCCTCGGCGTCGTAACGAGCGAGCCACTTGGCACCGGTCCGCTCGGAGATCCCTGCTGCCTCGGAAGCTGTCTTGACCGTCCAGCCTTGGCTTCGAACGCGCTCGCAGAGAAGCTTCCGACTCCTTGGGCAGGTTCTTGCGTTACCGTGAATCTTCACCTGGGCCCTCCTTTGGGAGCTGGTCTTCGACAACGCCAGTCTCCCAGGAGGACCTGGGTGAACAACCTCTTTGGTCTTTACAGCTAGCTAGCTACTTGCTCTCCCTCGTCATGGGTATGCTCGCCGACAGTGGCAGACGAGTCCGCCGATACGCGCTTTTATACGGTCGAGGAGGCGAATGCGGTCCTCGGCGAGGTTCGTGCGCGCCTCCAGGCGATCCGTGAGGCGCGGGAGACGATCCTGCGGACCGCCGAGAAGCTCCAGCGAGGAGCGCACGCCAACGGCGGGGGAGCCGAGGGATCCGCCTCGCTGGAGGCGATGGCGACCCTTCGCGAGGGCGTCGAGGCACTGACACGGGACGGGATCGTGCTCCGTGATGCGGACACTGGACTGATCGACTTCCCGGCACAACGAGACGGGAAGCTCGTCTACCTGTGCTGGCGCCCGGAGGAGGAGGCCGTCACCCATTGGCACGACGTCGATTCGGGGTTCGGCGGTCGGAAGCCCCTGTAAGCACCCCCGACCCATTGCAGGCTCCGCAGGCAACGACCGCGCATCGGTCGTCCCCGGTCCCGCCCACTCCTTCGCAATCGGGGCAGGGCTCGGGCGCCTCGGGATGGGGATTGTGGCGGCGAATCGCTGGGTTCTACCGGGGGAGAGGGCTGACTGTCAACGGGCGGCCCTAGAATCGGTGC
>CAZKFH010000088.1:0-5966 GCA_964551945.1 uncultured Actinomycetes bacterium | reverse complement strand
GCGAACGGCCGCGCCGCCGGCGTGGTGGCCTACGAGCTGGCGACCGGCGAGCTGCACGTGTTCAAGGCCAAGGCCGTGCTCTTCGCGACCGGTGGCTACGGAAAGATCTTCAAGATCACGTCGAACGCGCACACGCTCACCGGCGACGGGATGTCGGTCTGCTACCAGCGCGGGATCCCGCTGCAGGACATGGAGTTCTTCCAGTTCCATCCCACAGGCATCTACAAGATGGGGATCCTGATCTCCGAGGCGGTTCGCGGCGAGGGCGGCATCCTGCTGAACGGCGAGGGCGAGCGATTCATGGAGCGCTACGCGCCGACGATCAAGGACCTCGCGCCGCGCGACATGGTCTCGCGCGCGATCTATCAGGAGGTCAAGGAGGGCCGGGGCGTCGACGGCAAGGACTACGTCTACCTCGACGTGCGCCACCTGGACCCCGAGGTCATCGAGAAGAAGATCCCCGACGTCACCGAGTTCGCGCGGATCTACCTGGGCGTGGAGCCGCTCGAGGAGCCGGTGCCGATCCAGCCCACCGCTCACTACGGCATGGGTGGCATCCCGACCAACATCGACGGACAGGTCGTCGTCGGCGAGAACGAGGAGGTCGTGCCGGGCCTCTACGCCGCCGGCGAGTGTGCCTGCGTCTCCGTCCACGGCGCGAACCGACTGGGGACCAACTCGCTCCTCGACATCGTGGTGTTCGGTCGGCGCGGTGGTGCCGACATGTCTCGGTACGCGAAGGAAGCCGACGCACCCGCTCTCCCGGACCGCGCGGAGGCCGACGCCGCAGGCGGTCTCGAACGTCTCCTGGGACGGAGCGGGTCGGACTCGGTGGCGGACATCCGCGCCCGGATGCAGGAGCAGATGTTCGACCTCGCCGGCGTCGTTCGGCTCGACAGCGGTATGCGAGAGCTGCAGGGCGTGCTCGGCGAGCTGCGGGAGCGGTTCGGGCGCGTCGTGGTGCAGGACAAGGGCCGCGTCTACAACACCGAGCTGATGGAGGCCTGGGAGCTCGGTGCGTTGCTCGACTGCGCCGACACCCTGGTCGCGGCGGCCATCGCTCGCGACGAGAGCCGGGGCGGGCACTACCGCGAGGATCACCCACTGCGCGACGACGCGAACTGGCTGCGGCACTCGCTCTCCTACCGAGAGGACGCAGGCGGCGTGCGGCTCGAGTACAAACCCGTGAAGATGGGCCCCTACGTGCCGATGGAGCGGAAGTACTGATGGGCACCGACGTGCGCGAGACGGCGCCACGCGAGCCCGAGGCCGAGCGCCGCGACGGATCGGGCGGCGTGGGCACGACCGTCTCCCTTCAGGTCAGGATCCGCCGCTACAACCCCGAGGTCGGCACGGATCCATGGTGGGACGAGTTCACGGTCGAGGTCGAGCCGACCGACCGGGTACTCGACGTCCTGCATGAGGTGAAGTGGTACCAGGACGGCACGCTCGCGTTGCGCCGCTCCTGCGCGCACGGGATCTGCGGGTCAGACGCGATGATCATCAACGGGAGCAACCGCCTCGCGTGCAAGGTGATCGTCAGGGACGTGCTGCCGAAGGTGACCGTCGAGCCGATCCGAGGACTCCCCGTGCTCAAGGACTTGATCGTCGACATGGAGCCGTTCTTCGAGGGCTACAAGAAGGTCCTGCCGTACCTCATCAACGACGAGGAACCGGACACGGATCGCGAGCGGTACCAGTCGGCGGAGGATCGCGAGCGCTTCGACGACACGACGAAGTGCATCCTGTGCGCGGCCTGCACCACGTCCTGCCCCATCTTCTGGGGCGACGACGGGTACATCGGGCCCGCCGCCATCGTCAACGCCCACCGCTTCATCTTCGACTCACGGGATCAGGGCGCGAAGCAGCGGCTGCAGATCCTGGGCGAGAAGAGCGGCGTGTTCCGCTGCCGCACCACGTTCAACTGCACGGAGGCCTGCCCCCGCGGGATCAAGGTGACGCAGGCGATCCAGGAAGTGAAGCGGGCGATCATGTTCGACCGCCTGGGCTGACGGCCCATGCCCCATCGCGTCACGCTGATCCCCGGAGATGGCATCGGGCCGGAGGTGTCCGCTGCTGCTCGATCCGTCGTGGACGCCACCGGCGTTGAGATCGACTGGGAGATCCAGGAGGCCGGCGCAGCCGTTCTGGAGCGGGAGGGAACTCCGCTCCCCGACCACGTCATCGCCGCCATCAAGGACACGCGGACGGCGATCAAGGGACCGATCACTACGCCGGTCGGAACGGGCTTCCGGAGTGTCAACGTGGCCCTTCGCCAGGACCTGGACCTGTTCGCGGCGGTGCGGCCCGTTCGGCACTTCCCGGGCGTCCCGACACGGCATCCGGGCGTGAATCTCGTCGTGATCCGCGAGAACACCGAGGACCTGTACCAGGGTGTCGAGTTCGAGCAGGGCAGCCCGGAGCTCGCGGACCTTCGGGACCTGCTGCATCGGCTCCGCGGCTACGACGTGCCGGAGGACGCAGGCGTGACCGTAAAGCCCATCTCGATCACGGGCACCGAGCGCATCGTTCGGTTCGGACTCGAGTTCTCACGACAACACGCCCGCAAGCACGTCACGGTCGGGCACAAGGCGAACATCATGAAGTTCTCCGACGGCGTCTTCTTGGCGACGGCCCTCGAGGTCTCGAAGGAGTTCCCCGACGTGGACGTGCGAGACCTCCAGATCGACGAGATGGCCATGTGGCTCGCGTGGGAACCGGAGGCCATGGACGTGCTGCTGCTGCCCAATCTCTACGGGGACATCATCTCGGACCTGTGCGCGGGTCTCACCGGCGGGCTGGGCCTCGCGCCCGGCGCGAACCTCGGATGGGAGTACGCGGTCTTCGAGCCGGTGCACGGAAGCGCTCCCGACATCGCGGGCAAGGGCCTGGCCAATCCGATCGCGATGATCCTCACGGCCGCGATGATGCTACGTCACCTCAACGAGGTGAAGGCAGCGGCGTCGGTGGAGCGAGCCGTTGGCCAATTGCTGGAACGAAGCGATGTCCTGACGCCGGACATGGGGGGCTCGGCCACGACCGACGAAGTCGCCCACGCCGTCGCAGCGAACCTCGAGCTAGATCAGAAACAAGGGATGACCGAAAGCTAGCTCTTCAGACGTTTCGTCCGGGGAGCAGCTGGTGACAACCGCCACTCAAGCCTTTGGCCGATTGTGGCTGCATATCTTTCGACAGTCGAAAGCCGGACGTCGGCCCTGCCGCCCTCGATTCGAGCGATGGATGACTGAGAGGTTCCCATTGCTGCAGCGACCTCTGTTTGTGTATATCCACGCTTGGCCCGCTCTTCGGCGAGGCCCCGAAGCATCTGACGACGATCCCGAGCAGCCTCCACCATGGCCTGAAAGCCAGGGTTTCGTCGTTGTCGATCGGAAACAAACTCGTCAAGGAAATCGCGATTCTTAGGCACCCGTCACTCCTGTCTACGTCTTGGCTCCTGACCCTATCTCATAGGAGAGATATCGTCAACAAGATACACCGGCTTTAGGCATCCTGCATTCCACGGCTTCGCCAGTCCGCAAGCCTCCGCTCGGCCAGTTGCACGAGGTGATCTGGAGTCTTCTTGGTCTTCTTCACGAACCCCTCCAAAGCCAAAAGGATTCTGCCCTTGTTGCCCTCTTGAGCGAAGAGGACTCGGACGGTGATGTCTTTGCATTCGGCCCGCACTTCGTAGATCTCACCACGCACATGTCGGGCCACGGAGAGCCCCTCATCCCGAACGTCAACCATTGCTGCTGCAACCTCGGCCGCATCCTCGTCGGAGAGGCCGTCTATGAACTCTTTGACGGGGCTCCTGCCGGAGCCCGTTCGATAGTCACGCCATCGGTGCCGTACATGCACGACCCACGAATGTATGACCTGCTACTGACTCAGTCGTGCGGATGACCGTGTGGAGCCCGACCGGGCTCCCCCTTGGGAGGCAGTCAGCAGCCGGGTTCGCCGCGGTTTCCGCAGCACCCGAAGACGATCTTCGCCCGGAAGCGGTTCCCGACGACCTTCTTCCACCAGCGGCCGTAGGGCATCTCCGTGAAAAGGTTCTGCCAGAAGTCGCGCGCGTAGTCGCCGAACCCGCGGGGCATCAGAGCTTCGAGAGGTCCGCGCACTTCTCGCGGATCCCCTCGGCGGCCTCGCGCAGGGCCGTGAGCTCGTCGGGAGCCATGTCGAGCTCGACGATCTCCTCCACGCCGCCCTTGCCGAGGCGGGCCGGGAGACCGACGTAGACGTCGGAGATCCCGTACTGGCCCGTCGCCCATGCACAGGTCGGCAGGACCGCCTTGCTGTCACCCACGATCGCGTTGACCATCTCCGCGACCGACGCCGACGGCGCGTAGTACGCGCTCCCCTTCTTCAGGTAGCCGACGATCTCCGCCCCAGCGTCGCGCGTCCGCTGGTACAGGCGCTCCAGCGTCGCGTCGTCGACCAGCTCCCTGAGGGGCTTCCCGTCCACGGTCGCCTGCCCGGGAAGCGGAACCATCGCCTCGCCGTGGGAGCCGAGGGTGATCGCCTGCACCTTCGAAGGCGAGACGCCGAGCTCCGCGGCGATGAAGTAGCGGAGCCGCGCGGAGTCGAGTGTCCCCGCCATCCCCATCACCCGTTCCTTCGGGAAGCCGAGGACCTCGGAGGCCAGGAACGTCATCTCGTCGAGCGGGTTGCTGACAACGATGACGATCGCGTCCGGAGACGTATGCCGAACCTGTCCAGCGACGCCCTTCATGATGCCGGCGTTCTTCTCGAGCAGATCCATGCGGCTCATCCCCGGCTGTCGAGGGAGACCGGCGGTGATCACGACGACGTCGGAGGCGGCGGTGTCGCCGTAGTCGTTCGTGCCGCGAACGACTGGCTCGAAACCCTCGACCGGCGAGGACTGGTTCATGTCGAGCGCGAGACCCTGCGGCAAGCCCTCGACGATGTCCACCATGACGACCTCGTCGGCCAAGCCCTTCTGGGCGACCCGCATCGCCGTGGTGGCCCCCACGAACCCGCTCCCGACAACCGTGACCTTCATATGGCAACAGGATAACTAGTTCATTGGGGTGGGCGAAAGATGACCCATGAGGGCTATGGACCGATTCGTCCCGGTGAGTCACCATTCTGGATGAGATGAGTCGCCACCTCCGCCTCGTGCCGGACTCCCCCGAGGATGCGGCGGCGTACGTCATCGGCCGGACCAGGCACGTTCGTCCCGGCACCCCGTACGTGATCGCTCGATGCATCGATCGGGTGGTGGCGTCGGTGTTCGCGATGTCCGGTCAACAGGTGCGCACCCGTGAACAGCTGCTACGGGACCCATCGCTCGCTGAGGCCCTGGGCGCGTGGGAAGCGGACGACACCTCGCTCTTCCATCAGGAGCGCCAGGCTCGCGCCGCCTACAGCCGGAAATGGCATCCGTCTCAGATGGGCAGCGTTCAGACCTAAGCCGAGGCTTGGAGCTTCTCGATCACCGCGTCCGCGACCTGTGAGGTTCCGACCGCGCTGGGGTCGTCACGGTTCGGCTTCATGTCGTAGGTCACGCTCTTCCCCTCGCTGATCACCTCGGAGAGGGCTCGCTCGAGACGGTCGGCAGCGTCGCGCTCCTCCAGGTGTCGCAGCATGAGCATCCCGGAGAACATCATGGCCATCGGGTTGACCTTGTTCTTCCCGGTGTACTTCGGGGCGCTGCCGTGGGTGGCCTCGAACACCGCGGTCTGGTCGCCGATGTTGCCGCCCGGCGCGACACCGAGGCCGCCGACCAATCCCGCACACAGGTCGCTGATGATGTCTCCGTACAGGTTCGGAAGCACGAGAACGTCGTACTCCTCCGGCCTGGCGACGAGCTGCATCGCGAGGTTGTCGACGATGCGGTCCTCGAACTCGACGTCGGGATACTCCTCCGCGACCTCACGAGCGGTCTGCAGGAACAGCCCGTCGGAGAACTTCATGATGTTGGCCTTGTGGACCGCGGTCACCTT
>CAZKFH010000087.1:0-6109 GCA_964551945.1 uncultured Actinomycetes bacterium | reverse complement strand
GTCTCGTGGCGGCGTGCCGGTCGTCTCCTGAGCCGGAGCCTCACCCGCCGGCTGCTGCGTGGGCTCGGAGCTCGCGCCGGCTTTGGGCGCGGGACTCGCGGCGGGGGTGGGTTTGGGCTCCTGCTCCTTGGCGGTCTGGACCTCGTCGGCCGGGGCCGCCGGGGGGGTCGTGCTGGCAGCGCCCATCTGCTCGACGCGAGGCCCGCTCACCGGCGGAGCGACTGTCCCGGTGGGATAGCGAGGACGACGAGGGCCGGCCGGCGGTGGCTCCTCCTTAGCGAAGAACCTCGAGGAAAGCCGCACGTACGACAGGCCGATCAGCAGGAGCAGCCCGATCGTGGCAGGGGCGATGAGCCAGGAGATGTAGTACGTCCACTCCTTCGCCGGCGCGGGCGTGACCCCGGGGGTGATGGACTGTTGCGCGGACGCGGCCAACGGGAACGCGACCAGGATCAGGACTCCGGCGGCGGCGACCGCGAGCTTCGCGCGTGTTCGGGGGGGCATGGCGCGCGGATTCTAGCAAAGGGCCCCCTGGACCCGCCCCTTCTCGCATGCTTGATCTGCTCCAGGTACGGGCGGCGCTGGCCGATGCAGCCTCTAGGATGAATCTCGTGACCGGAACCCTCCGTATCGCCACGGCCGTTGCCCTCTCCATCACCCTGCTGTCCGGGTGCGCGGGGGGGGACACGCCGGCGGCCGACCCGGATGGGGAGCAGGCCTACGCGGAGACGGTGCTGACACCTACGGTCGCGCCCGAGGTCGAACCGTCCCCGGAGGCCGAGTCACTCGTCGCCACCGCCGCGGTGCCGCTGGTGAAGGCGTACAAGGAGCCCGACGCGAAGAAACCGTTCGCGACGTTCGAGCACCCCGGCCCGTTCGGAACGCCTCGCGTGTTCCTGGTACAGGAGGATACCGGCGACTGGATCCGCGTTCTCCTTCCGATGCGCCCGAACGGGAGCGAGGGATGGGTACGAGACACGGATGTGAAGCTGGCGACCAACCCCTACAAGATCGACGTTGACCTGAGCGACTTCCAACTCACTGCCTACCGCAACGACGAGGAAGTAGTCGAGGCCGAGGCCGCGATCGGCACCGGCGGAACACCCACGCCAACCGGGCTCTTCTTCACCACGATCCTGGCGAAGCCCGAGAGCTCGACGAGCCCCTACGGCAGGTACGCCTACGGCCTGTCCGCGTACTCGGAGGTACTGACCTCGTTCGCCGGCGGCGACGGGCAGGTGGCGATCCACGGGACGAACCAACCCGGCCTGATCGGCTCACAAGTGAGCCATGGGTGCGTGCGCGTGGACAATGCGACGATCTCCAAGCTCGCCCGGCTGATCCCCTTGGGAACCCCGGTCCGCATCCACCGCTAAACCGGCGGTCCTCCCACCGACTACGGCAGGGTGACCCGCTGGATGCCGTGGCCGAAGGTGGCCGCGGTGATCGTGTTCGTCGCCTGGTGGTACCGAAGATCGAGGACGGGAACGAACGGCAGGTTCGAGCCCACGGTCAACCAGGTCTCCCCACCGTCCGACGTGAGGAAGACTCCGATGTCCGATGCAACCGCGAGGCGGCCTCCCGGCAGGACGATCACCTCGTTCACCGGCGCCGCGGGAAGGTTCCCGCTGATGTTCGACCAGGTCTGGCCCCCATCGGTCGTCTTGACGACGTGTGGCGTGGAGTCGGCGTTGCGGAAGCCGGAAAAGGTGGCGTAGGCGATGTCGGCGTTCGCGGGATCGATCGCGACACGGGTCACCCACGTGCCGGGAAGATCATTCTCGTCCTCCGGCGTGGCGGGGTCGTCGGGATCCTCGAGTCGTGTCCACGTGCCCCCGAGGTCCGAGGTTCGCCAGAGCAAGCCATCGTCGGTACCCACGTAGAGCACGTTCGGGTTGGACTTCGCGGCGGCGACGGTCGTGATCGTCCCGTAGATGCGGTAGCCCGGGTTCGGATCGAGCTGCTCGGGCTCGGTGGTGAGGTCCTCGCTGATCGCCTGGAACGTGATGCCGTTGTCCGTCGATCTCGAGAGCACGTTGCTGCCGAAGTACATGATCGAGGGGTTGCTCGGGTCGAACTCGAGGGGCGTGAGCCACCCGTACCGCTGGCCGGGAGGCTTCGCCCCGACGAGCTGGCCGGGACGGCGAGGATCGGGAACCCCTGCGCGCTGGACGCCACAAGAACCGTACTGAGCGCAGGTGTAAGTCCACGTGGGATCGGCGGGGTTGATCAGTGTCTGCAAACCATCGCCGCAGATTCCGATCTTGGTCCAGGTCGTCGGCGTCGCCGGGCTGTTCGCCGGAACGGAGCGTTGGCACATGTTGTCTTGCAACCCGCTGATGACCTGATCAGGCGCCAGCTCGTTCACGTCGACGCTGTAGTGCTGGGTCCAGCCCTGCGAGACCGAATTGACCCACGAGCCGATCCTGCCGTTCGCCTCGGAGCGGTAGACCCCCCCGTCGTTCGCCAGGTAGACGCGGCCGGGATTGTGCGGGTCGAACACCATCCCGTGCTGGTCCGCATGCGGCATCGCGTGGTGCACCACACCGAGGAGCACGCCGGCAGTGGAGACCCCGTGGGCGTTGAACGTGTTGCCCGCATCGGTCGACTCGACGAGCTCCAGGCCCGCGACGAACACGCGGTCCTTGTTCGCCGGATCCACCCAGAGCTTCCCGAACCACCACCCGTAGCTGCTCTGGCTCAATGCGCCGGTGGTTGCGCCCGTCTTGCTGAACGTCGCGCCGCCGTTGTCCGATCGCCACAGCCCGACCCCGTTTCCGTCGGCCTTGCTCGCGACGATCGCGTACGCGCGCGACGGGTCGGAGGGCGCGAAACCCACGCCGATCCGGCCGACGTCCTTGGGTTGCACGTTGCCCGGCAGGATGCGCTCCGTCCAGGTCTCGCCGCCGTCGGTCGAGCGGAACACTCCGGAGCCCTCGCCGGCGTAGAGGCGATGAGTCGGAAGCCGCACGTGATCCCACATCGCGGCAAGGAGATTGTTGGGGTTCTGCGGGTCGATCGCGACGTCGATGGCCCCGGTCGTGGCGTTCTCGCCCGCGAGCACCCGCTGCCAGGTGTCGCCGCCGTCGGTGGTGCGGTAGACGCCACGCTCACCGCCGGGCACGAAAAGGTTGCCCGCCGAGGCCACGAAGACGCGTTGGGGGTTCGAGGGATCGACCGCGATACGGCCGATGGCGCCGGACAGCGGCAGCCCGATCGACTGCCAGGTCGTTCCGCCGTCCTTCGAGCGATACAGGCCGGTCCCTCCCCACACGACGCTTCCGCCACCCGGGTTCGCCTCTCCGGTACCGGCGTAGATCGTGCCGTCCGAGGCCACCGCGATCGCTCCCATCGATTGGGTGAGTTCCGGCGGCCACGAGGAGGACCACGTCACGGCGCCGTCCGTGCTCTTCCACACGCCGCCGCTCGCCGTCGCCGCGTACACGGTGTCGGCCGGCGTGGGATCGAGTGCGATCTCCACGACGCGCCCGCCGATGTTCGTCGGACCCATCCGCGACCAGGGAGCGTCAGCGAGATCCGGAGCGATACGAGCCGTTCGAGCCTTCGATGCTGCCGCCTGCTCGAGCGCTCGTTCGTACGAGCGAGCGGTCACCACGCCGCGGTCGCCTGCCCGCTGCGAGTACAGCCAATCGGCCGCGGGCGAAAGGGGTCCTTCCAGCTCGGGGCCGGTCCTCGCCCTGCTCAGCAGGTCATCGAATCCATCCACCCCACCGGCGGCGACGAGGCGCATGCCGCCGAGAACCGCGAGGGCAAGGAGAAGGGCACCGGTCCGCACCCTCATCGGGCGCGGTGGCACACGTCGGGGCGTGCGGGAGCGTCGGGCCATCAACCTGTTGATTCGCCGTGGGAGGCCCGGATTCCTGCCAGCGCGCTAGGGCAGATCGACTTCCTGAAGACCGTGGCCGAACGTCGACGCCACAAGAGAGCCTTCACGGAACCGGAGGTCGATGACCGGAACCGCTGGGAGCCCGCTCCCTACCGAGAACCACTCCCCACCGCTGGACCTGAGGAACACCCCCACATCGGTGGCCACTGCCACGGCATCTCCCGGGAGCTCGACCAGGTCGTTGACGGGTGCGGCCGGGAGATCCCCGGTCACGTCGATCCACGTCGAGCCGCCGTCGGTCGTCGTGATGAGCTGCGCCGGATCCTGTGATCCTCCGGCATCCGAGAAGACCACGTGCGCGCGATCGGGATCGTTGGGATCCACGACGAGGGCCGTCACCCATGAGTCCGGAAGGAGACCCTGCGCGTCGTCGAGCCGGTCGAACGTCTCACCGTGGTCAGTCGACCGCCAGAGGGCTCCCTCGGCGGTGCCCATGTACACGATGTCCGGATCCGATCGAGTCGGCGTCACGACCGTCACCGTGCCGTACGGCTCTTGGGGTGGCTCTTGCGGTCCCGCCGTCAACGCGGGATCGATCGTGGTCCACGACGGTCCTGAGGCGCTGAACACCTGCTCCCACCCTTGCCTCGACGCGGCCACCCACGACCCGCTCCCCGCGTTCGCGACCGAGCGGAGCATGCCAACGTCGGTGCCCAGGTAGACGAGTCCCGCATCTCGAGCGTCCCACGCCATCGCGTGCTGGTTCATGGGCGCTCCTTGCGCGCTCGACGCGGGCAGCCCAACGGGTACGAACGAGTCTCCGCCATCCATCGACTCGATCAGCGTCGTTCCCCCGAGGAAGACGCGGCCGGCATCGACGGGATCCACCCACACGCGCCCGAACCACCATCCGAACAGGGACTGGCTGAGCGACTCCGCCTCGGCAGCCGTGCGCTCCCATGTTCGGCCCCCGTCGTCGGAACGCCAGACGCCCACGGCCCTGCCGTCTGTGTCGTTCGACACGATCGCGTACGCGCGCCTCGGGTCCGACGCAGCGAAGGTCACACCGATGCGCCCGAGCTTCTTCGGTGCTCCCGGGAGCTCGATCTCGGTCCACCGATCCCCGCCGTCGTTCGACAGGTATAGGCCCGATCCCGGCCCCACCAGATCGTCACCGTCGCGATCCCACATCGCCGCGAGGACGTTGCGAGGGTCGAGCGCGTCGATCGCCACGTCGAGCGCACCGGCCGTGTCTGTCGGCGCAGCGAGAACCTCGCGCCAGCTCCTCCCCCCGTCCTCGGTCCGGAACACACCACGACTTCCGCCCGGAACCAGCGGATGGCCGGCCGCGGCCGCGAAGACGCGCTCGGGATCCTCGGGGTCGGTGGCGATGCGTGCGATCGAGCCGGAGTCCGTCAGCCCGGCGGCGATCCATGTCGTCCCCGCATCTCGAGAGACATACATGCCCGCGCCCCCGGAGACGACGAAGGCACGAGTCGGGACGGGGTCCCCGGTTCCCGCGTACAGGGTCCCGTCGCGACCGATCGCGATGGCGCCAATGGACGGTGTCAGGTCGAGGGGCCACGACGGGGCCCAGGTCAGGCCCGCGTCCTCGCTCTTCCACACACCCCCTGCCGCCGTAGCCGTGAACGCAGTGTCCTCCGCCGTCGGGTCGATCGCGACGTCGGCAACCCGTCCGCCTCGCTGGGCCGGCCCCAAGCGGGTCCACGCTGCCTTCGCGAGCTCGGGCTGTTCCCGCATGGTCTTCGTTCGGATCAATGCGGCCTCTTCGAGCGCCACGACGTACGCGTCAATCCTCGCGAGCCCCTCCGGTCCCACGGTTTGGACGTACAGCCACTCTCCTATGGGGTTGAGGGCGCCGCCCTCCTCCTCCCCCTCCGATTCGAGCTCCACGACATCCCCGCCGGTCAGCGGGGCCGGGATGCCGCCCAGACCGCTCCGCTCCCGCTCACCCTGACCGAGGAGCCAGAGGGCGGCCAGCACCACAGCCGCCAGGACCAAGGGCGTGCTTCGACCCTTCACGAGGGGAGGTTACGGCAGAAGCAGGAGATCGCATGCCCAGGGGCGAAACCCTTATGAAGCCCTCCGAACGAAAGGACAGGAATGCCCTCATCCCGGAACGCCGCCGCCCGCAAGCTGCCCCTCGCCCTCGTGGCCCTGGTCCTGACGCTCCCACTCGTCGAGCTTGGCTCCTCGGCGACCGCCGACCTGGTGCCCACCCCCGTGGCCGGCTCGGTGCAG
>CAZKFH010000086.1:0-6114 GCA_964551945.1 uncultured Actinomycetes bacterium | reverse complement strand
CGAACCGCGAGGACCTGATCGACCCCGCGATCCTTCGGCCGGGACGGCTCGACGTGAAGATCAAGATCGAGCGGCCCGACGAGGAATCTGCCAAGCACATCATGGCGAAGTACCTCACACCCGAAGTTCCCATCCACGAGGACGAGATGAAGTCCTCGAAGGGAGACGGAGCCGCCGCCTGCAAGCGCATGGTCGCCCGGACCATCGAGCGGATGTACGCGCCCTCGGAGGAGAACCGGTTCCTCGAGGTCACCTACCAGCACGGAGACAAGGAGATCCTCTACTTCAAGGACTTCAACTCCGGCGCCATGATCGAGAACATCGTCGCTCGCGCGAAGAAACTCGCGATCAAGCGGTTCCTGCACCACGGCGAGAAGGGCATCAAGGCCAACGACCTCACCGAGTCCATCCGTGCGGAGTTCAAGGAGCACGAGGACCTGCCCAACACGACCAACCCGGACGACTGGGCACGGATCTCGGGTAAGAAGGGCGAGCGGATCGTCTACGTCCGCACGCTCCTCGGCGACCGCGCCACCGGCGAGGGCAGCCGCCAGGTCGAGCGCGTCAGCCCCGGCCAGTACCTCTAAGCCTCACCGCAACCCCTCTCGGAGACTCGATTTGTCCATTTGAACAAAGGGGCTGGCCCTGCCGGGGCGGAACCCTTTGGTATGAGAATCCTCTTGCGTTCGACGCTGTTGGCCCTTTTGTCACTCTCGCTGGTCGGTGCCGCGCACGCGCAGACACCCGAGCTTCCGCCTCCAACCCCGAAGTCTGTCGTCGGGTTTATCGATACCGGCATCAACCCGTACCACGAGGTCTTCCGCACGGATGATCCCTATGCCTACGAGCACCCCTCGACGTACATCCCGGAATATCCCGCGAACGCGATCGCACTGCCGATCACGCTCGACGAGCCCGATTGGGCGGAGGCCGTCAAGAACGACTGCCTCCTCTGGAAGAGCGTCCAGCCCGGCAAGCTGTACTGGTTCCCCGGCACACGGATCATCGGCGCCTACTCGACGAACCCCGCCGTGGATGCTGCGTGCAACACCCTCCCCACGTCAGGGACGGAGATCCTCGACTACAACGGCCACGGGACCATGGTGTCTTCGCGCGGGGCCTCGAACGAATACGGTGCCTGCGTCGCCCATGACTGCCGGGTTGTCATGATCCAGTTCCCGGGCTCCGTCAACCTCGTGAACCCCGGCGCGTCGAACGCCCCCACGATCGCCGCCGTGAAGTGGGCCGCCGACAACAGCGCCTGGATGGACGCGCAGTCCAACTCCTGGGGACCGATCGTCCCCGGATGGGAGCCCACGGGCGCAGCCGGCCTGCTGACCGCCAACCCCCCGCTCGTGAGGGAGATCGAGCGCGCTAACCAGCGACACGCCGCGTTCTGGGCCTCGGGCAACGGCGCGGCCTTCCGTGGCGGTGTCCTCGGACACCCAACCCTCCTGGCGGCGCACTTCGGGATCTCCGGGTACATCGTCGGTGGTCACGATTCCGGCTACATGAACACCTGGCCCGGGTTCTCCCCGCACATCGTCGCCGACTCCTGCGATGCCTGGGGCGCCGTGCGCAACCACACGTCGCAGTCGGGTGAGCGCGTGGCCGGAGGCACATCCGGTGCAACCCCGTACGTCGCCGGCGGCGCCGGGAAGATCCTGCTCGAGGCACGCCGGCTGCTCGGCGATCTCAACACCGGTTTCGAGAATGGCATCGTGGCATCCGGACCCGCGGGCCTCTCCCCATCGGGTCCCCTGGCCGACGGGGTGTTCACCAGCGCGGAGTTCCGCTCGGTGCTCCTGAAGACGGCCACGGCCCGTCCGGCGGCCCAGTCGGACGATGGTCCGGTCTGCGCGGCGGGCCCGTACATGCCCACACCGGTCAAGTGGACGGACGTTCCTGCTCAATATCCCGAGTTCATCCAGATCGGATACGGGGCGGTGGATCGCGTTGCGCAGGCGCTGGCCGTCCGCGTCCTCAACGGCGAGGTGCCGCTTCCCAACCGGAGCACGACGGATCAGTACTTCGCGGCCGACGACCAGGTCAGACGCGCCCTGTACGAGGTCTGGTCGAAACCCTAAACAGCACCTTCCTGTAGATAGGGTCCCGAAGGCCCTATCCTTGAGGTCGCCATGGCGATCCCAAAGGTGATGGGCATCGAGACCGAGTACGGCATCTCGACGCCCGGGACCCCCGACTTCAACCCCGTTCTCGCGTCGTCCATCCTCATCAACTCGTTCGCCGGCGAGCTTCGGCGCATCCGGTGGGACTACGAGCAGGAGAGCCCCCTCAGGGACGCCCGGGGCTTCGAGCCGGTCCAGGAGCGCGAGCCGACCGAGGAGGACCTCGGGCTGGCGAACGTCATCCTGCCGAACGGTGCGCGCTACTACGTCGACCACGCTCATCCCGAGTACTCAACACCCGAGTGCACGAACCCCCGGGAGCTCGTCGTGCACGACAAGGCGGGGGAGCGGATCCTCGAGCGCTCGCTGGAGCTCGCCTCGGAGATGCTCCCGCCGGGTGAGCGCCTGGCGATCTACAAGAACAACACCGACTCCAAGGGGAACTCGTACGGAACGCACGAGAACTACCTCGTGTCCCGCAGCACGCCGTTCTCCAGGATCGTGCAGGACCTGACTCCGTTCTTCGTGACGCGGCAGATCTACACGGGCGCGGGACGTGTGGGGACCGACCCCGGACGGGCCGAGGATCGCGAGGTTCCGTTCCAGCTGACGCAGCGCGCCGACTACTTCGAGGCCGAGGTCGGGCTCGAGACGACCCTGAAGCGCCCGATCATCAACACACGCGACGAGCCGCACGCGGACCCCGACAAGTACCGGCGTCTCCACGTGATCATCGGCGACGCGAACATGTCCGAGATCTCGACGTACCTAAAGCTCGGGGCGACCGCCCTCACGCTCAAGATGATCGAGGACGAGTGGCTTCCGGATCTCACGCTCGACAACCCGGTGCAGTCCCTGCACGAGATCTCCTGGGACCCCACGCTGACGGCGACGGTCCGCATGGCGGACGGCCGGACCATCAGCGCGCTCGAGCTCCAGTGGGAGTACCTCGACCACGCGAAGAAGTGGGTGAAGGAGAACGAGGACGTCTCCATGAACGCCGAGATCCTCGACCGGTGGGAGGGGACCCTCAGTGCCCTGGAAGACGACCCGATGAAGCTCCATCGGGAGCTCGACTGGGTGGCGAAGTATCGGCTCATCGAAGGGTTCCGGGACCGAGACGGCCTCGAGTGGGACGACCCGAAGCTCGCGCTGATCGATCTCCAGTACCACGACGTCCGGCAGGACAAGGGCCTCTACTACCGCCTGGTCAAGTCCGGAAAGATGGAGCTCCTCGCCACGGAGGAGGAGGTTCGCCGTGCGGCCAACGAGCCTCCGGAGGACACGCGCGCGTACTTCCGAGGGAGCTGCATCCGCCGCTACCCGGACGCCATCACGGCAGCGTCCTGGGACTCGATCATCTTCGACGTCGGGACCGACGCGCTGCAGCGGGTCCCCATGCGCGAGCCCCTGCGAGGGACCCGCGAGCACGTCGAGGGGCTCTTCGAGAAGGCCGGGGACGCGGCCTCGCTGGTCAAGCTCCTTCAGGGCTGAGATCGGGAGGGATCCCGGATCCGGCCCTACAATGGTGCAGTTCCCAACGAGGAGGTTGGCTGTTGCCGGAGCAGGAACAGAAGAAGACGCAGAAGAAGGGTGGCGGTTCGGGCGGAGGCGACTCCGATGGCGGCCAGACGACGTCGCAGGCCAAGGGCGAGAAGCTGAAAGAGGAGATGGACGAGATCCTCGACGAGATCGACGAGGTGCTGGAGGAGAACGCCGAGGAGTTCATCAAGTCGTACGTACAAAAAGGCGGCCAGTGACGCCCGAGACTCCCGGCTTCGGTGCGGACCCGAGTTTCCTGAACCTGATGCGAAGCAGCGGGACCGACCCGCTCCAGGCAACGGATCTCTCCGGCGTGGACCTCGGCTCGCTGTCGGCGCACGGCACGACCGTGATCGCCCTTCGATACGCCGATGGCGTGGTGATGGCGGGGGACCGCCGCGCCACCGAGGGCTACTACATCGCCGATAGCCGCATGGACAAGGTCTTCCCCACGGACGAGTACTCCGTGGTCGGGATCGCAGGCGTCGCGGGGCAGGCGATCGAGACCGTCCGCTTGTTCCAGACCGAGCTGGAGCATTACGAGAAGGTCGAGGGGGAGACCCTCTCGCTGGAGGGCAAGGCCAATCGCCTGGCACAGCTCCTCCGCGCCTCGTTCCCCCTGATCATGCAGGGTCTTGTCGTCGTACCCATCTACGCCGGTTTCGACCTGGCAAGGCACGAAGGGCGCATCTTCCGCTACGATGCCATCGGCGGACGGTACGAGGAGATCGACTACAACGCCACCGGCTCCGGGAGTCGGGACGCCAAGGCGAGCTTGAAGAAGCGGTGGCGGCGCGACCTGGACCGCGCCGGCGCGATCGAGGCGGCGGTCGAGTCGTTGGTCGATGCGGGTGAAGCCGATGTCGCAACCGGCGGCCCCGATCCGACACGCGGCATCTACCCGTCGGTGTTCGTCGTCACCGCCGAAGGAGTCAACGAGGTGCCCGTCGACGAGGTTCGGGGCGCATTTGAGGCCATCCTGGCGCGTAGGGGGGAGGGCCAGTAATGCCGATGCCGTTCTATGTCCCGCCGGAGCAGATGATGAAGGACCGCTCCGACTTCGCGGTGAAAGGCATCGCGCGCGGCAAGCCGGTCGTCGCGATGGAGTACGCGGACGGGATCCTGTTCATCGCGGATAACCCCTCGACGCATCTGTACAAGATCTCCGAGCTGTACGACCGCATCGCGTTCGCCGCGGTGGGGAAGTACAGCGAGTTCGAGAACCTCAGGATCGCCGGAGTTCGCCTCGCCGATCTCCGTGGGTATTCGTACGGCCGCGACGACGTCACCGCGAAGAGCATCGCGAACGCGTACTCGCAGGGGCTCGCGAACATCTTCACGCAGGAGATGAAGCCCTACGAGGTCGAGCTCCTGGTCGCGCAGGTGGGGGAGCGGCCCGAGGACAATGAGCTGTTCCACATCCTGTACGACGGCAGCGTGACCGATGAGGATGGGTTCGTCGCGATGGGTGGCGAGTCCGTGGATCTCGCGGACCGTCTGGGCGGCGGCTACAGCTCGGAGATGGCGCTCGCGGACGCCGTGCGGCTCGGCGTCGAATCGATCCGGTCACAGAACGACGAGGGCGAGGAGGTCACGCCGGCCAGACTCGAGGTTGCCGTGCTCGACCGCACCCGGAAGCGTCGCAAGTTCCACCGTCTGACCGACGAAGAGCTCGCCGCCCTGCTGGGCTAGATCGCCGCGGCGGCGGCCGTGAGCCCGCGGATCGCGAGCTTCACGGGGGCGGGTCCACGGATCTCGATGTAGACGATCCGATCGAACTTGATCTCGACGGTTTCCTCCGCGAGCTCCACTCGGAGCGCGCCGATGCGCTCGGAGGAGTGCGAGGCGATGAGGAAGCCGCACCGATCGTCGGCGACAAAGATGCTCGAGAACCGGACATCCTGTACCGAATCGGCCAGGTGCGCCCAGTCGCCAGCCCGCAGTCGCTCCGCGAGCTCGAGCGAGTACTCGGGGAGAACGTCTCCCAGTCGCTGTCGGTCCATCTATATGAGTTCGACACGGAGGTGGCAATTCCCTTTTCGAGGAGACCATCTGCCCTGCTAGACGACCGTTTTTTCCCAATGCACCGCCTACACTGAGTACGTGGAACGGCGGATCTTCGGGCTCGAGAACGAATACGGCGTCACCTGCACCTTCAGGGGTCAGCGCCGGCTCTCGCCCGACGAGGTCGCTCGCTACCTCTTCCGGCGCGTCGTGCATTGGGGACGGTCCTCGAACGTCTTCCTGGAGAACGGTGCGCGTCTGTACCTCGACGTCGGTTCGCATCCCGAGTACGCGACGCCCGAGTGCGACTCGGTGCTCGATCTGGTCGCGCACGACAAGGCAGGGGAGCGGGTGCTCGAGGCGCTCCTCGGGGCGGCGGAGCTCCGGCTCCACGAGGAGGGCATCTCCGGCGACGTCTACCTGTTCAAGAACAACACCG
>CAZKFH010000085.1:0-6563 GCA_964551945.1 uncultured Actinomycetes bacterium | reverse complement strand
TAGTTGAGCTGCGCGAGCTCGACCTGGGTCTTGCCCTCTCTGGACCTGGCGTGCAACGCGAAGATGTCGAGGATCAGGGCCGTGCGATCGATGACCTTGGTCCCAAGGCGCTGCTCGAGGTTGCGCAGCTGCGCGGGTGTCAGCTCGTCGTCGAACGCGACGAGGCGCGCATCGCGAGAGTGCACCAGCGCGTGCAGCTCCTCGAGCTTCCCCTTACCGATGAACGTGGTCGGATCGGGACGCTCCCGGTGCTGCACCAGCCTGCCGACGACCTCCGCACCGGCGGAGTCCGCGAGCGCGGCGAGCTCCTCGAGGTCGGTCTCGTCCCGCCCGATCCCGACGAGCACCGCGGCCTCACGAACGGCCGGACGCCAGGTGGCGGAGAGCGGGGATTCGGAAACGGCTCGTGTGTCGCGCGGCACGGCTACTCGAGCGCCTTGCGCAACCGTGCCACCGCCTCCTCGAGGCGGTCGTCCGGGACGGTCAGGGAGAAGCGGATCCATCCTTCACCCTGCTGCCCGTACCCGGCTCCGGGCGCAGCGACCAGGGCGGCTCGATCGAGCAGCAGGTCGCAGAACTCGGCGGAGGTCATGCCGTCCTTCGTGGGCAGCCAGACGTAGAAGGAGCCGAGTGGCGGCTTGAGATCCCACCCGAGGTCGTTCAGGGTCCCGACCAGCAGGTCGCGGCGCCGCTGGTAGATCCCGCGCTGCTCCTCGAGGAAATCCATCGGGCCGTTCAGCGCCGCGATCGTGGCGCGCTGCACCGCCTCGAAGATCCCCGAGTCGATGTTCGTCTTGACGGTCGCGAGCGCCCGGATCGCAGTGGCATTCCCGACCGCCCAGCCCACGCGCCAGCCGGTCATGTTGAACGTCTTGGACGCGGAGCCGAGCTCGACGGCGACGTCCTTGGCGCCGGGCACCTGCAGGGCGCTGGGGGCGACGAAGCCATCGAACGTCATCTCCGAGTACGCCGCGTCGTGGGCCAGGAGTAGGTCGTGGTCACGCGCGAAGCCGACCGCCTGCTCGAACACGGGGAGCTCGGCCGTCGCCGCGGTCGGGTTGGACGGGAACCCGAGCCACATCAGCTTCGTGCGCTCGCCGGCCGTTGCGGAGGAGAGATCGGGGAGGAACCCGCGCTCGGGAGTGTGCGGCAGGGAGACGGGCGTGCCCCCCGCAAGCCGGGTCCCGATCTCGTACACCGGGTAGCCTGGATCCGGCACCAGAACCTCGTCGCCCGGGTCCACGAAGGCCCACGGGAGGTGGGCGATCCCCTCCTTCGAGCCGATCAGGGGCTGCACCTCGGTTTCCGGATCGAGCTCCACGCCGAATCGCCGCAGGTACCAGTCCGCGATCGCCTTTCGAAGTCCCGGCGAGCCGTAGTACGAGGGGTACTGGTGCGTCGTCGGGTCCTCCGCACCCTCCTTCAATGCATCGACGATGTGCGGAGGCGTCGGGTGGTCCGGGTCGCCGACGCCGAGCGAGATGACGTCCGCTCCCTCGGCCCGCTTCGCCGCGATCTTCTTGTCGAGCTCCGCGAACAGGTATGGAGGAAGCCCGGCAACACGATCGGCGATCCTCACTTGCTCGCTCCCTCGCTGAGCGAGGCAACCCACTCGTCTGAGAGATCTCCATCGAACACGAAGGTGGCCGGGCCCGTCAGGTACACGCGATCGTCGCTGGCCCACTCGATCTCGAGGTCGCCGCCGGGGAACCGGACGGTCCCGGTCCGGCCGCTGAGCCCGACCAGGTTCGCGGCAACGAGCGAAGCGCACCCACCCGTTCCGCACGCCATCGTCTCGCCGGAGCCCCGTTCCCAGACACGCGCATGCACGATCCCGTCATCCACGCGTATGAACTCGACGTTCGTGCCCTGCGGGAAGTCGCGATGATGCTCGAGCGGCGGGCCCACGCGAGGCAGGTCGAGCGATGACAGGTCGTCGGCGCCCACCAGAACCAGGTGTGGGTTGCCCATCGAGACCGCGGTGGCTCGGTACTGCGGTCCGGCATCGGGGAACGGCTCGTCCACGAAACGCTCGGAGCCACCACCGGCCATCGGGATGCTCGCTCGATCGAGCGTCGGCGGACCCATGTCCACCCGCGCGCTCCGCATCGTGCCGTCGGCCACGTCGAGCACGATGTGCTTCACGCCGCCCCTCGTGTCCACGTCCATCTCCGTCTCGCGCGTGAGGCCGCGTTCGAAGGCGAGCTTCGCGAGGCAGCGGATGCCGTTGCCGCACATCTCGGCCGTCGCGCCATCAGAGTTCCAGTAGTCCATGAAGAAGTCGGCCTTGTCGGACGGCGCGATGCGGATGACGCCGTCCGCACCGACGCCCGCGTGGCGGTCGCAGAGTGCCGCGACAAGGGCCGGCGAGAGCGACACCTTGTCGACCACGTCCTCGATCATCACGAAGTCGTTGCCGGTGCCGTGGTACTTCGAGAATCTCATGTCCGGTAGTGCTCCTCGATCTCGTCGGCCGCTTCCATCGCGGATCCCGCCTCGAACCACCTGATCCGAGGATCTCGCTTGAACCAGGCCATCTGACGACGGGCCAGCGCCTTCGTCCTGCGCACGATGGTCTCGAACGCCTCCTCGAGCGTGATCCTTCCCGCGAGGTGCTCTGCGGCCTCCGCGTACCCGATCGCCTGCGAGGCCGTGAGCTGGAGCCGTGCCCCGCCACCCAGGAGTCTCGTGGTCTCCTCGATCAGACCGCCCTCGACCATCCGCCGCGCTCGTTCCTCGATCCGTGTGTGGAGCGCTTCGGCCGGCACCATCACGCCTGCCGCGCGCACTCGATCATCAGGATAGCGGTCCCATCCCGCAGCGAACGAGGAGAACGGGCGACCCGTCAGCGCTGCCACCTCCAGGGCCCGGACGATCCGTCGCAGGTTCGTCGGCTCCATCCTGGACGCCGCGTCCGGGTCGAACGCCGCGAGCCTGGCGTGCATCGCCTTGGACCCGAGCGCCGAGGCCTCCGCCTCCACGCTGCGGCGCAGCGCCGGATCGGTGCCTGGGAACTCGAGGTCGTCGACCACCGCACGGAAGTAGAGACCGGAGCCACCGACCAGGAACGGCATGCGGTCGCGTTCCCGGATGTCCGCGATCGCTTCCCGAGCCAGGCGCTGGAACGCGGAAACCGAGAACGACTCCGAGGGATCCGCCACGTCCACCAGGTGGTGAGGAATGCCGCGCCGCTCGCTCTCCGACGGCTTCGCGGTTCCGACGTCCATCCCCCGGTAGACGGTCATCGAGTCGATCAGGACGATCTCCGCACCCAAGCGGGTCGCGAGTTCGATCGCCGCCGTGGATTTTCCGGATGCGGTGGAGCCCACGAGCGCGATCGGTGCAGCCGTGGGCATTGACAGAGGGGGACGGGCAGGAGCGGTGCGCGTCGAGGTCACGCCGGGACACTCGCGGCCACGAGCTCGCCGATGAGGTGGTGCGGGTGCGAGCGGGTCAGGCGGACGTCGGCGAAAGTTCCGGGGAGCCCTTCACCGTGGAAGTTCACCACCTTGTTCGTTCGCGTACGTCCCTGCAGACCCCCCTTTCGGCCATGGCCTTCCACGAGCACCTCCACGATCGTTCCTTCGAGCGCGGCGTTGCGCTCTGCGGAGATCCGCTCCTGGATAGAGACCAGGCGCTCGAATCGCTCCTGAACGACCTCTTTCGGGACCTGCTCCTCGTAATCCGCCGCCTCGGTCCCGGCACGCGGCGAGTACTGGAACGTGAAAGCCGCATCGAACCGCGCCTCCTCGACCACCCGAAGGGTCTCGAGGAAGTCGTGCTCCGTCTCGCCCGGGAACCCCACGATGATGTCGGTGGTCACGGCCACCCGGGGCACGGCCTCACGGATGCGAGCGAGCCAGTCGAGGTACCTGGCGGAGCGGTACGACCTGCGCATGGCCTTGAGGATCCGGTCGGAGCCGGACTGGAGCGGGAAGTGGATGTGCTCGCAGACGTTGCGGCACTCGGCCATCGCCTCGACGACGTCCGGCGTGAAGTCGTGGGGGTGGGGACTGGTGAACCGGATCCGCTCGATCCCCTCGACGCCATCCACCGCTCGAAGCAGGGCGCCGAACAGGGGGGTACGGGACGAGCCGGGGATCGTGAGGTCGCGGCCGTAGGTGTTCACGTTCTGCCCGAGCAGCGTCACCTCGACCACGCCCTGGGACGCGAGGCCCTGCACCTCGGCCAGGATGTCGCCGAGCGCCCTGGAGCGCTGCGCGCCCCGGACGAGCGGCACGATGCAGAAGGTGCACGCGTTGTCGCAGCCGACCGAGACGCTCACCCACGCGTGGTGCGGCACCTCGCGCCGAGCCGGAAGCGCACTGGGGAACGTGTCGGTGTACTCCGCCACGTCCATCTGCGGTCCTTCGTGCTCCGCACGCCGGATCAGCTCGAGCACGTTCGGCAGTGCATGCGTCCCTACGACCACGTCGACCCACGGCGCGCGGCGCTGGATCTCGCCCCGGTCCTTCTGCGCGAGACAGCCGGCCACCACGATCCTCGTTCCGGGCCGGCGATCCTTTACCGACTTCAGATGACCAAGGGTGCCGTAGAGCCGGTCGTCCGCGTTCTGGCGGACCGCGCACGTGTTCACGACGACGACCTCCGCTTGATCGGCATCGTCGACCGCGGTCATACCGTCGGCCTCCAGCACGCCCGCGATGCGCTCGGAGTCATGCTCATTCATCTGACAGCCGAACGTGCGGATCAGATAGCGGCGATCCATCCCTACTTCGCCACCTCCACCGCTCGCGTCTCCCGCACCACCGTGATCTTGATCTGGCCCGGGTACTGCAGCTCCTCCTCGACCTGCTTGGCGATCTCCCGCGCGAGGACCTGCGAGGCCACATCGTCGATCTCCTCGGGCTTGACCATCACGCGGACCTCGCGGCCCGCTTGCATCGCGAAGACCTTCGCGACGCCCGGCTGCGCCTCGCAGATCTCCTCCAGCCGCTCGAGCCGCTTCACGTACTGCTCGATCGACTCGCGGCGTGCGCCGGGCCGGGATCCGCTGATCGCGTCCGCCGCCTGAGCGAGCACCGCCTCGACCGTGCGTTGCTCGACCTCGCCGTGGTGAGACTCGATCGCGTGCACGACCTCCGGCGGCTCCTTCAGTCGGCGGGCGAGCTCGGCACCGATCAGGGCGTGCGAGCCCTCAACCTCGTGCGTCAGCGCCTTGCCGATGTCGTGCATCAGCGCCCCGCGTTTCACGAGCGTCGGGTCGACCCCGAGCTCTGAGGCCATCACGCCCGCGATGTGCGCGGACTCGACGAGGTGCTTGAGGATGTTCTGCCCGTACGACGTCCGGTACTGCAGGCGACCGAGGACACGGATCATCTCCGGATGGATCTCGGTGATCCCCACTTCGGCGATCGCCCACTCACCCGATCGCTTGATCTGCTCCTCGACCTCCCGTGTCGCCCGCTCGAACATCTCCTCGATGCGCGCGGGCTGGATCCGTCCGTCCTGTACGAGCTTGTCGAGCGTCTGCCGGGCGATCTCGCGTCGCACGGGGTCGAAGCTCGACAGCACGACGGCCTCCGGCGTGTCGTCGATGATCAGGTTGACGCCCGTGAGGGCCTCGAAGGCGCGGATGTTCCGGCCCTCGCGGCCGATGATGCGGCCCTTGAGGTCATCCGACGGCAGGGTGAACACCGACACCGTTGACTCGGCGGTTTGCTCCGAGGCGACCCGCTGGATGGCGATCGTGACGACCTTGCGAGCCCTGGCCTCCGCCTCTTCACGGGCCTGCTGCTCGATCTCCCGGATCGTTGCCATCGAGTCTCGCTTTGCGGCGTCGGTGAGCTGCGAGATGAGCGCGTTCTTGGCCTCTTGCGCCGTCATCTGGGCGACCTTCTCCAGCTGGCGCTTCTGTCCCTCTCTAGCGTTCTCCAGATCCTCGGCGGTGCGCTCGAGCTTCCTGTTTCGCTCTTGGAGCAGCTTCTCGGCCTTCTCGATCTCGGGAACCTTGGCCTCGATCTGCGCCTCGCGCTTCGAGAGGGTCTCCTCCCGCCGACGGGACTCCTCCCGTCGCGTGCGGATGTCCTCCTCCGCCTCACGGCGCATCCCCGCGATCTCGTCCTTGACCTCTTTCAGTGACTTCTGAACGGTTTCCTGAGCCTCGGTCTCGGCCTCCGTGACCAGGCGTCGAGCCTTGGTCTCGGACGACTCCACATCCCGCAGAGAGCGGTAGCGCTGGATGCCGATGCCGATGGCGGCGCCCGCGAGAATCCCGAGGACGCCGAGTGCGATCTCCATCGTCCCTCCCGACATGTCGGGGGCCGACCTGAGCCAGCCCACCCTCCGGGCGAGGAACGAAACGACGAAACGTCAGGGCCGGGTTACGGCCCTGCGCGCCACCTCCGATTGTGAGCTGTTCGGGTGGTCGTCAACGTTCGTGTGTGCTCCGTCGTTTCGTCTCCGTCTAGAGGGGTTGGTTTGCTTTCTTGATTCACAAAGGTACAACTCGGGACGCAGATTCGCAACGGAGTTACGGGGTCAGGCTCGGCGGGCGTTCTCGGCCTCGACCGCGGCTCGGCAGGCCGTGAGCTGGATGAAGG
>CAZKFH010000084.1:0-6934 GCA_964551945.1 uncultured Actinomycetes bacterium | reverse complement strand
CGCAGGCTCGCGATCGGCGCCGCGAGCGCCGGGATCGCGGCCACAGCGGCGGTCATCGCGCAGCGTGCGGCCGCCAAACGCCTTCGCGAGCGTCCGGACGCCGAAGCGGGCGAGCACCTCGACGAGCTCCCGCCGGAGGAGCTCGACGTGGTTTCCTCCGACGGGACCACGCTCCACGTCCGTGCGGCGGGACCTCGGGACGCCACCACGCTGGTGTTCCTCCACGGGATCACGCTCGACATGACGACCTGGCACTACCAGTGGCGACAGTTCTCCGAGGACTACCGGTGCATCTTGGTGGACCTTCGAGCCCACGGGCGCTCGGGGAAGCCACCGGGCGGGGACTACTCCCTTGACGCGATGGGAAAAGACCTCATGGCGGTGCTGGATGCCGCCGCTCCCCAGGGCCCGGTGGTCCTGATCGGGCACAGCATGGGCGCGATGGTGATGCTCTCGTTCGCGCGCCAGTTTCCGGAGGAGTTCGGCTCGCGCGTTCGTGGGGCCGTCTTTGTCGACACGGGTGCATCCGATCTGGCACGCGAGGCATTCGGAGGCTTCGGAGTGAGAATGGGAGCCGCGCTTCGCCGAGTGGGGGATCGGTACACGGCTCGTCCGGAGCTCGCGGATCGATTTCAACGCCGGGTTCGCCGCTACGGCGCGGATCTCACGTTCCTGATCGCCTGGGCGACGAACTTCGGGCCGGGCGCCTCGCCAACCCACGTCGAGCACGTCGCCCGCATCTCGGCTCGCACCCCGGTGGAGGTGTGGATCCACACGCTTCGGGACCTGCTCGAGATGGACCTTCGTCATGCGATCGATCACATCCGCGTTCCCTCGCTCGTGATCGTCGGAGATCGCGATCTCCTGACCCCCAAGACCAGCGCGCAGGCGCTTCGCGCCGCCTTGCCGGATGCGCGTGCAGTCGTCATCACGGGCGCCGGTCACATCTCGATGCTCGAGCGACACGAGGTGTTCAACAGGGTGCTCTCCGGTTACCTCGACCAGATGCTGGACGTGGACGACAGCCGCGCGTCCCATCCGCTCCGCGCGCACCCGTGATCACCGACGTCCAGGGGATCAGGGTCGGGCACTGGTCCGATCACGAAGGCAGGACGGGGTGCACGGTGATCCTTCCTCCGCCGGGCACGATCGGCTCGGGCGAGGTTCGGGGCGGGGCACCGGGTACCCGGGAGACCGACCTCCTGCGGCCGGGCATGCTCGTGGAGGAGGTGCATGCGGTGCTTCTCGCTGGCGGGAGCGCATTCGGGCTCGCGGCGGCGGACGGCGTGGCCCGGTGGCTCGAGGAGCGAGGCGTGGGGTTCGACGCGGGCGTCGCCAGAGTGCCGATCGTTCCCGCAGCCGTGTTGTTCGATCTCGGGGTTGGCGATGCCGCCGCGCGGCCGGATGCGGCGAGCGGCTATGCGGCGTGCGAGCACGCATCCGAAAACGTCGACGAGGGAGTCGTGGGCGCCGGGACGGGGGCGACGATCGCGAAGGTCTACGGGCCGGATCATGCGACCAACGGTGGGGTCGGATCCGCCGCCGTCGAGGAGCAGGGCGTCACGGTGGGCGCGATCGCGGCCGTCAATGCGCTCGGCGAGATCGTGGACGACGACGGCGCTGTGATCGCGGGAGCTGCCCAGGACGAACACGGCGAACACGAGGAGCCACGCCCGCCCTGGTCGGGAACGAACACCACCATCGCGGTGGTCGCGACAGACGCGAAGCTGACGAAGGAGCGCGCGCACTTGCTCGCAGCAGCCGCGCACAAGGGCCTTGCCCGGGCGGTGAGGCCCGCGCATACAATGTGGGACGGAGACACCGTCTTCACACTGGCCACCGGCAGGGTCGACGCGCCCCAGCCATTGGTGGAGCGGATGGCCGAGGAAGCCCTCGCCCGGGCGATCCGTAGGGGGGTGCGGCGCAACACATGAGCACGGCACTCGAAGACCTCGCCAGGACCGCGTCGACATGCACGCGTTGCCGCCTGTCTGCGGGACGAACCCAGGTCGTGTTCGGAGACGGGAGCACGACCGCGGACCTCATGTTCGTCGGCGAGGGCCCCGGATACCACGAGGACATGAAGGGTGTGCCGTTCGTCGGCGCGGCCGGGCAGCTCCTCAACACACTTCTCGGTGAGATCGGCCTGGACCGCGAGGAGGTCAGGATCACGAACACCGTTCTGTGTCGCCCTCCCGGGAACCGCGATCCACTTCCGGACGAGCTCGAGTCGTGCCGCCCGTACCTCACGCAGCAGGTCGAGCTCGTGGACCCCAAGGTCATCGTGACGCTCGGCAACTTCGCGACGCGCGTCATCCTCGATACGAAAGCCGGGATCACGAGGGTGCGTGGCCAGCGATTCCCGTGGAACGGCCGCACCGTCATCCCGACCTTTCACCCCGCGGCGGTGCTGCGGGGCGGAGGAGCTGCCTCCAAGACGATGCAGCAGGTGCGCGAGGACTTCGCGACGGTTCGGGCCATGCTCGACGAGATCGGGACGTCAGTGATCGCCCTTCCCGAGGAACAGCTCGGGCTGTTCTGAGAGCCTGAGGATCGAAGGCGAGGGCGACGCATGGGCGGATCGATCGAACTCGTGACCCGGGCGGCCGACGAGACCCGCAGCGTCGCCGCTGCCCTCGCCGAGCTGCTGACACCGGGAGACGTCGTGAACCTCACGGGGGAGCTCGGGGCCGGCAAGACCGCCTTCGTGCAGGGTGCGGCGAAGGCGCTTGGGGTTGAGAGCCCGGTGGTGTCGCCGACGTTCGTCCTCGTGCGCGAGTACCGTGGCCAGATGCCGATCTACCACGTCGATGTCTACCGGCTCGACCGGCTCCAAGAGGTCCTCGATCTGGGGTTCGAGGACCTCCTCGATCCCGCCGGTGTGGTGTTCGTCGAGTGGGGTGACGCGGTCGAGGCGCTGCTCCCGGACAGCCATTTGCGGGTCGAGCTCGGAACAGAGGAGGGCGACACGCGCAGGCTTCGCGTGAGCGCCCGCGGCCCCGCGTGGGCCGCCCGGTGGGAGCGCCTCGAGAACGCCCTTCAGCCATGGAAGGCGGCGTAGGTGCTGGTCCTCGCGGTCGAGACATCGACGCCGCAAACCTCGGTCGCGCTCGGCACCCAGCAGGGCGTGCTCGCCTCCGAGCTCGTCTCCTGGGGCGTGGGCCACTCCGAAGCCGTGGTTCCTGCCATCCATCACCTCCTGAAGCTCACGGAGGTGCGGCCTCCGCAGATCAGCGGCGTCGCGGTCGGCCTTGGACCCGGTCTGTTCACGGGGCTTCGCGTTGGCATCGCGACCGCTCGCGCATTCGCCCAGGTGCTGCGGGTGCCGGTGGTGGGCATCGGCTCCCTGGACGTCCTCGCCTTCTCCGTGCGGTACACGCGGTCGCGCATCTGTGCGGTGAGCGATGGGAAACGCGGCGAGGTCTACTACGCGTTCTACCGAGCGGTTCCCGGGGGAGTCGCCCGGGAGAGCGACTATCTCGTCGGGCCGCCGGAGCGACTTGGGGCGGACCTCGAGGCCTCCGGCGAGGAGACGTTGATGGTCGGCGGAGGCGCTCTTCTGTACCGACGTGTGCTCGAGGAGGCGGGGACACCGCTCGACTTCGCGACCACGTCCACCGCGTTCCCCAGCGCGATCGAGCTGCTGGAGCTGGCTCTTCCCCGGTTCCTACGAGAGGAGACCGGGCGGGCCGAGGATCTGATCCCCCACTACGTGAGGAAGTCCGATGCGGAGATCAACTGGTCTCGAGCAGGCAGAGTCGCCTGACCTCGAGATCACCGGTATGCGCCGCCGCCACCTGCGTGGCGTCATGTCGATCGAGCGTGCCGTCTATCCGCGACCGTGGAGCCCGAGCCTGTTCCTCTCGGAGATCTCGTCGGGGCGGACCCGCTGCTACCTGGTCGCGCTCGGCGGGCGGGACGTGCTCGGGTACGCCGGCTTGATCTCCTACGGCGAGGAGTCGCACGTCACGACGATCGCCGTCGACCCCGACCACCAGCGGCACAAGATCGGCACGAGGCTCATGTACGAGCTGATCCGGGAGTCCCAGCGCATGGGTGCGCATGCCGTCTCGCTCGAGGTCCGGGTGACGAACTGGGCGGCCCAGCGCATGTACGCTCGCTTCGGCTTCCGCCCGGTCGGCGTTCGCAAGGGCTACTACCAGGAGACGAGCGAGGATGCGCTGGTGATGTGGACCGACGACATCCGCGATCCCCAGTACGAGCAGGTGCTGCGCAAGCTGGTTACCGACCTGCCCGAGGGAGTCCGGCCCTGGTGAGAGTCCTCGGCATCGAGACGTCGTGTGACGAGACCGCGGTCGCCGTTGTCGAGGACCTGAAGGTGCTCTCGAACGTGCTCGCGAGCCAGCATGAGATCCACGGGCGATTCGGTGGCGTCGTCCCCGAGCTCGCGTCCCGAGCGCATCTCGAGCGCCTCAACCCGTTGATCGACGAGGCCATGCGCCAGGCCGAAACGGATTGGCCCGACGTGGAGGCCATTGCGGTGACCCGCGGGCCGGGGCTTGTGGGAGCGCTCCTCGTCGGGCTCGCGTCGGCGAAAGCGGTCGCGCTCGCCCTCGACGTTCCGCTCGTGGCGGTGAACCACTTGGAGGGTCACATCTACGCGAACTTCCTGGAGCATGGCCCCCCCGAGCCTCCCTACGTGGTGCTGCTCGTCTCGGGCGGTCACACGATGCTCGTCCACATGCCCGAGGAGCACCGGTACGAGATCATGGGGCAGACCCTCGACGATGCGGCAGGAGAGGCGTTCGACAAGATCGCGAGGTTCCTCGGCGTCGGTTATCCGGGAGGCCCGGAGATCGACCGGCTCGCCCAACACGGGGATCCCGCCGCGGTCGACTTCCCCCGAGCGATGGCGCGATCCGGCAACTATGACTTCTCTCTGTCGGGCCTGAAGACCGCGGTGATCAGGTACGTGAAGGCGGAGCAGACAGCCGGACGCGAGATGGCCATCGAGGATCTCGCCGCGTCGTTCCAGGAGGCGGTCGTCGACGTCCAGGTCCAGAAGACGATCGCGGCCGCGGAAGAGAAGGGCGTTGGAACGCTGCTCCTGGGCGGAGGCGTCGTTGCGAACACACGTCTGCGCGAGCGGATGACGGCCGAGGCGGAAGCGAAGGGCCTACGGCTGCTCTTCCCGTCGATCGAGCTGTGCACCGACAACGCGGCGATGATCGCTGCGGCGGGACAGGCTCGGCTGGCGCGAGGGGAGCGATCGTCGTACGACGTCGGCGCCGAACCGGGGCTCCCGCTCGCGTGAGCGCGGACGGCGGCACGATCCTCGTCACCGGCGCTGCCGGGTTCGTCGGCTCGCACGTGTGCGACCGTCTGCTCGCGGAGGGCAGGCGGGTCATCGCGGTCGACGATCTCTCGAGCGGCCGCATCGCGAACCTCGGCGAGGCACGCTCCTACGGCAAGGAGTTCTCCTTCGAGCACCTCGACATCCGCGCCGACGCGCTCGCGGCACTGTTCGAGCGCCATCAGCCCGAGGTTGTGATGCACCTTGCCGCCCAATCGAGCGTCACGATCTCCAGCCGCGACCCGCGCCTCGACGCCGAGGTGAACATCCTGGGGACGATCAATGTCATCCGATGCGCGGTCGCCGCCGAGACGCGCAAGATTGTCTATGCGGCCTCGGGCGGAACGATCTATGGGGAGCAGCGCAGGCTGCCGGCGAAAGAGACGGCTGCGGCGGCCGGGCGACCCTTGTCCGCATACGGCGTGTCGAAAAAGGCGGCCGGCGACTACCTTGCCCTCTATCAGCGATTCAGCTCGATCGAGCACACGCAGCTTGCCCTCGCCAATGTCTACGGGCCACGCCAGGATCCCACCGGGGAAGCCGGGGTGATCGCGATCTTCGCGAATCGGATGATCAAGGGTGAGACGACGATCATCAACGGTGACGGCAATCAGACGCGCGACTTCGTGTTCGTCGCGGATACCGCCGACGCGTTCAGCCGCGCCATCGACCGGGGGTCCGGGAAGCTGGTCAACATCGGCACCGGGCTCGAGACGAGCGTGAACCTCCTGCACCGCATGCTGGCCGAGATCTGCGGCGTGGATGAGGATCCCGAGTTCGGTCCGGTCCCACCGGGCGAGGTTCGCCGGACCGCCCTGGACGCCACCCTGGCCGAGCGGGAGCTGGGTTGGAGGCCATGGACCCATCTGGAGGACGGTCTCGGGGAGACCGTCGCCTTCATCAAGGGGGTGTGACCGCCCCCGGTTCGGTTGCTGGGGGTGGCCAGGGTTCGCTAGACTTAGCACTCGCAAGGTAAGAGTGCTAACCGACCCACTGAGGGAGGAACATCATGGCGAAGGGCAAATTCGGACTTGAGCCGCTGGACGACCGCATCGTGGTCAAGCCCGGCGAGGAAGAGACGACGACCATCTCGGGGATCGTCATTCCCGACACCGCCAAGGAGAAGCCCCAGGAGGGCGAGGTCGTGGCCGTCGGGCCGGGTCGATTCGAGGACGGCACGCGGATCCCGATGGACGTCAAGACTGGCGACAAGGTCCTGTACAGCAAGTACGGCGGGACGGAGGTCAAGATCGGCGGCGAGGAGTACCTCGTGCTGTCGGCTCGCGACGTCCTGGCCATCGTCACCACGTAGCCGTCCGGCTGCATACCGGTCGGAACCAGAGGAGGTTTCCGCATGCCAGCGAAGATGCTGAAGTTCGATGAGGACGCCCGGCGCGCCCTGGAGCAGGGCGTCAACAAGCTCGCCGACGCCGTCGCGATCACGCTCGGCCCGAAGGGCCGCAACGTCGTGCTCGACAAGAAATGGGGAGCGCCGACGATCACCAACGACGGCGTGACGATCGCCAAGGAGATCGAGCTCGAGGACCCGTGGGAGGACCTCGGCGCTCAGCTGACCAAGGAGGTCGCCACCAAGACGAACGACGTCGCCGGTGACGGCAC
>CAZKFH010000083.1:0-6955 GCA_964551945.1 uncultured Actinomycetes bacterium | reverse complement strand
CCGTCATCGAAGACCGTATGCGTGTCGTCGAAGCCGCTGAGCAGTCGCTGTTGCGCGGGTGTCGTCGCCCACACCCGGGCGAGCTGGAGCTTCTGGCCCTCGCGGAAGATCGACGCTGCGCGTACGGGGCCGGCAACGGCGACCGACCCCAGCCCCAGGCCCATGGCCTTGAGGACGGTTCGGCGGTGGACGCGCGGGTTCAGCGGGCTCATCGGTCCCTCCTGAGTCGGTGGTGTCGTTCGGAGACGGATTCGACGAGCGGGCCCCGGATTCCTGCTTGCTCCCGTACCCTCGGGACTGTGAAGGCGCACCCGATCTTTGCGCGGTTCTACGATCGCCTCTCCCGCTCGACGTGGTCGCTCGAGGTCGGGCACCGAACCGAGCTCGTCGCGGGTCTGACCGGGCGTGTCCTGGAGGTTGGGGCCGGCACGGGGCTGAACTTCCAGCTCTACCCGAAGGCCGTCGAGGTCATTGCGCTCGAGCCCGAACCGAACATGGCTCGCCGGGCTCGTGAACGCCTCGGCGACGGGCCCAGCCCGGTCCGGCTGGTGCGCGGGGCCGCGGAGGCGCTCCCGTTCCCCGATGGCACTTTCGACGCCGCCGTCGCGTCTCTCGTCCTCTGCTCGGTCGCGCGCCCCGATCTCGCGATCCCCGAGCTTCGACGGGTCCTTCGCCCCGATGGTGAGCTCCGAATCTTCGAGCACGTCCGCTCCGAGGATCCCCGGCACGCTCGGTGGCAGGACTGGCTCACGCCCCTCTGGCGCCCCCTCAGCGCGGGATGTCACCCCAACCGGGACACGTCCGCAGCGCTCCGAGCCGCCGGATTCGCGCTCGACGTGCATCGCGTGCCCATCGGTCCGCCGACGCCCGCACGCCCGCACATCGTGGGCGTGGCCCGCCCGCGGTGAGGATCATCGCGGGGTCTGCGAAGGGCACCCGCCTGACGCGCGTCCCCAGCGGCACTCGCCCGCTCTCCGATCGAGCCCGTGAGGGGCTGTTCTCGAGCATCGGCGATGACATTGAGGGGGCAGCATGCCTGGACCTGTATGCGGGCACGGGCGCGTGCGGCATCGAGGCGCTGTCCCGGGGTGCGGAGTCCTGCATGTTCGTAGACTCTTCCGCCCCCGCGGTGGCCGCGATCCGAGAGAACCTGGAGCGAACCGGGATGTCGACCCGCGGTCGAGTGATCCGATCAGAGGTTCGGAGGTTCCTCGAACGGGAGGCGGGGCCCTTCGACGTGGCGGTGCTCGACCCTCCGTACGACATCTCCGAGGCAGACCTGAAGGAGGCGCTGGCCCTGCTCGTTGACCGGCTCGCCCCGAATGGCCTGTTTGCCCTGACTCGCCCCGCTCACGGAGATACCACAGATGTGATTCCGCTAGACTGGCGCGCGGCCAAGCTCCTGCGTTACGGAGACGCGCGGATCCTCGTTGTTCGGAGGGAACCTTGACCCTGACGGCTCTGTGCCCGGGCACGTTCGACCCGGCGACCAACGGCCATCTCGACGTCGTGAGACGAGCCGCTGCGCTGTACGAGCGCGTCGTCGTTGCGGTCGTCGAGAACCCCTCCAAGCAACCCCTGTTCCCTGCAGGGGAGCGTGTCGAGATGCTTCGGGAAGCGTTGGAGGACGTGCCGCAAGTGGAGATCGACTCGTTCTCGGGTTTGCTCGTCGACTACGCCCGAGACAAGGGGGTTGGCCTCATCGTGAAAGGGCTCCGTGCCGTGACTGACTTCGAATACGAGATCCAGATGGCCCAGATGAACAGACACCTGGCCGAGGTCGAGACGTGCTTCGTCGCGACGAGCCCAAGGTGGTCATACCTGTCCTCTTCGCTGGTCAAGGAGATCGCGAGGTACGGCGGTGACGTATCCGGCCTGGTTCCCGATCACGTCGCGCGAAGCTTGAAGGAGAAGTACGCCTGATGGACATCGCATCGAGGTTGCAGCAGCTGGAGGAGCTGGTCGCGGAGGCGAAGTCCATGCCCCTTTCCACCTCGGTCCTGATCAACAGAGAAGAGGTCCTCGAGCTGATCCAGGAGATGCGTGCCTCCCTGCCGGAGGAGATCAAACAGGCCCGGTGGGTCGTGAAGGATCGCGAGCAGCTGCTGACGAAGGCCCGGAAGGATGCCGAAGAGGTCGTGCAGCAGGCTCTCGAGGAGCAGCGACGTCTCGTCTCACAGGAGGAGATCGTGCGCGCCTCAGCTCGAGAGGCGGAGCGCATCCTGGAGGAGGCGAGGGACCAGTCCCGCCAGCTGCGGCTGGAGGCGGAGGACTACATCGACCAGAAGCTCGCGGCGTTCGAGGACACCCTGACCCGCTCGCTGGAGCAGATCGCGCAGATCCGTGAGGCACAGGAACGTCAGCTGACCCATGTCGGGGAACAGCTCCAGCGAACCCTCCAGCAGGTCGGAAATGGCCGCGAGCGGCTCAAGGGCAACACGCTCGCCGAGGAGCACCTCGCGGAGGAGCGATCGTGAATCCGGTCGACGTCCACGATCTCCTGCACAAGCCCGGTGCGTCGCGCACGTGGCGGCGCGCGGAGACCTTGGCGAGCCTCACCACCGAGATGGCATCGGTCCCCGAGCGGGCGCCGGTCACGATCGACGTGCTCCTCGAGAGCGTGGTGGAAGGCATCCTCGTCACCGGAACGCTGTCGGGGGAGATGTCGTTCCGCTGCGCACGTTGCCTGAAGGACTTCGCCGGGGACTTCGACGTGCGAGTGCGCGAGCTGTTCACGCACGCACCGCAAGAAGAGGGTGAGGATTACCCGATCATCGAGGGCGTCATCGACCTCGAGCCTTGTGTGCGAGACGCCCTGGTGCTCTCGATGCCGTTCTCGCCGCTCTGCCGTGACGACTGTCTGGGACTGTGCTCTCGCTGTGGAGGGGATCGCAACATCGGCGAGTGCGCGTGCGGCCCCGAGGTCGATGCTCGCTGGGCCGCGCTCACCACGTTGCAGCTCGATAACTGAGAGAGAGGAAGAATAGGGATGGCGCTACCGAAGAAGAAGACGACGAAAGCGAAGCGGGACTCGCGCCGGGCGCATTGGAAGGCGACGCCCGCGACCTTCAGCGAGTGCCCGCGGTGCCGGCAAGCGAAGCTCCCGCATCGGGTCTGCGCGAACTGCGGCTACTACGGTGGTCGCCAGGCCATCGAGGTCGAGTAGAGGCTCGCGGGTGCGCGGACGGGCCACGCCGATCGAGCGGGCTCTCGGCGTGCGCTTCAAGGACACGGGGCTTCGCCGGATGGCGCTGTCCCACCGTTCCTACGCCTTCGAGCAGGACTCGATCGAGACGAACGAGCGGCTCGAGTTCCTGGGGGATGCGGTCCTGGGGCTCGTCGTCACCGACCTCGCCTACGCGAGATTCCCGGACCTTCCGGAGGGAGATCTCGCGAAGCTTCGGGCGGCCACGGTCAACATGCTCACGCTGGCGGATATCGCGCGGGATCTCGGCCTCGGCCAGGAGATCCTGCTCGGCAAGGGTGAGGAACTCTCGGGTGGGAGGGACAAGACGTCGATCGTGGCCGACGCGATGGAGGCCGTGCTCGGAGCCGTCTACCTCGACCGCGGCCTCGGGGCCGCGCGCGATCTCATCGAACGCCTCTTCTGGCCCCGCATGGCTGCGTATGCGAGGGGAGAGGGTGACCGCGACTACAAGACCGGGCTGCAGGAGCTGGCGGCGCAGGACGTTGGCACGATCCCGCAGTACCGGGTCGACGAGGAGGGTCCGGACCATGCGAAGGAGTTCACGGCCACGGTGTACATCGGGGGAGAGGCGTACGGGAGCGGCGATGGCCGCTCCAAGAAGGAAGCCGAGCAGCGCGCCGCGCAAGAGGCGTACGACCGCTTGATGGGCGAGTCCGGGCGCGTTCCGGCCGGGGAGGCCTGAGACCGTGGAGCTGCCGGAGGTCGAGGTCGTTCGCCGGGATCTGGAGAAGGACGTCGTGACCCGCCGGGTCGCAGATGTCGATGTCCGGCGGATGAAGAACACGAAGCGAGTCATCCGCAGGCACAAGACGCCGAAGGAGTTCCGCGACCGGCTGAAAGGTCACCGGTTCACGCGGGCCGAACGCAAGGGCAAGTACATCCTGCTGCATCTCGACGACGGAAATGTGCTCGTGACCCACTTCGGGATGAGCGGGCGATTCCTGAGGGGAACCAAGCGCGTGCCGGTCGACAACCACACGCACGTGATCATCGCCTTCCAGCAAGGCGGCGATCTGCGTTTCGTGGATCCGCGGACGTTCGGCGAGATGTTCGTGACGACGGCAGACGAGGTCGGCAAGGTGAAGGAGCTCGGGCACATCGCGATCGACCCGCTGGAGGACACCTTCACGTGGCAGCAGTTCCATCAGATGCTGGCATCGAGGGCGAGCAAGATGAAGCCGCTCCTGCTCGACCAGCAGTTCATCTCCGGGCTCGGCAACATCTACTCCGACGAGGTTCTGTTCGCGGCCGGTCTGCGACACGACCGGATGTCGTCCGAGCTCTCGGCCCAGGAGGTTCGTCGTCTCTACCGGGCGATGCAAGAGATCGTGCAGGAAGCGATCCGCTACCGGGGGACAACGCTGGGCGACGAGGCGTACGTGGACGTGTTCGGCAAGCCGGGGGAGTACCAGAACGAGCTAAAGGTCTACGGTCGCAAGGGCCAACCCTGTCGCCGGTGTAGGACGCCGATCGAGACCGTCAAGTACTCCGGAAGGAACTCGTTCTACTGCCCGCAGTGCCAGAGCTGACGCGACGGAACGACATCGTGCGTCTTACCCGCGCTGCGCGGCGATAAGGTCGAGCGTCTCCTCCTGAGGAAGGTCCGACGCCCGCAACGCATCTGGAGGCGGCGTGGCCGGGATCCACAACGTGAACGTGGACCCGTTCTCGTCGGAGCCCTCCAGGCCGATCTTCGCGCCGATCACGTCGGCGAGCCGGCGGCAGATGTAGAGGCCGAGCCCTGTCCCTCCTACGGCCCGGGTCGACGTCTGATCGACCTGGTAGAAGCGGTCGAAGATCTGATCCTGCTGCTCATCGGGGATGCCGTGACCCTCGTCCCGCACGGCGATCTCCGCCCCGCCGGGAACGCCACGGACCCGGACGGTGATCGTCGTGTCCGGCGCTGAGTACTTCAGAGCGTTGTCGACCAGGTTCGACAGGATCTGGTACGCACGGCGCTCATCCGTTTGGACGGCGCCTGGATCCTGAGTCGTGTCGTAGACGAATCGGTGAGTGGCGGCACGGGAGCCGAGACCCTCGACGACCTGCTTCGCGAGGCCGCTGAGGGAGACCGGCGAGATCACCGGCTGGATCTGCGCCGACTCGATCCGGGCAGCGACCAGCAGGTCCTCGATCAGCTGGCGGAGCCGCTCGCCCTGGCGGTCCACGACCTCGAGAAGCGTCTGGCGATCGGCTTCCTCGAAATGCAGATCGGTCTGGAGCAGCGTCTTCACCGATCCCTGGATCGATGTCAAGGGGGTGCGGAGCTCATGGGAGACCGTCGCCACGAAGTCGTCCTTCATCCGGTTCATCTCGGTCATGTGGACGAGGGACTCCTCCAGCCGCGAGACCAGCCGGGCGTTCTCCAGCGAGACGCTCGCGTGGTTCGCGAGAGCCTCGAACAGCTTGAGGTCGTTGGGATCGAAGGAGCTGACATCGCCGAGACGGTTGCCGACCATGATCATTCCCACGATGCCGTCGGTCCCTCGCAGGGGAGCGACCATCGCGTCGCGGACGCCCTGTTCGGCGAAGTGGCGCCGCAGCCGCTCGGGTGCGATCGGACGCGTGAACAGTAGACCCTGCCCCTCGGCTGCGATCCGTGCCCAGACGCCTTCGGTGGGATCGAGTCGGACCGGCACGAGAACCTCGCTCTCTTCCCCAGGACCGAGGCGGGTTCGCAACATGGCCTCGCCCTCGGGAGCGAACAGCAGGATCTCGGCGATCTCCGCGCGGAACATGCTCAGTGCCTGGGAGAGCAGGGCGGGGAGGGAGGCCTCCATCTTCAGCGAGCGGTTCAGCAGGTGGGTGGACTCGTACAGGAACTCCATCCGTTCGTGCTGCTCTCGCTGCGACGTGTAGATGCGGTAGGCGAAGAAGAGGATGGCCGCGGGAACCGCGAGCAGCCACGCCGCCTGCGCGTTGTCCCACAGGACCATGACTCCGATGAGGCCGATCGACGTATTCGTCGCGGCGACCACCTTGCCGAACGGCAGGCCCTGGATGATGCTCTGGAGCTCCATCCGCCCCTCGTTCAGGGAGATGGCCCCACCGACCGCGAAGTCCGCGACCAGTGCGACAGCGAAGGTCGTGACGAATGCCGCCAGCCATGTGAGCGGGTGGAACGGTCCCTCGGGTCCGAACGCGTGGAAGACGAGGAGCGCCAGGCACGCTTCGAGCGCGAAGTGGCTGAGGTTGAACATCAGCTTTAGCAACGACTGTCGCCGATGGATGATCAGCGAGATCGCCGAGCCGAACACGAGCGCGAGGACGAGCTCGCTCGGTGTTGACGCGAACAGTCCGATGACGAGTGGGATCTCGCTCAGAGAGAACGAGTAAGCGTTCCGGCGAAACTGCACGTGCACGACGAGGATCTCGCCGAGACAGAAGAGACCGGTCAGGGCCCACCAGGGCACCTGTACGTCGGTCTGGAAGGGCGTCATCCCTTCGACCAAGCCGAAGTAGAGGATCGCAGCCGCGATCACCATGCCGGCCGCGAAGAGTGAGACCTTCTCGCCGCCGGTCAGGCGCCGGAGGCGGAAACGGCCACCTGGGGGAGGTTCCCCTCCCCACGCGGTGGCGACTTCGACTCGTGATTGCACGTTGTCTGTTCTCCGTTACTCGCTCAAGACCACGACTTGCCGCTCCAGCTCTTGCCGGACCAGGACTTGCCGCTCCAGCTCTTGCCGGACCACGACTTGCCGCTCCAGCTCTTGCCGGACCACGACTTGCCGCTCCAGCTCTTGCCGG
>CAZKFH010000082.1:0-6978 GCA_964551945.1 uncultured Actinomycetes bacterium | reverse complement strand
GCGTTCCTTCGTTGGCTGTTCAGCTTCTGGCGATGGGTCCCGGCACTGTTCCGAGCCCCACCACCATCCCCCCTGGCGCGCACACGGCCGGAGGGGTGGGAGACGGACGACTACCAGCTATGGCTCGAGGAACACGAGCTCTCGCCGGCGGACCTGCGTGCGTTGCGGGACGAGGCCGAGCGGTTCACCTATCGACCCCGCATCAGCATCGTGATGCCCGTGTACAACTCCGAGCCGATGTGGCTGCAGGAAGCGATCGACTCCGTGCGGAGCCAGACCTACGGCAACTGGCAGCTCTGCATCGCGGACGACGGCTCGACGCACAAGGAGACGCGAGACGTGCTCGCCCGCGTGAGCCGGCGGGACCGGCGGATCCGCGTGACCACCCTCCCGGAGAATCGAGGGATCTCGGCCGCGTCGAACGCCGCGCTCGCGCTCGCGCGCGGTGACTTCGTCGCGCTCCTCGACCACGACGACGTCCTCTACCCCGAAGCGCTCCACGAGGTCGTCCGCGCGCTCAACGAGCAGCGCGACCTCGACTACATCTACTCGGACGAGGACAAGCTGGAGCTCGACGGCACGCGCTCTCAGCCGTTCTTCAAGCCCGACTGGTCGCCCGACCTCCTCCTGTCCCTCAACTACGTCACCCACCTCAGCGTGTTCCGCAGGGAGCTGGTCGAGCGCGTCGGGGGGTTCCGCGAAGGGTTCGAGGGTGCGCAGGACTGGGATCTGATCCTCCGGGCGACCGAGCAGACGGACCGGATCGCCCACATCCCCAAGCTCCTCTACTCCTGGCGCAAGGCCCCCGGCTCGGCGGCCGCGTCCGAGGAGGCGAAGCCGTATGCGTACCTGGCCGCGAAGAAGGCGATCGAGGAGGCGGTCGACCGGCGAGACATGGATGGCGAGGTCCGGCAGGGCGTGGTCCTCGGCTACTTCGACGTCCGCTACCGGATCCGCGGCGAGCCCTCGGTGGCGATCGTAATCCCCACCAGGGACCGGCTCGACATGCTCGGGCCCTGCATCGAGAGCATCCGTGAGCGCTCGACCTACGGGAGCTACGAGATCGTGATCGTGGACAACGACAGCGCGGAGCCCGACACGCTCGAGTACCTGGAGCAGTTCCCGGGCCGCGTCATCAAGCAGCGGGGACCGTTCAACTTCGCCCGCATCATGAACGGCGCGCTGGCCGACCTCGACGCTGAGCACGTGCTGCTGCTGAACAACGACACGGTGGTCGGCTCCGACGACTGGATCGAGGCGCTCCTCGAGCACTCGCAGCGTCCGGAGGTCGCAGCCGTGGGAGCCCGCCTGCTGTTCCCCGATGGCGAGCCGCAGCACGAAGGGGTCCTGATCGGGCCCGGGGACGGGCTCGCCGGCAATATCGACACGCATCGCTACTTCGAGCTCGGTCGCACGATCCGCGACTGCTCGGCCGTGACGGCGGCGTGCATGATGACGCGCACGGACGTCTTCCGAGAGCTCGGCGGGTTCGAGGAGCGTCTGGGCGTCGCGTACCAGGATGTGGACTACTGCCTGCGTGCCAGGGAGAAGGGATACCTGATCGTCTACACACCGCTGGCCGTCGTGACGCACGTGGAGGGCGGGACGCGAGGGCGGACGGGCCGAACCCACCCCGAAGCGGACGAGCGGTTCTTCCGGGAGCGCTGGAGCGGGTACCGCGACCCGTATTACAACCCGAACTTCGACATCGACCACCCCTATCGCCTGCCGCTTGACCGAACCTCCGGCTAAGCGCTCGCCGACGTTCGTCGCCCGGCTCGGGGCCCGGCTGGGTGCGCTCCCGGTTGCGCTGGTCCTGCTTCTTCACGCGCCCCGGTTCCTGCGCTCCGGCGTCAGCGTCTACGACGGGGGCCTGTATCTGACTCTCGCGCGGTTCACCGACCTCGGGCACCTCCCGTACCGCGACCTGTGGACGCTCTACGGCCCCGGACCGCCCATCTACAGCTCGGTGGTCATGGACCTGTTCGGCCGGGGCATCGGGCCACAGAAGATCGCGCTGTTCCTGGTGCAGGCGCTCATCGGGGTGGCGGCGTATCTGATCGCTCGCCGCTTCGTCCCCCGGTGGGTCGCAGGGGGCCTCGCGGCGCTGGTCGCCGCGCTCGGGTACCCCGTCCATTTCCAGCAGACGATCGCCCTCCTGCTGTGGGGGCTGTGGCTCACGTTGCGGGCGTCCGAGGATCCCGACAGAGCCCCGCGCCGGCTGGCCGCTGCCGCCTTCCTGTTCGGCCTGTCGTTCTGGGGTCGGTTCGAGTTCGTCGCGGTCGGCGCTGCCCTCGTTGTCGGACTGTGGTTCTTCGCGCGCGGGCGGGTGGAGCGGCGCAACCGCCTGCTCGTGGCGGGCCTCGCGTCGCCGGCAGTGTTCCTCGTCTATGTGCTGGTGGTCGTGGGGCTCGACCGCGCGTGGCTCAACCTCGTCGAGTACCCGTTCTTCCGTTACGCGGACGACGCCTGCCGCGGGCTGCCCGACGCGTGGGGCGTCGCGCTCACGGCGTTCACCTCGCCGCTCCGTGGCGATCTGTGGACCACGGAGGGGCTGATCCTGTGGACCGCGACGTTCGTCGCGCCGCTGCTCGGCGTGACGTGCGTGGTGCTCGGCTGGCGGCGGCGAGGGTCCGAGCCCCTGCGCGCCTTCGTGGTCGCGGCGATCGGGGCGCTTCTGCTGTTCCTCTGGCTGGAGCACCGGCCGCGGGCCAGCGAGTCCCCGTACCCGCTGCTCCCGTTCATGGCGGTGTCGGCCGCCGTGATCCTGGGCGCCCTCGCATCCCGGCGGCGAGCGGTCGCGCGTGGCGCATCGATCGCGGTCGTGGCCGTCATCGCGCTCACGCTCGCGACGTCGTGGGTGCCGCCCGCGCTGCGAGCGTGGAAGGACTGGCCGGCCTACGACTCCATCCTCGGCTGGGAGGGCGGCCGCTTCGAGGGGCTCTACGACGAGCGCGTCTGGAACGAGGTCGCGGCCGAGGTGCAGTCGCGAACCGAGGCGGACGAGGAGATCTTCGTCGCAGTCACCGATAACCGCGGGCATCACGCGAACGCGCCGATCTTCTACTGGTTCGTCGATCGCCCACCCGCATCTCGCTTCATCGAGTTCAACCCGTGCCTGACGGATACGGCTCCCGTTCAGGAAGAGATCGTCGCGGACCTGGCGGCGGTCGACGTCGTCATCACCACGACCTTCTTCCCCGACACGCGGCGGGCCGGGCCCACGATCCTGGACCGAGAGCTGGCCTCGAGCTTCGAGGAGGTCTACCGGGGAGATCTCCCTCAGGGAGAGGCCGTGTTCGTGCTCGAACGACAGGATCATTGAGGCGGGCACTCCCTATCGGCGACAATAGGGGCACTCCAATGCCCTTCGACATCGACGTCGCCGTCATCGGTGGTTGTGGCCGCGCCGGCCTCCCACTGGCCCTCGCGTTCGCGGATCGCGGCTTGCGCGTGCTCGTGTACGACATCGACCAGGGCGCGGTGGACACGGTCAGCCGCGGCGAGATGCCGTTCCTGGAGGAGGGGGCCGACCCGGTCCTGAAACGAGTCCTCGCGGAGGGCCGCCTCGAGGCGACCGCGAGCCCGGACGACGTCAAACGAGCCGAGCACGCCATCGTCGTCATCGGGACCCCCGTCGACGAGCACCTCAACCCAGATATCCAGGCGGTGACCTCGGCCATGGAGGCGCTCGCGCAGCACTTCACGGACGGCCAGCTCCTGATCCTGCGAAGCACGGTCTACCCGGGAGTAACCGGCAGGGTCGAGGAGGTCATGACGCGGACGGGGCTGAACGTTGACGTCGCGTTCTGCCCCGAGCGGATCGCGGAGGGCAAGGCGATGGCGGAGCTCTACGAGTTGCCGCAGATCGTGGCGGCCAGGACCGAGCGAGCGCTCGAGCGCTCGGAGAAGCTCTTCCGCACGCTCACCGCGGAGATCGTGCGCCTCGAGCCCGAGGAGGCCGAGCTCGCGAAGCTGTTCACGAACGCGTGGCGCTACATCCGGTTCGCGGCCGCGAACCAGTTCTACATGATGGCGAACGACTTCGGCCTGGACTTCGAGCGGATCCGCACGGCGCTCGCGCACAACTACCCGCGTGCCGCGGACATGCCGGGTGCAGGCCTCGCCGCGGGCCCATGCCTGTTCAAGGACACGGCGCAGCTCGCCGCGTTCAACAACAACAACTTCCACCTGGGACAGGCCGCGATGTCGATCAACGAGGGTCTCCCGCTCTATCTCGTCTCGCGCATCGAGCAGCGCTACGACCTGCGGGAGATGACGGTCGGGATCCTCGGGATGGCATTCAAAGCAGGCTCCGACGATCCACGCTCGAGCCTGAGCTACAAGCTCAAGCGCATCCTCCGTTTCAAGGCCAAAGAGGTGCTCTGCTCCGATCCGCTCGTCACCGGCGACCCAGACCTGCTGCCGCTGGAGGAGGTCACGTCCCGAGCGGACCTGCTGATCGTGGCGACGCCGCACGACGAGTACCGCGGGTTGGCCGTCGGCGTGCCGGTCGTCGACATCTGGGGCGTCGTGGCCGACTCCGTTCGCGTATGAAGCCGCGCGTCTCCGTCGTCATCCCGGTGTACAACGAGGGCGAGGCGATCGTCGCTCACCTCGATCGCATCCTGGAGGCGGTCACGCTGCCGAGCGAGATCATCGTCGTCTACGACATGGAGGACGACACCACGATCCCGTACCTCGAGAAGTACGCCCGCGAGGAGTCACGGGTCGTGCCGCTTCACAACTCGTACGGGCGCGGGCCCGCGCGAGCGATCCGCTTCGGGGTGGACCACGCGCAGTCGGGGGTCGTCGTCGTCACGATGGCGGACGGCAGCGACGACCCGAACCAGATCGATGCGCTCACGCGTCTCGTCGAACGGGGAGTCGTGATCGCGGCCGCGTCTCGTTACAGTCGCGGTGGCCAGCAGGTCGGCGGGCCGTGGTTCAAGCGCTTCCTCTCGCGGTGGGCGGGCAAGACGCTGTTCTGGTTCGCGCGGGTCGGGACGCGCGACGCGACGAACTCGTTCAAGGCGTACTCGGTCCCGTTCCTTCGAGAGGTCGGGATCGAATCCGACTCCGGGTTCGAGGTCGGGATCGAGCTCGTCGCGAAGGCGAAGCGTCTCCGGCTCCCCGTGGCCGAGCTCCCGACGATCTGGCTCGACCGCCCGCTCGGCACCTCGAACTTCAAAATGGCGGCCTGGATGCCCCGGTACCTCCGGTGGTACCGCTTCGCGTTCGGCCCGCGGCTGACGCTCGGCCAGCTCACGGAGGGCGCTCGCAAGCGCGCCCGGCGCTCGTGAAGGTTCTCGTCACCGGCGCCGCGGGCTTCATCGGTGGCTACGTGGTCGAGCGCCTGCTCGAGCGCGAGCACGAGGTGATCGGTCTCGACAACCTGTCGAAGTACGGGCTTGTCGCCAAGTCCTACGACGAGCATCCGAGCTACCGGTTCGTCGAGGGCGACGCGCGTGACCGCCATCTGCTGGGGGAGCTTCTGGAGGGCTGTGACCACTTCATCGCGGGCGCCGCGCTGATCGGCGGTATCTCGTACTTCCACTCGTACGCGTACGACCTGCTCGCCACGAACGAGCGCATCACTGCGGCTGCCTGCGACGCGGCGATCCAGGCTCGCAAGGAGGGCTCGCTGGAGAAGGTCACGTTCATGTCGTCCTCGATGGTGTTCGAGTCCGCCGAGGCGTGGCCTTCCTACGAGGGCCAGCAGCACGAGATCCCCCCGCCGCGTTCCTCCTATGGCTTCCAGAAGCTCGCGGTCGAGTACTTCGCGCGCGCGGCTTGGGACCAGTACGAGCTGCCGTACACGATCGTGCGGCCGTTCAACTGCGTCGGGGTCGGCGAGATGCGTGCGCTCGGCGAGGTGGAGATCCCCAGCGGCAACGTGAAGCTTGCGATGAGCCACGTGGTCCCGGACCTCGTTCAGAAGGTCGTGAAGGGCCAGGACCCCTTGCACCTGTTGGGAGACGGCACGCAGATCCGTCACTACACGTACGGCGGCGACCTGGCCGAGGGCATCGTGATGGCGATGGAGCATCCGGACGCGAAGAACGACGACTTCAACCTCTCGACGGCGGAATCGACCACCGTGCTGGAGCTGGCCGAGAAGATCTGGCAGCGGCTCCGGGCCGACGACCCCTTCCGCTACGTCTCCGACCCGCCGTTCGAGCACGACGTCCAGCGCCGTGTGCCGCAGGTGGAGAAGGCGAAGCGGGTCCTGGGGTTCGAGGCGACGACATCCCTCGACCAGATGCTCGACGAGGTGGTCCCGTGGATCCGGGACGCGGTCGAGAACGGGCTGATCTGACGCAGGGGGTCGCGGCGCCCGCGCGCGCTCGAGCCCGCTCGTTCCGGGTTCCGCTCGGCTCGCCGCTCGTCTGGCATCTCGTCAGCCTTGCGGCCGGAGCGTTGTTCCTGATGTACGTCAATCGCGGGCAGTGGTTCTTCGGCGACGAGTGGGACTTCCTGGCCGACCGCTCGATCACGATCGGACAGGACGGTCTCTTCGAGCCGCACAACGAGCACTGGTCCACGACGCCGATCCTGCTCTACGGCCTGCTGTTTCGTGTCTTCGGGCTGTCGTCGTACGCGCCGTACGTCGCGGTCGTCGTGATCGCCCACCTCGTCGTCGCGCGCCTCATGTGGCGCGTGATGCTGCGCGGGGGCTGTCGGCCCTGGGTGGCGACCGCCACGTGCGCGGCGTTCATCCCCTTCGGTCCGGGCGCCGAGAACATCCTGTGGGCCTTCCAGGTCGGGTTCGTCGGATCCGTCGCGTTCGGACTGGCCGCGATCATCCTGGCCGATCACGACCAGCCGTTCGGACGTCGAGACCTGTTTGTGTGGGCGGTCTCGATCGTGGGCCTCACGTTCTCCGGCATCTCGGTTCCGCTCGTGGGCGCGGCTGCCGCCGTCGCGTGGATGCGACGGGGCCTCCGAGCCTGCGTGCTCACGGCCGCCGTGCCGGCC
>CAZKFH010000081.1:0-7125 GCA_964551945.1 uncultured Actinomycetes bacterium | reverse complement strand
GCGCTCCTGAGCCTGAAATGACGAGCGGCCCGGCACAAGGCCGGGCCGCTCTCCCCTTCCCCAGCCCAGGTACCCCCTGGTCCAGGTGCCGAGCCGGCTAGACGCTGATCCAGAACTCTGTGTCTGCGATCAATGCGTCAGGATCGGCTTGGACGACTGGTCGGAGCACCGAGAGACAGACAGCGTCAATGATGCGCTGGAGTGTTCCGTTGCCCATCACGCCTCCCAAGTCTCTCGGGGTCCCGTTCACCCGGAGCCCGGGGGCTCCGATCCTTCGGTAGCTCGGCCGCCTTCCTCTCTTCGAGGTTCAGGCCCGATGCTTTGCGCCCCGCCGTTTCCGGCGGTTTGCCGTTTCGGGACCGTTCTTGCTTCCGCTACTGATATCGGAATAAGCGACGACTTCCTTGAGGGCACAGGTCAGCCCGGAAGAAGGGCCAGCATCACGTCCCGTTCGTTGTTCTCCCGGTTGGTGTCAACGAGGACCACCCGCTGCCACGTCCCGAGCGCGACGTTTCCGTCCACGACCGGAAGCACGACCGACGGAGAAACGAAGACCGGCAGAAGGTGGTCGGCGCCGTGCCCAACGGAGCCATGGCGATGCCCATAACGATCGTCGCGCGGAAGCACTCGCTCCAGAGCCTCCTCAAGATCCCCTTCCGACCCGGAGCCGGTCTCCATCAGGGCGACGCCGGCCGTCGCATGGGGAACGAAGACCAGTAGGAGCCCGTCTTCACCGGCATCGCGAGCGAATTCCTCCACCGGTCCGGTGATGTCGAGCACACGTTGAGCGGTCGTGTCGACCGTGACCCGCGTCGACCTCATCCGAGACGCGAGCCGTCGGGAACCTCGCGATCCGGCTGAACGAGGATCACCGTGTCGCCGACGTAGACGCCGAGCGTCAGCACCTCGGAACGGAAGGGCCCGATCTGCCGTGGCGGGAAGTTCACGACGCCGAGGACCTGTTGCCCGATCAGCTCCTCGGGACGATACCCCTCGGTGATCTGGGCGCTCGAAGCCTTCTCGCCCACGTCGGGACCGAAGTCGATCCAGAGCTTGTAGGCGGGCTTGCGAGCCTCCGGGAACTCCTCGCAGCGCACCACGGTGCCCGCCCGGATGTCGATGCGAAAGAACTCATCGGGGGATGCCTCTTCCATGCCGGCAGAGGGTACAAGAGCGAGTGGGCTCAGGCTGCGAAGACTTGCGTGATCCAGATCCGCCCGTCGGCTCGCACGACGCCCACCCCGGTCTGCTGATAGTCCCCCAGGATGTTCTGTGCGTGCGGAGGGCTCGCGAGGAATGCCTTCAGGAGCTCGTCGAGAGATCCTCCATAGCCCACGTTCTCTCCCACGGCCGTGATGCGGGGGCCGAGCAGTCGGTTGAGATCGGAGTGGTAGAGCTCGCCCTGAGCGGCCATGCGCTTGCTGTGCTTCCGGGCAACGTCGGAGAGGTGGTCACTCAGCTTCATCGAGCTGAGGGTTGCCGCGCCACGTGTGTCGTTGATCATGTTCGCGAACCGGCGCTCGATCGGACGGGCAGCCGCCTGGGCCGACTGGGGAGCCGCCGCAACCAGCACCGCAGAGACGAGAACGGCAGCAGAGAGACGGCGACGAGTGCGAGATTTGATGGCGAGTCCCTTGACCACCGCGCCTCCCAGGTCTCTCGGGGTCCCGTTCACCCGGAGCCCGGGGGCTCCGATCCTTCGGTAGCTCGGCCGCCTTCCTCTTTCGAGGTTCAGGCCCGGTGCTTTGCGCCCCGCCGTTTCCGGAGGTTTGCCGTTTCGGGACCGTTCTTGCTTCCGTTACTGATATCGGAAAAATGCGGAGAGACCTTGAGGGAACCTCCTCAATCGGGCGATTCGGACACCGTGGCCGGCCTCCGGGACAACCCAACTCGTTAGTTCAAGTGGGGGTCTCGATGAACCGAGTTGGTAGCGTAGGGAACGGGAGGGAAATGGGAGCCGTACGACAGGATCCGACGACCGGAGGGTGGGTCATCCTCGCTCCGGAACGCTCGGGCCGACCCGCCGGGAGCCGCAAGCACGCTCGCCGAGAGTTTCCCTTCTTCGAGCCCTCCTGCCCCTTCTGCCCCGGCAACGAGCACCTCACACCCCCCGAGATCGTAAGGATCCCGAACGACCGCCAGTGGAAGCATCGTGTCGTCCCCAACCGCTTCCCGGCGCTGACCCCAGATGGCACCGCCGAGGTGAACGGCGACGCCCGGGCTCGTGAGATGAGTTCCCTCGGAGCGCACGAGGTCGTGATCGAGTCCCCGCTCCACGATGAGCGACTGGACGAGATGGACGTCGACCGGGTCGCCTCCCTCCTCCGGCTGTGGCGCGACCGGTCCCGCGCTCTCTCCGCGGACCCCTGGGTGCGTGCCGTCATGATCTTCAAAAACTTCGGGGACCGCGCCGGCACCACGCTCGACCATCCGCACTCTCAGATCATGGCGACGGCCGTCTGCCCACCTGACCTGCATCACCGCTTCGAGGTGGCCTCCTCCTACTTCGCCGAGCACGAGCGCAACGTGTACTCGGACGTCCTGGATGACGAGCTGAAGAGCGGCGAGCGGCTGGTAGCCGTGCGCGACTCTTTCGCCGCCGTGACACCGTTCGCGAGCCGAGCCCCGTTCGAGACGTGGATCCTTCCTCGAGAGCAGCAGGCGTCGTTCGCCGACCTGCGCAACGACCAGGTTCCCGAGCTGGCCGCGATGCTCAAGTCCGTGTTGACGGGGCTTCGCCGGGGAGCTCGCGACCCGGACTACAACCTGGTCGTGCAGTCCGTCCCGGCCGGCGAGGAATCGAGCGAAGCATACCTCTGGCACCTGATGGTGCTCCCTCGCATCGCGACCATGGCGGGCTTCGAGCTCGGCACGGGCATGTCGATCAACTGCGTGGCCCCGGAGCAGGCTGCCAAGGCGATGCGCGAAGCGCTCGCTCGCGTCCCGGCCCGCTGAACCGCCGCCACTCGACGCGTTGTCGGCCGTGTGACACACACAGTAGTCTCCCCTTTCCCTCACGAGAAGGAGGAGCTATGCCCGCATCTCACATCATCGGCGTGTCGGCGCTCGTCGCAGGTCTCCTTGCAAGCAGCGCCGGTCCTGCATCATCCAGTGCCCAGGTCACCCGAGGGGATTTCGCGCCGCTCTCCTCGGCTGGCGAGACCATCGAGGGACACGCCTCCATGATCCGCACGGGTGATGGCCGGACGAAGGTCTCGGCCCAGGTCTCCGGGTTGGAGCCGGGCAACACGTACGCATCTCACGTCCACACAGGAACCTGTGCACAGCTCCTGGGCCACTACCAGCAGGTCGTGGGTGGCGGCAGCACGCCGCCCAACGAGCTGTGGGTGTCCTCGGATCCGAAGGACCCGCAGGCCGGCCTGACCGCCAGCGCGAGCGGAAACGCGAGCGGCCACGGCACCGCCCCGTGGACGGCACGCGAGGAGGCACGGTCGGTCGTCATCCACGCAACGCCGACCGGCGGGCCGCGTCTCGCCTGTGCAGACCTCACGTAGATAACGACCCCACGACACGAAGAGGCCCGGGCCAGATGGCCCGGGCCTCTTCGTTGTCTTGCTCTCGCTACGCCCGCTGGTAGTTCACGGTGTTCAGGAAGATCTGGAATCCCGAGAACGTCGGCGCGTAATCCGCGACCCCGAAGCGCATGTCGTGCTGGGCGTTCGGCTCCGTAAAGTTGGGATCGGGGAGGACGAGACCGATGATGCGGATCACGCCCGCACCGAGATGCCTCTCTCCCACGCCGGTTCCATTCGTGATCACGGTTGAGGTGCACAGGCTGACCGGGTCCTTCCCGCACCCATCCTGCCATGCGGCCCCATCCACCCAGTATCTGGGCATCAGGACCTCATCCGCTCCATCAAGCCCCTTGTCCGGTGTGTACCCGAGCGGGGTCGGTTCCACAGCGACCCTGTGGTTCCCGCCCGCGGTTCCCTTCAGGCAGACGTCCACTGTCAGCGGATCGGTGGCACAGACATTGCCTCGCCCCGAGACACTGAAGTTGTATCTCTCGGACGTGGCCTCACCGTTCCCCATGGCGGTCTTGACCGCACCCGCAGGGACAACCCCCATCGATTCGAGGGCCATGAGGGCACCATCTGTCAGGACGAGGTTGCCGCCGCCCTGCGCGAAGTTCCTGAGTGCCTGGTAGTACGTGGCCTCGCTGCCCTGGGGCAGGTTGAGCGGCGTCCCTGTCTTGTCCGCGTACGCGGGGAAGGGGTCGTTGACGACCACGAGCGAGTCGAATGCGTTGAGCCGGGACGGATCCGCCAGGATCTGCTCGACGGTCACGCCCTTGAGCTTGTTCTCAGCGCCCGGGATGTACTTGTTCAGATCCGTGAGGAAGTCCATGGAGGAAGCGGAGAAGGCGCGCTGTCGCCCCTGCATATCCTCGGCATTCGCGGGACTGAAGTCCACGTTCACCCGAACGGGGCCACTCCCTGCCAGGGTCAGCCTGACGCGCCATCGACCTGGGATCGGGTCGTTCGTCGTCAGGAGTTGTCCGGCGGGGAGGTAGCCGTCGGGATTCGTGGTAACCAATCCCTGGTGAAAGGCCTTGGCCGCTTCAACCCAAGTACCGTCCGGGAGCTGGCGGTCCAGGAACATGTCCGAAGCCGTGCCAACCGCGACCGAAGCTGCATTCGGATGCGAAGCCTGCACGGTGATCCCGCCATTCCACACTCCGCGGTCGGGGCCGAAGACGTCGAACTCGAGCGTCGCGTTCGTGCCCGACGCGGCGAAGGTCACTCCCGGCTCCTTGCACGGCATCGCCGCATCGACGTTCTGCGGGCCGGCAGACTGGCACGGGATGATCACGTCGATATCGTTCTGGGCGGGCAGCCCCGGGTTGTCCATCGGACCGAGCTTCTCGCTCTCGACCCTCTTCGGGTTGTAGACGTACCCGACCTTGCCTGTTGGCGTGAACTCGAACGGCTGCTCCTCGATCAGCGCAGCGAGTTGTGAGTAGATCAGGCCCTTGTTCCCGTCCACGTGTGATTGCTCGAGGGCGGGCTCGAACACATTGTTGGGCGCGACGTGGGACAACGACATCTCGTTGTCGAGCCCGACGCCGCCGACGCCGATCGCCTCGGACTCGAACCAGGATCCCAGGTCGCCCGTCACCGTGTAGCCGATCGTGTCGATCGTGGTGCCCCACTGGTCGGCGTAGCAGAACGTGTTCGCGACGCAGGTCTCACCCGAGTCGATCGATCCGTTTGCGTTCTTGTCCGCGACGTAGGGCGACCATGCCAGCCGCTGCGACTGATCCTCCCATGCCCGTGACGCCGTCTCGACGGTCAGGAAGTTCTCGCGATAGTCCCGCTGGCCGCCACCGGTCAGCGTGTAGGAGAATGCGACCGCGTTGAGTTGGCCGTGCAGGTCAAGCCCCCCGGCGAAGTGCCCCGAGGTCGTCTGAGATGCGATCTCTTTCAACGCGTGCGCGTATGCATAGATCTCAGGCTCCGAACCGGGCGAGTACGGACGATACGTGTACCCAAACGTCGGCCATTCCCGGTTCAGCTCGGCGCCGTTTCCGTTGTAACGCTGAAAGAACGGGCCGGGCCGGTAGTTCACGTTCGGGCCCCCGTCCAGCGTCTCTACCGGAGCAGCCTGGCCACGGCCCCACCCGTCCGGGTTCGACGTCATGAAGTAGAGGACCGAGGTCTCCAACGTCTCCTTCGCGGTGGGAACCGGCCTGGTCGACGGTGCTTCGATGATCTTCTTGTTCGGCATCGTCGCGGCCCAGGTGACGAGATCCTCCATCGCACGAACACCGCCCTCGAGGCCGGCGCGTTCGATCCCGTGGATGGACAGGCCGTACGCGAAGTGCAGGCGGTCCTTCTCTGGGATCGGTGACTGCGCGTCGGTGACCTTGAAGAGGTACAACGGACGGCGATCGCGGCCGAGAAGCTTCGCCTGGCCGTCCTCCATCGTTATCTCTCGAGCGTTCCCGGCCGACTTAAAGTCCGGGTTGTCGTATGCCTGATCCAGGCGGATGATCTGTAGGAAGCGGGGGAACTTGTGCGCCAGGAACTTGGCTCCGGCGATGGTCTCGTCCCACTGGAGGTACTGCCCGACGCAGATATTTCCCTTCGCCCAAGGCGAGCTGCCCGGAGCAACGACATCGTTGATGTCGTCCGGCGGGATCGTCGTGTCCGCGGACAAACAACCGTGCGGGTCCGGGAACACCCGACCGTAGGCTGCGTACGTTGCCTCGTCGGTTGCCACCGGCGGCTTATCTTCAGCCGGCGATGTCGCCAGGGCCAGCCCCACCTGCGCCACGATCAGTAGCGCGGCTAGGACGGGCGAGAGCCTCCTCGAGCGCGTCTCCATGAATCCCTCCCTGCTCGCAACCGTCTCCGGACCGAGGCGGGCGCCCCGAGGAGGCCGGTCGTTGGACCGCAACATGCGGTGATCAATAAGGATTGGACGGGCCGGGGGTCGATCCCTTTGTGCAGATGCATAGGATGGCTGGGCGGGCCCTGCTGTTCTGTCCGGACACATGTGTGACAGAACGTTCCGGACACATGTGTGACACCCCCTGAGAAGAGGACCACCCTGCCTCCAAGCGACCAAGCAAGGAGGTGGGATGGCCCTCAGGGGGAAGACTATGGCCGAGCTGAGGCTCGATGTGGTGACGGAGCCCGAACGAATCGGGTGCACCGTTGCCGAGACGTGCGAGCGCTGGGGAATCTCCCGACAGACCTACTACCGCTACAAGAAGCGCTATCTGCTGTGGGGGGAGCCGGGGCTCGACGATCTGTCACGAGCACCGTTCCGCTCGCCCAAGCAGATCGATCCCGAGCTCGAGGACAAGATCTGCCGGATGCGAAAGGACCACCCCCGGTGGGGAGCCAGGACGATCCGCAACTACTTGCGCCGCCAGGGAGTGGACCCACCGGCGATCTCCACGATCCACCAGGCGCTGCTGCAGCCCGAGGAGCCGTACGAATCCGCGTCCTGACGGACCTCAGCCCGCCAGCGCGTTCTTGACCTTCTCGAGCAGCTCGCCGATCGGGAACGGCCGGCGCAGCTCGCCCTGAACCTCGTACAGACCCAGCTTGCCCGTCTCGCCCTGACCCGCCATGAAGATGATGACGCGGGTGCTCT
>CAZKFH010000080.1:0-7600 GCA_964551945.1 uncultured Actinomycetes bacterium | reverse complement strand
CCATGATGTAGGCCATCCGCATGATCTCGGTGTGTCCTTCCGCCGAGTCCCACGCCGCGGCGGGTCCCGAGTCGGTGAAGTCGTAGTGCGCCCCGACGAGCACCGTCTCCTCGGGGTGATCGGCCCCGGGGATGGTGGCCGTGATGTTGTACGCCTGGCCCGAGGACGCCGCGATGTAGCTCCCACGCGGCAGGCCAGCGCCCGGCGAGTGGAATCCGTAGCGCTTCACGATCAGCCCGAGGTCGGCGAAGCTCGACTCCATGGAATGCTCGTAGTGGTCGAGGTACTCGAGCTGGTTGTTGAAGCACTGTCCCCACGGGCCGGGGATCTCGGGGCTGGGTGGGCACGTTCCGTGAACGGATGAGGATCCATCTGGTCCGTCGTAACCGGTGTAGCCGGTTCTGGCAACCGGGTCCGATGTGTCGTCGTCCATGTCCCCGCTCAGGCAGTCGGGCAGGGCCGCCTGCTCCTCCGGTGTCAGCGAATTGCAGTTATCGCCGGGATGCCGGTAGGGCATCGTGAGCGACTCCCACACGTTGGTGTCGTAGGCGACCCACTTCCCCGAGGGGTTCGGATCGTTGAGCATCGGGGGTCCGCTGGTGGGCGAGAGTGGAACCTGTGCGCTCTCCCCCATGGGCGTGCCGGCCTCGTCCGCCGGACCGTAGTAGCCGATCGGCGTGTAGTCGATCAAGGAGTGGTCGAGCGGCGGCATGGAATGGTCCGCATGAGCTGCGGGCGACGGTATCAGCGGAAGCGAAGTCAGCAATACGGCGATGATGAGAACGGCTCTGGTGCGCACGGGCGGTACCTCCCTGTCGGATGGATCCCTTCACGACTATAGCGCGGACCTGCGGAAACGAAGGAGGGCGTACATCTGCGTCGGTCGTATCATTGACGTTGGGAACTCGTTCACATGCGGACATTTCGACCAGTGATCTTGGCTCTGCTCACCCTGACGCTTTCTGCCGTCCCGGCGGGGGCCGATCAGGCGTGCGCGTCGAACCATGTCGTGGTTCGACTGGGCGGGTTCTCCGAGGGATCGGTATCGCTTCCTCTCTACTGGGCAGCGGAGAGCGCGGGACAGGCCACCGTCACACTGCTGATCCTTACGCTGCTCTGCGATGGGTCGAGCTCCACCGCCACATGGGAGGTGCAAGCTGACACGGCGACCGCGACGGACTACTCACCGGCGACGACGCCGTTCCAATGGGCAAACACGTTCGGCCATTCTCCGACGCAGAAGCGGCAGATAACGATCACGAACGATGCCTTCGGCCCTCCGCTCGAGGCCGGTGTGGAGACGGCCAGGGTGGCGCTCACGGGCGGCAACAATGTGCGGTTCGAGCAGCCCAGCTCGGCGGCTCTGGTCATCCTCGACGACGACGGGCCGACGCCCGTCATGTCGCTGGTCTCCGGCGCGTACGAGGAGAGCGAGTCCACTCCGGCCGGTGGCGTCCCCGTGTTCCGGGCGGGCAACGTGTCGGGTGTCTCGACGGTGAACTACACGCTCGGAGGCGGGACCGCGACCCCGGGGGCCGATTATCAGGCTGAGACGACGGGAACGCTCGAGTTCGCGGCCAACGATCGCGTCGAGGTGATCCCGGTCAACGTCGTCGATGACACCGCGCAGGAGACTTCGGAGACTCTCGACGTCTCGATAAGCGGCACGGGCGTCGAGGGAACGACCACGGTGCCGTTCACGATCACCGACAACGAGGAGAGCTTCCCGCCCTCGAGCTCGTTGCACCATCCGAATCAGGGTAAGAAGTACCCGCCCACCAAGTACCTCATCCGAGAGATCCACATCTTCACCTCCGATGAGGGGGGAGCGGGAACGGTGGCCGCCGAGTTCGCGCTTCGTCGCAACATGAAGAACAAGTCGTGTGCCTGGTGGAACGGCAAGCGGTTCAAGAAGGGGAAATGTGAAGCGGAGCGCTGGCTGCGAACCGACCTGTACGAGACCGACTTCTTCTACATCCGCCTGAAAGAGCTCGCGGCCAGCGTGGGCAAGATCCGCAACTACACGGCCTATTCACGCGCGATCGACGGGGCGAAGAACGTCGAGAGCGACTTCGAGGTCGGGCGCAACGCCAATACGTTCGAGATCAAGAAGAAGAAGTGAAGCGGAACGTTCTGCTCGCCGTCCTGGCGCTCGGTGTTCTGGCGGCACCTGCACCGGCTGAGGCCCTCTGCACGACCGGGCATCTCGGTGCGAGGTGGTCGGGGTTTCAAGCGCCGATCCACGACCAGGGGCCCGTGTTCCTTTATCACTCAGTAGAGCCGCTCAGCACCGGGAGCGTGCCGATCAAGATCCTCGGCGTGGGCGACGACTGCACCGTCCCCGCGCAGCCCATGACCGCCACGTATGAGGTACGGAGCCAGCTGGGCTCCCCCCGCGCCGCGAGCGCGGCAGACTTCACCGCCATTCCGCCTCGCACGACGGGCCCGCTGTACGGGGCGCATGGGCCGGGCTCCCAGGAGCACGCCGATAGCGTTCCCCTCTTGGGCGACGGCTTCCCGGAGAACGTGATCGAGCGAGCCGACGCCCTGATCACCCAGACCAGCAACGGCACGAAGGAGTTCCCGTTCGAGGTGCCCCTGTACATCATCGATGACGACGGAACGGAGCGAGCCTCGTTCGAGTCCGAGGGACCATACGAGCGGAGCGAGACATACGGCCTCATCTCCGTCCCGGTGTTCCGGGCCGGCCCCGCGATCGCGGAGGCCACGTACGACGTCACCGCGACCCCCTCCGGATCGGCTCCTTCAACCCCAGGGGATGACTACGTCCTGATGGGGAACCCGGTGTCCTTCGAGGCGGGGGAGCGAGTCGCGCTCGTGTTCATCCAGATCTTCGACGACCGCAAGGCCGAGCCACCCGAAGAGCTGACGCTCACGCTCGACGCTCCGGGAACCGTGCTCCCGGACGATCCCGTGAGCACCACGGTCCGGATCCTCGACAGCATCGGGGCGTCAGGCCTGGAGAGCCGCCTCCACCACCCTCGTCCGAGCGTCGCCTACCGGGCATCCGACTACCGCATCCGGGAGATCCACATCTTCACGACGCCCGGCGCTGGGCCTCCGGTGACGAGCGCCGACTTCGCGTTGCGCCGCAACCAGCGCGGGGGGAAATGCGCCTGGTGGACCGGGAAGAGGTTCCGAAACGGCGACTGCCAGAACGAGCGCTGGCTCCGCACCAACACGTACGAGCCCGACTTCTTCTTCTACCGCCTCCGGGAGCTCGACCCGAGCAAGAGAAAGATCAAGAGCTACACCGCGTTCTCTCGCGCGAGGAACGGCACGGGTGAGATCGAGGCGTTCCTGGCACGGGGCCGAAACGCCAACACGTTCAAGGTCAGGCCCCCGAAAAGGTGAGAGGCCGCCCGAAGGCGGCCTCTCGCAATGCCTGACCGATCGACCTTAGAGACGACCCTTCTCGAAGCCGCGCCCCTTGTCCTTTCCGGGCCCGCCCCGGAAGGTGTCTTTACCGGACCCGCCCTTGCCCGTGTCCTTCCCGGCCTGACCGAGGAGCTTGTCGTTCCCCGATCCTCCCCTCAGGACGTCGTTGCCGGCTCCGCCACAGACCACGTCGTTGCCCCTCTTCGCGGAGGTCTTGTCGTTCCCGCCGTTGGCGAGGATCACGTCGGCCCCTGATGTGCCGCGCAAGGTCTCGTTCGCGTCGCTGCCGAGAACGGTGACGGCCTTGCCCTTGCACTTCCCGAGGGAGCCGGTGAATGGGATCGTGAACTCCTGCGTCTGCGGGTTGAGATGGCCGAGTGTCCGCGCGCCGGCCACTGCGGGATCGTGCAGGAGCCAGGTGATAAGGCCGCGCGTCATGTCGCTCTCGTAGATCTCGCCGTCGTACCAGTACGAGGACCAGTCTCCGCCGTCGGCCACGGGATCCAACGGGGCGGGGTCCGCGTAGGCGATCTCCTTCGCCTGGGCCGGATCCGTGAAGTCGACGACCGCGATCCCGGCCTGGTAATTACCCTGGACCACGATGCGCCGGGCGCCTGTGGGGACCACGTTGAAATTGTGGATCGTGCAGTTCTCGTCCGACGTCTGGTTCCTCGGGAGCAACCATCTGCCCAGCTCGGTTCCATCGGCGGCGTTGAAGAGGAACATCGTCTTCTTGTCGTCGATGTCCGCCGGTTCGCATTCGGGCGCCCCGCCGCCGCCCGGCTCGTGGCCGAACAGGACGATCTCCCCGTCCCAGGAGAACGATACGGCGTGACCGACGCTGACGTTGGGGATGGTCTTGGTCCACAGCTGCACCGGCGACGTGAGCGTGCCGCCACGGGAGCCGCCGATGCTCATCATCGTCAGGCCGTTGCCGCCGGCGCATGCGGCGAGCATGGCATCGCCGAGGATGACGGCGGTGTCGTGGCAGCTGCGGCCGGTGGCCGCCCTCCCAAGGATCGTCGGGCTCGAGGGGTTGTTCAGCGGGATCTGCACGATGTCGAAGCCCGCGCACTGGTTCCCCGCGGAGGGGTTGTTGTAGACGAGGAGGCGGTTGTTCGCCAGGTCCGGAACACCGGTCGCCGTGTGGGACCCGCACGTCGGGATGTTGACTGACGACAGGAGATCGGGGTCCGTCGGGTCGCTCACGTCGAAGATGTGGAGACCCTCGAAGCCCAGCTGGACCTGCGCGCCATCGCATGTGGGAAGTGCCGGCGGTGTACCGCTCGGCTGCGCCCGGCTGTTCCAGGACCGGACCAGGATGTTCTCCCAGATGATCACGTCGCCCTGGTTCCCGCGGCAGTCCTGATAGTCGATCAGCTCGGTGGGGTTCGCGGGGTTACTGATGTCGATGATCCGGAATCCCGTGTACGAGCCCTGGTAGGCCGTGTCGCCCCAGAACGCGATGTCGGACCGTGTCGGTCCGCCGGGGGGCACGCTGGACGCCCCGATCGGCTCAAGGTTGGACGTGTAGCTGAACGAGGACACCTCGGGCGGCGGTGCCGACGCCCGCGCACCGAGCGGCAGGCTCAGCAGCATCGCGGCCACGAGCGAGAAGCCGATCTTCGATCTGGGCACGGCGGAGCCTCCTTGCCGATGGTCGAATCACAAATGTATCGCGCCTCTGATGAAACGTCGGGTGGCCGAAGCCCTGCTCAGGCGATCGTGAACTCCTGCGTCTGCGGGTTCAGGTGGGGCAGGGTTTGCGCATCAGCCACGGCCCCATCGTCGATCGGGTCGTTGGGATCGTCGATCAGCTTCCACACGAGGAGCCCTCGCGTGATATCGCCCTCGTAGATGTGGCCGTTGTACCAGTAGGAGGACCAGTTACCGCCGAGGACCAGGTTCGCTGAGAGAGGGGCGGGGTCCGCGTACGCGATCTCCTTCGCCTGGGTCGGGTCGGTGAAGTCGACCACCGAGATGCCGGACTGATAGTTCCCGCTGACGACGATGTCCTTCGTCGCGCTCGGGACGACGTTGAAGTTGTGGATCGTGCAGTTCTCGGCTCCGGTCTGTGGCCGGGGCAGGGCCCACCTTCCCTTCTCGACGCCGTCCGCGGCGTTGAAGAAGTAGATCGACTTCAACGCATCCGCATCCGCCGCCTGGCATCGGGCCTGGGCACCTCCCCCCGGTTCGTGGCCGAAGAGCACCGTCTGCCCATCCCAGGAGAACGACACCGCATGTCCGATCGATACGCCGGAGATCGTCTTCGTCCAGAGCTCCACCGGGGCGGTGAGCGTTCCGCCTCGCGAGCCGCCCAGGCTCATCACGGTCAGGCCGTTCCCGCCGGCGCACGCGGCGAGCATGGCCGAGCCGAGGATCACCGCGGTGTCGTGGCAGGCGCGCCCCGTGGGGGCGATGCCCACCGGGAGTGCGGCCGCCGGAGTGTCGAACGGGATCGCGATGATCTCGAACCACGGGCAGGTCCCGCTGGAGGCGTTGTTGTAGACCAGAAGCCTGTCGTTGGCGAGATCCGGGACCCCCGTGGCTGTGTGGGAGCCGCACGGCAGGGGCACGCTCGCGATCAGGTCGGGGTTCTGCTGATTGCTGATGTCGAAGACGTGGAGGCCCTCGAACCCGGGCGGCACGGGATCGCCGTCACAGGTGGCCGTCGGGCTGGTGTTCGCAGAGTTCCAGGAACGAACCAGGATGTCGTCCCAGACGATGATGTCGCCCTGGCTCCCCCTGCAATCCTCGTAGTCCAGCTTCTCGACGGGATTCGCCGGGTCGGACATGTCGATGATCCTGAAGCCGTAGTAGCTCCCCTGGTACGCCGTGTTCCCCCAGAAGGCGAGGTCGCTGTTGGCCGCCCCCGACGATGACGAGCGGCGCGCTGCGCGGAGGATCAGCCGAGTAGTTCACGAGCCATCTCGGGGTAACGATGGACGCGACTACCGCGAGCGGATTGCGATTCGACCCTTGCGAGGGTAACGAGCCACGTCCGGAGAGTTCGGATGCTGCTCTCGGTAGGAGGCCCAGTAGTCAGCGGTGCATCGAGCGCAAGCGTTGTGGCCAGGCTGTTTCGGATGGCCACGGTGACACGTTGTCGTGAGAAACGAGAGGACCCTCCGGGCCTGGGCGCGTCTCGTTGTGCCGAGCCGGAACCACAGCATCCCAGCGACGGCTTGGACTCGTTCATGACCGCTGACACGGTATTGAAACATCGGCCTTCCTTCGAGGCCGCCCGGAGCTCGGTCATACGGTCCATAGACCTTTCCTAGCCCGACAATCTTTCGAAAGCGATCCAATACCTCTCGGCTGTTCTGGCCGATCGCTACGCATGGAGAACGATAAGTCTGCCGAGATGTCCCGTAACTGAAGGTCCCATCCGCTTCCATGAATCCGGCGGCCCAGGCGAGGTCCTCCCGCCAGGCGCCTAATGGTCTTGGCTGACTATCGCTGAGAGGGTCATGCTCGTTGTGGAGAGTGCACGTCACTTCGGCTGATGACAGGGCGCTCTGCGCTTGTGCTCTCTTGACGGGTCCAAGGTGCGGCCACAAGCCCGAGGCAATGGCACGAACTCGCTCGCATCCATTCGCCCGGAAAACGAACTGGGGTAGCTTGGATGGCCTGCTTGGGTGGCGTACGTCGTATGGGCCCAATACACGTCCCACACCTACTGCCGAACGGAACCGATCAAGGCGCTCCCGGCCAACTTGGCCGATCGTAACGGCCACGTACTTTCCAGCCTTCGTATAGCTGAAGCAGCCATCGCCATCGAAGAATCCAGCAGCCCAAGCGACCTCCTCGGGGTGACCAGACGCAGGTCCCGATCTTTCCATCTAACCCAAAGTGTGGCTTGAGGTACTGACATAAGAGAAGCCGCGCCCCGAAGGACGCGGCTTCTCACCGGGAGAGACGACCTACTGGTCGGAATAAAGCATGAACTCCCACGGGTGAGGGCGAAGGCGGATCTGGTCGAGCTCGTGGATCCGCTTGTACTCGAGCCACGTGTCGATCACGTCCTGGGTGAACACGCCACCCTCCAGCAAGAACGTGTGGTCCTGCTCGAGCGCGTCGAGCACCTCCTCCAGCGAGCCGGGAACCTGCTTGACCTGCATGGCCTCCTCAGGCGGGAGGTCGTACAGGTCCTTGTCGATCGGGTCCGGCGGCTCGATCTTGTTCTTGATCCCGTCGAGCC
>CAZKFH010000079.1:0-7665 GCA_964551945.1 uncultured Actinomycetes bacterium | reverse complement strand
TGAAGCTCTTTAGTGGCTTCTTCCAACGCCCTGGTTCGGAAGAACATCTGCCGCGTAAGGAGCAGGGGCATGACAAACGCCACGACTGCCCAAGATCCAACATCCTCATAGAGTCGTGCAAGCAACACTCCAAGCAGACCAAGACCGAGGTAGGAAACGAAGTATTCGAACGCGTTTCCAATCTTCAGATGGGTCAGCACCTCTTGGAGCGGACGGTCGTACGTTAGCCCCAGGGCAATTCCGACCAAGACGATATTCACAATGTGAAATGCCAGGACCGCCGCAGGCGCTGCTATGAGCAGTTCAGGCGACCAGTCATTAGTCAGACCTCCCAGCGCGTGAAACGCGGAAGAGGCACAGAATACCGACAGAGCGAGCTGCGACCGATTGAACAACGCCCGCAGGGGTCTGACCTGTCGTTTGAACTCCCTTGGATCGGAGGCTCCCAGGAAAGCAATCACGGCGGCCACGGCGGCTGGGTGGATGAAAGCAGCTGCGGTAAATAGCGGGAACCCTGGCCCTACTTGCAAGGATCTCCAAATGGGAATAGGGAGGAACTCCACCACGCCGATCACAACTGTCCAAAAGATGGCCCCAGCGAGCTGGGATTCATCGGACAAATAACGATGGTCCGCCGAGGTGAAGCGCCAGAAGACCAGGAGAGCGGTCGGTACCACCACCAGCGCTTCGAAAAGACGGACTCGTCGCAGCCCTTTGCCCCAGGCTGCCATCCATACACCGGCTCGGCTTGGCTGGGCAGCCTCGCCGCGTGTACTCATAAGACGAGCATAGGGTCCTAAGGATACCGACGCTTCTGGTTGGCTCTCCCCTTGAAACTAGTACACATGCTGTAGGAGACACATCTTCCTTGCCCCACACTTGGGGGACCCCCAAACTACGGACAGAAGCTAACCCAATGAGAACTTGGGTCGAGAGGAGGAGGGGACATGCGTCAAATCACGATGCGAGTGGCAGCGGCTCTTGGAACGTTGCTGACTCTTCTGGTGGCGGGCGGAGCTCCTTACCGCGCGTAACCAAGCTATTTAGCTTGACGGGGCGGGGTGCCCACTAGGGACCCGCCCCGTTTTGCGTTTATGGAAGCCTGGGTCAGATCCAGCTTAACCACGGTTCCATCAGAAGCCGCCGGAAGGGTGATGGTGACGACCGTACCCTGACCACGCCGGCTTCTCAGCTCCACCGCTCCGCCAGCCAATTCCACCCTCCTTCGCATCAATCCGAGGCCGAAGTGTTGGGCTTCGTCCACACGCTCCGGTTCGAACCCCAACCCGTCATCCTCAATGACCACAACCAGGTCCGCATCGACTCTCTCGCAGGTCACTCGAACGGAGGAAGCTGACGCGTGTTTCAAGGAGTTAATGATGGCCTCGCGCGTTGCTTGGTAGGCCACAATTTGAGCCTCCGGAGAAACCAGAAGGTGATCATCGGCGAGGACACTAATCTCCGTACGCCAGTCGAGATGAAGATCCGCAGCCAACGTTCTGAGGGAGGCAACCAGCCCTCCTCTACCAACAGGGCTGCGACTCAGGTCGCTGAGTACAACCCGAAGGCTCTTCATCGTTTCTCGCGAGAGCTGGTCCAACTCGCGTGCGTCCCGACCAAACTCCTCGTCGCCCGGAAGTCCCTTCCCCAAAAAGGCTCCCAGTTGAGAGATTCGGACCAACGACTGCAACACATCGTCGTGAAGCCCGGTCGCGATCCGAAGTCGCTCGTCCCGACGTTCCTCGATTATTCGATCAAACAGTCTCTCAAGGAGACGCTCGCGGACGCGCAGCTGATCAGTGAGTCGCTCGAGCTCGTCTCCCCGAACCAGCATCTGCCGGGCGACTAGTAACGGAATGAGCAGGAGGGAAACAGACCAGGGACCTACAGTCACGAAGAGATGAGCAAGCACGAGAGCTAGAACACCGCAACCGAGGTAAGTTGCCAGGAAGGACCTAGCCGAGCCTATGGTAAGGCCCTTCACAGCCATTCGAAAAGAACCGCGAGTACGTAAAGCCGTATAGGCAGCTACGACCGCCACGTTCACGCTGTGAAACGCCAGGAGGGCTGCGGCTGTCCCAAGAGTTCCCCAAGGCCAAGGTGCTAACGCCCCATCTGTAAGAGAGTGGAACACGAGCCCCGCCACTAAGACGCAGAGCCCAATCTGCGCCCGGTTGAAGACAGCTCTCGAAGGAGAAACCCGTCCGAAGAGTTCACGAAGATCCAGGCTGCCAACAACCGCGACGATGCAGGCAACGGGCGGTTTGTAGAGAATGGCTAGGCTCAGCAGAATGGGCGTGTCTAGGGAAAAACTCCGCTCACCCTCGTTGAAGGGGACTAGGTTCATGACGAGGATCAGAAGCGTCCAGAACACCAACTCGCCCAACTGCGTTTTAACGACTTTCTGAATTTCCGGGAATTGAAGGGTCACGACGACCGCAATAACCGCAACCAAGGCGCTGATTAGCGCGACACTTAGTGGATCACGCCACCGATCCGAAGATCCTCTTGAATCAGCGACCGCGAAATCAGTCACGCGATCCTCCCAAGCGGGCCTTGGGCCCTTCGTCAAGCGCCAATACCAGGAAGCCATCCTTTCTCAAGCTACGGAACGGCGTCAAGGCGAGGTGGGAAGAATCCCCCGGGTGGGGTCGGTGTGGGCCCAGGTGGGGGATGCAGTCGACCGGCACACTCGCGTTAAGGATGTAGAGGCGTAGCCTTGCTTCGTGTTTGGCAGATCTTGGCGAGTTGGGCGTCTCTTCGGAATCGACATTCGGATCGACGCATCATGGATCGTCATCGCGCTGCTCGTGACGTACAACCTCTATGTTCGGTTCGGCTTTCGATTCGGTGATCTGAGCTCGACGAGCAGGGTTCTTTTCGCGATAGGCCTCGGACTCCTCTTCTTTGGATCGGTTCTGGCCCACGAGCTCGCTCACGCGCTCACGGCCAAACGGCGAGGGATCGAGGTTCACGGCATCACGCTCTTCCTCTTCGGCGGGGCAACACACGCGCGTGTCGACTCACGCGGACCGCGCGAGGAGCTGGTGGTCAGCATCGTGGGGCCCTTCACCTCTCTCCTGCTGGGAGGACTCTGCCTGCTCCTTGCGCAACCTCTGGGGTGGCCAGCTGAGCCCATCGGCTGGGCCTTTGGCTACCTGGGCGCGGTGAACATCCTGCTCGCCGTGTTCAACATGCTTCCGGGCTTCCCGCTCGACGGCGGGCGGGTCCTGCGAGCGATCGTGTGGAAGGTCACCGGCAACCTCGCACGAGCCACCCACATCGCCGGCATCGCCGGCCAGGTCGTCGGCTACGGCCTGATCGCCGCGGGCGTTGCGTGGCTGCTCATCGACGAGCTGGGCAACGCCATATGGTTCGCGTTCATCGGCTGGTTCCTGGTGCAGGCGGCCCGGCTCTCCGATCGAGAGCTCTCCACCCGAGAAGACCCCGAGGCAGCCGACGGGGAAGAAACCGTCGTCGGCGAGGACGCCAAGCCCTAGCGAGGATTCGCTTCGACGTACGCCTGGCCCGGCGGACAGAAGGGCCGGAAGTCGCACCAGTGACACTGCGAGCCCGGCAAGGCTTCGTAACTGCCCGCACCGATCCCCTCCAGCAATCCCTTGATGCGAACCCGAAGCTCCTCCGGATCGCCGGCTGCCCGGGACACCTCGGTCCCACCGTCGCCCTCACCCAGGTACACGTAGGTCAGCGTGAGCTCCTCGGGCTTCCGGTCGAAGGCTTCGACGCACGCGAGGGCGTAGAGATCGAGCTGCAGCCCGGTGATGGGGTCACCGAACGATGGAACGCGGCCGGTCTTGTAGTCCACGACCTCCCATCCGCCGTCCTCTCGCTCGAAGATGGCATCGATCCGGCCTCCGACGACGAAACCGTCGATCCACAAGAGGAATGGGCGTTCGGCGAAGAGCGGAACACTGTTCGCGAACCGGCTCTGGCGGAATGCGTCCTTGAGCTTCTCGGCCGGCGGGAGCTCCCCCAGTCGTTCTTCCGTCGACAGGTCGGGCCAGTCGTCCAGGTCGAGAAGGCTCGCCTGTCCGCGGCTCTGCAACTCGATCCAACGGTGAACCTCGCTTCCCAAACGCGCGCGCTTGTTCGGCCGGCGCGGCAGGGGACGCACCGAAGACCAGTAGAAGAGCTTCGGGCACTTCGCGTAGTCGATGAGTCCACTCACCGAAAGATTCGTGGGGGTTGCGGGGGTATTCGGCATCGCGGTTCGCTCCATGATCAGTGACGCGCGTTCGCGATGCTCCTCCAACCGAGAGCGGAACGCGGCCATGTCTCCCGGAGCCAGCGACTGGACGGCGCGCCATTCCGCCACAGCAGGATCCTCCGCGGCCTCGCGAGCGGCCGCGTGCCATCCCTCCGGGAACAGCTCACCGGTATCGTCCTTGCGAGCGGGACGCGGCCACTCCGACGCCCGCGCGCGCCGCTCCTCGATCAACGGGTTGCCCTCCGGAAGCTCGTCCGCGCGGATGATCTCGCAGACTCCGCTGTCCCGGACCTCCTCCATGAACGTGCCTGGCCGGAACGCCTCGGAGGGTCCCTCGTACCAGTACGAGGACGAGACGACGAGGAGATCCTGCGCGCGCGTCAGCGCGACGTAGCAGAGCCGGCGTTCCTCCTCCAGCCCCCGCGCGCGGAGCTCGGCGCGGAACGACTTGATGTCGCCCTGGTACTGGGGAAGGACGTCCGCGTCGCCCCGCAGCTCGAAGGGAAGCGTCGCCGGTTGCTGCAACGGATTCGGCTGCCTGCTGGAGTCGGGGAAGATGCTGGAAGTCGACCGATTGTGCTCGGACAGCCCCGGCACGAAGACCACCGGCCACTCGAGGCCCTTCGCCTTGTGGATCGTGAGGATCTTCACGGTGTTGTCCTCGGACGGCTGCGCGGCCTCGAGGTCCTCCTCCGTCTCCTCCGCGGTATCGAGGTACGAGACGAGCGTGGACAACGTCGCCTCGCCGTCGACGGGCGCGAAGGACGAGACGAACTGGAGCAGGTTGAGCAGGTTCCGGCGCGCGCCGCCGGCGGCAGCATCGGGGCTCGACTCGAGCTCGCGCAACAAGCCCGTGCGCTCGATGATCGTGCCGACCAGATCGCCGAGCGAGCCTGCCGTTGCGGCCCGAAGCCCGATGAGCAGCGAGCGGAAGTCCGTCAGCCGGCTCCGCGCCTCCTTCGACAGCCCCTCCATCTCCGGGTCGTCGAGGTGGTCGAGCGACTCCGCCAGCGCGAACGCGACGTCGCCGGGCATGTCGTCCTCGCCCGGCATCACGTCCTTGAGCTCTCGGTTGTGCGCCGCAGACCAGCGGGCCAGCGCGACGAGATCCCGGTACCCGATTCGCCACCGAGGCCCGAGCAAGATCCGCGCCAACGAGATGTTGCGCGCGGGATCGTCGAGCAAACGCAGCCAGGCCACCACGTCGACCACCTCGGGCATCAGGAGCAAGCCGCCGAGGTCGACCACCTCGACGGGGATGTCGTGCTCCCGAAGGACCTCGGCGATCGGGCCGAAGAGCTTGCGCTTACGACACAGCACGGCGAACCGGTCCCACCTCCCGTCGCCGCTGTCCTCCTTCTCCTCCGCGATGATCCGGGCGATCTCCTCGGCCTCTTCCCGTGCGTCGGACGCCACGAAGCCGAGCACCCGGCCCTGCCCGCGCGATTCGTCGGGTCGCAGGACCTTGCCCTCGGCCCGCCGCTCCGCCGGAACCTCGTTGATGATCGCGTTCGCCGCGTCGAGGATCTTGGACCCGGAGCGGAAGTTGACGAGCAACGGGCGCTCCTGGCGATCGGCTCCCTCCTCCGAGAAGTCCTGGTGGAATCGGAGGATGTTCTTCAGGCTTGCGCCGCGCCACGCGTAGATGTTCTGGTCGGGATCGCCGACGGCGAAGACCGGGTACTCGCGTCCGCATAACGTCTGGAGCAGCTCGGCCTGCGCGACGTTCGTGTCCTGGTACTCGTCGAGCAGCACGACCTCGTAGCGCTCGCGGAACGCATCCACGACGTCGGGATGCTCCGACGCCAGACGACACGCCTCCACGATCTGGTCGCCGTAGTCGATCGCGTGGATCTCGCGCTTGCGGTCGAGGTACGCGGCGACCAGCCCGCATAGCTCGATGCGCTTGCGAAGGGCGGTCCGGTTTCGCTGATCCTCCGCGCTGCTGCCCGTGATCTCCGCCAGCATCGTGCGGCTGTGCTCCGCGACCTCAGCCGGATCCGCACGATGGTTCGCGATCTGGTCCGCCAGCTTCAGCGCCTCGCCGATCACGTAGTCCGAACGGATCTCGAAGTGCTCGAACTCGGCCTCGTCCAGCAGGGTCGCCATCAGCTGCCACTTCTGCGCGTCCGACAGCAGGCGAGAGTCGGGCTCGAGCCCCATGCGCAGTCCCTCGTCCTGCAGGAGGCGAGCCGCGAACGCGTGGTAGGTCTGCACGACCGGTTCCTCGCCCTCCGGAAGCCCCAGGCCCTCGACCGCTCGACGCACCCGGGCCGAGAGCTCCTCGGCCGCCTTGTTCGTGAACGTGAGGCAGAGCATCTTCGACGGCATCGCGCCCTCGTGATCCGCCTCGACGCGACCGGTCGCCACCAGCGTCAGGTACGCGACGCGGGCCGCCATCACCGCGGTCTTGCCCGAGCCCGCGCCGGCGATCACGACGCACGGCGACAGCGGGTGGCTGATGGCGTTCCACTGCTGAAGGGTTGGCGTCCGGCCTCCGAGCGCGCGCACCACCTCGGCCGGCGCACCCTCGAAGGGGCGCTCGTCGGGCCGTCGAAGCGGGATGACCTCGGCGCCGCTCACGAGCCGACCTCCGCGCCCTGCGGCCAGATGGGGCAGATCGGTTGGAAGTCGCACCACCGGCAGTTCGCCTCGGGGTTCGGCGCGAACCGCTCCGAGCGCACCACCGCGAGCAGATCGCGGATCGTCGTCTCGGCCCACTCCTCGTACTCGTGCAGTCCGAACCGCTCGGGGCGCATCGCGCGGTGGGTGTAGCCCCCGTCGGTCCCCTCCGGGAACAGGAAGGCGAGCTCCAGCACGCGCGGCTCGCCGAGCTCGCGCAGCTCGGGGACGCGCATCATGGCAAGGTAGTACGCGCCGAGCTGCAGGCTGCGATTCACATCCTCCTGCGACGCGGGCTCTTTGCTCGTCTTGTAGTCGAGGACGCGCGTGAACCCGCCCTCCAGCCCGAAGACCGCATCGATGCGCCCGCGCATCACCGCGCCGTCGATCGGGAACTCGAACTGAACCTCGGAGGCGATGGCCTCACCGGTGGTGTCGTCGGCGAGCCACTGCCGCAGCATCTTCCGAGCGTCCAGGTAGCGCTGTCGCTCCAGCGCCCGATGCGGGAACGCATCCGGCCGCCACCCAGCGTCGAGCGCCTCGAGGAGCGCGCCCTCCTCCCGGGGAAGCGTGCCCTGCTGCGCGCGATCGATGATGTCGTGGATCAGCGAGCCCACGTACATCGAGTGGCTGCGGGCCGTGTCGAGGCCCATCTCCGCTCCATAGAGGTACTGCAGTGCGCAGTTCTCGAGGGTCGACAGCCGCGTGTAGCTCGTCCGGATCTCTCCCTCGTGGAGCGGCCGCCCCGGCTCGGACCAATCCCGCGCGCCCCACCAATCGGCGGGAGCGGCACCGGCGACAGGCAGCGCGGCCAG
>CAZKFH010000078.1:0-7692 GCA_964551945.1 uncultured Actinomycetes bacterium | reverse complement strand
ACCGTGCCGGAGCGGCCGCGCATGACCATCGAGTGCGTGATGATCAGGTCCTTGCGGTACTTCACTCCCTGGAGCAACGCTCCGTGCGTGATGCCCGTCGCCGCGAAGAAGATGTCCTCTCCGGCGACCAGGTCCTCCTCCGTGAGTACCCGATCGATGTCGTAGCCTCCGTCCACGAGCGCCTGACGCTCCCCATCGTTGCGAGGGTAGAGCTTGCCCTGCATCGCTCCGCCCATGCACTTGAGCGCCGTGGCCGCGACGACACCCTCCGGCGTCCCGCCGATCCCCATGAGCAGGTCCGCACCCTGCCGCTCCGGCGCGGCCGCAATGATCGCGCCGGCGACGTCGCCGTCGGTGAGGAACATCACCCGGGCCCCTGCCTCGCGCACCGCCGCGACCAGGTCCGCGTGGCGGTCGCGCTCCAGGATCACCACCGAGACGTCCTCGGGCCTGATGCCCTTTGCCTTGGCGACGCGCCGGATGTTCTCGGCCGGGCCGGCTTCGATGTCGATCTCGCCGGCGGCCTCCGGGCCGACCGCGATCTTGTCCATGTACACCGCTGCACCGGGGTCGAACATCGTGCCCCGCTCCGCCACTGCGAGCACCGAGAGGGCGTTCGCCATGCCCTTGGAGGTCAGGGTGGTGCCGTCGATCGGGTCGACGGCGACATCCACGGGAGGACCGTTGCCGTTCCCCACCTTCTCTCCGTTGTAGAGCATCGGGGCCTCATCCTTCTCGCCCTCTCCGATCACCACGATGCCGTCCATGTCCACGGAGTCGATCATCATGCGCATCGCGTCGACGGCAGCTCCGTCGGCCGTGTCCTTCTCTCCGCGACCGACCCACCGGCCGGCAGCCATCGCGGCGGCCTCCGTCACGCGGACGAGCTCGAGCGCGAGGTTCCTGTCCGGGGGGTTCGCGCTCATCGCAAGGCGTCCAGCACCTCGGAGGGCTGGGCGGCCTCGTGCACCACGCGGTACACGGCCTCGTGGACGGGCAGGTCCAGGCCGTGCTCCTTCGCCAGGTCGTGCACGTCCCGGGCGGACTCGGTTCCCTCGACCGTCATCCCACGTTCCTTCATGTCTTCTTCGGCGTGCGTGGGATCCGCCCCCGATCCCACCATCTCTCCGTACATGCGATTCCGGCCGCCGAGGCTCGTCACGAGGAGGTCGCCCATCCCGGCAAGCCCGAACGCCGTCTGTCGCTGCCCTCCGAGGCCCTCGAGCAGGTCGGCCATCTCGTGCACGGACTGGGTGAACAGGGCCGCGCGTGCGTTCTTGTATGCCTGCTCCAGGCGCTTGCCCATCCCCTCGACCAGCCCGGCGGCGATCGCGCCGACGTTCTTCGCCGTCGTGCAGTACTCGAGGCCGGCACAGTCCTCGGTGTCGTGCACCAGGTAGGTATCCGAGCGGAACGCGCTCGTCGTGTCGGCGAGCGCGGCGGGGTCATCGCACCCGAGCACGGCGGTGCACGGCAGCCCCTCCGCCACCTCGGCCGCGAGCGCGGGACCGCCGACGGCGACGACGGGCTTGCCGAGCTCTTCGCCGTACACCTCGGTCATGCGCTTGCGCGTGTCCGGCTCGAGGCCCTTCGCCAGGGAAACGACGGTGCGAACGTCCCCGAGTGCCCCGCCCACGAGCCGGGCGAGGGAGCGGGCTCCGGCCGAGTGGGCCGCCATGACGCCGATCGTTGCGCCTTTCGCCGCCTGCTCCAGCTCGTCGGGCCCCGCCACGCGGACCTCGTCCGGCAGAGATGCGGGCAGGGCCGGATGGGAGCGCTTCTGGATCAGGTCGGGGAGAACGCGTGCATCGAACTCGCTGCCCCAGAGGGTGACCTGTTCCCCCTTGCGGGCGAGGCTGATGGCCAGAGCGGTGCCCATGGCACCGGCGCCGAAGATCGTGATGACGGGCACGGGCGGAGGATACCCACAACCCGGACCTCCATGCGCGTCGATATGGGCGAGCGCCGCTCCCGTACATTTGTCCGCGATGGCATCGGTGGATGAGGTGCTCGGACAGCTCCAGGGGCTCGCTCGGCCGGGCGGCCGCGAGGGCATGGCACGGTTCGGCATCAACCCCGAGCGCGCGCTCGGGGTTCGCATCCCCGACATCCGTCGATTGGCGAGGGAGCTCGGGTCCGACCACGCGCTCGCCCTGGCCCTGTGGCGGACCGGGGTGCACGAGGCGCGGATCCTGGCCAGCATGGTCGCCGACCCCGCCCGCGTGACCGAACGATTGATGGAGTCCTGGGTTCGCGGGTTCGACTCCTGGGACGTGTGCGACCAGGTGTGCGGGAACCTGTTCGACCGCACCGCAGCGGGCCGGGCGAAGTCGATCGAGTGGGCGGGCAGGGATCAGGAGTTCGTCAAACGGGCCGGGTTCGCCATCATGGCCTGGAGGGCCGTCCACGATCGGGACGTCGCTGATGCCGACTTCCTGGAGCTGCTCGAGGTGATCGAGCGCGAGGCAAACGACCCCCGGAACTTCGTGAAGAAGGCCGCGAGCTGGGCGCTGCGCCAGATCGGCAAGCGCAACCGGTCGCTCAACCGTTCTGCGGTCCGGGTCGCGAAGCGCCTGGCAGAGAAGGGCGAATCATCCGCGGCCCTTTGGGTGGGTCGGGACGCGCTCCGTGAGCTCACGTCGGAAGCCGTGCGGGCCCGCTTGCGATGACGGCCAGACAGGCGATGCTGCTGACGCTCGGCGTGGTCGTCGTGTCGTTTGCCGCGCCGCTGATCCGGTTCGCGGAGGACGCGCCCCCGCTCGCCGTCGCGATGTACCGGAACCTTTTCGCAACAGCCGTGCTCCTGCCGCTCGCCCTCGGTCGCCATCGCGCCGAGCTCCGAGCGCTCCGCCGCGGCGACGTCATCGCACTCGGCGGCGCGGGCGTGCTGCTCGCGGTGCACTTCGCCGCCTGGATCCCGTCGGTCGGTCTCACGACCGTCGCGGCCAGCACCGTCCTGGTTTCCACCCAGCCGGTCTGGTCGGCCGTGTTCGCACGGCTCTTCCTGGGGGAGCGGCTGCGCCGCGCCGCCGCGGTCGGAATCGGCATCGCGCTCGCCGGCGCGATCCTCGTCTCCGGCTTCGACTTCACGCTCTCCGCCCGTGCCTTCCTCGGCGACATGCTGGCCCTGACCGGTGCCATCGCGGTCGCGGGGCATCGGATCCTTTCGCTCGGGGTGCGGAAGCGTTTGTCGATCCTGCCGTTCGTGACTGTCATTTACGGCGCCTGCACGATCGTGCTGCTGATCGCGGTGCTCGTCTCCGGCACGCCGCTCACGGGCTTCGAGCCGCAGGCGTGGCTGATGATGGTCCTGCTCGCGCTCGGGCCGCAGGTCGTCGGCCACACGCTGTTCAACTACCTGCTTCGCGATCTGGACCCCACGGTGATCGCGGTGGCGATCATGGGCGAGCCGGTGGGCGCCACGCTTCTCGCTCTTGGCCTGTTCGGCGAGATCCCGCCGGTCGGCGCGCTCTTCGGGGGGGTGCTCCTGCTCCTCGGGATCTTCGTCGCCGTGCGCGCGCAGTCACGCCGCGCCGTGGACGCGCCCGTCGAGTAGCATCGCCGCGGTGACGATCACCGGCGCCGTCGTCGACATCCGTGACGTCCAGGTCATCAAGGACGACCGCACCTTCCTGGTGACCGATCAGTTCGGCGATATCCCGCGGGGCAACACGGCGGCACTCGGCCTCTACCATCACGACACCCGGTTCCTGTCCGGCCTCGAGCTGGTCGTGAACGAGGTCAAGCCCCTGCTCCTGCACTCATCGACCGAGCGCAACTACTCACAGATCGTCGAGCTCACCTACCCGTTCGAGTCGTTGGATCAGGAGGGCGTGCACCGCAAGGAGAACGTCTCCGTCCAGCGGCACCGGGTGCTGTCCGGCTCGCTGTTCGAGCGGATCCGGGTGCGCAACTTCGGCTCGAAGACTCGCAGCCTCCGGCTCACCGTCACGTTCGCCGCCGATTTCCTGGACATCTTCGAGGTCCGCGGCCTCGTACGCGAGAGCCGGGGTCAGCTTCAGGCCCCCCGGGTCGAGCGGAGCCGTGTCGTGCTCGCCTATCGGGGGCTCGACGGGGGCGAGCGCACCACCACGCTCCGGTTCTCGCCGGCGCCGGCCGAGCTGGACGAGTCTCACGCGATGTTCGAGCTGGAAGTCGAGCCCGGGGAGGGGATCGAGCTCCTCATCGAGGCGCTTCCGGAGGTGGAGGGCGAACAGACCCCGCGCGCCACGATGCAGCAGACGGAGGAGCGACTCGGCCGCGAGTACACGCGCTGGCGCAAGCGCTGCACGACCTTCAAGACGAGCAACATCCAGCTGTCCCAGTTCCTCGATCGCGCGATCCTCGATCTTCGGATGCTCACCGCACTCGGCGATGACGGGACCGAGTACATCGACGCCGGCGTCCCCTGGTACTCGGCGCTGTTCGGGAGGGACGCGCTCATCACCGCGTACCAGGCTCTGGCGGTCAACTCCGACCTCGCGTGGAGCACGCTCCGCGGGCTCGCCGCCCTCCAGGGCAAGCAGGATGACGCGTGGCGAGAAGAGGAGCCCGGCAAGATCCTCCACGAGGTGCGGGTGGGCGAGCTGGCCCGCAGCGGTGCGATCCCGCACACGCCGTACTACGGGTCGGTGGACTCGACGCCGCTTTGGCTCTCGGTCCTCCACGGGGCGTACCGATGGACGGGGGACATCGATGCGGTCCGCGAGCTCTGGCCCAACGTGCTCGCAGCGCTCACGTGGATCGACGAGCACGGCGACCTCGACGGCGACGGGTACGTCGAGTACAGGAAGCGCTCGGAGAAGGGACTCGAGAACCAGGGCTGGAAGGACTCGGGCGAGGCGATCGCGCACCTGGACGGCACTCTCGCGGAGCCCCCCATCGCCCTCGTCGAGGTGCAGGGCTACGTCTACCAAGCGAAGAGGAACATCGCGAGGCTCGCGCGCGACCTGGACGACCCGGAGCTTGCCGAGCGGCTCGAGAAGGAAGCCGGGGAGCTGAAGGAACGATTCAACCGCGACTTCTGGCTCGAGGACCAGGGGTACTACGCGCTGGCGCTCGACGGCTCCAAGCGACCCGTCGAGACGATCACCTCGAACCCCGGGCACTGCCTGTGGTCGAGGATCGTGGATGACCACCGGGCGCCGAAGGTGGTCCGGCGTTTGCTCTCGCCGGCACTGTCGTCTGGTTGGGGGATCCGAACCCTCGCCGCGAAGCAGGCGCCCTACGATCCGATCGGGTACCACACCGGCAGCGTCTGGCCGCACGACACCGCCCTGATCGCACACGGGATGCGCCGGTACGGATTCGATCGAGAGGCCCAGCAGGTCCTCGACCAGCTCGCGCTCGCCGGCGCGTTCTTCCCCTATGCACGGTTCCCGGAGGTGTTCTGCGGGTTCTCCGCCGACGAGGTCCCCGTGCCGGTCCAGTACCCGGTCGCGTGCCGCCCCCAGGCGTGGGCTTCGGGAGCGCCCTTGCTCATGATCCGCTCCTACGGCGGCTTCGCGGCCGACGCGCCGAACGGGAAGCTCTACATCGACCGGCCGGCGCTACCTTCCTGGCTCCAGCGGATCGAGATCCTGGGCATGCGGGTGGGGGAGGCGCGCATCGACCTCGTGTTCTCGAACAACGACGGCGTCACCGCAACCGAGATCCCGCGCAAGGAAGGGGATCTCGAGATCCTTATCCGCCAGTAGCGGAGGCTGCCGGGATCGCCCTTAGTTGGGGTGGGCCAGGCGGTACCCGAGGACGAACGCGGCCGCGTCGGGATCGCGTCCGTGCACCAAGCGGCCGTCCGTGGCCAGGGTGTGGACGAACGCCAGCTGCGGGGCCAGTCCCTGTTCGCGCATGTCCGCCATGGCCTCGTGGAGGTCCCGCAGGGCCTGCCAGGGGCCTTCGGACGCGGGCACGAGCATCATGCCGTCCGCGGAGGAGACTGAATCGATGGTTGTGAGGAGCGAGCTGTGAGCCATGGGTCTTCTCGTTTCTTCGTCGTCGTATTTCCAGCTAGGGGAGACTTCGAGGCCGAAACCTGTTTCTCCTGCTCACGTTCCACAAGTCTGTGCGAGTGCACAATGGTGCGACTGCACAAACCGGACATCCGGGCGGGGTCTCGCGGCTCGAGCTCAGAGCTCGTGCGAGAGCGGGTTTGCCAGGTACTTCTTGAAGGTCTCCGAGAGCCCCGCGAGGCCGTAGCCGTCGACCCAGCGGTGGTCGATCGTGGCCATGATCGGCAGGACCGGCCGGGGCTCGACCCGGTCGCCCACGACCCATGGCCGGATCTCGATGTCCCCGATCAGCAGGATGAGCGGCACGCGATAGATCGGAGACAGGGGCGCCCAGCCCTCGGTGATGCCGAACGATCCGACGTTCGTGATCATCGCGCTGCCGAACGCTTCACGCGGCATTCCGAGCGACGGCATGTGCATCCGAAGGTTGCTCGTCAGGAACGCCGACAGGCGCAGGGTCCACCCGAGCACTCGGGGCGGCAGGATCTCCATGATCTTCTTCGCGCGGTCGAGCTCGCCCTTTCCGTCGCGGGCGGCCGCGACGCGCTCCTCCATCTCCCGAGCGATCTCCGCCGCGGATCGCATGTCCACCGACCGGACCTTGACCCCGGACAGGTCGCCGCCGCCCCCGCTCGCCACGATCACGAAGATGTCGACGCTATCTCGTTGGTGGAACCTCCCGCGCGCGAGTCGCGTGTTCACCGACGGGTTCTCGGCCAGTCCAAGCGCCAGGGCTCGCGCCACGAGGTGGGTGGGGGTCACCCGGGCGCCGGTCCGCTCCCTCAGGGCCTCGATCGCCTCGAGGACCGGGACCGCGTCGAGCTCCAGCCGCCCGTAGACCTGAGGGTCCTTCGGCCAGCCCCACACGGCGATGGCGACCTTGCGCCAGCCCTTCGCGCGCGGCATCCCCCGAAGCATGGCAGGAGCTCCCCGAGCGTGGGTACCATGGGGGGGACATGACGATCGACGTCTTCGAGGAGCAGATCCCCGACCGCGACCCTCAGGAGACCGCCGAGTGGCTCGACGGGCTCCGCCAGCTGATCGCGGAGTCGCCCGCGCGCGCCAAGTTCCTGCTCCACCGGCTGATCCGCGAGGCTCGGAACCAGGGCGTCGGGCTCGCCTCCCTGGTCTCGACGAACTACATCAACACGATCCCGCCCGAGCAGGAGCCGGACTTCCCCGGCGACGAGGAGCTCGAACGGCGGATCCGCCGGATCATCCGGTGGAACGCCGTCGTGATGGTCTCCCGGGCGAACAAGCACTACGAAGGGATCGGCGGGCACATCTCCACGTACGCCTCGGCGGCGTCGCTCTACGAGATCGGGTTCAACCACTTCTTCCGCGGCAAGGATGCTCCCGGCCGCGGCGATCAGATCTTCATCCAGGGCCACGGTGCGCCGGGCATCTACGCCCGAGCCTTCCTGGAGGGCAGGATCAACGAGGAGCAGCTCGACGGCTTCCGGCGCGAGGCATTCGGCTCCACGGGCCTCTCCTCCTACCCACACGCGCGTCTCATGCCCGACTTCTGGGAGTTCCCCACCGTGTCCATGGGCCTCTCGCCGCTCAACGCGATCTACCAGGCGCGGTTCAACAAGTACCTGCACAACCGGGGGATCAAGGACACGTCCGAGCAGCGGGTCTGGTGCTTCATCGGCGACGGCGAGATGGACTAGCCGGAGTCCAT
>CAZKFH010000077.1:0-7696 GCA_964551945.1 uncultured Actinomycetes bacterium | reverse complement strand
TGGCCGAGCTCGACGACGTCGCCGGCTTCGACCGCGACGTCGGTGACCGTGCCGCCGCTGGTGGACGCGATGTGGTTCTCCATCTTCATCGCCTCCAGGATGCAGACGACGTCACCGGCCTCGATCGTCTGACCCTTCTCGACGAGCACCTTCAGGATCGTGCCCTGCATCGGTGCGGTGACCGCGCCGGCTCCTGAGGCGTGCGCGGCGGACGAGCCCTTCTCGGGTGGCCGCGGTGCGGTCGGGAGCGGCTCGCCCCAGACGCGAGCCGGGATGCGGCGGCCCTCGACCTCGACGACCACGGGGACCGGTGGCGCGTCGGTCGCGTGCGCGCTGGCTTCCTCAGCGGCTGGCGGTGAGAAGCGACCTTCCTCCAGCGCGGTCTCGACCCATCGCGTGTGGTGCTCGCCCTTGATGAACGCCGGCTCTTTTAGCACCCACTTGTGGAAGGGGATGGTCGAGGCGACGCCCTCCACGACGAACTCGTCGAGAGCGCGGAGCATCCTGCGGCGCGCGGTCTCGCGATCCTCGCCCCAGACGACCAGCTTCGCGAAGAGGGAGTCGTACTCGCGCGGGATCTCTCTTCCTTCCCTGATGCCGGCATCCACTCGGACGAACGGGCCCGCCGGTAGCCGCAGGGCGGACACGAGGCCCGGCTTCGGCAGGAAGTTCTTCGAGGGATCCTCGGCGTTGATCCGGCACTCGATCGCGTGGCCCCGCAGGTCCGGCGTGATGTCAACCTTCTCCCCGAACGCGACCTGCAGCTGTAGCTGCACGAGGTCGAGCCCGGTCACCATCTCCGTCACGGGATGCTCGACCTGGAGCCGCGCGTTGACCTCCAGGAAGTAGAAGGAGCCGTCGTCGTCGACCAGGAACTCGACGGTCCCCGCGTTCACGTATCCGCTGGCCTTTGCCACCGCCAGGGCCGCCTCGCCGATCCGGGAACGGAGCTGCGCGTCCACGATCGGGGAAGGGCTTTCCTCGACCAGCTTCTGGTAGCGGCGCTGCAGAGAGCAGTCGCGCTCGCCGAGGAACGAGATGTTGCCGTGCGTGTCGGCGAGGATCTGCGCCTCCACGTGGTGGGCGCTCGCGATGTAGCGCTCGAGGTACACCTCCGGCCGGCCGAAGTACGTCTGTGCCTCTCGGGCCGAGCGCGTTACGGCTTCCTCCAGCTCCTCGGCGCTCTCGACGACGTGCATCCCGCGGCCCCCGCCTCCGTGCGCGGCCTTCACCGCGATCGGGAACCCGATCTCCGCAGCAACCGCGCCGGCCTCGCTCGCCTCGATCGGCTTCGAATCGCCGGGGACGACGGGGACACCGACCTCCTCGACCGTCTTTCGGGCGGCGACCTTGTCGCCCATGCGCTCCATCGCCTCGGGAGGCGGCCCGATGAACGTGAGGCCTTCCTCGGCGCAGGCCCTGGCGAACCCGGCGTTCTCGGCGAGGAACCCGTAGCCGGGATGGATGTGGGTGGCCTCGGTCGCCCACGCCGCGCTGATGATCGCGGGGATGTTGAGGTAGGACTCGGCCGGTGACGCGGGCCCGATGTGCTGTGCGCGATCCGCCATCTCCACATGGAGCGCGTCGCGGTCCGCGTCCGAGTAGACGGCCACGGTCGGGATCCCCATCTCGCGGCACGCGCGGATGACGCGCACGGCGATCTCGCCGCGGTTCGCTATCAGGACCCTGGGTTCGCTCATAATTCGTTTCGTGGAGGCGATCGACGCGCTCGGTCAGGATAGCCTGCGCCGAGCCGTTCTCGCGGCCGGTATCGAGGTCGAGCCTGTGTGGCTGGAGGAGACGGCCTCGACGAACGACGACGCGCTTCGCCTGGCACGCGAGGGTGCCTCCGAGTGGACGGTGGTCGCGACCGGGCACCAGACTGCGGGCCGGGGACGGCTCGGTCGGTCGTGGAGCGACGTCCCGGGAGCCTCCCTGCTCGCGTCGGTCCTGCTCCGTCCCGAGCTGCCACCGGACCGGGCGCCGTTGCTGACGCTGCTGGCGGCCGTGTCGATGGTCGAGGCGTGTGCCCTGCCCGCGATGGGATCGAAGTGGCCGAACGATCTCGTGGTGTCGGACCGCAAGGTCGGTGGGATCCTCGCCGAGGCCGCCATCGCCGAGGGTGTTCTGCGTCACGTGGTGATCGGCACGGGACTGAACATCGCCGCCTCCGGCCTGCCGGGAGATCGCACCTCGACCAGCGTGAGCGATGAGGGCGGCGACGCCGATGTGGAGGGGATCCTGGCCCGGTACCTGGGCTCGCTCCGGGCCGAGTACGTCCGCCAGGACTTCCCTTCTCGTGTGGTGCCGCGGTACGCGTCCGTGTGCTCGACCTTGGGGAGACGGGTCCGCGCGACGCCGATCGGGGGCTCGAAGGTCGAGGGAGTGGCGAGGGACCTCGACGAGCGGGGCTCGCTCCTGGTAGAGACCGACGACGGCATCCAGCCGATCTCATTTGGCGAAGTCGTCCATCTCCGGACGACGGGGACGTAGTCAGACCAGGCGTGCGGCGGCGAACGCCAGGCCGCCCACGGTGAGGATAGAGGCGGAATTCGCGATGACCACCGTCCGCAACAATCTGGATTCCATACGGTGGAGGTCCGCGGCCGTCTGCGCCCGAAGCACCTCAAGGTCGGTCTTCGTTGTCACGTCGGCCCACCCGACCGGCGGTAGGTGGGACATCAGGGTCGATGCCTCCTGCTCGCCGATGGTCTCCTCGAGCCTCTTGAACAGCTGGTGTCGAGCACCTTCATCTATCGCCATTCTGGCCTCCTCCCACACGGGCTACAAGAGAGCCGGGAGGGGGACCGACGATGGGAACGTACCAGGCCGGACCGACACGGCTTTTCGGGCGGCGGAACGAGGGTGGCCGATATCATCCTGGGGTGTCCGAGCATGTCCGGGAACGGACGGCTGAGCGTCTCTACCTGGACCTTCTCAAGAAGGTCCTGACTCGCATCGTCTTCCCCGACGGAAGCCTCACCGGCAAGGGCGAGTTCGACCGCGGTGCCCGGGAGATCGGCATGGATTGGCCCCGGTCGGCCGAGACGATGGTCGGCCTGAAGCGCCTCGACAACCTCGAGTTCTGCGTGGCCGACGTCGTGCGACGAGGCGTCCCCGGCGACCTGATCGAGACCGGCGTGTGGCGTGGGGGAGCGGTGATCTTCATGCGAGCGGTCCTCGAGGCGTACGGCGACACCGATCGCTCCGTGTGGGTCGCGGACTCGTTCCAGGGCCTGCCCAAGCCGGATCCCTCGAGGATGTCGGATGTGCAGGACGCGCTCTGGCGGCACCCGGAGCTCGCTGTCTCGCTGGAGGAGGTCAAGGGAAACTTCGAGCGATACGGCCTGCTCGACGAGCAGGTCCGTTTCCTGCCCGGCTGGTTCGAGGACACCTTGCCGGCCGCGCCGATCGAGCGGCTGGCGGTCCTTCGGCTCGACGGGGATATGTACGACTCGACGATGGTGGCGCTGGAGTCGCTCTACGGGAAGGTATCCGTCGGCGGGTACGTCATCGTCGACGACTACGGTGCCGTTGCCGGCTGTCGCGAAGCCGTGGAGGAGTTCCGGATGCGACACGGCATCGAGGAGCCACTCGAGCCGGTGGACTGGACGTGCATGTTCTGGCGCCGGGAGAGCACGTGAGCGATCCACTCCTCGGGCTTCCGTTCGACCTGCACGAGCGCTACTCGCTGGCGCGGACGATCGCGAACCTGCTCGCTCCCGATCGGCAGCGGCCGCTCCGCGTGCTGGACGTCGGCGGTCACTCCAGCCCGCTCAAGTACCTGCTCCCCGACGACACCGTGGTGATCATCGACGTGAAGCCACCCGGAACCCTGACCCACCTCGAGATCAAGTACGACCACTACGTGCAGGGGAGCGGCGCCGTGCTTCCCTTCGTGGACGGCGCCTTCGACCTGGTGACGGCTCACGACACGCTCGAGCACGTACCCGCCGCCGCGCGAGCCCCCTTCCTGCGCGAGCTCCTTCGCGTGTCCCGCGGCCATGTCCTCCTGAACGGCCCGGTCTACGACCCGCAAACCGCGCGCGTGGAGCGGGTGATCGCGCGCCTCCAGGAGCGATTGGGACGGGGCGAGAACGTGTTCCTCGGTGAGCACATCCGGATGGGTCTCCCGGAGCGGCGCACCATCGAGGCCTTCCTCCAGGAAGCCGGCACGTCGTGGACCTCGATCCCGAACGGTCATCTCGGTCTGTGGCTCGCCGGAGGTGTCATGAAGGATCTCGCGCTCGCCCTGTTCCCGACCGGGGAGCTCACCGACCTCGTCGACCACGTCCTGAACTCGTCGCCTACACTGCGCTCGATCGCTGGGCGGAGCTATCGGGAGGCGTACGTCATCGCGGTCGGTCCCGAAGGTCGCGAGGCCCTCGATCGCGTGCGTGAAGGTGTGCCGATCCCTCCGCTCGCGAACATGCAGGGGTTCGACGAAGCCGTAAATGAGCTGGAGGCGTTCGTACGCAGGGCACCCGCGGTGCCTCAGCTCGAGCGGGAGCGCGAGCTGCAGGCGCAGATCGAGCAGATCGAGACCGCGTACCGGCGTGCGACCGCCGGGACGGGCCATCGGCTGCTGGAGCGGATGGAGAAGGCCATGGCGTCCATCGCGCCATGGGGCTCGCGGCGAAGGAGCCTCCTGCTTGCGCCCGCTCGGGCCGCGCGCATGGTCATGCGCAGAGGCTGGGGGGCCACCCTCCTGCAGCTCGTCCAGGTCTGGCGATGGGTGCCGAAGCTGTGGCGGCGAGCGATGCCTCCACCAGAGCGGCTGAGCCCTCAGGAGCGCTACGAGATCTGGCTGCGCCTCGAGGTCCTGCCGCCGGCCGCGATCAGGCGGATGCGGCGGGAGGCGAAGCGCTTCTCCTACGGGCCCCAGATCAGCATCGTGATGCCCGTGTTCGATCCGGAACCGGCATGGTTGCGGGCCGCCATCGAGTCGGTCCGCAAACAGGCGTACTCGAGCTGGCAGCTCTGTATCGCCGATGACGGCTCGACTCGCACGGACGTGAAGCAGCTCCTTGAAAGGGAGGCCCGCCGAGATTCCCGGATCGTCGTGCGAACGCTCGAGGCCAACATGGGTATCTCCGCGGCGTCGAACGCGGCGCTGGAGATGGCCACGGGCGAGTTCGTCGGGTTCCTCGACCACGATGACGAGCTGAAGCCCAACGCGCTCTACGAGGTCGTACGTCTCCTCAACGAGCAGCGCGACCTCGACTACATCTACAGCGACGAGGACAAGAAGGAGCTCGACGGCTCGCTCACTGACGCGTTCTTCAAGCCCGACTGGTCGCCGGACTTCCTGATGTCGGTGAACTACGTCACGCACTTCAGCGTCTACCGGGCCGAGGTCCTCCGCCGCATCGAAGGGTTCCGCAGCAAGTACGACGGGAGTCAGGACTACGACCTCGCGCTGCGCGTCACGGAGAGCACCGACAACATCGCGCACATCCCGCTTCCCCTGTACTCCTGGCGAAAGGTGCCCGGCTCCGCCGCGGCGTCGCTCGATTTCAAGGACTACGCGTACGTGACGGGGAAGATGGCGCTCGAGGCCGCGCTCGAGCGGCGAGGCCATTCGGGCTCCGTGGAGCACGGGATCGTGGAGGGGCGCTACCGCGCTCGATACGACATCCGTGGCGAGCCGAGCGTCGCGATCATCATCCCGACGAGGGATCGCAGGGATCTGCTGGAGCGGTGTGTCGAGTCGATCCGTTCGGCCTCGACGTACCCCCGCTACCGGATCCTGGCGGTCGACAACGACAGCAAGGAGCCCGAGACCCTCGAGTATCTCGATGCGTTCCCCGGTGACGTGTTCCGCTACCCGGGCGAGTTCAACTTCGCCGCGATGATGAACGCGGCTGCGCAGCAAGCCGGCGATGCGGACATGCTTCTCTTCCTCAACAACGACACGGAGGTCATCGCTCCCGAGTGGATCGAGGCGCTGCTGGAACACGGACAGCGTCCCGAGGTCGCGGCGGTCGGTGCCCGGCTGCTGCTGCCCAACGGCGACCCCCAGCACGAGGGGATCGTGGTCGGCGTCGCAGGTGCGGCGGCGACGAACGTCTCTCTCGAGTACTTCGGCCTCGGCAGGACGATCCGCAACTGCTCTGCGGTGACCGCGGCCTGCATGATGATCCGCCAGCCGGTCTTCCGTGAGCTGGGCGGGTTCGAGGAGCGCCTCGCCGTGGCGTTCAATGACGTGGACCTGTGCCTCCGCGCGAGAGAGAAGGAGTACGAGGTCGTGTACACGCCTTACGCCCTTCTGTATCACGACGAGGGGAGCTCCCGCGGCCTGGGTGGCACGCAGGCCGCCGCCGACGAGGCATTCTTCCGGGAGCGCTGGAGCGGCTACCGCGACCCGTACCGGAGCATCGGGCTCGACGGCGATCGCGCGTTCGAGCTGGGGTCCGGATGACCGAGGATCAGCTCCTCGACCTTCCATTCGACCTCTACGAGCGGTACGCGCTCACGCGTCGCATCGTCGCTACCACGTGGGGAAGCGGCGAGCGGCTTCGCGTGCTCGATGTGGGCGGGCACTCGAGCCCGCTGAAGCAGTTCCTCCCGGACCACGAGGTGTTCCTATCCGACATCGAGCCACCGGGCTCGCTGACGGGCATCACGCTGCGGCATGACGGGTACGCGCAGGGATCGGGCGCCGCGCTTCCGTTCCGTGACGGCTCGTTCGATCTCGTGACCGCGCACGACACGCTCGAGCACATCCCCCCGGACCTTCGCGACGACTTTCTGCGCGAGGTGCTGCGCGTTAGCCGCGGCCTCGTGATCCTGAACCAGCCGGTCCATCACCCGCAGACGGAGCGCGCCGAAGCCCGGCTGCTCGAGCTCCTGCGGACCCTCCGACCGGAGGAGAACCGCTTCCTGCGCGAGCACGCCGAGCTCGGCCTGCCCAAGACCGAGATGATCGAGCGAACGCTCGAGGGGATCGGCGCGACGTTCGTGGGGGTGCCGAACGGGAGCCTCGCGCTGTGGATGGCCACCAACGCGCTCAAGAACCACGCCTTGGGGATCGCGCACGGCGGCCCGATCGCCGGGCAGATCGATCGCGCGTTCAACACCGTGCTCGCCGAGGGAGACAACGCGGGGTTGTGCTACCGGCGGGCCTATCTCGTCACCGCTCGAGGAGATCTCGCGGAGCGCCTTCCCGAGGTGGCCCGAGCGATCGCCTCGCCGGGTCCGGCACGGCCGGAGCAGGACATCGACGCGATCGAGCAGCTGATGGTGGCGCTGGAAGGCCAGGGGGTCGCGCTGCGCGAGATGCTCCGGGAATACCACGAGGCCGCGACGCTCCTTCGTCAGGACGTGCTGGACCGTGACCAGCAGATCCGCACGCAGGAGGCCACGATCGGCGAGCAGACCTGGAAGATCGGCGACCTGCAGGCGGTGCTCGTCGGCAAGGAGGAGCAGGTCCGAGAGAAGGACCAAGCGATCGCCTCGCGCGACCGCTTGGTGGTGGAGCGCGACGAGGCCATCCGAGCGTACGAGTCTCGATTTGGGGTCCGGGTGGGAAATGGGGTCCGCCGCTGGCGCGCGCGGCTGGTTCCGCCGGGCACCCGTCGTCGGGGTGCGGCCGCCACCCTGCGCAAGGGCGGCGCGACGCTGACCCGGGAAGGGCCTCTCGCGTTCCTTCGTTGGCTGTTCAGCTTCTGGCGATGGGTCCCGGCACTGTTCCGAG
>CAZKFH010000076.1:0-7973 GCA_964551945.1 uncultured Actinomycetes bacterium | reverse complement strand
TGGCGCACGGCGATCTCCCGCGTCCGCCCGGACGACATCCGCGTCCGCGGCTACGACCTCGTGGAGATGGTCGGGCGCCGCTCGTTCGGAGATGTCGTGTTCCTGTTGCTCTCGGGCGAGCTGCCCAAGGGGAACGAGGGGCGGATGGTCGACGCGTGCCTCGTCGCCGCGTCAGAGCACTCGGTCGTTGCCCCGTCCGTCGCCGCAGTGAGGTTCGTCGCATCTTCTGGAGTCCCCCTTCAGGCGGCGGTCGCCGCGGGGGTTACCGCTCTGGGGGATCATCACGGCGGTGCTGTGGAGACCTGTGCCCAACTGTTCGTCGCCGCGGCCGAGGGCGAGAACGGCGTCGAGCGCGTAGCGACCCGTCTGAAAGAGGACGGTCAGCGACTGCCCGGCTACGGACACGTCGTTCACACGGCCGATCCTCGAGCTCGGAGGTTGCTCGATGTGGCCGATGAGCTCGGGTTCAAGGGCCGTTGGTGCACGCTGGCCCAGGAATTCGAGGATGTCACCGAGGCGACCTTCGGCAAACGTCTCCAGATGAACATCGACGGCGCCCTGGCCGCCATCCTGCTCGAGCTGGGCCTCGACTGGCGGCTCGGCAAGGCGTTCTACGTGATCGCGCGCACACCTGGGTTCGTGGCGCACGCCTTCGAGGAGCAGACACGGGAACGTCCGTACCGCGATGTGGGTTGGAACAACGTGAGCTACGACGGGCCGGAGGACCGGCCGCTGCCATGAGAGAAGGCGTTGCGATCCATGAGTTCCAGGACGAATGGGAGGCGCGGCTCGCTCGCGATGCCCTGGACGACGCGGGATTCGAGGCGTGGCTCGAGGAGAGCGGCTCGGCTGTTGTGGAGGAAGCGCCGCGCCGATTCCGCCTCGTGGTGCCTGCCGAGGATGCCGACGAGGCGCGCTCAGTCCTGACGGAGCCACTCCCGGAGCTTCCGGACTACGAGGACGAGCCGCTGCAGACCGGCAGGCGACCGATGTGGGTGCCGATCGTGGCCGCGCTCGTCCTGATCTCGTTCGTGATCAATTACGCCGTCCAATACAACTTCCTGTGGCCCTGGATCCTCCTCGTGGCCTTCGTCGGTTTCGTCGTGTGGCGGATGGTCGGGCCCCGCCGGCCCTGACCGCGGCCGAAGGCCGTCGGGTAGGCTGATGGCCCCCATCACCGAGGAGGCAACGTGAAGCCCGACGACGTGAAGAAGGTTGGCGTGATCGGCTGCGGCATCATGGGCTCCGGCATCGTCGAGGTGTGTGCGAAGGCCGGCACCGAGGTCATCTACGTCGAGGTCAGCGACGAGCGAGCAGAGCGCGGCAAGGCCAAGATCGAGAAGTCCCTCACGAAAGCCGTGGAGCGTGGCAAGATCCCCGCGGAGGTGCGCGACGAGTCCCTCGGCCGCATTACCGGAAGCACGGACCTTGGCGAGCTCGGCGACTCCGACCTGGTGATCGAGGCGGCGACCGAGAACCTCGAGACGAAGCTCGAGATCTTCCGGACGCTCGACAAGGTGACCCGGCCAGAGGTGGTTCTGGCGACGAACACCTCGTCCTTGCCGATCATCCAGATGGCCATGGTCACCGAGCGGCCGGACAAGGTCATCGGCACCCACTTCTTCAACCCCCCGCCGGTGATGAAGCTGCTCGAGGTGATCCGTGCGATCACGACCTCCGACGAGACGGTCGAGCTCATCGCCGGGTTCGCGGAGCGGATCGAGAAGACGACCGTGTACGCGAAGGACCGCGCGGGGTTCATCGTCAACTACTTGCTGACGTACTACCTGAACAGCGCGATCCGGATGCTGGACGAGGAGTTCGCCACCAAGGAGGACATCGACACCGCGGTGAAGCTCGGGCTCAGTCACCCGCTCGGGCCGTTCGAGCTGCTCGACCTGATCGGGCTCGACACGATGATGTCGGTCTCCGAGGTGCTCTACGACGAGTTCCGCGACCCCGACGTGGCGCCGCCGCCGCTGGCTCGCCGGATGGTCCAGGCGGGGTTCCTCGGCCGGAAGACCGGCAAGGGTTTCTACGACTACAGCGGCAAGTAACCGAGTGCCGCGAGCCATCGACCTGCACGTCCACCTCCCCACGGAGGAGTGGCTCCACAACGCGATCGGTCCGCACCTGGAGGCAACGGAGGCCTACTTCCGCAATGCCCCGGAGCGGAGGTCGCTCGATCAGGTTGCCGAGGAGTACCGCGAGCGTGATGTGCTCGGTGTGGTGCTCGATTGGGACGACGAGTCCGTGACCGGCCGCGGCTGGCTGGGAAACGAGTTCATGGCGGAGCTCGCCACGAAGTACCCCGGCGCGCTGATGGGGTTCGGCTCCGTCGACCCCCACTCGACGGATGCGCCCGAGCAGATGAAGCGCGTAGCGGATCTCGGCTTGAAGGGGCTCAAGTTCCATCCAACGATGCAGGCATTCAATCCCGCCGAGGAGCGGTTCTACCCGCTCTGGAAGCAGGCCGAGGAGCTCGGCCTGGTCCTCCTGTTCCACACGGGGACGTGTGGGATCGGTGCGGGGACGCCCGGGGCGGGGGGCACGAAGATCCGCTACTCGCATCCGGGGTTCCTCGACACCGTCGGAGCCGACTTCCCCGGCGTGACGTGGATCGCCGCACACTTCGGCTGGCCGTGGTTCCATGAGTGCCTCGCGATCGCGCTGCACAAGTCGAACGTGTGGATCGAGCTCTCGGGCTGGGCGCCGAAGTACCTGCCCCCAGAGGTCGTCCGGGAAGCCGGCAAGCGACTCAACGAGCGCACCCTCTTCGGGAGCGACTACCCGTTCATCGAGCTCGACCGCTGGTTCAAGGAGTTCGACGCGCTCGGCTACACCGACGACGCCAAGGAGAACATCCTCCACCGCAACGCGAATCGGCTCCTCGCTCTTGGCTGACGCCCAAAGTAGGCGGTGGTTGTCAAACCTTTGCTTGCTCGCTGCGGTGGGCTCGCTTCTCGGCCTGGCACTCGCGGTCTACATCAACGACGAATTTCATCAGGAGGCACCGTTCGCGTTTTTTCTCATATTCCAACTCCTCCTGTGGATCGGGCTGCTACTGCCCGGCGCACTGCCGTACCTGGTGGTACTCGAAAGACTGCCGCAGCCCTCGAATGCCGTATCTCTTCGCGCTCGTGCCGTAGCCCTCAGCCCACTCCTCACGGTCGGGCCCCTTCTCCTTTCGGGCCTCGCTGGTTTCTTCGGCGACTATTTCTGGGTCTTCCTCGTACCGGCCGTGCTTATGTACGGAGGGATCGTTCGCCTTCCCCCGCGCGCATGAGAGTCACGCGGACACGACTACGCTGTCCTAGCTCGGTCGAGTGGGTTAGAAGGCGCCGGGGGCGGGTGGGGCGATGAACCTCGCGCTTCCTCATGGCGGCTTGTACGGTTTGACTTACGAGCAGTGGCGAGTGTGCTTTCGATGGCACGGGGGCGATGCGTACGACGTGGAGATCGTGGACTACCACTAGGAGATGATGATGGCCAAGAGACTCGCACCCGTGCATCCCGGTGAGGTTCTCCTCGAGGAGTTCCTGGGACCCATGGGAATCAGCCAGTATCGGCTCGCCAAGGACGTCGGGGTTTCTCCTCGGCGGATCAACGAGATCGTCCACGGTGCGCGGGCTGTCTCGGCGGATACGGCGCTCCGGCTCGCTCGTTACTTCGCGACTTCTGAGCGGTTCTGGCTGAACCTTCAGGCGCAGTACGACCTCGATAGGGAATCCGACCGCGTGGGGGATCGCATCGAGAGGGAGGTCACGCCTCGCGCGGTCTGACGACAAGCCTGGAGGCCGGCTAGGGCGAGCTAGAAGGCGCCGGGGGCGGGGAGGATGATGAACGTGGCGCTGGCGCGCGCAAGGACGTTCCCGCTGCCGTCGAGTACCTCGGCCTCGCCGTAGCCCATCCGCCGGCCCATGTGACGCGAGTGTCCGCGTCCGACCAGCCTGTTTCCCTCGCCCTTGGCCAAGAAGTGCACGTTGAGCTGTGCGGTTCGGTGCGTGTTGCCCGCGGGAAGGATGGAACGAAGCGCGATGCCGATCGCGGTGTCGGCCATCGCCGAGATGATCCCGCCGTGGACGATGCGTTGAGGGTTGAAGTGATGCTCTTGGAGCGTCATCGCGAGCTCGGCCTCGCCACCGCCGACGGACACGAGCTCGATGCCGGCCCACTCGTGGAACGGCGAGGTGCGGATCCGCTCTTTCAGCTCCTCGAGCTGTCGCGGGTCGAGGCCCTCGGGCTGGGCGTCCATCGCGCGCGGAGTCTACTCGCCGGGCCGTCCGAGAGCCTCGAGCGCCGTCGAGAGGTCGGTCTCGTCGTTGTAGGCGTGGAATCCCACGCGAAGAGCATCGCCACGGACTGCCCCGATTACTCGACGCTCCGCGAGTCGTTTCTTCAGGGCCTCGGGATGCGCGACCTCCAAGGCCTGGATCTGGCTTGGAGCCTCCTCGGGGACCAGCCGGAACCCACGGCGCGACGCTTCGTCGCGGAATGCGCCTGCCAAGGAGAGGCATCGCTGCTCGACCTCGGCCGCATCGGGTGCGGTGATAGTCCGAAGCGCCGCCAGGACCGCGGGCCAGATCTGCCACGCCAGCGGAAGATCCACCCTGCGAGCGTGCAGGGGGAGATCGACCGGCCCGCCGTAGTAGTCCACATAGGGCTCCGGAACGGTCTTCCAGGAGGGAGCGAGCGGCGTGAGCTCCTCGAGACGATCGGGCGCGATCCATAGCCACGACGCGCCGCGCGGCCCGAGGAGCCACTTGTACGCGTGCGCGGCCACGAAGTCGGCCCCCGGGACGAACCGCAGGGCGCCGAGTGATTGGATCGCGTCGACGAACAAGCGAGCGCCGTGCTGCTTGCACGCGCCGATGATCTCCTCGAGATGGACGCGGAAACCGGTAGAGGACTGCACGTCGGACACCGCGACCAGCGTGGTGTCGTCGTCGATCGCCTCCACCAGGGTCTCCGTGCGGACCACTCCGTCGATCGGCTGAACCTGCACGACGTCGAAGCCTCTCTGCTCCAGCGCCAGCCACGGGAGCAGGTTGCTCTGGAACTCCCGCGCACCCACCACAACCTTGCCCGGTGGCTGGAGGGACTGGGCCACGGTGGCGGCAGCTTCGGCAACCGATCCGAGGAGCGCGACGTGCTCTGCTCGCCCGCCGACCAGGCGGCCGAACACCTCTCGGGTCTCCTCGGCTTCGGCTTCCCACGCTTGCCAGGAGAACTCGCCGGACGCCCATTCCTCCTGAACCCGGCGGAGCGCCTCCAGGACCGGGAGCGACGCGGGGGACGTCGTCGCGCTGTTGAGGTACGTGACGCGCTCGAGCGCGGGGAACAGCCCCCGGAGCTCGTCGAGGTTCACGTCGCGAGGGCTTTCTCGTAGACGTTCATGGTCTCGCGAGCCGTTCGCTCCCAGCTGTACTGCTCCGCGCGCGCGCGTCCTTCCTCGGAGAGCCGGGAACGCTGGTCGGGGGAAGTCAGCAGGCTCTCGATCGCGCCCGACAACGCGCGAGTCGACGTCGGTGGCACCAAGACGGCCGCGTCACCCGCGAGCTCGGGGAGCGAGGAGGTGTTCGAGGTGATCACCGGCACGCCCCGCGTCATCGCATCGAGGACCGGCAAGCCGAATCCCTCGTACAGCGACGGATAGACGAAGGCATCGGCACCTCGGTACAGCGCATCGAGGTCCTCGGTCGACACGCGACCGGCGACGATGATGTTCCCTGCACCAGGCAGGGCGAGCTCCCGGTGGATCGGTTGGCTGCGCCATCCGAGCGGACCGGCCAGGACCAGTGCGTGCGGAACGCTTCCCGCCAGGCGGCGATACGCGCGGATCAGCCGCACCAGGTTCTTGCGCGGCTCGAGCGTTCCGACGAACAAGAGGTACGGGGTGGGAACGCGGAGTCGCTCGAGGGTCGGGCCCGGGTCGTCGCTGCCGACCGGCATCGAGCCGCCGTGCGGGATCACGTGGATCCGTGCGGAGTCGACGCGCGCCAGTCGAGCCACATCCATCGCGGTGTGGTGGGAGACGGCGATGATCGCGGCGGCCGACCGAGCCGCTCGCCGGAATCCGAGCCGGTGCAGCAGGCGCCAGGCCGGCGGATACGCCTGCGGGTAGAGGCGGAACGCCAGATCGTGGACGGTCACGACGAGCCGCTGCGTGTCTCGAACGGGCGGAATGGCAACCGGCGTGGGCGCGTGGATCACGTCGGCATGATCCAGGGGAGACGGAAGCGCCGGTCGGCCGCTCAGGTTCCAGGAGGGATAGAGGGTTCGGATGCTTCGCTCGATGCGCACCGCATGCAGCCCGGACAGCTCCGCCGGAGGCGACTCGGCGAACCCGCCGTGGAAAGGGATCAGCTCCAGGTCGGGATCGGCTGCCAGAGCGGGGAGGAGCTGTCGAACGTAGGTCCCGATGCCGCCGGGCACCCTGTAGAAGAGCTGGTCCACGTGCAGGCCGACCGTCGTCACTTCGCCGCCTCCACGCATGTGACGCCCTCCGTTCCAACGGTGGCGGCGTGCTCCGTTCCGGGCTCGATGTCCAGCCGGTCGCCCGGCTCCAGCTCGACGTCTCCGTCGCGCGTGTGGAACACGATGCTTCCCTTCGAGCAGAACAGCACCTTGTGGTACGCATGCTCGTGCCAGTCGTACTGATCGCCGCTGCTGTTCGACCACCACCGAAGCTCGCCGCTGGTCTCCTCGCCGACGCGTCGAGCCAGCTCGGCTTGGGACGGAACGGGACCCTGGTGGGGGGTTCGTGACGCGCCCATCGGCCGGTAGCGTAGCGGTGTCGACCGGACGGTCAGGTCCGTTCGAGCGCTTCCAGGGCCTGTCGTGCCTCGAGCAGCCGATCCTCCGGCACGAGGACGTCGATGCCGTCGCGCATGATCGCCGTGACGGCGGAGCCGTAGTACATGCCGAACTCCTCCGGGTAGATCCGAGCCGGGATGCCATCCGTCTCGAGCCTCCCCGCGGCGAGCCGTGCTTCCTCCTCGGTCATGTAGCCGCGAACGCGCACCCACCGAGCACCGGTCGTGATCCTGGGGGCCTCAGGTTCAGGCGCCGGGCCGGGAGGTGTGAACTCTTCAGGCGCCGGGCCAGGGAGCAGGGCCGTGCCGTCGTCCGCGCAGACGTCGTACCCCTCGCGGTACTCGGCTCCGCACGCGGGGCAGTACGCCGCGACCCTGTTCAGATCCTCGGTCATTTCGCGTCGCCGCGGCCGACGAGCGACGAGGTCCCGCGCCGGGTGAACGGGACGTATCCCTTGAACGTCCAGCCCGGTGCCTGGTGACGCACGTGCAGCGCCCCGAGTCGTAGCGCGTCGGCCCGGCCGGCAAGCGCCCAGGGTGACGGCTTCTGCGCGCCGGCCTCGAGCGCTCTCTCGAGTGCCGCGATCGCCACTCGCTGCTGCTCGGGGGTGAGGTCCTCGGGGAGCTCGTAGCGCCGCGCCATCAGAGCGGGATGTTGCCGTGCTTGCGGGGCGGGACCGCCTCGCGTTTCGTCTTCAGCATGCGGAGGGCCTGGATCAAGCGGATCCGCGTCTCGGCAGGCTCGATCACGTCGTCGACGTAGCCTCGGTCAGCCGCGATGTACGGGTTCGCGAACCGCTCCTCGTACTCCTGGATGAGCTCCTTCCGCCGCGTCGCGGGGTCCTCCGCGTCCTTCAACTCCTTGCGGAACACGATGTTGACAGCGCCCTCGGGTCCCATGACCGCGATCTCGGCCGTCGGCCAGGAGAACGAGACGTCGGAGCGGATGTGCTTCGAGTTCATGACGACGTACGCGCCGCCGTACGCCTTGCGGGTGATGACGGTGAGGCGCGGCACGGTGGCCTCGGTGAAGGCGTAGAGCAGCTTCGCGCCGCGGCGGATGATCCCGCCGTACTCCTGTGCGGTTCCCGGGAGGAACCCGGGGACATCGACGAACGTGACCAGCGTCGCGCCATCGGGCAGCGGCACGCAGGCGAC
>CAZKFH010000075.1:0-8049 GCA_964551945.1 uncultured Actinomycetes bacterium | reverse complement strand
GAGCAGACCGCCGATGGCCCCTCGGGGCACAGGTGAGGGTGAAACGGTGAGGTAAGAGCTCACCAGCGCGCCGGGCAACCGTCGCGGCTCGGCAAACCCCATCCGGAGCAAGGCCAAGCAGGGAGCAACCGGCCGAGGCGATCGCACGGCCGGGACGAGCGGCCCGCTCGATGCTTCCGGGTCGGCTGCATGGGCCTTCGGGCCCTGAGGGTCGCGGAGACGCGGCTCCCAGAGAGATGGTCGCCACCCGCAAGGGGACAGAATCCGGCTTACAGGCCGGCTCCTCCACCCTCTCTGTTAGCGTCTTTGTCGTGCCCTCTCCGCGCGCGAAGCTCGCGATGCTTGGCCTCATCCCCCTCGGTCTGCTCGCGCTGATCTTTGTCGCGGCCCAGCTGCGTCCCCCGGACGACCCCGGCGCGGTCATTGAGGTGTCCGGCCCGATGCCGGACCTCGGGGATGAGTGGCTGAGCGGCGAGGGACTCTCCGCCGACGCGTTTCGGGACAAGGTCGTCGTCGTGAACTTCTGGGGCAGCTGGTGCGGACCGTGTCGGAAGGAGCAGCCGGTCCTCCAGCGGCTATCGGAGGAGTACGAGGGGAGTGTGCAGTTCGTCGGTGTGGATTTCATCGACGACCAGGCCGCGGCTCGGGAGTTCGTCCGGGAGTTCGGCGTGACGTATCCGAGCGTGGTGGACGAGGGGCCTCTCGCGCATCGCTTCGGTGTTCCGTACGCGCCCGCGACGATCCTCGTGGACCGCAGGGGAGAGATGCGGTACCAGCTGCTCGGGGCGCAGGAGGAGGATGACCTCCGGGGGTACCTCGAGGAGCTGCTCGCCGACTAGACCTCTTTCGTGTCAGTACCGGGTTCTACGCTGCCGTTCATGGAGACGCCCGTTCATCCGGCCCGAGCGATCGACGAAGGTGTGGCGGAGATGACTGCCGCTTCCGCGCGAACCCTCGAGGCGGTTGTCGACTTCGACGAACACGGGTTCTGGGCGGCCGACGGCGCGACCTCGATGAGCGCTTGGCTCTCGGCTCGATATCGGATCGCGAAGGGGACGGCGCGCGAATGGGTGCGCGTGGGTCATGCGCTGCGTACGCTGCCCCAGCTAGCAGAGGCGTACGCGCGGGCCTCCATATCTTGGGATCAGGTGCGCTTCCTGACCCGCTTCGTAACGCCGGGAACGGATGCGGAGTGGGCAAGAAAAGCCGTCGGCTACTCACCTCAAGAGCTTTGGGTCGAGGCACGCCGCCATGAACGAGAGACGGCCAGGCAAGCTGAGGATGCGCACCGGCACCGCTCGCTCCAGATGTGGTGGGACACCGAAAAGCCCCTTCTCTACATCTCCGGGATGCTCGTCGGGGACCAAGCGGCAGCGTTCGAGGCCGCCATTACCCGCAGTGCGGAGCGGCTCCCACGAGATCCGGAGGCGGTTTGCCCAGCCGAGGCGCGGCTCGCCGACGCGTTGATGAGCCTTGCTACCGAGGCAACGGGGATGAGCGGGGATCCTCACCTGCCAAGCATCGTTGTTCACGCCGATGCCGAGGTGTTGTCGGGAGCGGAGCCATCAGTCGGCGCCAGCAGGTCGGAGACGGAGAAAGGTCACCGTCTCGCTGCGGACACGGTTCGACGGCTGGCATGCGACGCACGTGTTGATCTTGTTCTTGAATCGGACGGTCGCCCCGTCGGCATAGGCCGGCGAGGGCGAACCGTCCCCGCGCACATCCGTCGTGCGATTCGGCACAGGGATCGAGGGTGCCGATTTCCGGGGTGTGAGCGGGTGATGCACGCCGCTGCCCATCACATCGTGCACTGGGCCGAGGGTGGGTCGACCGACCTGGACAACCTCGTGCTGCTGTGCAACAGGCACCACCGTCTGATCCACGAGGGAGGGTGGCGGATCGGTGGCACGCCGGGAGTCGACCTGCAGTTCTACGATCCGCGTGGAAAACCCGCGTTTGCCCCGAGACCCGAGCTGCCGGTTGTGGTTGGTTCCGGATTCCCTTAGCTGGCGAGTGCCTTCGAGAGCTGTTTGCCCGCGTGATACGAGGACCGCACGAGCGGTCCGGCTTCGACGTGCGCGAAGCCCATTTGCTTGCCGATACGGGCGTGCTCGGCGAACTCCTCCGGCGTGACCCAGCGGTCTACAGGCAGATGGAACTTCGTCGGTTGGAGGTACTGCCCGATCGTCATCAGGTCCACGTCGGCCGAGCGTAGATCTCGAAGAGCTTCTGCGACTTCCTCCGGTCGCTCGCCCATCCCGAGGATCAGGTTCGACTTCGTCACCTGGCCGGGACGGAGCTCCTTCGCGATCCGCAGGGCATCGAGCGTCAGGTCGTAGTCGAAGCCGGGCCGGATCCGCTTGTGGAGGCGGCGCACGGTTTCCAGGTTGTGGGCGAACACGTCGGGCTCCGCGTCGATGACTGTCGCGATGGCGTCACGGTGACCCTTGAAATCGGGCGGCAGGACCTCGACCTTGCAATCGGGCAGGGCCGCGCGGACGGCGCGGATGGCAGCCGCCCAGATCGCGGCTCCACCGTCCGGGAGATCGTCCCGCGCGACTCCGGTCAGGACGACGTACCTCAGACCCATCGCCTTGACGGCCTCGGCTATCCGGCGTGGCTCGTCGGTGTCGGCCGCGTCGGGCTTCGAGGTCTCGACGTCGCAGAATCCGCACCGGCGCGTGCACTTCTGGCCGAGGATCAGGAACGTCGCCTCGCGATCCTCCCAGCACTCGTAGATGTTGGGGCAGCCGGCTTCCTCGCAGACGGTGTTGAGCTCCTGCCCGCGCATGATGCCCTTGAGGTCTTTGTAGTTCGGCCCGAATGACGCCTTGACGCGAAGCCAGTCCGGGCGACGCAAGGTGGGAACCGCGGTCTGTGCGCACCCAACGGAATGGGCGACGTGGGAGTCGGCGAGCTCCGATGAGTGACCGTGACTGTTCCCCGAGCCATTCGTCTGCACGATCGGCAGGTGCATCCGCACCTTGTGCGGGTTCTTGTCCCGGGTCGGCATCGTGTCAAGTCTACGATAGGCCTGTGGAGCAGTCCGCCCAGCCCGCGAACGGAACCTCTGGAGGATTGGTCGCCTACCTGGTTGTGCTGGTCCTGGCGTTCGCGTTTTGCGCGGTGTCGGGGTCCAGCATCGGGTTCATCTTCCTTCCCGTTCCGGCCGCCATGCTTGTCGGACTGCTCCTGTGGCGCTGGAAGTGGGCGGTAGCCGCCGTGGTCGCTGCAGCGCTCGCCGGCTCGCTCGCCTTCTTTCTCACGGCGCCACTTAGGCAGTTCGAAGGGTCCACCGTCCGGCGTGGAGTTGTCACGGAGTTCTCGGGCTGCAGCAGCGAGATCCTGTCCGATGTCCCCCTCGATGAGTGCGATACGGCTGAGCGCCGGGCGCTCGCCATCGCCGCGGGGAGCGCGTTTCTCGTCGGCCTCGGAACCGGCCTCGCAGTCCGGGCAGCGGTTCGGTCGCGCGCCTAGAAGGCGGCGAGGTCCTTCATCGCCGCGTGGATCTTCTCCACGTCCGGCATGTAGAAGTGCTCCAGGGGACCCGCGAAGGGCATCGCGGGGATGTCGGGGCCGCCGATGCGCACGAGGGGACCGTCCAGGTCGAACATCGTCTCCTCGGCGATCGTGGCGATGATCTCTGCGCCGACGCCGTAGGTGCGGTTGTCCTCTGAGACGACCATTGCTTTGCCGGTCTTCTTCACCGACTCCAGGATCGTCTTCTTGTCGAGCGGCGCGATCGTGCGTACGTCGACCACCTCGACCGAGACGCCCTCTTCCTCCTGGAGCTTCGCCGCCGCCTCGAGGCTCTGGTGCAGCATCAAGCCGTACGCGATGCACGTGAGGTCCGTGCCCTCACGCTTCACGTCGGCGGGACCGATTGGGACCTCGTAGTCCTCGTCCGGCACCTCACCCTTGATCAGGCGGTAGGTCTTCTTGTGCTCGAGGAACAGCACGGGATCCGGGTCCCGGATGGCGGCACGAAGCATCCCCTTCACGTCGTACGGGGTGGAAGGTACGACGACCTTGAGGCCCGGGACGTGGCCGTAGAACGCCTCGATCGACTGCGAGTGATACAGGGCTCCGTGCACGCCGCCGCCCCACGGTGCCCGGATCACGAGCGGCACGCCAAAGTCGCCGTTCGAGCGATACCGGATGCGAGCCGCCTCGGAGACGATCTGGTCGAACGCGGGGTGGATGAAGTCGGCGAACTGGATCTCCGCGACGGGTAGCAGGCCGTGCAGCGCCATCCCGATCGCGGTGCCGATGATCCCGGACTCGGCCAGTGGCGTGTCGATCACACGGTCCTCGCCGAACTCCGCCATGAAGTCCGCGGTGACACGGAAGACGCCGCCACGCGCGCCGACGTCCTCGCCGAGCACGACGACGCGGTCGTCGGCTTTCATCTCCTCCCACAGCGTGTCGTGGACGGTCTGGACGAGGTTCTTCTCCGCCATCTCAGCTCTCCTCGGCGAAGACGTGCCGCATGGCCGTCTCGGGCTCGGGGTCCGCGGCACCCCAGGCGTCCTCGACGGCCTGATCGACCTCGGCCTTGAGCTCGACGCGCAGGGACTTGACCCCCTCGTCGTCGATCAGCTCCGCCTGCTTCATGTACTCGGCGAAGATCAGCAAGGGATCCTTGCTCTTCGCGTCGTCGACCTCCTCGCGCGAGCGGTACGTACGGTCGTCGTCGTCGGAGGTGTGGGGGTGGAATCGGTACGTCATGCACTCGATGAGCGTTGGCCCCTCGCCGGAGCGCGCCCGGTCCACCGCGTCCTTCATCACCTCGTAGCAGGCGAACACGTCGTTGCCGTCCACGGTCACCCCGGGGAACCCGTATCCCTCGGCGCGGGTGGAGAGCTGTGTCACGCCGGCCTGCTTCGAGAGGGGGACCGAGATCGCGTAGAGGTTGTTCTCGCAGATGAAGATCGCCGGGAGCTTGTGGATGCCCGCGAAGTTGAGCGCCTCGTGCCAGTCACCCTCGCTCGTGGCGCCGTCGCCGAACCACGACGTGACGACGGCATCCTCGCCCCGGTACTTCATCGCGTAGGCGATGCCCGATGCATGAGGAACCTGGGTGGCGATGGGGGAGGAGCCGGTGATGATGCCGAGGCGTCGAGAGCCCCAGTGAGCCGGCATCTGGCGTCCACCGGATGAGGGATCGTCGGCCTTGCCGAAGACGCCGAGGAACACGTCCTTGGGGGTCATGCCGGCGACGAGGCACACGCCCATGTCGCGGTAATAGGGGACGAAGATGTCCTTGCCGCGCGTCATCGGCCACGCCGTGCCGATCTGGCAGCCCTCGTGACCGGAGACCGGTACGACGAACGGCGCCTTGCCCTGTCGGTTGAGGCGGAACTGCGCCTCGTCGCACAGGCGCGCCGTGACCATCGTGCGGTACATCTCCAAGAGGTCCTGGTCCTTGAGGCCGAGCTTGGAGTGCCGGTCGGGCTTCTCGGCCTTCTGCTTGACCTGCTTGACCCGCTGCGCCACCAGGGGACCTCCTTCGTGAGCGGTTTATCAGGCTCGGGCTTCGCGTCCGAGGGTGCTCAGTTTAGCCGAGCCGACGCTCCCTCTACGACAAACCCCGAGCCCACTGCGTGGGCCCGGGGTTGCCGCGCGACTTCGTTAAAGGGCTCGTTACGCTGCGGGAACGGTTGCAGAGACGATGCGCCGAGAGCCGAGGAAGCCAGCGATCAGGACGACCAGGCCACCCCCTGCGACCATCCAGGCGCCGATCCCGATCTCGCTGATGCTGAGGTCGGCGTCCGCCACTCGGTACAGCGTGATCGCGTAGGCCACGATCACCACGATCCCGAGCACCCCGGCCAGTCGGGTCAGCCATCCCGTGCTGAGTGCGAGACCCAGGAGGGCAAGCAATCCCAAGATGATGGCCACGAATCCGACGGATGCGAAGAAGCTGGCGCCAAACGGGTCATCGGTGCTGTAGAGGAGAGACCAGCTGAGCTCGGTGCCGGCTCCGCCCGGTAGGTCCGCGCCTGGAGGAACGTCTCCGAAATTGAACCAGCCCAGGAACGCTCCCAGGATCATCAAGGCAGCGCCGAGCAGCGTGAGAAGGATCCGAAGGCTCAGGCCTCCCGCAGATGGACCCACGTCGACGGCTGCCGTCGTGGTCGCGGCGGTCGCGACAGGCGCAACCCCTGTGGTTGGTGCGTCGTGCGAGTGACCCGCTGCATCCCCTTCGTGCTCGTGAGGGGCCGAATCACCGTGCGTGTGCTCGTGGTGCGTCATGAGGGCTCCTTTCCTCGTCGCCCGTAGGTTCCCCCGGGGGGGTCATCCGAATCAACTCGAAGCGGGCGCTGGCTCCAAGCGGATGCTGGCGCCGAGCTCCGGCGGCGCGGGGGAGAGGCGCCGTCCGAAGATCTCGCTGAACCGCTCTGCGACGACCGGGAGGGCCTCCTCGACCCCGATCTCGCGCCCGGCCAGGTCCGTCAAGGACGTCACCCCTCGATCCTCGAGGCCGCAGGGAACGATCGCGTCGTACCACGAAAGGTCTGTGGTGCAATTCAGCGCGAAGCCGTGCAGGGTCACACCGCGGCTCACCCGGACGCCGAGGGCGCAGACCTTGCGGTCGCCGGCCCACACGCCCGTGTCGCGATTCCTGCCGAGCTCGACACCGAGATCGGCCCCGGCGCGGATGACGCACTCCTCGACATCGCGCAGGTAGCGGACGACGTCCGGCGCTGCCCCGAGGTCGACGATCGGGTACCCCACCAGCTGGCCGGGCCCGTGGAACGTGACGCTGCCGCCTCGATCGACCTCCTGCAGCTCCGCGCCCATCCGCTCGATGTCGGGGCTCGCCATCAAGAGGTGGCTCGGGTCGGTTCGGCGTCCCGCCGTATAGACGGGGGGATGCTCGAGCAAGATCAGCACATCGGGGATCTCGCCGGCGGCGCGCTTGGCCGCAAGCTCATGCATCGCCTCGTACGCGGAGATGTAGGGGACCATTCCGGGAGTGAGGAGCCACGCGTCCCGACTCATCCGAGGTATGCCTGAACCTCCGGCGTGAAGTCCCATGTCTCCAGGTTCTGCTTCAGCCGTCCGAGGAACTGTGCCGCGGTCGCTCCATCGATCATCCGGTGGTCCCACGACATCGAGATGTAACACATGTGACGGATCCCGATCATCCCGTCGATCGCGACGGGACGTTGCTCGACCGCGTCGAAAGCCAGGATCGCGGTCTCGCCGGGATTCATGATCGGCACGCTGATGAGCGAGCCGAACGGGCCGGGGTTCGTGATCGTGAACGTTCCCCCGTGGACCTCGTCGGGCTTGAGCTTCTTGGTGCGCGCACGGTTGGCGATGTCGTTGATCGAGCGAGCGAGCCCGACGATGTTCATCTCGTCGGCATTCCGGATGACTGGTACGATCAGGCCGTCCTCGTAGGCGACGGCGACGCCGAGGTTCACGTAGTTGCGGTACGTGGCGGTGCCGGCCTCCAGGTCGAGCTTCGCGTTCACGTCCGGATAGGCGCGCAGCGCGTCGCACACGGCTCTCGCCAGGAACGGCATGTAGGTGAGCGAGATGCCCTCTTGTGCCTTGAACGTTTCCTTTGACTTCGCGCGAAGTCGAACGATGTTCTCGAAGTCCACCTCGACGAGGTTCCACGCGCGGGCGGACTGTTGCAGCGACGCCACCATGTTCTGCGCGATCCGCTTGCGGATGTGCGAGATCTGCTCGACCCGCTCCGGCTCGCCCGCGGCGGGTGCCGCCTCGGGAAGCGGTTGCGCTTGCGGCTGGGGAACCGAGTGCAGCTGCGGAGCAGCCTGCGTCGCCTGCGCGGCAGCTGCGCCGCCGGACTCGATGAACCCCAGGATGTCCTTCTTCGTGATGCGCCCCCCGGTCCCGGTCCCGGGGACCTGGTTCACATCGATGCTGTTCTCTTCGGCCAGGCGCCGAACGAGAGGGGAGAGGATGTGGCTCCGCGGTCCTCGAGACGGGGCCTGGGTCGCGGCGGCTGCAGCGACGGTCTGGGGAGCGCGTGTCGGCTCGGGGGGCCGTGCAGGCTGCGGCGCCGCCTGCTGC
>CAZKFH010000074.1:0-8110 GCA_964551945.1 uncultured Actinomycetes bacterium | reverse complement strand
GCCTGACTGATCGCGTGATGCGTCGGCTCAGCGCTCGCGTTCTCCCGGCTCTGATTGCCACCGTTCTCTCCATGGGCGTCCTGCCCGCCGCGTCCACCGATGCCTCACCCTCCGTCGAGCGATGGATCGTTGGGTTCGACCCTTCTGCCGGGCTTCCGCGGGACCTCCGGCAGGTCCTGAGCGGCTTGGGTGCGCTCGACGGTGTCGCATTTACCACGGCCGATGCCATCGCGGTCACCCTGCCGGCGGGTGCGATCGAGGAGCTCACCGCGCGCCCCGACGTGATCGCGGCTCGCCGCGAGCGCAGGCTCGAGTTCGATCTGGCCGAGTCGGTGCCGTTCATCGGAGCCGACCGGGCAACCCTTGGTGTGCCGGAGACCGTCACCGTCGAGGGTCCGAACGGGCCGGTGCAGGTCGTGCGGCCGGCCGTGGACGGACGGGGACAGGTCGTGGCGATCGTCGACACCGGGGTCTTCGGAACGCACCCCGGGCTTTCGGAACGGGTGATCGCGGCGCGGAACTTCGAGCTCGCGTACGCCGGAGAGCTGCTCCTCAGCCCCGAGCAGCTCGACACGTTCGCGGAAACCACCGGGCCGCTGGCGGGGCCCGGGGACGATGTCGGCCACGGCACGCACGTTGCGGGGATTGTCGCAGGGACCGGCGCCGGAACCTCGGGACGCAAGAACCAGAACCGTGGCGTGGCACCGGGCGCGTCTCTGGTCGACCTGCGCATCTCTCCACAAGCCCACACGAGCGACAACAACATCGGATGGGAGCGGAACGCGCTGGCAGCGTACGACTGGCTCCTGCGACACCATGACGATCCCGAGTTCGGCACGGCGGGGATCGGGGTGGTCAACAACTCCTGGGGGACGGGCCCATCGACGATCGACGGGGAACAGCTGGACTACTCGCCCTTCGCGCAGATACTCCCGGCCGCGGACGCGGCAGGAATCAGCGTCGTGTTCTCGGCTGGGAACAGCGGAAAAGCCGACAATGTGACAGAGGATCTGCTGCCGACGGGTCACCCCGACGTCATCACTGTCGCCGCCGGGTGCAAGCCGGGCACGGCGGCGCAGAGCTGCCTCCCGAGCAACCCCGACAAGCGGATCGCCACCTTCTCCAGCCGGGGTCCGGCCGTGGACGTGACCGCGCCCGGCGTCGACATCGTTTCGACGGTCAACCCCTCTTCGGGCGCGATCCTTGGCCAGATCTCAGGCGACTTCTCGGGCGAGCAGCCCCAGGACGACGTGACGAATCGCGCCTTGTACGCCAACTTCTCCGGCACGAGCATGTCCGGCCCACACGTGGCCGGCTTGATCGCGCTGATGCTCGAGGCTGATCCGACGCTCACTCCGGCAGACGTCCGGTTCATCCTCGCCGCGACCTCTCGCGACATCCTCCTGAATGGGCGGGACATCGACACGGGGTGGGGAACGGTCGACACCCGTGCCGCCCTCGTCGCATCTGTTCGCCATGGGTCCGGCACGCCGCTGGCCGAGCAGTTTCCCGGGTTCGACCCGGCACCCACTCTCGCGGCGCCGTAGAGCTCACGGACCGCTTCCCGCGGCAGCCTGACCTTCTAGAGAAGCGAGCTCTGCGAGGAGGCCTTGCGAGGCTTCCGCCCGCCCGCCTGCTGGTCCTCGGCCGGGTGCTCGACGAGAGCGACCACCCTGGCGGCCATGAACCTGCCGGTGCGGACGATCTGCCCGGTGCGGGTGACCTCATTGACCTCCACCACGCCTCTCGAGGTGGAGACCTCGACACGCCGACCTGCCTTGCTGGCCTCGATCTCATACGTCTGAACGCCGGTCCCGATATCCACCGTGATCTCGACCCGGTCGCCCTTCATCTTTCGATCCTATCGCTGTGCTCGCCTGAGCAGGAATCGAGGCTCTTCGTGGCGAACTACACCTCAGCGCCACGGGATGCCCGTGTGCGGCCCAACGCCCCTGGAGGAAAAGAGATGCTCGCACAGAAGCGAATGCTCGTTCTGATCGCCGCGGCGATCTCCCTTGCCGTGTCGCTCCCTGCCGCGCCGGCCTCGGCCGCGATGCGGGCCGATGCGGATTGGCGGGAGTACTACTTCAACTCGGCGGACGGCGTGACCCAGCTCCACGCCGATGTCCTCACGCCGAAAGGGATGCCGATCGACGGAACGGTGCAGACTCCCGTCATCATGGTGGTCAGTCCCTACACCAACCACAACGGCTCCACCACCGATCTCGACCCGACCGGAACCGGGCCGAATCCGCGTTTCTACGACTTCCTCGACATGAGCGGCGCCCTCACGAAGGGCTACAGCTTCGCGTACGTCGACCTGCCGGGTAACGGCGGCTCGAGCGGCTGCAACGACTGGGGAGGAAACCGGGAGCAGCTCGGCGTGCGGTCAGCCGTCGAATGGGCCGCCTCGCAGCCCTGGTCCAACGGGAAGGTCGCGCTCCTCGGCAAGTCCTATGACGGATGGACGGGGCTCATGGGGATCTCGCAGCAGCCTCAGGGACTCGCCGCGGTCGTCTCGTTGGAGCCCGTCTACGAGGGCTACCGATACATGTACATGAATGGCATCCGCAGGCCCCCGTACGCATCCACGATGGCCCTGTTCCAGGCCATCGACGCCAAGCCGGGCCGACCCGGAGACACGCCCCAGTACCACGCGAACGGCGCGCCGACGCCCTGGTGCTACGGCGTCAACCTGGCCGGCAACTACGCGGACGACAACCCGCATGGTCCGTACTGGGAAGAGCGCAACCTCATCGACGACACCCTGGGCAAGACCACGCCGCTGTTCCTCACCCAGGGGTTCCTGGAGACCAACACCCACGCGGACGGCGCGTTCCAGTACTACAACGGCCTGTCGGGCACGGAAAATCGCGCCTGGTTCGGGCAGTTCGATCACGCGCGCGCATGGGAGAAGAACCACTCAACCTCGACGCCCTCCGGAAACAACACGCGGTGGCAGACCGGTCGCCCGGGCATGGAGTTCATGGACGACGTCATGCGCTTCTTGGACGAGCACCTGAAGGGCATCGAGCCGCCGGCGGACGAGGAGCCCGCTGTCGAGGTGCAGGACTTCCTGGGCCGATGGCGGTCGGAGGAGGAGTTCCCGCCAGACGACTCGCAGCTCTACGAGACATCTCTGAACACTGGTACGTACGCGGACAACGGAAACGGCAACGGATTGCGCCCGACCGAGGCCGCCGGTCTCTGGACCGTCTCGGAGGCCCTGCCGCACGATGTCTGGCTCTCTGGGGAGCCCATCATCACGGCAGGTGTCGAGGCCTTGCCGAACGCTAACTTCTCGGCGAATGTCTACGACATCGACCCGGAAGGCGAGATGACGATGATCTCCCGGGGGGTAAGCCTGATCCGCGGGACCGGCCGGAGGACCGTCAGCTTCTCCATGTACGGACAGGACTGGCCGGTTCTGGCCGGGCACCGCATCGGGGTGCTCGTCTCGGACGCCGACACGTCCGTCTTCACCCACGTTCCCACGCAAGCTGACGTCACGGTGCTCTCAGCCAAGATCGGTCTTCCGTTCCTGACCTACGAGCGGACCGAGTTCCTTCTGAGCGAGGGGACCACCCCGCGGCTCGAGACCTACAGGACGCAGGGCGGAAATGAGCTCTCGGACGAGAAGATCGCCTCTTCGCAGAAGGCGTTCAACCTGCCGGGGCCTCTGCAGCCGAATCCGGCCGAGGAGTAACCAGAACCACTCGACCACGTGACGGGCCCCGGCAACGGGGCCCGTTTTCGTATCCTCAGGGCCATGACTCCGGTGAAGCCGAAGCTCAGAGGCGTTCTGCACGAGATAGCCTTCTACGTCTCTTTAGTCACCGGGCCCGTTCTGATCCTCGTGGCCAAGGCGGGAAACCACCTCGCCACCGCGATCTACTCGCTGGCGATGACCGCCCTCTTCGGGTTCAGCGCGCTCTATCACCGGCCGACCTGGCCGCCGAACATCCGTCGGTGGCTGGGCAGGATTGATCACTCGATGATCGTCGTTTTCACCGCCGCGACGTTCACTCCGATCGCGGTGGCGATAGGCACCCCCTGGTCTCGCACGGTGCTCTGGATCGCGTGGATCGGAGCATTCATTGCGGTCCTCCTTCAGTTCCTTCCGTTCAAGACCCCGAAGCCGGTGGCGGTGATCCCGTATCTGGCCCTGGGCTGGCTCGGCATCACGCTGTTCCCGGAGAGCTGGTCACGCATCGGAGCCGTCGTACCGATCCTGATGCTCCTCGGTGGGCTCGCGTACACGGTCGGGGCCATCGCGTACGCGCGACGTTCGCCGAACCCGCGACCGGCGACGTTCGGGTACCACGAGGTCTTCCACGCGCTTGTGGTCGCGGCCGCCTACCTCCACTACGGAGCGGTCGCCACGGCCGTGGCCTGATCTGCCAAGGTCCGTGCGGGGATAGAATCATCCCCTCACCAGGAGGCAATCCCGCTGGGTCCTCGTTTCCGGGGCGATCTCGCTGCTCGCGACCGTCGCAGCTCCCGCTCCTGCAGTGGAGGAGTCCACCGCTGTCGAGCCCTACCGGGCCGGAGACAGGAGCATCACCGCTCTCAACATCCTGCCCCCGGGCCAGGGCGGATACATGAACGCGCCGGATCTGGCGGAGTCACAGGGGTCGGGAGCCGTGCCGGATCACTTCACCGACCAGCGTGGGCCCTACGCAGATCGGGGCGCTCATCGCCTGGATGCCGACGGCGTGGGAGGGTACGAGCACCAGGCCGCGATCGCGGTGATGGACGAGTGGTGGCCGCGAGCGGTCGGCGCCGTGTTCGGGCCGACGTTCGGTGCAGCGTTCGATGTCTGCTGGAAGAGGCCGGTGGCTGAAAGTGATCCCCCATGCCCGCTTCCGGTAACGATCGACGATGGGGTCAACTCGCAGTACGACCAGTCACCGGATCAGGACGGTAGCTCGTTCAACGATGGCTTCTATGGCCAGGTGCAGAAGGATCTTCGAAGTCTCCTGGGCAGGGCCGTCCAGGCTCCCTTCTCTCGCCGGTACTGCGGCGGTGGCGATGTCTCCGCGTGCCGGATCGCCCTGGCCACGAGCCTCGATCAAGCGGTGACCGCGGTCGAGGCGCGCCAAGGCTCCACCGAGCCCGCCGCTTGGGATGTGGCCGAGGCTTCGGACCAGGTCTTCTTCACGCCGGTTGGGGTCTCGGGCATCGAGCCCATCCCGTGGCAGAACCGTCCGACGTTCCAGCAGGTCCTCGAGTTCCGCCCCCCGCCCCCCAGCCAGAAGGGCGAAGGCAAGGACGAGGATCGCAAGGACGAGAGCGTCGCCGAGCAGGTCGCTTCCCTCGTCGCACAGTGTCTGGATCCCAAGCCCGGCCTGACGCAGATCCTGGGAACCGACGGGCCCGACGAGCTCTACGGCACGCCGGGCCGGGACGTCATCTGCGGGTACGGTGACCGCGACCGGCTGATCGGCCTCGAGGGAAACGACATCCTCGTCGGCGGACTGGGAGCAGATGTCTTGCTGGGCGGGATCGGTAACGACCGCCTGGTCGGCGAGGCTTCGCCTGACCGCCTTCGAGGCGGAAAGGGGAGAGACACCCTCTACGGGGGCAGCGCTCGCGACCGATGCGCCGGCGGACCCGGGTATGACACCGCCCACGGGTGCGAGCGGGGCAAGACCTAGTTCGAGGGACAGGTTCCCTCGGAACGGACCCTCTGACATCGCACGCTATCCTGAGCGCGCGATGACGGCCGCGGGCGATTGGATCGAGCTCCTCGACGAGTGGTATCCACCATCCTGGGCTGAGGAGTGGGACAACAGCGGTCTGCAGGTCGGCGATCGGAGCTGGGCGGCTGAGCGTGTACTTGTGGCCTTGGACCCGACCGCGGAGGTCGTCGCCGAGGCCGCGGAGAAATCCTCTGGCTTGCTCGTCACCCACCACCCCTTGCTCTTTCGGCCCATCTCTCGCCTCGATGTGGGTGAGCCTCAGGGTCGGACGGTCGCGGCTGCGCTGTCGGCACGCGTGGCCGTGATGGCGTGTCACACGAATGCCGATGTCGCGTCTCCGGGTGTGAGCGATGCGCTTGCGGAGGCGCTCGAGCTCGAGGTGACCGGCGTGCTTGGTTCGACGCTGGCAGGGGAGCGCGTCAAGCTCGTGACGTTCATGCCGGTCGAAGCCACCGCGAAGGTTCTCGACGCGATCGCTGGGGCCGGCGGTGGCGTGATCGGCGACTACTCGCACTGCTCGTTCCGCGTGCGGGGGACCGGCACGTTCCTGCCGTCGGAGCGAGCGGAGCCCGCGGTCGGGGAGCGCGGCGCGCTCAACGAGGTCGAGGAGGACCGTCTCGAGGTGGTCGTGCCGAGGGAGGGTCTGGCCTCGGCGATCGAGGCGATGATCGATGCGCATCCTTACGAGGAGGTCGCGTACGACGTGTATCCGCTCGCTTCGGGGGGTGGCCTCGGACTGGGCAGAGTGGCCAGGCCGCGCGAGCCGCTCACCGCTGACGCATTGGCCGATCGTTGCCGGGAACGGCTGGGCAGCTCGGTTCGGCTGGCGGGCGACGGGGATCGCGAGGTACGAACGGTCGCGCTGTGTGGAGGCTCCGGCGCCTCTCTGATCCCGGCGGCCCTACGAGCCGGCGTGGACGCGTACGTCACCGGCGACGTGAAGCATCACGGCGCGCTCGATGCCGCAGCCTCCGGTCTCTCGGTCATCGACGCGGGGCATCATGGGACCGAGTGGCCGTTCGTGCCACATCTCGCCGCGAGGCTGCGTGATTCGGGCCTCGGCGAGGTCCTGGTGTCAGAGGTCTCGACCGACCCGTTCGCGACTCGATGAAGGGGATGGAGCGGCTCCTCGAGCTCCAGGAGCTCGATCTCTCCGTGGACCGCTTCGGGTCACGGCGTACCGCGATCGAGACGGGCGCTGAGCTCGCCGAGGCGCGTCGGCGAGCGGACGAGGTCGAGCAGAAGGTCGGTGAGATCCGTCTGGCGCTCGACTCGATCAAGCGGGAAGAGAAGCGGCTCGAGAACGAGATCTCCTCGGTCGACCAGCGCATCCAGGCGGAGCAGAAGCGTCTGTACGACGGCAGCGTCGCGAACCCGAAAGAGCTGTCCTCGATCCAGGCCGAGATCGAGAGCCTGGGCCGGCGCAAGTCGCGACTCGAGGACGAGGAGATCGGCCAGATGGAGCATCGTGAGGAGCTCGAGAGCCAGCTGCCACCTCTCGAGAAGGAGCACGGCGAGCTTCGCGAACGCTCGAATGAGGTCGAGAGCTCGATGGAACGCGAGCTGGGCGAGATCCAGGCCGTCTTGGAGAGCCGTCGCTCTGAGCGCGAGGTGCTCGCGCCTCAGCTCGACGAGGAACTGCTGGAGCTCTACGAGGACCTGCGGGCCCAGAAGCGAGGGGTTGGAGCTGCCGCGCTGGTCGACGGCGTGTGCCAGGGGTGCCACGAGAAGCTGTCCGCGATGGCCCTCGACAAGCTGAAGAGGAGCGATGGCATCCGGAGGTGCGAGTACTGCCGGCGGATCCTGATCTCTCAGTAATCGTCAGCTGCGACGGCGCCGCTCGAAGCAACCCCGGGCCGGCTGGGATCGGTGTCGTGGTCGCGACGGAGGACGGCGAGATCCTCGAGGAGCTTGGCGAGGGGATCGGCCCGGCGACGAACAACGTTGCGGAGTACCGGGCCGCGATCACGGGACTTCAGCTCGCTGCGAAGCACGGCGCTTCGCGTGTCCTGCTCCGCTCAGACAGCCGGCTGATGATCGAGCAGCTCGCCGGTCGCTTCAAGGTGAAGAACCCGACGCTGCAGCGCCTCCATCGGGAGGCTCGAACGGCGGTGAAGGCATTCGAGAAGGTCACCCTCAAGCACGTGCCTCGAGAGAAGAACAAGGAAGCCGACCGCCTGGCGAACGAGGGCGTCGATGCTTGGCTCCTCGAGCACGGTCCCTACGAGCCGCCACTGTCGGCGCCCCACCTCTTCGAGGACTGACCCGACCGCGTTCGGTTGGGCCTACGCCTGTCATACTTGGTGCGGAGGAGCCGGCCGGGCGGCCGCGGCGCCGAAAGGCGTCGAGGAAAGTCCGGACTCCGTAGGGCAGGATGCTGGGTAACACCCAGGCGGGGCGACCCGCGG
>CAZKFH010000073.1:0-8212 GCA_964551945.1 uncultured Actinomycetes bacterium | reverse complement strand
GTGGAGATGATCGCCCCGATCGCGATGGAAGAGGGACTGCGCTTCGCCATCCGTGAAGGCGGCCGCACCGTCGGCGCAGGCCGTGTCATCAAGGTCACCGAGTAAGACGAACCCCAACGAGAAACGGGGGCCCCGAAAGGGGCCCCCGTTCCATGTACGGCTCTCGAATCAGGCCGTGACGGTGAAATTAACCGGCGTGGCCGTCGAGGTGGTCGATCCCTGGACGGCGCGGACGTAGAGCTTGTGGCTGCCCACTGCCGGCGTGAGCGTCGAGCCCGTCCAGCTGAGACCGTCGGTGCCCAAAGTCGCAGTCTTGGTAGCAGCGCCCGAGAAGCTCGGGCTGTCGACCGCGAACTGGACCTTCTGCGCGAAGCTGGCGGTCCACGTCGGGATCGTGAGGTTCGATGCTCCGTTCCGGTGATCTACGCTCCCATACAGGACATTCACCCCGCGCGCGCGGATGTTGAGCTTGATCGAGGAGAAGTCCTTCTTGTCCTCGGTTACGGGAGGCTGGATGCTCCACGCCACGTTCGTGGCCGCGCCGGTGACCGTAGAGGTCTGGGTGTGGGTGCCGAGCAGCACCTCCTGGCCGGAAGCCGTCTGCCCGGTGAGGGTCAGCTCGGTCGTGCCCTGCCCGTACCCACCGGACATCCGGACGATCCCCGTGATGGGCTTCGAGGCGTCGAGGGTAAAGGAGACGCCCTCGGACGGGTAGTTCGTGCTGAGGCCGGGGTCGCCGGTCAGGATCAACGGCTCGTTCGCCGGCTGGGCGATGAAGCCGCAGCCATTCTGGTGGGTGCTGTTCGGTCTCACCGAAGACAGGTGGGCGTCGTCATCGCCGTTCGCGCAAAGCGTTCGTCTCATGTACAGGAGGCTGTCGACCTGCTGTGGCTGTTCGAACTCCACGAGTCCGGCTACCGCGAGACTGGGGTTGGCCGAGCGCGAGATGGTTGCCCCCTCGGCAGGCGTGGTGGCGCTCACCGTGGTGGCGGCGCCCGCGGACGGCACCAGCAGCACCACCGCGAGGATCAGCATTCCGGTAACAGCGAGCTTCTTCCTCATGGTTCCCTCCCGTTTCGGTTGGAGAAGGATTCCGCGGGGAACCCCCCATTGCCTTTGTGCATGTGCACCAAAAGGGCGCATGAGGCGGTCATGTATCATCCCGGCCGGGAGGTCATCCAGGTGCCGAAATCAGACAAACGACCCGTGATCACGCTGGCGTGCGGCGACTGCAAGCGCCGGAACTACGTGAGCCGAAAGAACAAGACGAACGATCGCGAACGCATCGAGCTCCGGAAATACTGCCGGTGGTGCTCCAAGCACACCGCGCACAAAGAGACTCGCTGAACCGATGAGCGCCGGCGGCCGGCCGACCCACGAGGTCACGAACCAGCCTCCGCCGCTTCAGGACTACAACCTCTTCGAGCAGGATCGCGCGCTCGTCGAAGCCGTCCGGCGCGAGGGGGCGGCTTGGGCCGAGCCCGATCTCGCAGCGCTCGGAAAGCTCGCCGGGCAGCCGGATTTCCTGCGACTCGGCGCGCTCGCCAACGAGCATCCGCCGACCCTTCGGACCCACGATCGCTACGGCAACCGTATCGACGAGGTGGAGTTCCATCCCTCGTGGCACTCGTTGATGCAGGTCGCGGTGGAGCATGGTGTGCACGCGATGCCGTGGCGTGAGCCGCGAGGAGGAGCGCATGCCGCTCGCGCCGCGATGATGATCCTCGGCGCACAGGTCGAGGCCGGCCACGGGTGCCCGATCTCCATGACGTACGCGGCGGTGCCCGCCCTTCGAGCGGAGCCCGACCTCGCGGCCGAGTGGGAGCCGCGGCTGACATCTCTCGACTACGACCCGCGCCTGGTCGCTCCGCAGGAGAAGGCCGGCGCGCTGTGCGGGATGGCAATGACCGAGAAGCAGGGGGGGTCCGACGTGCGCGCGAACACGACGCGGGCCGAGCCACTCTCGGACGGCGCTTACTCGCTTACCGGTCATAAGTGGTTCTGCTCCGCGCCGATGTGCGACGCGTTCCTGGTGCTCGCGCAGGCGCCTGCGGGACTCACCTGCTTCCTCCTGCCTCGCGTCCTCCCTGACGGCACGCGCAACGCTTTCTTCATCCAGCGTCTCAAGGACAAGCTCGGCAACCGGTCGAACGCCTCCAGCGAGATCGAGCTCGACGGCGCGTGGGCGCAACGGGTGGGCGAGGAGGGGCGCGGGGTTCCCACGATCATCCAGATGGTCAACTACACGCGACTCGACTGCGTGCTGGGATCCACCGGGCTGATCCGCCGCGCGATCGCCGAGGCGACCCACCACGCCGCGCACCGGTCTGCGTTCGGTCGCCCTCTGATCGACCAGCCGCTGATGCGCAACGTCCTCGCCGATCTCTGCCTCGAGTCGGAGGCCTCAACGGCTCTCGCCCTGCGCCTGGCTAGGGCGATCGACGACGGCCTGTCGGACGAGCGCGCAGCACTCTTCCGCCGGATCGCGGTCGCCATCGGGAAGTACCACGTGTGCAAGACCGCGGTCGGCGTGGTCGCCGAGGCCCTCGAGTGCTTCGGCGGGAACGGCTACGTCGAGGAGTCGGGCATGCCGCGGCTCTACCGGGAGACGCCACTCAGCTCGATCTGGGAGGGGTCGGGAAACGTCAATGCGCTGGACGTCCTCCGCGCGGTCGCGAAGACGCCCGCGACGTTGGAGGTGTTCCTCGACGAGCTCGACCACGCGCGAGGAGCGGACCGGCGCCTCGATGACTTCGTCGACCAGCTCAGAACCGATCTTCAGGACCCGGCCGACGTCGAGGTTCGGGCACGCCGGCTGACGGAGCGAATGGCTCAGGCGCTGCAGGCGTCGTTGCTCGTCCAGCACGCTCCACCCGCGGTGGCCGATGCGTTCTGCGCCTCACGACTGGCGGGGGATGTGGGGCGTTCGTACGGCACTCTGGGAGCCAGCCTCGACTTCGGTTCCATCATCGAGCGCCACGCGCCACAGCTGAGCTGATCGGGCTCGGCTCAGATCGGGTCGTCCGCCTTGACCTTCCCGTGCCGGATCGCGAGCGCGAGCGCCTCCACCTTCGAGTGGACCTTGAGCTTGAACAGGATGTTCTGCACGTGGGTCCGGAGCGTGTTTCGACTTATCTCGAGCTTCACGGCGAGCCTGTCCGGGGGGATCCCGTCCGCCAGGCCCTGGAGGATTTGCGTCTCTCGAGGGGTCAGTCGATCGACCCGCTCGCGTTCCGCAGAGTCGCGAGCGCGCCGCTTCCGGAGGTGAGACATGATCCTCTTGGCCTCGTCGGGAGTGACGAGTGATTCTCCCTTCGAGACAGCGCGGATGGACGACGTGACGTCCTTGACCGACTGTTCCTTGCTCAGATAACCCTCCGCTCCGGCGTCCAGGGCACGCGCACGGGCATGCTCCTCCTCGTTGGCGGAGAGGATCACGACCCGTGTCTCGGGGTGCTCCGCCTTGATCCGGCGGGTCGCGGCGATCCCGTCCACCCCCGGCATGCTGAGATCCATGAGGACCACGTCGGGTTCCTTCGCGATCGCGACCTCGATCGCGGCCTCTCCGTCGTGCACGATGGCCACGACGGACAGATCCTTCTCCATGCGCATGGTGGCGGCCAGAGCCTCGGCGAAGGCGCGGTGGTCGTCGGCAATCACGATCCGGATGCTGTCGCCGTCCTTCGAGGATGCGCGGGCCATGGCGCGAGGATTGTCTCCCCGGGCGCAGGACTTTTCCAGCACATCGGGTTGCCGCCGTTCCTACCGTTCGGTAACCTCTGCGGCGCTTCGTCACTCGGAGGGCTCATGGGACGACTCGAGGGAAAGGTCGCGGTCATCACCGGCGCGGGCCGGGGGATCGGTCGTGCCACAGCGGTCCGCTTCGCCGCGGAGGGCGCCGCCGTCGTCGTCAACGACGTCGATCCAGATCCTGCGGAGGAGACGGCGGCCGAGATCAAGGAGGCCGGTGGCGAGGTCCTCGTCTCGATCGACAACACCGTCGAGCTCGATCAGGCGCGGCAGATGATGACGAAGGCCTCCGAGGCGTTCGGCAAGATCGACATCCTGATCAACAACGCGGGGATCACCCGTGACAAGACATTCCACAATCTCGACGATCAGCTCTGGGACTTCGTTCTCGACGTCAACCTGAAGACCGCGTTCCACTCAACCCTCGCGGCGATGCCCTACATGCGGGACGTCGCGAAGCGCGAGATGTCGGAGGGGGGCGCGCCCGCCTACCACCGGAAGATCAACCTCACCACGTCGGTGGCGGCCCTCGTTGGCAACGCGGGGCAGGCGAACTACACGGCTGCGAAGGGAGCGATCGTCGCCTTGACCAAGACACTGGCTCGCGAGCTGGGCCCGTTCAAGGTCAACGTAAATGCGGTCGCACCCGGCTTCATCGAGACTCGCCTGACGGCGGCGAAGCAGGAGGGCGAGGACATCGGGATCCCGGACCAGGTTCGTGCGATGGCCCTCATGCTGATCGCGCTCGGCCGGTACGGTGAGCCGGAAGACGTCGCGAACGCCCACGTCTTCCTGGCCAGCGAGGAAGCGGATTTCATCTCGGGCGTGGTACTGCCGGTGGCCGGCGGGCAGCTCGGGGCATAGAAGGAGGAGCGATGCCGCTCAACCAGAGCCTGAAGGGCAAGACCTACCAGGAGCTCACGTTCGAGGTTGAGCGTGACCGCGTGACGCAGTTCTCGCTCGCGGTGGGGGAGGACGACCCCCGTTTCCTGGAGGACGGGGCGGCCCGCGCCGAGGGGTTCCCCGAGCAGCTCGCGTTTCCCACCTTCCCCACCACGGTTGGGATCCTCGCGAGCGCTCAGGTCGTGACCGACCCGGAGCTCGGTCTCGACTACACGCGGGTGGTGCACGGCGAGCAGGAGTTCGAGTGGCAACGGCCCCTCGTCGTCGGCGACGTGCTGAAGTCCAGCCCGCGCATCGCGGACATCTATGTGAAGGGCCCCAACGAGTTCCTCGTGATCGAGGCGGAGATCACCGATGCGGACGGAGGGGTCGTATGCGTTGCGCGCTCGACACTCCTGTCGCGCGGGACGGCGGAGGGGGCGTAGCCATGACCCAGCGACCCGATTTCGACACGCTCGAGGTGGGACAGGAAGTCTTCGAGTCGGCGAAAGTCATCAAGCGAGAGGACGTGAAGGCCTACGCCGACGCTTCGGGTGATCAGAACCCGCTGCATCAGGACGACGACTTCGCGCGGAGCGTCGGCTTTCCCGGGATCATCGCTCACGGGATGTTCTCGATGGCCCATCTCACGAAGTCACTGAAGGACTGGGCGGGCAATCCCGCCGGGCTGAAGTCCATCAAGGTCCAGTTCCGCTCGGTGGTCTACATGGACGAGACCCTGGTGGCGAAGGGCCGCATCGCGGCCAAGAACGAGGCCACGAAGGAGGTAACCCTCGACGTCTGGGAGGAGCTCGAGCGAGACGGGAAGATCGTCACGCCGATCAAGAACTCCCAGGCCGTCATCTCCCTGGCCTGACAAGGCTACCGACGCGTAACTTTTCGACCCTCCATCGCGTCTAACCTGTGATCACGATGGTGGATCGTGATCTCCTCAAGCGGTGCGGGCGCAAGGAGCCCGGGGCGTTCGAGGAACTCGTTGAGCTGACCGGCCAGCAGGTCTACACACTTGCGTACCGGCTCGTCGGCGACCGACACGAGGCGGAGGACGTGGCGCAGGAAGCCTACCTACGGGTGTATCGCTCGCTCCGGAAGTTCCGCGGCGACTCGCGTTTCGAGACGTGGCTCCACCGGATCGTCGCCAACACTGCCCTCAATTACCTCCGTTCGAAGAATCGCTTCGGCGATCTCACCGACGAGCCGGACAGAATCGTTCGCCTCGCCGAGTCCGAATCAGAGACCGCTGCGCTCGAGGATGTTCCTCAGCGCGAGGAGCTTTCGGTCGCGCTCTCCCAGCTGCCGCATGCCCAACGTGTCGCCGTGGTTCTCAAGGACGTTTACGGGTTCTCGACGGCCGAGATCGCCGCGCGACTCGGCACGACAGACGGGGCCGTCAAGCTCCGGTTGCATCGGGGCCGGAAGAACCTCAGGGAGCTGATCCACGGCACTCGAGAGTCCGAGCACGCCGACGTGCAGGACCGCATCCCGGAGTACTCGGAGGCTCGAGTCGATGGCTGAGACGCGCGACCTCGAGGTGCACCTCGCCTCGTGCGCGGAGTGTGCCGGCGAGCTGGCTCGGTACCGCGACCTGTTCGCCGCGATGGGCTCACTGCGATACGACTTGGAAGACATCCCTTCTGGCTTTACAGATGCGATCCTCGCTCGGGTCGTCGAGATCGACCATCGAATGGGCGAGCGGATCTTCCGCGTGGCACACGATCACCGCGTGCAGGTTGCGGCGGGAGCGATGATCGGCGCTGCTGCGATCGGCCTGATCTGGTGGCGCGCCGCTCGCCGCGGCGTGGTTCGCGCCGCCGCCTAGGGCTGGCGCTCGGGAGACTCGTCCTCGGCAGACTCCAGACGGATCGACTGCCGGATCTCCGCGAGGCGCTCGTCCAGCACCGACTCCTGGTGCTCCGCGATCGCCATCATCGTTCGCTCGAGCCGCCAGGCCTCCTCCGCGGACGCTCCGTTCGAGGCGTCGGCGGTCAGCTCCAGCCGGTGAACCGTGGCGGTGAGCTCGTTCTGGAGCGTGCGGATGACGGCCGAGACACCGGCGCCCACACGTCGGGTCAGATCCTCCAGCCCCTGGCGCTGCGCTTCCAGGAACCGGTCGAGAAGATGCTCCTCCGCGTCGGCGAACCTCGACATGCCGTCCGCGACCGCATCGAGCTTGCCCTCGAGCTCCGCGTTGATGCCCCCACCGACCGTGCGGAGTGCGTCCTCGATCCGCTGCAAGCGAAGGCCCAGCTCTTGGAAGCGCTCCTCGGTCTGTTGCGCCAGGCCCCGCGCGACGTCCTCGCGAGGCGCGCTCGGGGTTACGGGAGTGGGTTGTGGGATAGGGAGTGGCGCCGGTGTCATCACGGGCGCCAGCGGAGGCGCTTCGTGGATGCTGCTTCGGCGGATGGCCGCGTCCATGGCCAGGCGGATATCGCGCATGCCTTCCTCGAGGCGCACATCGAGCGCTCGTGCGTGCGCGGCGAGGATGTCCTGGATCCTCACGGTCCTGGCCTTGCGGCTGCGGGCCTCGGCCTCGGGGATCGGGATGGGTCCGGACACCGAATCCTCGGAGGAGCGGGCGGGTGGAACGGCAGGGTCCGACATATCTCGTGCTCTTTTCCGTGAGGTTTGGAAGGATTGTAAGCGCTCGGCCGTGTTCGTTCACGGACCCTGGTCCCTCCTGGGACCCTCCCGTATACTGGCCCGGGTCCCCTTCGTGGAATGCCCGGTCCTAGGGCCGTAGCTCAATTAGGTAGAGCACCGGTCTCCAAAACCGGCGGTTGGGGGTTCGATTCCCTCCGGCCCTGCCCAGGAGAGAGATGAACAGACAGACCAAGCGGATGATGGAGCGCGACCGCAAGCGCGAAGGCGCGGTGCGTCGCCCCCCCGTGCCCGAGCGCAAGAAGCGCGTGAGCCCGGGCCAGTTCGTCCGCGAGATCCGACAGGAGCTGAAGAAGGTCCAATGGCCGAGCCGTCGAGAGCTTCTCTCGTACACGCTCGTCGTGCTCATGACGGTCGTGATCCTCTCGAGCTTCGTGTTCGCCTTGGACCTCGTGATCTCCAGGGGCGTCCTGGCCGTGTTCGGCGCGGACACCGGCTGAGAGGGCGGCTCGGATGACGATGGAGGACCCTTCCCAGAGCACAGACACGACCCCCGAGAACGAGGAGAACGAGACGATTCCTGACGAAGACCAGCCGAGCGCGGTGCTCGCGCCGCCGATTGAAGAGGCGGTCGCGGAGCACGAAGCGCCGTCCGCGGTCGAGTCCGGCGAGCAGTCATTGGAGCCTGCTGCCGAAGGGCCCGCTGCTGCCGAGGAGCCTGCCGCCGAGGAGCCTGCCGCCGAGGAGCCTGCCGCCGAGGAGCCTGCCGCCGAGGAGCCCGCTGCTGCGAAGCCCGCGGCCAAGAAGAAGACTGCTGCGAAGAAGAAGTCCGCCGCCGGTGAGCCGGAAGGGAATGGGGCGGGAGCCGATCCGTTCCGAGGTCCCGGCGATTGGTACGTCATCCACACCTACGCGGGCTACGAGAACAAGGTGAAGACCAACCTGCAGACCCGCATCCAGA
>CAZKFH010000072.1:0-8337 GCA_964551945.1 uncultured Actinomycetes bacterium | reverse complement strand
TTCGGCTGGCACCGGCAAAAAGCCTTTGGGCAAATGCATCAAGCTCAATGTCCGATCGCGGATCCCTCTTCCGTTCAGATCGGTGGATTGATCTCGCAGGGATGTCTGCACGGCGGGACAGGACGTTGCGGTAGAATACCCCCCTGGGGTATCGAGGAGGTGACATGTACGGCTATCACGATCACAAGGACCAACTGCTGCCGCGACTCAGGAAGGTGGAAGGTCAGGTCCGAGGGATCGAGCGGATGGTGAACGAGGACGTCTACTGCATCGACATCCTCACGCAGATCGCCGCGGCGGAGAGCGCCCTCAAAAAGGTAGCCGTGCTGCTTCTCGAGGATCACCTCGGGCACTGCGTCGCCGACGCCGCCGCGGGGACCAAACAGGAGCGACAGGAAAAGGTCAGCGAGGCCAGCGCCGCGATCGAGCGCCTTCTCAAGGCATAGGAGACCGAGACATTGAACGAGGACCACACGATGCACGGCGAGCACGAGTCGGACCACGGCGAGCACGCGGGGGCCGATCACGGAGGTCACGGCGGCCACGGCGGCCATGGCGATCACGCGGCGATGTTCCGCAGGCTGTTCTGGATCTCGCTTGCGATGACCCTTCCGGTGATCGTCTACAGCGAGATGCTGCAGCACTGGCTCGGCTTCCATCCGCCGAGCTTCCCGGGGAGCGAGCTGGTTGGACCGGTTCTCGGCACGATCCTGTTCCTCTACGGCGGCTGGCCGTTCCTTTCGGGCGCGGTCTCGGAGATCCGCTCCCGGCAGCCGGGGATGATGCTCCTGATCGGCATGGCCATCTCGGTCGCGTTCGTGGCATCGGCCGCCACGACGTTCGGCGTGCTCGACCTCGAGTTCTGGTGGGAGCTGTCCGCCCTGATCTCGATCATGCTGCTCGGGCACTGGCTCGAGATGCGAGCGATCGGCCAGGCCGCGGGCGCGCTCGAGGCACTCGCCGAGCTGCTCCCGGACGAGGCCGAGCGAGTTACCCCTTCCGGCATCGAGACAGTGCGGATCGCGGACCTCGCCGTGGGCGACGTGGTGCTGGTTCGTCCCGGTGCGCGCGTGCCGGCCGACGGCGCGATCGTCGAGGGCGAGGCCGAGCTGGACGAGTCGATGATCACCGGGGAGTCACGCCCGGTCCCGAAGGCGCCCGGAGACAAGGTCGTTGCCGGGACCGTCGCGACGGACTCAGCGATCAGGGTCCGAGTCACGGCCGTCGGCGAGCAGACCGCGCTCGCGGGCATCCAGCGTCTGGTGGCCGAAGCACAGAAGTCTCGGTCGCGGGCCCAGGCGCTCGCGGACCGGGCCGCCGCCTTTCTCTTCTACGTCGCGGCGGGGGCGGGCGTCCTCACGCTGGCGGTATGGGCGCTCGTGGGAAACACGGAGGACGCCGTGACCCGGACGGTCACGGTGCTCGTCATCGCGTGTCCGCACGCCCTGGGCCTCGCGATCCCGCTCGTCATCTCGATCTCCACAGCGATCTCCGCGCGCGCAGGCATCTTGGTCAAGGACCGGCTCGCGCTCGAGCGGATGCGCGAGGTTGATGTCGTTCTTTTCGACAAGACGGGAACGCTCACCCGTGGCAGCCATGCCGTCGCGGCGATCGCGGCGCTCGACGGAGACGACGCCGGGCTGCTGCGCCTCGCCGCTGCGGTGGAAGCGAACAGCGAGCATCCCCTCGGCCGCGCCGTGGTGGAGGCGGCACGACGGCACGGCCAGCCGTTGCAGGCTTCCGACTTCCGGTCGATCACCGGGCGCGGGGTCGAGGCGACGATCGATGGAACTCACGTGGCCGTCGGTGGGCCCGCCCTGCTGCGTGAGCGCTCCCTCGAGCCTCCGTCCGAGCTGTCGAACGCCACCTCGTCCTGGACCGAACGAGGCTCCGCGATCCTCTACGTCCTCCGCGAGGGGGAGGTGATCGGCGCGATCGCTCTGGAAGACGAGATCCGCCCGGAGTCGCGGCAGGCCGTCGAGGAGCTCCACAGGCTCGGCGTCCGCGTGGCCATGATCACCGGCGACGCACGGCAGGTGGCCGAGGCCGTCGCGAGCTCGCTCGGCATCGAGGAGTTCTTCGCCGAGGTCCTCCCCGAGGACAAGGACGCGTCCGTCGCCGAGCTTCAGGCACGGGGCCAGAAGGTCGCGATGGTGGGCGACGGCGTGAACGACGCCCCGGCGCTGGCCCGGGCCGACGTGGGGATCGCGATCGGCGCCGGCACAGACGTCGCGATCGAATCCGCGGGCGTGGTGCTCGCCTCGGACGACCCTCGCGCCGTGGTCGACGTCATCCGGCTGTCCCGTGCCGCCTATCGCAAGATGGTCCAGAACCTCGTCTGGGCGGCCGGCTACAACGCCGTCGCGATCCCGCTTGCTGCCGGTGTGCTCGCATGGGCCGGGATCACCCTGGCGCCGGCCGTCGGCGCGGTCCTCATGAGCCTGTCCACGATCGTGGTCGCTGCCAACGCGCAGCTCCTCCGCCGGCTTCGGCTGGGTGAACGGCCCTCGGTCGAGGGCAACGCGCGGGCAACCACGCTTCCGGAGACGGTCGCGGCACGATGACGCTGGGCGTTCAGCCAGAGGCACGATCGGCGCTTCTGCGACAAGCCTTCCGGCTCGAATACCTCACGATCTCTTGGAACGCGCTCGAGGCGATCATCGCGGTTACGGCGGGGGTCGTGGCGGGATCCATCGCGCTCGTCGCTTTCGGGCTCGACTCTGTCGTGGAGGTGTTCGCGGCGTCGGTCGTCGTTTGGGAGCTTCGCGGCGTGGATGCGGAGCGGGAGCAACGCGCCCTTCGTCTGATCGCGGTCAGCTTCTTCGTGCTGGCCGCCTATGTCTCCGTCGAGGCCGTTCGTGACCTGATCGTGCGAGCCGAGCCTCGTGAGTCGCTGACCGGCATCATCCTGGCCGCGGTCTCTCTCGCGGTCATGCCGCTACTCGCCTGGGGGAAGGCCCGGGTTGGCCGCCGACTGGGAAGCGCCGTTCTCATCGCCGACTCGAAAGAGACGCTGCTCTGCTCCTATCTCTCGGCGATTCTGCTGGTCGGGTTAGGGCTCAACGCAGCCTTCGGGCTCTGGTGGGCGGACCCGGTAGCGGGACTCGGCATCGCCTACCTGGCCACTCGCGAAGGGATCGAAGCGTGGCACGGCCACGACGAGGAGTGAAAACCTACGCGTACGAGTGCAGGCCGGCGATGACGGTGTTCACGACGGTCAGGTTGAACACGAGCGAGGTGAACCCGATCACCGCGAGAACGGCTGCACGCCGGCCTCGCCATCCCACCGTCGCGCGCGCGTGCAGGTACCCCGCGAAGACAACCCACGTGACGAACGCCCACACCTCTTTCGGATCCCACCCCCAGTAGCGCCCCCACGCTTCCTCCGCCCAAATCGCGCCGAAGATCACGGCCAGCGTCCAGATGGGGAACGCGAACACGATCATGCGGTACGCCATGTGATCGAGCCGCTCCGCGGACGGCAGCCGGGAACGCTCCGAGGGATGGATCTGAGTGGACGGCGCGTCCGGCTCCTCGGCGGACACGTAGTCGTCGGGACGCTCCCCCACGCCGGCGGTGACGAGCGCGGGCTCCCGCGCCGGGATCGCGACGTTCCGGGCCGTCATCCTGTTCTCGCGCCGCTCCTGGACGAGATACAGCACGGAGAAGACGAAGCCGAGCGCGAAGAGCGCGGAGGCCAGGGTGGCCATGACGACGTGGATGAGCAGCCAGTACGAGTTGAGAGCCGGCACGAGCGGACCGGGAGGGACGTATGCGAGCGTCGCGCCGCCCAGTGCCGCCACCACCGCGCCAAGCGCGAACCCCCCCACCGCCTCGCTGTGCCACCGCCGCTCGATGATCAGGTAGGCCCCAACGATCAGAAACCCGACCACCGTGACGTACTCGAAGACGTTGCCCCATGGCACCCTGCCCGCCGAAACACCCCGCGCGACGAGCGACCCGGCGTGCACCGCGGCACCCGTATACGCGGCCATGCGCGCGAAGCGGAGACCGCTACGACGGCGGAAGGTCATGTAATGGAAGTAGCCCACCGACGCGCCCAGGTAAAGAGCCAACGCGATCCCGAAGGCGAGGTTGGACAGGCGAGTCAGGTCGTCGGACGGCACCGCGTCACCCTACCAACTCGCCCGAGCTGGCCATCACAGCCGCGGCGATCGAGCGGAACTCGTCCTCGAATGCGGCGCGACGCTGGAGCGCGAACCCCGCGACCTGTACCCGCGTTCCCCGACCGTCGGCGGAGGTCGCCCGAACCCAGACGCGACGCCGGCTCGAGTACAGCGCGGGCAACAGACCGAAGAAGACGAGCAGCGCGGCCACGAGCATGATGCCCGTGCCGGGATCGCGCTTCACCAGGAACTGGGTGTACTCGCGCAGATCCCGAAACGTGATCTCGACGCCGTTCGAGAGCGTCACCGTCTCCCCCAGTCCGATGCCGCCCTCCTCACCGAATCGTTCGAGGCCGGTCTTGTCGAGCGTGAACACGCTCTGGGTCCGGTCGAGGCGGAGATCGCCGCGCCAAGCGTCGAAGAACAGGAACGGATTCCGCGCCTCGAGCATCGGCGCCCCCGCGAACCACGCGGCGGAATCCGAGAGCAACCGGAGCTCGATGCCGAGATCCGGCTCCAGGGAGGGCAGCTTGAGAATGCCCTGCCACGGCGCGCGCTGGTCGCCCGGCGTCCGGGTGATGAACACGACGGGCTCACTCGCAAGCACCCGATCCTCGAAGCGGACCTCGAGCACCGGCGCCCACCCGTAGCCCAGCTGATACAGCTTGACGCCGTCGTGCTCGAGCGGTCCGTTCACGCGAACTTCGCGAGCACCCAGCTCCTGCCCCCGCGCGTCGAGCAGCGTGACGTGTGACACGAAGTCACGCGGCAGCCCACTCGAGTGGTACGTCGCGTCGAAATCCTCCACGCGAACCTGGAACCCCGCGTGCATCGACTCGTCGAAGAACCGCCCCTCGTCCGGCGGCAGGTCGTAGGCGGCGTGCGCCTCGACCCACGTGCCCCCTTCGATCACCGTGGCCTGGCCCGTGAACCCGAACCCCTTGCCGTAGACCGCGCCGATGAGGAGCAGGAAGAGCGACCAGTGGAACAGCAGGCTGCCCGTCTCACGCCCGAGCCCTTTCTCCGCGGACAGCCCCGGCTCGACCGCCGCCACGCGGAAGCGCCTGCGTCGCAGCACATCGCGAGCGTGTTCCAGCGCCCGCTCGGGCACCTCTGGCACGGTCGCCTCGGCGAAATGGCGCATGCCCTCCAGCTCACGCAGTGGCTGGGGGCGCAGACGGAGACCACGGCGCATGGCGCGCGTGCGTGGGATCAAGCAGGAGGCGAGGGAGATGAGCAACAGCACGTACGTCGTCGTGAACCACCAGGACCCATAGACGTCGAAGAGCCCCAGCGCCCGGTACACCCGCGCCAGAAGGGGGTGCTCGGCGTACAGGCCCAGCACCGCGCTTCGCGCGACGCCGATCTGTGGGACAAGGGAGCCGAAGACGCTCGCGACCGCGACGACCAGCAACAGGATGAGCGCCGTTCGCATGGATCGCAGCGTTCGCCAGACGGCGATCAGCGAGCGGTAGAGGCTCTCGGACGTGGAAGCCATGGGGAGAGTCGAATCCTAGCGGGGCGCCCTAGATCGGCGGGGTGAATCCCCGCACCCACCGGAGCACCCCGAGCCTCGAGAGCAACGGCACCCACTGGTTCGTCGCGAGCAACGCACCGATGACGATCAGCATCCCGCCGCCGACCCCCGCGAACCAGTGGTAGTTGCGCTTCATGAACGCCAGCGCACGGGAGAGCTTCGTGACCCCGAGCCCGATCAGCAGGAACGGCAGCCCGAGCCCCAGGGAGTAGAAAAACAGCAGCGTCGCGCCCCAGAGGCCGCCTCCCTGAGCCAGCGCCAGCCCGAGGATCCCGGCCAGCACGGGTCCGATGCAGGGCGTCCATCCCACCGCGAACGCCATGCCGAGCGGCACCGCCCCCATGGGTCCCGGCCTGACCTTCGACAGGAACGGGCGGCGCTCGGCGAACAGCACGGGCCCCCCGACTCGCAGGGCGTACAGGAGCATCAGCACGCCGACCCCGATCACGATCATCCCCGCGATGCGCTGGCCCCACTCGGACCGCAGGACGGGCACGAACAGCTTCGAGAAGCCCCCCATCAGGGTGAACACGATCGCGAAACCGAGGATGAACAGGAGGATCGGCAGGATCGGGCGGCGCTCATCCTCGGTCTGGGTTCCCGAGACGAACCCCAGGTAGCCCGGGAGGAGAGGCAGGACGCAGGGGGAGGCACAGGAGACGACCCCTGCGGCGAAGGCGAGCCCCGGGGCCCACCAGGCAAGCAGGTTCGGCGAGTCCACGGCGTCAGTCTCGCACCCGGTTCTCCCTTGCGAACGCCGCTCCGGTGTTCGAGAATCTCCCCGGTGCTTGTGAATCCTTTCACAAGGTCGTTCGGAGGCCGCGCGGCGTACGTTCACGCTTGGAGCCCTCGCACGGCCGTTGGTAGAATCCCGCCCGCCCGGGGAAGGAGATGCGGTTGAAGCTGCCGATCCCGAAGGTCGTGGAGCGCAGGCTCCGGCCCGTCATCAAACGGGGCGAGGAGTTCCTTCGCGACTTCGAGTGGACATGGACGACGGCGTTCCTCGCCGGCCTCTTCATCACGTTCGCGGCGATCACCGCGATGGCCGTCATCCCCTCCTGGATGCTGTACTTCGCGGAGCAGGAGTTCGAGGCGACCGCAAGCAATCGACTCCGACTGACGATCCGCGACATGGTCGTGATGGGGTATCTGACGGTCGCCACGGGCGTGTTCGTGGTCACCGCGTACAAGCTGCAGGTGATCCGCCGGCGACTGCGCGGTGAGGCGCAGGGCGAGCGGTTCTCCGGTGGGTACCGGTAGAGAGGAAGACGATGCCGTTCCAGAAGACCGAGGTCGACATCCGCGAGGACTACGTCCTCGACGCCGTCGATCCCGAGTGGCTCAAGCAGGGGGTTAAGTCACCCAAGCACCTCATGCTCGATCCCGAGCCCTGCATCCTCTGCCGAGCGTGCGAAGACGTGTGCCCCTGGAACTGCATCTTCATGCTCGACACCGGGATCATCAATGAGGTTCAGGACGACGCGACCGGCGAGCTGGTTCAGCGCGCGGAGGCAGTGTTCGTGGTGGACGACAACGCGTGCACGCGCTGCTCGGTCTGCGTCGAGCGGTGCCCCAGCGACTGCCTGTACTACGCGCGCTTGCCCGAGGGCGAGAGCGGGCCGAGGAACATGGGGGCGGTTCCGATGTCGCAGCAGGCGGGAGAGCCGGCGTGAGCCGACTCAAGCTCCCGCGGCCGCCAAGCCCCGCCGAGGTATTCGAGAAGGTCCGCGAGTCCGAGGTGTGGCGGTCGATCTTCCGGCCGGGCTCGGTGTTCCGCAAGGGCTACAAGGACACGCAGCGAGACCGCGCGCTCGCCGCGATGAACAACGTCCTGTACCACCTGCATCCCGTCAAGGTGAAGCGTCACGGGCTGAAGCTGACGTACACGTTCTGCCTCGGCGGCCTCTCGTTCTTCCTGTTCATCCTGCTGACGGTGACGGGCATCTATCTGATGTTCTTCTACCGGCCCGCCGCGGAGCTCGCGGCAGCACAGGCCTTTACGGACGTCGAGAACCTCCGCAATACCGTGCAGTTCGGAGATATCACGCGGAACATCCACCGGTGGGGCGCCCACCTCATGGTGATCACGGTGTTCCTGCACATGGCCCGCGTGTTCTACACCGGCGCCTACAAGCCGCCGCGGGAGTTCAACTGGGTCGTCGGCGTGATCCTCCTGCTGATCACGCTGCTACTGGCGTTCAGCGGCTACCTGCTCCCATGGGACCAGCTGTCGTTCTGGGCGTTCACGGTGGGAACGAGCTTCGGGGCCTACTCCCCTCTCGTCGCCGAAGAGGTGCAGTTCATCCTGCTCGGCGGCCTGGAGGTGACTGGCGAGACCCTGCTTCGCTGGTACGTGCTCCACGTGCTGGCGTTGCCTTTCGTGATCACGATCTTCCTGGCGGTCCACTTCTGGCGGATCCGCAAGGACGGCGGGATCTCGGGACCCCTGTAAGGAGGATCGGTGGCGGAGTTCGCAGAGGTACTGAACCCGGACAGGTACAACGAGGTTCTGAACCAGCTGCTCGAGCAGGGCGTGACCCGCCGCGTCGCGGAGGGCCGAGCGCGGCGCATCGCGATGGTCGAGTACCAGCGCGAACATCCCGAGGAGCACGAGGCCGCTCCCGCCGCCGCGGCCGAGGGCGCTGCCCCGGCCGGAGACGGCAACGGACAGCC
>CAZKFH010000071.1:0-8559 GCA_964551945.1 uncultured Actinomycetes bacterium | reverse complement strand
CATTTCCCTCACCTCCGGCCGGGCAGAACCCGGACCTCTCGTTGAACCGCCGTCAGTCTTCGAAATCGAATCCACGAGTGAGGAAATTCGACGTGGCGGAGGCGATTCCTGCTTAGAAACAAATAAACTTTGGTCAGATGCACAAAAGATTTGGCCTATTTTCGCCCGATTTAGCCGGATATCCGAGCGTGTGGGCCTCGAAAAACTTTCTTCGCGTGGCCCAGAGGGACTAGTCACCGAAGAAGGATCGAACCGCGGACACGGGCCCTGCCGTTCGGTAAACTACGCGCCCTATCCCGCTTCTGCGCTCGATTCGCCCCGATGAGCGTGGAGAAGCCCTGAGACGGTAGACCAAGAACCACATCGTCCCGTCTCTCCTCCGGGATCCAAGGAAAACCCCTCCTTCCCCAGGAGCGCTTCCGCGCGCCTGGTGAGGAAGAGCAGACCAAGGAGGTGAGCGATGTCGCTCACGAAGAGGAGAAGGATCGCGGCCGCCACGATCGTGGCCGCACTGACGCTCGGCTCGGCCAGCACCGCGGGTACCGCAGCCGCCGACGAGACGGCCGCCCCCGAGAGCTACCAGATCAGGGGGAAGGTGCAGGCCGGCGGCACCGCTTCGGACGGCCGGGCCCTTCCCGGCACGGTCGACCTGCTCCACCAGGCTGCATGCCGCCAGGCGGCGAACCTGCTCGCCGACGGCGAGCCCGGCAGGGTGAAGGTGGAGATGGCGATCTGGCGCCAGTCGGGCCCTGCCGACGCAACTCGCTCGAGCGTGCCGAAGGTGAGCTGCGATGAGCGCTTGGAGCGTGAGAGCGCGTTCACGGCCGCCGCGCGTGTGATCTACCCGCGCCAGGGGGGAGGCATGGCGAAGAGCAGCCGCCTCTCGCTCGGCGGTGCGGTGGAGCTCGCCACTCGAAGCGCGAACCGCATCGCTCCCGCGATCCTCGAGAGTGGAAACAAGACCTCGATCACGATCGTTGCCTCGCGGGATCAGAAGACGGTCCGGCAGATGATCCGCAGCCTGGCGATCAGGTACCGGCTCGATCCCGGGACCGCGATCTCGATCGCCGAGTGCGAGTCGGGCCTCAACCCTCGCGCGTCCAACCCGCCCTACGCTGGCGTATACCAGCACTCAACGCGCTATTGGGACAAGCGTGCGGCCACGTACGGCCACGCGGGCGAGAGCGTGTTCGATGCCTACGCGAACGTGGACGTGGCCCTTCAGATGGCTCGCGCCTCCGGGTGGGACGCCTGGGGCTGCGCCTGAGCTAGCTGCCCCTGCGGTCCTCGACGGCCTGGCGGATCAACGCGGCTACCGAGGGCAGTTCGGCCTGCATCTCCGTGAAGTCGCGCCTGGTCATCACGATGGCGCGCATGGGCTCGGCGGCCACAACCGAGGCGTTCCGGCGGTGCTCCTCGAGCAGCGCAACCTCGCCGAAGAAGTCGCCGGGCCCGAGCTGGGCGATGACCTCGTCACCGCGTCGAACCTCGGCCCTGCCGTCCTGGATGACGAAGAACTCGTAGCCGAGCTCCCCCTCGTCGACCAGGTGCTTCTGCACGGGGATCTCGACCTCTTCAGCCCAGCGCGCCACCTTTTGCCGCTCCTCCTCGGAGAGGCCGGCGAACAGCGCGAGCTTCCGTAGCGGAGCTGCGTCCATTGCGGCCATGCTAGGGCACCGCGCGCTCGGGATCGGGAACGCCCCTCGCCAAGGAGGCTGCGATCGCACCACACAGGATGAGGAGACCTCCCGCGAGCACGCCGGCGCGCAGCGTTTCGCCGAGGAACACGAAGCCGAAGAGCGCCGCCGCCACCGGCTCCAGCGAAGCGACGATCGAGGTCCGGACCGCGCCGATGCGCCGCAGACCGAGGAAGAGAAAGGTAAAGGCGCCCGCGGTCAAGGCTCCCATCACACCAACCGACACGAGGGCGGCCCCCCGAGGGATCTCGCCCGTGCCGCCGACGACCGAATAGAGCGCGAGGGCCACTGCAGCGGAGCCACTGACCCACATCGCCGAGACGAGCGGCGCGGTTCGCTTCACGGTCTGATCCGCGGTGATCAGATAGATAGAGAAGGTCACTGCCGATGCGAACGCGAACGCGATGCCGGCCGAGCTGATGTCCAGGCCTCCCGAGGAGACGATCACCAGCCCCGCGCCCCCGACGGCCGCGACGAGCGATCCCATGAGGAGCAGACCGGGTACGCCCAGCCCCACGACCGCGGTGATCAACGTGACCACTACCGGATACGTATAGAAGAGGAGGGTGACCGTCGCGATCGTCCCCCTCCCCAGCGCGAGGAAGAAGAAGGTTGCCTCCGCCGCATAGAACGCGCCCCCCAGGAGAATGAGCCACCTCCACTCTCGGCCGGCGGGGCGGAGGCTCCCGCGGCTGACCGCGAGGAATCCGGCCAGCACGAGCGCGGCAACCGCGAACCGGATCGCGAGCATCGACGGAACCGGGATCGCCTGGACCGCCTCGGTCCTTCCCACGACCACCACCCCGCCGAAGAGAAGGGCTGCGGCAGCGACGAAGCCACCGCCTAAGAGGTCACGGGAGCCGCGCCGGTCGTCAGCCATGGCCGGCCATCGTAGCGGGGCGTCTGCTACCCTCCCGCTCGTGGCTGGCAAAGAAGTTGTCTACGAGACGTTCCTCACCAAGGCGCCCGGTGCCGACACCCTCCGCAAGACTGCGGTCGGGCGGATCAAGCACCTTCAGCGCGAGGGATGGCATGAGATGGCGCGCGAGTCCACCGGCGCCGACTCCGTTCGCGTCCGCTTCGAGCGCGAGGGCGGCACACGACCCCTTCCTCCCCTCCGCACCAAGCCCGAGCCTCCACCGAAGCGTCAGGGTGGCCGCGGCGGGTTCGGTGGTGGCGGTGGTGGCCGAGGTGGCGGTGGTGGCTTCGGTGGTGGTGGGTTCGGCGGTGGACGTGGCGCCCCCGGTGGCGGCCCCGGTGGTGGAGGACGAGGCGGCCCCGGTGGTCCCCCTGGACGTGGCGGGCCTCCCGGCCGTGGTGGTCCTCCCGGTGCCGGCGGTCAGCCGCCCGCGCAGACCCCTCCCCCGGCTTAGCCCAGCACCGGGGGCTCATAGCGAAGCCCCGCTGCCTCCGAGAAAGCACTCGCCAGCCCGAGCAGTACCGCCTCCTCCCCTTCCCGCCCGACGAGCTGGGCCCCCAGTGGCATCCCTTCCTCCGAAACGCCCGACGGCAGCGCCAGGGCAGGCAATCTCGAAAGGCTGACCGGACGCGTCAGAACCGACGGTGCGCCGGTGCGGACGTCCAGCCCCGCGCCCCCCACCGTCACGATCCGATCGCCGAGCTTCGGTGCGGGTGACGGTGTCGTGGGCAGCAGGAGCGCATCGACGCCCCGGAGCGCCTCGTCGAACGCGACACGGATCGCCGCCATCCGACTGCGCGCGGCGGGGAGGTGTTCCCGCGCGTTCGTGCCGATCTCGAGGATCGCTCGTGTCCGGTCGGACACCCGCGGTGACGCCAGGAGCTCCGGATAGGCGTCCGCGAACTCGACCCAGGCGACACGGTCCCAGACCTCGAGCGCGTCATCGACGCCGCTCAGCTCCACCGTCGAGATGCGGACACCCGCGGTGGACAGCACGTCGGCGACGTGGTCGGTCGCCGCGAGCACATCGTCACCAGCCGTACGCGCGGCGGAACCCTGCAGGATCGCCACCGTTTGGCCGCTTGGAGATCCGAGGTCCACCTCGCGGGCGGCGAGCACCCCGAAGGCGAGCGCGAGATCCGCCGGATCCGTGGCGAACGGACCGCAGGTGTCGAGAGAAGGAGACAGAGGCATCGCACCGGTCATCGGGATCAGGCCATAAGCGGGCTTGAACCCCCACACCCCACAGAAGGACGCCGGGATGCGGATCGAGCCTCCCGTGTCAGAGCCGATCGCGAGCGGCGTCACGCCCGAGGCGACAGCGGCGGCGGATCCGCCGCTCGAACCTCCCGTGATCCGCTCGGGATCACGGGGATTGCGCGTCGGCCCACAGGCCGAGACCACGTTCGTGGCGCCCGCGGCGAGCTCGTGCTGGTTGGTCTTCCCCACGATCACCGCGCCGGCGGCGCGAAGCCGACGCACGACCTCTGCATCCTCTGTCGCGACATGACCCCGGAACGCTTCGCAGCATCCGGTGGTCTCCCATCCCGCCACGTCGAACAGGTCTTTCACCGCAACCGGCACGCCGGCGAGCGGGCCGGCCTCGGCGCCGCGCGCAATCGCATCGGCGAGCGCCCTCGCTTCCGCGAGCGTCTCCTCGGGACGAAGCTGGCTGAATGCGTTCGAGACCGGCTGCCACCGCTCGGCGGCACGGAGCGCTTCCTCCGCGACCTCGACGGGCGAGACTTCGCGAGTCCCGACCGCCGACGCGATCTGTGTCGCGTTCACGTGCCGAGCCTACGCTGAGGCTCAGGCGGAGAGGCGCTCCTCGTCGAGCTCGGCCGCCGCGTCCGCCTTGACGGCCCTGACGGTCGGTACCTCTTCCTTCGGGGACCGCGCGGACACGATGAGAGCGACCGCAACAACGATCACCGCGCCGGCGATCAACGCCTGTGCCGTGATGGGCTCGCCGAGCATCGCCCACCCCAGCAGAACGGCGACGACCGGGTTCACGTACGCGTACGTCCCGACGAGCGAGGTCCGCGTCACGCGGAGCAACCAGATGTACGCGCTGAAGCCGACGAGCGATCCGAAGACGATTAGCCACCCGAGCCCGAACAGCGACTCGAGCGAGATCGCGGCGAGGTCGACGCGGCCGAGCTCTCCGGCACCGATACCGACGACGCCAAGCGCCACGCCACCACACAGCATCTCCATTGCGGTACCGACGAGCGGGCGCGACGGAAGCGGCGCGCTTCGCGCGTACAGCGAGCCCGCAGCCCACGAGATTGACGCGGCGACGAGGAGCCCCGCCCCGAGCGGGTCGATGCCCGCCCCGCTGGATGGGTTGACGAGGAAGATCAGTCCCGCCATCCCCGCCGCGATGCCCAGCCATTCCTGAAGCGAGACGCGGTCACGAAGCACGAACCGTCCGAGGAGCACCAGCCAGAACGGCACGGTCGCGATGATCAGCGAGGCGAGGCCGGAAGGAACGCTCTGCTCGGCCCACGAGACGAGCCCGTTGCCGCCCAAGAGCAAGGCGCTGCCGATGACGGCCGCCGAGCGCCATTGCCTCCGCGTCGGGCGGTCTCCGGTGCGGTCCCCCATGCGGATCGCGATCGCGTACAGGATCCCGCCCGCGATCAAGAAACGGACGGAGGCCATGAGGAAGGGTGGCATCGTGCGGACCCCAACCCTGATGGCGAGATACGTCGTGCCCCAGAAGAAGTAGACGGCGGCAAGCGCCACCCAGATTGATCCCCGCGTTCCCTCGTACCGGCCCATGACTACGCCGGTAGAACGCGGCAGTTGGCTCCCGCGTGAGGGATCGGTCGAGGGATCATCGTCCAGTCGATCATCATGGTTCACATGATACAAAGCCAAGCGCGGGTTGTGAACCGCTTCTCGAAACGATATCCTCTGTATGGCTTTGGAATCTAAGGAGGCGAGGCATGATGGCTTTCGAACATGGTAGTCAGCAGTTGGACGACATCGATTGGCGCATCCTGGACGAGCTCCAGCGCGATGGACGCCTCAGCTACACGGAGCTCGGCCGCCGTGTTGCGCTGACGGCTCCCGCCGTCGCCGAGCGGGTCCGCCGGCTCGAGGAAGCGGCGGTGATCAAGGGCTTCCATGCCGACGTCGACGCGGCGAAGGTGGGGTTCCCGATCACCGCGTTCGTCCGGTGGACGTCGTCGGGCCCCGACTGCTCGCACCTCGGCGAGGTCGCGAAGGACATCCCGGAGATCGTCGAGTGCAGCCGCGTCACGGGCGAGGCCTCCTACATGCTCAAGATCCTCGCGCGGACCGTCGGTCACCTCGAGGAGCTGATCGACGGGCTGATGCCGTACGGCTCGACGATCACCTCGGTGGTCCTGTCCTCGCCGGTCGAGCACCGACCGGTGGGGTCGTCGAACGACGGCGCTTCGCCCCGGCGGCCCGAACGCGCGGCCGCTAGGGTTGGCGCGTGACGGTACGTATCGGCCTCGGGCTGTTCACGGGACAGATCCCCCCCGGCTCCGACCGAACGTTCGCGCAGGAGTACCGCGACGTCATCGAGATGGCTCGCCTGGCCGAGACCCTCGGCTTCGACTCGGTCTGGGTCAGCGAGCATCACGGGTCCAGCGACGGCTATCTCCCCTCACTTCTTCCGATGCTGGCTGCACTGGCGGCGGCCACGGAGCGCGTCCAGCTCGGCACCGGTGTGATCCTCGCGCCGTTCCACCATCCTCTTCGGCTCGCCGAGGACGCGGCGGTGGTCGACCAGCTCTCCGAGGGAAGGCTCATCCTCGGTCTCGGGCTCGGGTGGCGTGACGAGGAGTTCCGCATGTTCGGCCTCCCCGCCAAGGAGCGCGTGCGCAGGACCAGCGAGACCGTCGAGATCCTGCGCACGGCGTGGACCGGCGACCGCTTCTCACACGACGGTCGCGTGTTCCAGTTCGACGACGTCCTCGTGACGCCACGCCCGGCGCAGGAGCCGGGGCCGCCCATCTATCTCGGCGGCATGGTGGAGGCTTCGATCAAGCGCGCCGGACGTCTCGGTGACGGCTACATCCGCAGCCGCGGCGATCTCGAGTCGACGAAGGCGGCCCTGACGTGGGCCGAGGAAGGCGCGCGCGACGGGGGCAAGGACGGCGCCGATCTCGGGTTCGCACTGCTGCAGAACGCCTTCGTGTGGAAGGACGGGGATGCATGGGAGGTCGTTCGCGACGGCGCCGCGCATCAGCTCGGCGTCTATGCGGGATGGCGCGACGGCACGGACACACCGGAGCGCCCCCAGCTGAAGGTCATGCCGCCCGACGAGCAGACGCTTCGCGCGATGACACCGGCGGGCGACCCGCAGGAAGTCATCCATGCGTTGCGCCCCTTGATCGAGGCGTTCGCCTCGCGCGAGGTTTTCCATCTCGTGATCCGCTTGCACTACCCCGGCATGGACTTCGATACCGCCGCCCGTTCCATCGAGCTCTTCGCCAGCGAGGTGCTCCCCGCCCTCAAAGGCAGCTAGGTCGCCGTCTGGCGCAGGCGAGACTCCGCGTCTAGGCTCTGAGGTCATGGCAACGGTTGGAGAGATCATGTCGGGGTCCGTCTTCTCGATCGAGCCAACGATGACGGTCGCCGAAGCCGCGACGGTCATGGGCGAGCGGAAGATCGGCTCGGCGCTGGTGATGGATGGTGAGCGGCTCGCCGGCATCTTCACCGAGCGAGACATCGTGCGCGCGCTGGGCGAGCACTTCGACGCGGCGGGACACCCGGTTTCGGAATGGATGACCGCCGACCCGATGACGGCCGCACCCGACATGACGGTGGCTGAGGCCTTGCGAACGATGCTCGACCGCGGCTTTCGCCACCTTCCCGTCGCCGACGGCGGGCAGGTCGTGGGGATCGTCTCGATGCGCGACCTCAGTCGCGCCGGGACGGGCGATCCGAGCGCGAGCTAGCCGGTCGTCGAGAATCCCGCCGAGCGGGCTCGCTCCGGCAGGTCTTGCGAGACGTCCTTCAAGGCCTCCCACACGGAGCGGAAGACCTCGCCCGCATAGGCAGGTGGCTGCGAGTTCTCACCGCCCATCGCCCCACGCAGCGCCGAAGCCGTCAGGTCGATCGCCTTCTCGAACAGCTGCCAGTCGATGTCCTTCGTCATGGATGCCTCCTTTTCTCGCCTCGAACAGGCTACATCGAGCACGCCACGGGTCACGGGCCGACGAAATCGCGCAGGAAGGGTACCCTTGTAGGTGCCGGGCCGGCTCTGGGTAAAGGCCCGGTACGCCCACAAGGAGGTTTGCCGTGCCCGCATTGATTGGTTCTCTCCGTTCCCGTCTCCTGGTGATTGCCGTCGGCGTCGCCGTCGCGACGGTCGGCTTGACGGTTTCCCGCGAGGATCCCGCCGACGCCACCCCAGTCAACTCGACAGCGACTTCGTACAACGCCTGCGATCGCGTCTATACCGACCCACAGGCCTTCTGGCCCTCTCCAAGCTCGGCGCCGAACCAGTCGCCGTTCGCGAAGGGCGTCGCCGCGTGCCAAGCGAACGAGTTCGTCACGTACCAGGAGATGATCGACGGGAACACATTCCTCGAGAACCTGTTCCCCGACTTCGTCGAGTTCTACGAGCTCGAAGGAGACTTCGGCGATGGGACGGACTGCGCCTCCACCGCTGCGGACAACGACGACTATTGCTCTGCTGGCCTGTCCCGGACGGGCGCTCCGTTCCCGCAACGTCAGAAGCTGGACCTCTACATGCTGCGGATCACCGACGAGCGTGTCCCGGAGACGAACAAGAAGCTCTTCGCGTTCCCATTGTCCATCCACGGCATCGAGCGAGCCGGGCTCGAGGGCGGGATACGCGCCGCGGAAGACCTCGCGACATGGGCGTGGTGCGAGGCAACCGCCGCCGGCGAGACGCTGGCGCCCGCCGCGGGAGCGGCGGCCGGCGCCACCCCGAACTGC
>CAZKFH010000070.1:0-9177 GCA_964551945.1 uncultured Actinomycetes bacterium | reverse complement strand
CCGGCGAGGTGGCGGCCGATGATCATCCGCTGGACCTGGTTGGTTCCCTCGACGATCTGTAAGGCCTTCGCGTCGCGCATGTAGCGCTCGACGTCGTATTCCTTCATGTAGCCGTAGCCCCCGAGCGCCTGGACCATGTCGGTCGTGACGCGCATCACCATGTCCGTGGCGAACAGCTTCGCCATCGAGCAGGACAACGACGTCCCCGCTCCCTCGTCCCTCGCGCGTGCGGCCTCGCGGTAGAGCCTGCGCGCGGCCTCGATGTTGGTCGCAGCGTCCGCGAACATGAACTGCAGGCCCTGGAAGTCGATCACCGGCCTGCCGAACTGCGAGCGATCTCGCGTGTAGGCCACCGCGGTATCGAGGGCGACTTGCGCGAGGCCGACGGAGATCGCGGCCATCCCGAGGCGGCCACCGTCGAGGGCGCTGAGGGCCACAGTGAAGCCCTGTCCCTCCTCCCCAACCAGGTTCTCGGCGGGCACGCGGCACCCGTCGAAGAGCAGCTCGCGCATCGGCGAGGCGTGCCAACCCATCTTCTCCTCGAGCTTGCCGAAGTCGAAGCCGTCCCAGCCCTTCTCCACCGCGAACGCCGAGATGCCCTTCGGTGAGTCGTCGCCGGTCCGGGCCATCACAAGGTAGAAGTCCGCCTCTCCGGCCTGGCTGATGAATCGCTTCGAGCCGCTGAGGAAATAGTGCCCGTCATCCGCCTTGGCCTGTGTCTGTAGGGAGGCCGCATCCGATCCGCTCGAGGCCTCGGACAGCGCGTACGCGCCCAGCCACTCCCCCGACAGCAACTTCGGGAGGTACTTTGCCTTGAGCTCGTCGGTGCCGAACTCGTGGATGCCGAACGCCGAGAGGTGGTGGACGGACAGTCCCGCCGCCAGCGACGCTCCCCCATTGGCGAGCTCCTCGAGCACCACCAGGTAGGTCAGGAAGGGCTGGTCTCCCCCGCCGTACTTCTCGGAGTACGGGATGCCCGCGAGCCCCATCTCGCCGAGGGCTCGGAAGAGCTCGCGAGGGAACTCCTTCCGATCCTCGAATCCGCCGATCTGCGGCCGTACGCGGTCGGCCACGAAGGCCCGCACTGCGGTCACGATCTCGCGCTGCTCGGGGCTGAGTCCAAAGTTTCGATCCATCTGTGGGACAGCCTATCCTTTGGCCGTCATGCGCCTCTACAACACGCTGACCAGGCAGGTCGAGGAGATCACGCCGGCCGACGGCTCGAGGGTCGGGATGTACTCCTGCGGGCCGACGGTCTATCGGTACGCGCACATCGGGAACATGCGGAGCTTCATGCTCGGCGACCTGATCCAGCGCGTGCTGCGTTTCGAGGGCACCGAGGTCCGGTGGATCATGAACATCACCGACGTCGGTCACATGACGGATGACTCCGCGACGGACAAGATGGAGCTCGCGGTCGCGGACGAGGGCCTGTCGGCAATGGAGATCGCCGAGAAATACACGAAGGCGTTCCTCGAGGACATGGACGCCGTGGGCATCCAGCGTGCCGATCACTATCCGAAGGCGACGGACCACATCCTCGAGATGCTCGAGATGACGCGGCAGCTGATCGAGCGCGGACACGCGTACGAGGTCGAGGGCTCCGTGTACTTCGATGTGGAGTCGTTCCCGGGGTACGGGAGGCTTTCGGGCAACACGCTCGACAAGCTTCGCGCGGGGACTCGCGATGACCTCGAGATCGACCAGAACAAGCGGCACCCCGGGGACTTCGCGCTGTGGAAGAAGGCGCAGGAGAACCGGGTGATGAAGTGGGACTCGCCGTGGGGCGAGGGCTTCCCGGGCTGGCACATCGAATGCTCGGCGATGTCGATGAAATACCTGGGCGACCGGTTCGACATCCACACCGGCGGCCAGGACCTGAAGTTCCCCCATCACGAGGACGAGATCGCGCAGTCCGACGGCGCCACGGGCCACCAGGTGATCTCCGCGTGGGCGCACGGTGGGTTCCTCCAGCTCTCGGGGCAGAAGATGGCGAAGTCGACGGGCAACATCGCCCGGGTGACGGACCTGTCCGACCAGGGCTACGACCCTCTGGCGTTCCGCCTCCTGTGCTTCGGGACACGCTACCGAAGCGAGATGGACTTCTCGGATGAGGCGATGGACGCGGCGAACCGCACGCTGACCCGCATCCGGCAGCGGATGGTGGACTGGGCGCCCGAGCCCACTGACGGAGAGTTCGGTCCCGACGCGAAAGGGCTCGACGCGGGGTTCCGCGAGCGCGTCGGGGACGACCTCGACATGCCGGGGGCGCTCGTCGTGCTGAACGAGACCATCTCTTCGGAGATCCCGGACGGGGCCAAGTACGCGCTGCTGTCCTCGTGGGATGCGGTGCTCGGCCTGGACCTCGAGAGGTTGGCCCGCGAGGGGTTCGAGATCCCATCGGACGTGGAGGCGCTGGTCGCCGAGCGCGATGCTGCGCGCGGCCGCAAGGACTTCGCGAAGTCCGACGAGATCCGCGACCGCCTGACCGAGATGGGGTGGGAAGTGATGGACACGGACGCCGGGAGCCGCGTCCGCCCGCTCGCCGGCCGCTGAGGCGCCCGGGATCGCGGGAAGACGATACGCAACGACGTGGTTACAGTGAGGAAAGCGGACGCGACCAAAGGAGGCGTGTACCGATGCGACGCACGATTCTCAAGTCCAAGATCCACCGCGCTCGAGTAACCGGCGCGGACATCAACTACGAGGGGTCGATCACACTCGATCCTCACCTGATGAAGCTTGCCGATATCGTTCCCCACGAGCAGGTCCACGTTCTCGACGTGACTAACGGCGAGCGGTTCGTGACGTACGCGATCGAAGGGGAGCCGGGGTCCGGGACCGTCCAGGTCAACGGCGGCGCGGCTCGGCTCGTAGCCAATGGCGACACGGTGATCGTCATCAGCTACGCCGAGTATGGCAACGAGGAGCTGGCCGCGCACGAGCCCGTCGTGGTCCGGGTAGACGAGGAGAACCGACCCCTCTAGCCACGGACGTTCTTGTCGGTACCCCCATCTAGGATCACGGCGATGGAAGTTGATGCCCGCACGCCCATCGAAGAAGCGCCCTACCCGGACGTCGTCGACACCCTGGATCGAGCGACGGGGCTGATGTGCGCCGCGTCCGCGGAGGCTCTGCGTGCCGTCGCCGTGATGGACGAGCAGAAGCTCTGGCGCGCGAACGGTGCTACCTCGACGTCAGAATGGCTCTGCGCACGCTATCGGTTCACGTGGGGCACCTCGCTCGAGTGGGTCCGAGTCGCGCGTCGGCTGCGCGAGCTTCCGGAGATCTCTCGCGCGTACGCAAACGGCCGCATCTCGTGGGACCAGCTTCGCCCGCTCACGAAGTTCGCGGAGCCGGAGACGGATGCGATGTGGGCGAAGCAAGCGCCGTGCCGTCCGCCCGCAGAGCTGTACCGAGAGGCCGATCGTCACGCCGAGGTTCGGCGGGAAGAGGTTGAAGAGGTCCGCAGGCTCCGCTCGCTCACCCTGACGCGCGAACCGGAACGACACGCGTACTACCTCGAGGCCACCCTGCCGGCGGAGGAAGGTGCCGCCGTCGAGGCCGCTCTGTCCAAGCGAGCGGAGAAGGTCGTGGTGACCGATGATCCCCTCGACCGCTCGGGCGCACGGATGGTCGATGCCCTGGTTGAGCTCGTCACGGGATCCGCGGGGACGGAGCCCGCGCGCGCGATCATGGTCGTCCATGCGGATGTCAACGCTCTCGAGGGGAAAGAGCCTTCGAAGGGCCCGTGGCTCGCGGAGACGGAGACCGGGGCACGACTCTCCCCCGATGCCATCCGACGGTTGGCGTGCGACGCGGACGTCGAGGTTCTCCTGAAGTCGGCCGGTCGGCCTGTGGGGATCGGACGCCGGAGTCGAACCGTCCCGGGTTACATCCTCCGCGCGCTTCGTCACCGGGACATGGGCTGCCGCTTCCCCGGATGCGGGCGCAAGATGTGGGTGTACGCCCACCACCTGGTCCACTGGGCGGACGGTGGACCCACGGACCTCGAGAATCTCGTCCTGCTCTGTCACGCGCACCACCGGCTGATCCACGAGGGAGGCTGGCGGACGAGCGGTCATCCCGCCGGAGACCTGCGGTTCCACGATCCAGGTGGCACCCCACTCCGAATGACGCCGCCCGAGCTTCGCCCCGAGGTCAGGGCTCAGTACTTCCCTTAATCGATCGCTGCCTTCAGGGTCTCGTCGACGCCCGCGGCGCCGTCATGGCGCGGTAGCGGGCTGACCGCGGGCAGCGTGACGCCGGCGTCGCGGTATTCCTCGATCTTCGCGCGGATAGAGGCCGCGTCACCCGAGCCGGCCATGGCGTCGACGAACGAGTCTGGCAAGGGTTCCCCGGCGTCAGCGGCGGCGAGGGCGTCGGCGTGCCCGCCGGCCTCGATCACGCGGCGGTAGAACGGGAGCTGCGGGTAGGGCTGGGCGACCCTGCGGAACGCGTCTCGGGCCGCATTGACGTTCTCGGTGAGGCCGGACGGTACCGCGGCGATGATGTCGAACGTTGCGGGGTCGCGCCCGTGCTTGGCGAGGGCCTCGTCGATCGTGGGGCGGATCGTTTCCCGGATGTACGCGGGCGAGCACATCCAGAGCACGATCCCGTCGGCAAGCTCCGCGGCCAGGCGCAGCATCCCGGGGGCCAGCGCGGCGAAGAAGATATCCATCCCTTTTCGCGGCTGATACCCGAGGAACGAGAAGCGGGCAGTGTAATGCTCGCCCTCGAAGTGGACGGTCCCCTCGTCCAGCAGGGTGCGCACGATCGTCGCGTACTCGCGCATCCGGCCGAGCGGCTTGTCGAACGTCAGGCCGTACCAGCCTTCGATCAGCGAGCGATGGCTGATCCCGATCCCGAGCCGCAATCGTCCGCCGGAGGCCTCGTCGAGCGTCGCCGCCTCCATCGCGGTGGTGATGGGATGCCGGATGGGCGCCGGGACTACGCCGGTTCCGAGGCCGATGCGCTCGGTACGCCCCGCGTACGCGGCGAGGACCTGGAGCGGTTCGCGAGCGACCGTGTGGGTGGTCCAGACGCTCTCGTAGCCGAGGGATTCGGCGAGCGCCGCGCGGTTCCCGCCGTCTACCAGTGATCGGCCCGGCTCGATGAAGCACGCGAGGCGCGGCATCGGCGCATCCTATAGCCTTCGGCCGCGATGACAGAGAACGATTCCCGCCCGCGGCTGCCACTTTGGATCACGATCGTCTCGATCGTCATCGCGCTCGCATCCGTGTCCGTGCTTCTTCTCGTGCTCTACGAGGAGACGAAGGGACCAGCCGAGATCCTGCGTGAGTTCGCCCGCCGAGTCGACCGAGGGGACTGTCAGGGCAGCTACGACCTGCTCGATGAGGAGGTCCGAGCCGGCTTGACCGAAGAGCAGTGGTGCACCCAGAGTCTCCCGCCGATCGACGAAGGCCTCGACTCGGACTTCGACCTGGAGAGCGCCTTCCTGGAGGACGATGTCTACGAGGTCGAGATCTCCGGGGCGGAGCTCACGACATGGAGGCTCCGCCGCTTCGGTGAGCGATCCTGGCGCGTGGTCGGACCGCCGGAGGGGCTACCGGTTGAAGTGGAGATCTCGAGCTAGTCGGTCGGCAGGCCGAGCGTCTTCGCGATATTTGACCGAAGGATCTCCGACGTTCCCTCATACAGTCGCATCGCGCGGATGTCCCGGTACCAGAGCTCGAGGCCGAGCTCGGTCATGAACCCCTGTCCCCCGTGGACCTGGATGCACCGGTCCGCGACCCGAGCGACCGTCTCCGTGGTGACGAGCTTCGCCAGAGCGGCCTCCCGGCGGCCGTCGGCGCCGTTGTCGATGTCGTCGGCGAGCTTGTAGAGCAGCAGCCGCGCCTGCTCGACCTCCGCGTACGAGTCCACGATGTGGCCCTGGATGAACTGGTTCGCGCCGATCACCTTTCCGAACGCGACGCGAGCGTTCGCGTACTCGACCATGCGGTCGAGCAGGTTCTGGGCGATCCCGAGCGCGGTCGCCGCGATCTGCAGGCGCGCCCCGTTGATGCCTTTGACCGCCGAGTAGAAGCCGAACCCGACCTTGCCGAGGATGTTCTCGTCGGTCACGCGCACGTCCTCGAGCGTGATCTCGGCGGGGTTCTGGATCGGTGACATCGTGTGCTGGAGCCGGCTGACGGAATAGCCGGGGGTGTCGGCATCCACGAAGAACGCCGTGATCCCACCCTTGGCACGCTTCTCCGGATCCGTGACCGCGAAGACGAGCGCGAAGTCCGCCTCGTCGCCGCCGGTGATGAAGTGCTTCCGTCCATTGAGCACCCAGCCGCCGTTCTGCTTCTCGGCCCGGGTCTTGATGCGCGTCGCGTCCGAGCCGGCGTCGGGCTCGGTGAGCGCGAAACACGTCATCTTGTCGGCCTGCATCAGAGGTGCGAGGTACTTCTCGCGCTGCTGCTCGGTGCAGTCGAGGTAGATGGGGGTCGGGCCGGTGACGATGGGGAAGATCGATTCGTTGTGCGGCAGGAGAAGGCCGTGGCGCGTCGCCTCCTCGAACAGCAGGACCTGGCCGAGGTACGACAGGCCCATTCCCCCGACCTCCTCCGGGAGGTGGAGCGTCCAGAACCCGAGCTCGGCGGAGCGCTTGCGGATCTTCAGCCGCTCATCCTTGAGGCTCTCGTACTTGCCGTCGAGGATGTCCTGGCGGAACGACTCCTCAACCGGGCGGATCTCGCGATCGATGAACTGCGTCAGTGAGCTCCGGAGCTCGACGAACTCATCTGGGATCTGAAGGACGCTCATGTCTACCTCCTGACTGAACCTACCGGTCGGTAGCCTACCATCCGCTACCGAGCCACCTGCAGGTCGCGTGGCGCATTGTTCAGGCGCCGTGCTCCCTCCCCCGTCACCACGACGATGTCCTCGATGCGAACGCCGAACTCACCAGGGATGTAGATGCCGGGCTCGATCGAGAAGCACATCCCCGGACGCAATGGCTCCTCGTTGCCCTCCACGATGTAGGGCGCCTCGTGCTCCTCGAGGCCGATGCCGTGTCCGGTGCGGTGGACGAACAGGTCGCCGTAGCCGGCTCGCTCGATCACCTCTCGCGCTGCGCGATCGATGTCGTGCGCGGCCACGCCCGGCTTCACCGCTCGGAACGCTTCGTCCTGCGCCTCCTGCACGATGTCGTAGACCTCGCGAAGCTGCGGCGATGGCGTGCCCACCGCGACGGTCCTCGTGATGTCGGAGCAGTACCCGCCGGTGCGCCCGCCGAAGTCCATCACGACCGTGTCGCCGGCGAGGATCTCGCGTCCCGACGGCTCGTGATGCGGCGACGCCCCGTTCGGCCCCGAACCGACGATCGTGAACGCCACCTCCTCGCTCCCTGTCTCGAGCAAGAGCTCGGCGAGCTGGTGGGCGATCTGCCGCTCGGTCCTGGTCTCGAGCCGGGTCTGGAGCAGGCGTGCGAACGTCTCGTCCGCGTAGCGAGCGGCGCGCTTGAGCAGGTCGATCTCACGCGAATCCTTCACGGCGCGGAGAGGGCCGAGGACGTCGCTCGCGGGGAGGAACGTCGTCCCGTCGAACTCCGCCTGAAGGCGGAGCAGGTGTCCGGCCCACATCCGGTCCGTGCAGGCTGCCCGCTCGACCTCGCCCACGATGGCGCCCACCTTCGCGTACGGATCATCCGTCTCCACCCACGACGCGATCTCGGTGGTCTTCTCGAGCCCCGCGGCCTGCGCGAGCGGACGCTCGAGCTCCGGGACCAGAAGGACGGGGTCCTGCTCCGGCCGCAGGATGAGGCAGGTCAGGCGCTCGAGCGGCAAGGGCGCGTATCCGGTCAGGTAGACCAGGTCGGCCGAGGGTGTCACCAGGACGGCCCCGAGCCCAGCGCGCCTCGCCGCCTCCGAGGCATGAGCCAGTCGGTCGCGATACAGGGCGGACATGAGCCGACATCATACGGCCCGGCCTACGATAGCCGTCGCCATGTTCGAGCTCTCTGCACAGACCAGGGCACGGCACCTCGAGCGGATGTCCGAGGGCGTGCTCGATGTCCTCGTCGTGGGCGGCGGCATCGTCGCGGCTGGAGTCGCGCTCGACGCCGTGTCCCGGGGACTCTCCGTCGCCCTCGTCGAGAAGGACGACTTCGCGAGCGGCACCTCCGGACGATCTTCTCGAATGATCCACGGTGGAGCGCGCTACCTGCGACGCGGGGAGTTCAAGCTGGTGTACGAGTCGCTCCGCGAGCGCGCGACGCTCCTGCGGATCGCGCCGCACCTCGTGCGCCCGCTCCCCTTCGTGACGCCGCTCCGCCGCTTCCGCGACCGGTTGCCGGTCGGCGTGGGACTCACGCTCTACGACGCGCTGACGATGGGTCGGAACATCGCACGGCACCGCCGCGTGGATGAGAAGGAGGTGTCGCGGCTGGCGCCGGGGATCCAGTCATCTCCCGGCTACGTCTACTGGGACTGCCGGACGGACGACGCTCGCCTCGTCATCGAGATCATCCGCCGGGCGGCTCGGCAGGGCGCGCTCGTCGCGAACCGTGCGGAGGTGGTGGGACTGGTCGGCGAGGGAACCGTTGGCGGCGCTCGGGTGGTCGACGGCGTCAAGGGCGGCTCGCTCGAGATCCGGGCAAGGGTCACGGTCAACGCGACGGGTGTGTGGGCCGACAGGGTCCATGCGCTCGCCGATGGGGACCCTCCCAGGCTCCGGCCGAGCAAGGGGATCCACCTCGTCTTCGACCGAGCTCGTCTCCCGATCCGCTGCGCCGTCGCGATACCGTCCCTGGTGGCCTACGGGAGCTTCTTCGTCTTGATCCCCTGGGGCCCGAGGGTCTATGTCGGCCCGACCGACACGCCGTACGACGGCTCCATCGACGCTCCCACCGTGGAGCCAGAGGACGTCTCGACAGTCCTCGTCTCCCTGGAACGGGCGTTCCGCGGCGGGTTCACCGAAGACGACGTGCTCGCGACATGGTCGGGGGTGCGGCCGCTCCTCGATTCGGGCGGCGGTCAGACCAAGGACCTCTCACGGCGGCACGTCGTGCTCGACGGGCCTCCGGGTCTGATCACCGTCACCGGTGGGAAGCTCACCACCTATCGCTCAATCGCGGAGGAGGTGATCGATCGAGCATGCCGGCTACTGCGACGCGGCGGACCCGCCCGCACGGCGCTCCTGCCGCTCGGGCTGACGCGGCCGTTCGCG
>CAZKFH010000069.1:0-9398 GCA_964551945.1 uncultured Actinomycetes bacterium | reverse complement strand
CACACAGGTGTACGGGGATAGAGACAGGCGAATAGGTCTGAGGCTATGGGAGCAAGCTATGGGCACGACGACGTGGTCCGGCAGACACCAGCCGAGCTGCTCGGCGGTCTCGAAGGCAAGCGTCTTGGATCCTTCGGCGTAATACGGACGCACGTTGACGTTCACGAACGCCCACGGCAGGACATCCGCCGCCTCGGCACAGAGGCGGTTCACGTCGTCATACGTTCCCTCGACGGCGACCACTGTTGCACCGAATGCCGCGGTCGCGACGATCTTGGCTCGCTCGAGGTCGGCCGGAACGAACACGAAACAGTCGAGCCCGGCCCAGGCCGCGCCCGCAGCCACCGCGTTCGCCAGGTTCCCGGTCGAAGCGCACGCGACGGTCTTGAAGCCGAACGCGCGAGCCGCAGTCAGAGCCACCGAGACGACGCGATCCTTGAACGAGCCGGTCGGATTCCGCGTGTCGTCCTTGATCCACAGGTTCCGCAGGCCCAGCTCTTCACCGAGCCGCTTGGCACGTCGCAGCGGAGTGAATCCCGCTCCGAGATCGACGGGCGAGTCTTGGGTGCGCACGGGCAGCAGGGACCTGTACCGCCAGAGGCTGGGAGGTCCCGCCTCGATCTTTTCGCGGGTCGCCTCCCGGCGGAGGGTCTCCACGTCATAGGTGGGTTCGAGCGGTCCGAAACAGTCCTCGCAGATCGAGCGCGGCTCTGCTGGATAGCTCTTTCCACAGATCCGACAGGCGAGCCTGAACACTGCCGTTTCGAGCGTCGCGGACGTCATGTGGTGCTCCTTTCGCTCACGAGAACCTGAGCGGTACGGACGAGGTCCGACAGGATGGCGCTGGCTGTCGCGTCGCCTCCCGCGCCGGGGCCTTGGAATAGCAGGGCGCCGGCGAGCTCGGTCGTGACGACGAGTCCGTTGTGGTGGTCCTTGACCCCGGCGAGCGGATGCTCGACCGGCACCCAGTTCGGAGTCACTCGAGGCATCACGTCGTCACCTTCCAGCCAGGCCGTCGCGAGAAGGCGGAGGACAGAGCCGTGCGACCGAGCGTGTTGCAGTTGCTCGGGGGTGACCCTCTCGATGCCGGAGGTCTCCACATCCTCGATCCCCACGACGCGTCCGAACGCGAGACTGGCGAGGAGCGCGAGCTTGGCAGCGGCATCCCGCCCATCGAGGTCGCTGACCGGGTCGGGCTCGCTGAACCCCAGCTCGGCCGCTTCTTCAATGGCTTCCCTGAGCTCGAGGCCCTCCTCCATCCGGTGCAGGCAGTAGTTGGAGGTTCCGTTGAGGATCGCCTCCAGCGAGATCACCCGGTCTCCCGCCGCCAGGGCAGCAAGCGGAGGCACGACCGGGACGCCCGCCATCACCGCCGCCTCGAGCCGGATACGCGGCCGTGGTCCGGTGGCGTGGATGCCGAGACATCGCCACCGGCGCGCCAGGAGCTCCTTATTCGCGGTGACCACATGTTTCCCTCGCCCGATCGCGAACTCGATCAGGCCGCCCGCGGGATCCAGGCCTCCGATCACCTCGATCACCACGTCGACGTCGCGTCGGTCCACGGCCGCCACGGGATCGTCGGTGAGCAGCTTGCGCGGGACCCACGGGGGTCTCGGCTTGTCGAGGTGGCGGACCGCGATAGCCTTGATCGACGGGCGGGCGCCGATGTGAGCCGTCAAGCGGTTCGCGTCCTGGAGAAGTTGCCGCGAAACGGCGGACCCGACCGTGCCGCATCCGAGCAGCGCGATGCCGAGCTCTTCATGCTCACCTCTCCGCGCGCTCACCGGCGGCGGATGTAGCTCTTCGATGGTTGCGCTCATATGAATATCCCTCCGGAGCAGGCACAGGTGTGCCCACAAGTCGATGTCGACTGGGGTGAAGGAAGCGGCGGGGGCGCGCTAGGAACGCGTCCGCCGCGAGGGCATCACCATGAGCTCCCGGGCGGTTGCGGGTCTGTTCGGTTCGTTCCTCACGTGCTCCTCCTCTACGGAGGGACCGGCCGCGATCCACCTGCGCCGGTGTGAAGGAGGGCCGTTGGTTGCTCGCATATCGAGCCCCATCGTCCCCGGATTCTCACCGGGCTGGCGGTGGCACCTTGGCGGCTCTCGCCAGGTTGCCGGGCGGTCAAAGGGCCAGTTCCCTCGCGCCTCTCTTGATGTCGAGCGGAATCATACTGATGGCGGACTTCGTCGTCCAATCCATCCGTTTCTCTTGGCTGAGGACTAAGAGACAAGACCCTTCACCTTCTCCGTCGCGGCGGTGGGTCGGGTAGATACCGAGCAGATCAGTCCCTCTTAAGCGTGACGGCATGGTGGCACCCCCAGGCGAAAGCTCCCGCGAGGAGGCGGCACGCTACCGAGCAGAACAGATGGTGTACGGGTGGGTGCCACGCGAATCGACCCGTACACACTCCATCTGTCGAGGTAGCTCATCGACACGATGGACGCGCCGGTTGCCGAGGACGACAGGGTCAGCATCATCCCGGGGGTGGCGGGGGGGTGAGCCAGCCGCGCTCCACGGCACGCATGCCCGCCTGGAATCGGGTTCTTGCGTCGAGGGTGTCCAAAACCTTGCCGACTCGACGAGTGACGGTTCGCACCGTGACATCGAGGTGACGCGCGATCGTCTCGTCCTTCATGCCGAGCGCGAGGAGGGCGAGCAGGTCCTGATCCGGGGTCTCCGTCCGGTCCGCGCGCCCCGGTGCCGGACCTTGCGTGGGCAGCGGGTCCGACCCCGCCCACAGCATCTCGAAGAACATCACTAGGGCTGCAAGCAGGGCTGACTCGTGCAGTACCACCACACCTTCGACACCGGGCTCCTCCCTCGTCAGAGGATCAGGGCGAGTCGCTGGTCCGCGATCGCCAGCTTCAACGGAACGTCCTTGCGGTGCCTTTGCTGAACCGTGTAGGCGACCTTCGCGGGAAGGCCCGAGCTCAGAGGGACAGCGGTCACCCCCTCGACGGAGGTTCGAGCCGGGGACGAACCCGCGACGCTTGCCGGCGGAGCGACCAGCGACATCCCGACCAGTGCGACCAGGACGAAGCCCATCGCCGCTCGATTTGAAATCTTTCGGCGACCTGTCCCCTTCATGCTCCTCCCTTACGCAGGGCCGCCAGCGCCAGGGCCGTCGGCAACGCCTCCGGCGTGTCCCCGTCGACCGCGAGCGAGAAGCCGCCCCCAACGGTCTGGTAGGGGGCGAGATCGCCGCCGCCTCCGAGCATCAACCGGTAGGCGACGCCGTCGAGATCGTCGCCGGACGGGGGCTCGTGCTGCTCTCCCAGGGCGGCCAGGGCGGCGGCGCGGGCGAAGGCGTCGGCCGTTCCGATGGGCTGGGTTCGCACCAGGAAGGATCGGACCTTCTCCGCCCACCAGGGATCGAGCGCGCCGAGCTCACCGGACGCATCCAGCGCCAGGACCAGCAGCGCCGTCGACTCCAGGCTGCTGATGTCGGCGCCGGCCGCGGCGTCGGCGCTGCCGTCCCACCGAAGGAACGCTGCGGGATCGAGCTCGACGTCCAGGCCGAGGGTCGCCGACGCCATCGCGGCGAGGCCCGTCGCCGCAGCCGATGGGGCCTCACCGGGCCGCCAGGCGAAGCCGTTGCCGCCCTGCAGCGACGAGATGTAGGTGGAGGTCTGCGCGGGGATCTCCTCGCCGGCCCCATCGAGCCCCGCCGCCGACCACGCCGTCGGGCGGAGGTGGCCGTCGAAGGCGCCGTCTTGCTCGCGCGTGAGGAGGAAGGCGGCCGCGGTGTCCACGTCCACCGGACCGGTGCGGTGCTGAGCGGGATCGGACCCGCCCGGGACGTACCGGAGCCGCGCGATGGTGGTGCCGACCTCGTCGTCGGGGATGCTGTCGCCCCCGGCCGGGACGCGGACGTTGGCGGCGACGGTGCGCTCGGGTTCCGAGGGGACGACCGTCGTGGCCCGCACGACCACCTCGTACTCGCCGCCCGGCGAGCCGGCCAGGCCGATCGGGATGGTGAAGGCTCCGTCCGAGGAGGCCGTGGCGCTCGCCTCGATCCCGAGCTCGGGGATAGACGCCTCGACCGTCGCCAGCGGCTCGGTCGTGCCGCGGATCTCCGTCGCCGTGGCGCTGGTGACGCGCACCGGAGCCCGGTCGATCGAGAACCGCCAGTCGCCGGGGGGGACGGAGGGCGAATGCTCCTTGCCGAGCAGCCCGCCTCCCTTCAGCGTGGCGCGGGCGTACACGATCACCTCGGCGGGCTCGAGCTCTCGAAGGGGAGTCAGCGCCACACCCCACGTGGTTCCCCCGTCCGGTGTGAACTCGGGGATGACGTTCCCGGCGTACAGCCGCCGGCCGTCCAGGGTCGTGATGTTCATGCTGAGGCGGTCGACATCCGTGCGCAGGATCGGCGTCCCGTCGGCGCGCTCGGCGGTGAAGGCGATGGCGAAGCCCTCGGTGCCGTCGACGTCGCGGGTCTCCGTGGGGACTCCGGTCGAGACCTGCTGCTGGCCCACGACGAACGTGGGAGGCAGGCGATAGACGCGCATCGCGGTAAGCTCGCCGGCGGGCTCGGCAGTGACGGCGGTCGGCACCATCCAGATCGGCCATCTCGGCACGGCGTCCCACACGGCCGGGCCCACCAGACGCGAGACCACCTGCGGATCGGTCAGGGGCTCCCCGCGCGGGAGCTCGCCGGCGTTGCGCAGGATGACCTCGCCGCCCGCTTCCGGCAGCGGACCCACGGGGAACTCCTGGGCCGGCGTGCGAACCACGAGGCGTGGGTCGACTTCGCTCGGCAGCAGGCGCGCGGTTCGCTGCGCCGGTCCCACCAGTCGATCGACGAGGGTCGCGTCGTCGGCGATGTCCGAGACCGCCTCGAGCGTGTGCGGGTGTGGTGCTCCGTCCGCGCTCATCGAGCGCACGTACACGCGGAACCACGATCCCTGCACCACGAACGTGGCGAGCAGGAGCACGCCTCCCACCCGATGGGCCGTGTAGGCGCGCGCCTCATCGCCGTCGTGGGCCTCCCAGATGATCGGCTCGCCCACGCGGTTGGACGCGTCGAGCTCGACCGGACCCTCCGGGGTGATCAGGCGCCGAAGATCGAACCCATCCAGCAGCCGGGCGCCGTCACGGACGATGCCGGTGGCGACGACACGCCCTTCCTCGTTCAGGTGGAGCGAAACCGAGTCGGCCGGGTCTCCCTCGCCGGCCGGCTCGTCGCCGGCCCCGGCCGACATCCCGTCCCCGAGCTCCGCCGCGCCTCCCGCGGAGAGCAGCGGCGCCGAGTCCGACGGCGCGGCTTCCTCGATCAGGCGGCCGCCCTCGACCCGCCACTGATAGGTTCCCGGCTCGTCGAGGTCGAGCCGAACCTCGTTCAGGGACCCGTCGGGGCGGCGCAGCGCCATGAGCGTGACGATGTGCTGGCCGGGCTGGACGTTCGCGACCAGGTGGGTCTCGTTCGCCCCGGGCCCGGCGCTCTCCGGCGCCGTGGGGACCGCCACGGCGTCCACCGGGATGACGTACTGCGGCGAGGCCGCCACCGGGCTGTCGACTCGCTCCGGAAGGAACCCGCCCTGGCGGAGCGTGAATCCGATGGGAAGGCGCCACGTCCCCGTGGCGCCGCTGGTCTGGCCGGTGTCCCAGTCGATGTCCGAGGCGAGCTTGCCGGCCCAGGGGCCGGCAATGGTGTAGGAGACGAACTGGACGTCCATGGTCGTCCCGGGCGGTGTGGCCACCGCGAAGTCATGGGTGGGGGAGACCACGTCGCCGCCGGAGGCGTCCACATCCCCGCCGGACGACTCGAGATCGGCATGGCTCACGTAGATCGATCGCGTGAACTGCGCGGGCGGAGCCAGCACGCTGGTACCGTCGGGGAGAAGCACTCCCTGCCGGTAGGTCCAGGTCCCGCTGGTGGCGGTGGACCATTCGGGATGCGTGGTCCACGTCAGCGTCCCCTGCCTGCCGGTGGGCTGGTGGGGAACCTCATACGGGCGCCAGCCGCTTCCCCAGAACCTGACCTGGGAGATGTCGTCGCCTCCCGCGACCTGGGCGCCGGCCTCCAGCCCCGTCCAGGCGTAGAAGGAGTCCGCCACGGCGTCGACGGGATAGGGCGAGAGCCCTCCGACGATGACCCCGATTGCCGGGCTCCACTCCTCCGAGCCGGGTCCCCCGAGGTCCGAGCGCGGAACGCTCACCGGATTCGAGACCAGCCGTTGATCGGGCTGATACACCCGATCCTCACCGGCCATCCTGGTGTTGATCGCATAGGTGATGAACGCCGGCATGTTGCGTCCGGTGGAGTTGTGCGTGAGGGGAGTGAATCGCTCCGCGATGCGGGCCTCCAGGCGCAGCGCCTCCTCGGCGGCGGCTGCCCCCGGAACCTGCACGGAGACGGTCCCGGCCACCAGCACGACGGCGATCCCGGCCAACCCTGGCCCCAGCAGTCCGCCGACGATCTTCCGGGGCTTCCAGAAGCTCTTCTTCATCATCGCTCCTCCTTCTCGATCTCCGGACGTGCGCATAAGCGGGCCGTCCTGTACGGCAAACGTTCGAGGTCCTCGGTGCTCAACCCTCGTGTCCTCCTACTCATTGCGGCCGGGCCCTCCCAGTTGTGAGAGGCCGTCCGGGGGACTTTTCCTTGGGGATGCTTCGACGGCTTCCGGGGGATTACCTGCGACGCCCGTGAAGTCGAGACGAATGGCACGTGCGCGCATCTCGGGCAAACCAAGCATCCAGCAGGTCCCGCCTGAAGAGGCGGCGTGCAAGACGAACTGCCATACCTACCCCGGAGTAGGCGGACACTCCGCTGGCGTGCCCGGTTGCATGAAGGCAGAATGACGCTGGTTCGCGGCACGCGCAGCCATCCGTCCAACGAGAGGAACACCCGTGACCTCGAGAGCGGTGAGGAGGAAGCCCGGTAAAGGACCATCGGGGAAGGCCCCGGAGGCCTCGCCGGCTTCGAGGCCACTGGACGCCATCGACAGGAACGTCTTGAAGGTCCTCCGAGACGATGCCCGCACGTCGCTGAGCGAGCTGGCCAAGAAGGTGAAGATCTCCAGGGCCGCCGTCTACTCGCGCGTCGGACGGCTCACCGACGAAGGCGTGATCCGGGGGTTCACCGTCCTGTTGGACCCGAAGAAGGCCGGGCTCGGCATCGCCGCCCTCATCACCTTGAACGTCGACCAACCGCGCTGGCGCTCGGTGCAGAAGGAGCTGGCTACGATGGCGGAGGTCGAGTGGTGTGCCGCCATGGCCGGAGAGTTCGACGCGGTGATCCTCGTCCGCGCGCCAGACATCGAAACGGTACGCGACGTCGTGCTCGAACGCTTGAATGCGATCGACGGTATCGGAAGGACCCAGACGCTCTTCATCCTCGACGAGGCCGTCCCGCACACCGTCGTCGTGCCGTAAAGGTGCCGTTCCAAACAGAAAGATGCGGACTGCGGCGGACCGCGGTGACTACCGGCATGCGGCGAGGAAAGCTTGAGTGGTATTCGTTTCGGCGGTTTGCAAATGGTTTGCAACGACCTTTTCCGGGCTGCGACCAGCGGCTTTGTAGCGGACTCTGGGTTACGGCCCCGCGCAGCCCAGCGACGGTCACATGCCCATCTAACTGGGGTTTTGCATCGCGCCGGATAGCGAAACCTCGCTGGGTTATCCGTTTGCAGAAACGGCGAAGGGGCGCCGATTCCTCGACACCTCTCCTGACCAGCGCTTATGGCTTCGTTGCGCGGGCTGGATTTGAACCAGCGACCTCTGGGTTATGAGTCCGGTGGGCCCGTGCCGTCTGGTCCGTCTGGTGCCGTTCCGTGCCGTCCTGTCCAGGCTTCGTGCCGCCGAAGTCCGTCCTGTGCCGCCGAAGTCCGCGTGGTTCGTTTGCAAATGGTTTGCACCAAGGCAAGCAAATGGCAATGGCCCATCACAGGACTACCTCCTCGAACGCCGCCGGTCCGCAGACGTCTCCCAGACACGCCCGGGCCCACACCCGGTAGCTTCCCGCGGAGAGTCCGTCCGTGGGGATGGTGCCGGAGAAATCTCCTTCGAGCAGGTCGGCTTCGACGGTGAAGGCCACCTCTTCTTCTGGCGTGGAGGCGGGGGCGATGCCCAGCTCCACCCGGGAGGCCGGGATCACCGACGAAGACAGGGGAACCTCGTCCATGGGGAGGAGGGCCCCCGGAGCGGCCTCGCCGGCCGCGGTGAAGGCCCGAAGGGCTGAGAGCTCTGCCCCCTCGGTGACCCCTAGGGCCGACAGGGGCACCGAGACCAGGACCTGCGCCCCGGTGGTTCCGAACGACCCTGTGAGGGAGGCGTGCTCGGTGCAGCCCGGGGCGCACCGGTACAGGGCCACGTGCGGGGCTTGCGGAGGGTCCGTCGTGGCCGCCGCCCGAAGAGCCCGGACCTCGTAGCGCGTCTCCCCGACCCGGAACTCGGCTCCGTAGAGGATCCCGGGGAGGCCCCCCGACGCAGGGGGGAGGGAGGCGAGGTCGAGCCGGAGGAGGAGGTCCTCCTGCTCGGGGCGATAGATCAGGGCTGCGCCGGTGAGCTCGGCTCCCACGGCCGCGGCTCCAACAACACCCGTGCCGTCATCATCCGGTTCGGTCGCCCCGGCGAGGGTGGCTCCCGAGAAGGTGGCCCGCCCGAACACGCCCACGCCTCCGGCGTCCGGCACGACCGACGGCGTGCCCACTACGCCCAGGGAGCCGCCCCGGTCGTGAACGAACGCGTCCGGGGAACCGTTGGTGTCTCCGGGGACCAGGTTGGAGGCCGTGCTCGAGAACGCGACGTACCGGCCGTCGGCGCTGATGGCGGAGTAGTGGGAGACGGCGTTGGCCTCGGCCCCGTCGGAGGCCACTGAGACGCGCTCGGTGGCCCCTGTCGTCCGGTCGTGGACGAACACGTCGTAGGCCACGTTGGTGTCTCCGGGGACCAGGTTGGAGGCATAGCTCGGGAACGCGACGTACCGGCCGTCGGCGCTGATGGCGGGGATGTCGGACAAGCCGTCGGCCTGGGCCCCGCCGGAGGTCACCGAGACCCGCTCGGTGGCCCCTGTGGTCCGGTCGCGAACGAACACGTCGTAGGCCATGTTGGTGTCTCCGGGGACCAGGTTGGAGGCATAGCTCGGGAACGCGACGTACCGGCCGTCGGCGCTGATGGCGGGGGTGTAGGACGAGCCGGAGTCGGCCTGCGCCCCGTCGGAGGTCACCGAGACCCGCTCGGTAGCCCCTGTGGTCCGGTCGTGGACGAACACGTCCGGGGAACCGTTGGTGTCTCCGGGGACCAGGTTGGAGGCCGTGCTCGAGAACGCGACGTACCGGCCGTCGGCGCTGATGGCGGGAGTGTAGGACGAGCCGGAGTCGGCCTGCGCCCCGTCGGAGGTCACCGAGACCCGCTCGGTAGCCCCTGTGGTCCGGTCGTGGACGAACACGTCCGGG
>CAZKFH010000068.1:0-9529 GCA_964551945.1 uncultured Actinomycetes bacterium | reverse complement strand
GAGTTCGGCTCGGGGGCAGTGGCGATGCGGTACGAGCCGAGAAGGTAGCCATCGGACTTGCTAGCCCGAGCCGGCCGCATCATGGAGCCCTGGTTCGCCGATGACCTGCGTCGTTATCTCGTGGACGAGAGGGGACGCTATTCAAACCGTGTATTCAGGACAAAGATCCGCGAGCTTCATGAGCGACTGAGTCGGTGAACCAAGAGAAATAGACTCTCCTCGGCTCTGTGCCAGGCGATGGGGCTCGCCGAAACCGCCGGATGGCTGATGGCTCCTACATCACGAGGAGGTGCCATTGAAGACAGCCATAGGGATCGGGATCGCGGGTGCAGCTGGAGCCCTCGCCCGCTACGCGGTCGACGGTCTGGTGTCAAAGAGGACCGGCGGAGGATTTCCCTGGGGAACACTCGCCGTGAATGTGACCGGTTCTTTCCTCGTCGGCGTCCTCTTCGTTCTTCTTGCCGAGCGATTCATGGTGGCTCCGTGGATACGTTCGAGCCTTCTCATCGGCTTCATCGGCGCGTACACGACGTTCTCGACACTGTCGCTTGAGACCTTCAGGCTCTTCCAGGACGGCGCACATATGCTCGCGCTGGCGAACAGCCTCGGAAGTCTGGTCGCCGGTCTGCTCGCCGTCTATGGCGGCATCATGGTTGGGAGAGCGGTATGAAGCTTGAGGGTGAGGGCAAGCTGCTTCGCATCTTCATCGGCGAGTCGGACACGTGGCACGGCAAGCCTCTCTACGAGGCCATCGTCCAGGTGGCCAGGTCAGAAGGGCTCGCTGGCGCCACTGTCCTTCGTGGTATCGAAGGGTTCGGCGCGGATTCCCGGCTGCACACGTCTCGGATCCTTCGTCTTAGCGAGGACCTGCCGGTCGTGATCGAGATCGTGGATACCGCTGAGAACGTGGACTCCGTCCTGCCAAAGCTGGACGAGATGGTCGGCGAGGGGATGCTGACGATCGAGCGCGTACACGTCATCGCCTACCGGGGTCAGAAGAAGGACGAGAGCTAGTTCATTACTGCGGGAAATGGCTTGGCAAAGCCAAGCAAAGCAAGCCAGTGGAGGTGAGGGGAGTTGAACCCCTGACCTCTGCCGTGCGAAGGCAGCGCTCTACCACTGAGCTACACCCCCAGGGGAATTCAGCGTATCAGTTGGGTCGGTCGCGAAGGTCTCCGGCGTGGCGTTCGAGTGCCTCGCGGAGGTCCTTCTGGACGAGCGCCGTCGTGACGTCGCCGCGGGTCTTCTCGATGATGCCCCGAGCCACGTCGGTCCAGCGCCGCAGGTTGCCGGTGATCGCGTCCGGATAGTCGATCGTGACGAGCACATAGTAGAACTCGTCCATCGTCTTCAGGAGCTCCTCGGCACGGACGAGCTGACCGCTCCGCAGCAGGTCGAGGACGGATCGCCGAAGCTCGCCGATCGTCTCCGCCATCCCGTTGAGGTACGCGGCGTCGGTGACACCGATCGACTCTGGCGAGGGGAGACCGTTGCCCTCGATGACGGCTCTGGTCAGCCGCGCCTCCGCGTACTCCTTCTGGCCATCGTGAAGGAAGCCCGCATGCCGAACATCGGGATGGTCGACGGCCGCCTTCTCTCCTCGGTCGAGCGCGGCCCTGGCTTCCTCGAGAAGCCGGTCGGCCTCCTCGCCCTCGCCGCGGTGGATGGCGCGGATCGCGTTCGCCGACGCGCGGATCGCCTGACGCGATGCGGGCAGGGCGGACTCGCGAGCAGTCATCTTCTCGTCGAAGCGCTTATGGATCTCGGCGGACAGCGACTGGAGGTCCACGATGGACGGGATTGTAGAGGGCGAGACGCTGATGCTAACGAGCCAGGCGAACGAGGCGGCGGTCCTGCTCCTCGAGAGCGGCGTTGGGCGTCACCTGGATCTCGGGGAGAACCACCACGTTGTTCGGCCGCGAGACTTCGGAATCAGCTTCGACCGAGGCGGCCGGAGCGCCTCCGCGCGACATGGCGAACGCGAGGCCCGTGTACGCGAGCAGCAGCACACCGAAGATCGCGGTGATCACGAGCATGCCTCGCAGCGGGGGAAAGAAGCCGATCAAGCCCGTGAGGGCGATCGCCTCGAGCAGGAACAGGTAAACCCGCCGTCGGCGTTCGCGGGCGCGCTCGCGATTGCGCTCGCGGGAGCCGACGAAGCGCGAGCCTCGCCTGGGCGAGAGGATCCAGCGCCCTGGGTGTCGGAACTCTTGCTCTACCGGCATCTTCAGACTCCGTTGTCGTGAACGTGGCTCGGGCAGCAGGAGGATAGCCCAGATGAGCCCCAGCACCGCCAGCGCAATCCAGTCCATGCGCCTTCCCCAGTGGCAGGTCCCCGGTCCCACCTCAACATCGTGGGGTTCCACTGACGGTAGCCCTCAATATATAGGGGTTCAAGCACATCGAGCAGACTGGTCGCGGCCCGGACTGGGGCCTTCTGTAGGCGTACGGCCATACGGAGGGGTTCGACACGAACCCCTCCGATCCCTGTTTCGGGTTAGCCGCGCTCCCCTTCGCAGTGGCGAAAGACGTCCTTCCCTGACCCGCCGCTGCAGGTATCCGTCCCCGACTGGCCGTTGAGGGAGTCGCGCTTCGCGCCCCCGCTCAGCCGATCGTTGCCGGTGAAGCCGACGATCCGGTCCTTGCCCTTCCCGCCGCTCGAACGGTCGTTGCCGGCGCCGAGATAGATCTTGTCGTTACCGGCCGCTCCGATGACGCGGTCGTTGCCCTTCCCGCCGATCAGCACGTCGTCGCCGTCGAGGCCCTTGATCACATCGTTCCCCGGGCCACCGCAGATCGCGTCGGCCTGGGCCGTGCCCCTCAGCACGTCCTTGCCCTTCGTCCCGAACAGCTTGTTGATGTTGTTCAGCTTCGCGAGCCGGCCACAGCCGCTCAGGCCCCCGCCCAGCGCCTTGTCGAGCTCGACCGTGTACACACCTCGGCCGAAGGTCGCGGCAACGAGCAGGTCACTGTCCTGCGGTGCGAACTGCAGTGATGCGACCGGCGCGGCCGGAAGATTTTGGTTCAGCGAGGCGTACTGGAACGCGTCGCCACCCGCCCGCAGCTTCGACAGGTTGTCGGAGATGAACACCCCGACCTGCGTGGCCACGACCACCTGGTTCCCGTACAGCTCGATCCAGAAGGCGGGGGTGTCGGGCAGGTTCGCCGAGATGTTCGTGAACGTCTCACCCGCGTCGTGCGAGACGAAGACATGTCCCTCGCCGATCTCGGTGTTCGGGTCCCCGAAGGAGCCCGGTGGCCGCCACTGGCGATTCTCGTACCCGCCGAGCGCCACGTAGACCGTCCTGGGGTCGTTGGGGTCGATCGTGACGCTGTTGATGTAGCGCTCGGGCAGCCCAGTCGCCGTCGCGATGTGCCACCCCTTGGCCGTCATGCGCTCGGGCGGTTCGGCTCCGCCCACGTTCGTGGCGAGGCCGCTTCGGAACGCCGTATTCGGGACGCTCAGGAGGCCGCATGGGCCGCAGTAGCCGACGTATGAGCTGTCGCCGTGGAGGTCGAGGGCCGACATCGAGTTGATCGGGTTCGTCGCCGACGAGGTCGCGTCCGCGTTCCCCGGATCGTCCCGTGTCCCGAGATCGTAGACCTGCACCCAGCATCCATCGAGACAGGCGCTCCCGCTCGGATCCATCTGCTGCGTGTTGGGGCCGAAGGTCGACTCGACGACCTCGTTGCCGGCGTTCATCAAGTGGTTGGCGTCGGTCGGATCCATCACGAACGGGTTGGAGAACTTCGCGCCGGTTATGGGAGGCGGGATGTCCCGCCACGACGTCCCGCCGTCCGTCGTGACCCGCATGGCTGCGAACGTTGTCTCGGAATAGGCAACGTCGGAGTTGTCGGGATCGACGGCGGTGAAGAACCCGTCACCCCCGTACGTCATGAACTGCTGCTTCGTATCGCCCTCGATCTTGCCGCTGCCGTTGTCCTGGAGGCCGTACCAGACCGTCCCGTCCTTGGCCATCGTGGCGAAATACGGGAGCAGGGTGTGGAAGCCGTCGTTCGCTCCGTTCCCCCAGCGCTGCTGCGAGAACTCCTCGCCACTCGCGGCGTGCTGCTTGTAAACCCCACCGTCGTTCCCGAGAAGCAGGTCGACACCGCCCTCACCGTCGGGGATGTAGATCCCCTCATGCTGGTCAGGGTGCGTGGTTGTGGGCACCACGGGGTTCGGCGGACAGGTCACGACGCCGCCGACGGCCAGGATGCAGCTCTCGGTCGAGAAGTAGCGGCCGATCACGTGGAAGTCCGATGGTCCGTCCGCGGGAAGCGTCGTCAGGCGGTTCTGCCAGACCTCTTCCAGCCCGAACGTGATCCGGGTCGGAACCCCTCCTACGTGACGGGTGGGATCGACCTTGATCCATTCGTTGTACCAGGCCTGGATCCCAGGTGGGTTGATGGCCGACACGCTGAAGAGCGCCGATCCCGTGGTCGGGTTGTGCGCGATCTGACTGGTGCTCGCCATCTGCGTCCACGTCTCGCCGAAATCATCCGAGACGTAGATCCCGTTGAACACGGTACCCGTGCCCGCGGGGTTGAACGTGTCGGGCGCGTCGATGCTGCCCTGTGCCCCGCCGCGCATCAGCTCGGCGTCCTGCACGATCGCGTACACGTAGTCGTGGTTCTGGTCCGGCCCGTCGGTCGTGCCGAGCTCGGTGCGGCCGATCCGGAACTGTGGCGCGAAGCCGGTCGCCGCCAGCTTCGTGAAGGAGTCGGGGAGTCCCGAGTCGGAGCGGTACAGCCCGTTCGACGGACCCTCGATCACCGCGGGGTTCTGCGGGTACGCGCGATTCCCCGCGCGGTAGCCGACCGCGGCAAGGACGGTCCCGCCGGTGTTCCCGAACGTGTCCGGCGACTGCACGACCACGTCGGTGACGAAGTTCGCCAGCAGGCACTCCTGGTCCCCGGTGTTGCCCGCACATGGGCCCGTGGGCAGGTTCACGTTCTGATAGGTCGTTCCCGCGTCCTCCGAGCGGAACAACCCCTTGCTGGTGGCCACGTAGGCGACCGAGGCGTTCGTCGGGTCCACCGCCGCCTGGAAGCCGAGGATCCCGGACGGCACACCCGTGGAGCGGTGCCATGTCTTGCCGAGGTCGTCCGTCCAGTACGCGCCCGTTCCCGTGTACGTGTTCCCGCCGTGCAGGTGCTCGCCGCCGATGACGAGCACGCGCCCGCCCCCCGCGGAGGTCCAGGCAACCGCGCCGAGGATCTGCGACTCCAGCGAGTCGCCGATCGACCGCCATGACTCACCGAGGTCCTCGGACACCCATACCCCACCCGTGCCGATGACCGCGAACAGCCGGCCGGTCGCGGGGTCGTAGTCGAAGCTGTCGACGCGGCCCGAGAGCTCGACGAAGCCATTGTTCTCCACGTTGGGGAACCGGGGGTCGTTCGAAATGAGCGGTCCCGTACCGTACGGCTGCCACACACTGGCCGCGCCCGCGATGTCGGAGCCGGCTGCCTCCATGCGCTCGCGCTCGCGGATCGCCGACAGGTGCGCACGCCCGTCGGTGGCCCCGGAGCCGAACGTCTTCGCGCCCCACTCCTCCGCGAGGCCGCGGGCCTCGGAGAAAGGCTCGGGGTGCTTGGTGTTCAGGCAGTACCGGGCTCCGGGCTCCAGCCGGGAGGCCTCGATCTCGGCGACGGCGCCGCCTCCGAGCTCCGCGAAGAGCTCGCGGGGCGAGACGGCGAACATGCCGGGCGGACAGTCCGATGCGGAGGCCGGCTCGGTCTCCGTCGAGATGGCGACGGCGCCGAACGCGGTGAGGGCCGTCAGGGCCGAGGCGAGCGCGAACGTGTGAAGGCGTGAGAAGGCGGGCATCGAACGAGCTCCTTTTGGTCGGGGACGCACCGGTCCCTCGAACTTACCCCGGATGGGCCGAATCTACCGCTGGGGCGAGCGCAGCACCTGCACCTGCACCTCGGTACCGGCAGGGAGCTCGATGTCGCTCGCCGGGGCCACGAGGAGCCCGCTGGCCTGCACGAACGAGCCGAGGTTCCCCTCGCCGCTCGGACCGGTCGGGGCACAGTGCCACGCCCCGTCCTCGTATCGCAGGTGCACCGGGACGTAGAGCGTCTCGCCCGCCGGCCCGCTGACGGTCGCGTCCAGGATCGCTCGAAGCTCCGGCCTCCCCCGGTCGTCTCGACCCATCATCTTGAGGACAGTGGGGCGCACGAACACGTCGTACGAGACGAACGCCGCTGCGGCCGGACCGACCAGATGGAAGAAGGGTTTTCCCTCGACCATCCCGTGGCCGATCTCCCCTCCTGGATGGAGGGCCACGGTGTACGTGGTGATGTCCCCGAGCACCGAGAGGGCGGAGGACACGTCCAGCGCCGATCCCCGTTCCCCACCCGTCACGACGAACGCATCGGCCCGCAGCGCATTCGAGGTCACGGCGTCGTGCAGCTGTTTCTCGACGTCCTGCACGATGCCGATCCGGTACGGCACCGCGCCGGCCTCCCGGAGCGCGCCGAGGAGGAGGTAGGACCCCGCGTCGCGAGCCTGGCCGAATGCCGCGGGACGCCCCGGCTCGATCAGATCACCGAGCGCGATCACCGCAACGCGCAGCTTCGGGTAGGCGAGCACGGACCCGTAGCCGGCGGTCGCGAGGAGCCCGAGCTCCGCGGCAGCGAGCCGCCTGCCGGCCGGAAGGATCGTGGCGCCGGCTGCGAGGTCGATGCCCGCGGGGCTGATGTTCGTCTCGGGCGGGACCGGCTCAGACACGAGTACGGCATCGCCTTCGATCTCGACGGCATCGGATGGCACGACGCAATCGGCGCCGGCGGGAACGGGTGCGCTGCCAGAGATCCGAACGGCCTCTCCCCATCCGACCGTCGCCTCCGGCGGGCGGCCCGCGAGAGCCCACCCGCTGATCCGCAGCCGGACGGGCGCCGCCTCGGTCGCGGCCACCATGTCCGCCGATCGCACGGCGAACCCGTCGAGCTCGGCCGAGGAGAACGGTGGGATGTCGTACTCCGTCACCACCTCTTGCGCGGCGACGCAGCCGTATGCCTCCGCCAACGGCAGCTCGATCGGTTGGAGGGGCGGGGTGGCCTCGAGGACCGCGCGACGCGCGTCGTCGAGCGACATCAACGTCACAGCTCGCATCCTACCGCGCGCATCGCCGCGCGCCGGTGAGCTCGATCAGAGCAGCTTCTTGCGCTGTACCAGATCGACGAGGAAGGCTCGGAACTCCGGACCGAGGTCGTCGCGATCGGCCGCGAGCTCGACGGTCGCCTTCAGGTAGTCGAGCTTCTTCCCGATGTCGTAGCGCTCGCCCTCGAAGCGGTAGGCGTAGACGGTCTGCTCCTTCGCGAGGATCGCGAGCGCGTCGGTCAGCTGGACCTCACCCCCCGCTCCGGGCTGCGTCTCTCGCAACGCATCGAAGATCTCGGGCGTCAGCACGTATCTGCCGATCGCGGCGAGGTTCGACGGAGCATCCTCCGGCGCGGGCTTCTCGACGATGTCGAGGACCCGGGCAAGGTCGTCCTCCACCCATTCCGGCTTGATGGCACCGTAGAGATTGATGCTCTCTCGCGGGACCTCCTGTACCGCGATCACGCTGCGCCCATAGCGCTCATAGACATTCACCATGTCCTGCAACAGCGGGACCTGCGTGGAAATGATGTCGTCGCCGAGGAGGACCGCGAACGGCTCCCCTCCCACGTGTTGCTCCGCGGTCGCGACCGCATGACCGAGCCCGCGAGGCTCGCCCTGGCGGATGTAGTGGATGGCCGCCATCTCGCTGATCTCCTGCACCTCTTTCAGCAGGTCGTACTTGCCGGACTGCTCGAGCGAGTTCTCGAGCTCGAACGACCGGTCGAAGTGATCCTCCAGGGTTCGCTTCCCGCGCCCCGTCACGATGAGGATGTCCCGGATCCCGGTGCGGACGGCCTCCTCAACGACGTACTGGATCGCGGGCTTGTCGACGATCGGCAGCATCTCCTTCGGCTGGGCTTTCGTGGCCGGGAGGAATCGCGTGCCGAGGCCTGCGGCGGGGATGACGGCTTTCTTGACCATCACGGGGTCCTTCTTCATGGGGGCGAAGAGTCTATTCCCCGGAGGGGACCAAGCGAACCGAGGATCAGGCGGAGGTGGCGATGACCCGATCCCGGCCTTCCGCCTTGGCGCGGTACATCGCGGTGTCCGCGCGGCGGATGAGCTCCTCGGCCTCGGGGCCGTCTTCGGGGTAGGTCGAGACCCCAACGCTCACGGTCACGGCAAGCGGATCCGACGATTGCCCCGTGAACAGCTCATCCCGCATCGCGGAGCGGATCTTCTCGGCAACCACCTTCGCGCCGCCGGACGGCGTCTCCGGAAGGACCACGACGAACTCCTCGCCGCCGTACCGGCCCACGACATCGATGTTCGTTCGGATCTCCCCGAGGATCCGGCGCGTGACCTCGATCAGCACCTCGTCGCCACGCTGGTGGCCATGGCGATCGTTGACCCTCTTGAACAGGTCGATGTCGAGCATCAGGACGGAGAGAGGACGGCCGAAACGTTCGGCTCGCTCGATCTCCTTTCGGAGCGTCATCTCGAGGTATCGCCGGTTCCAGACACCGGTGAGACCATCGGTGATCGAGAGCTGACGGGTCTCCTGATGCAAGAGCACGTTCTCGATCGCGACGGATGCCTGATCCGCGAAGGACGACAGGGTCTCGGCATCGTCCTGCTCGAACGGCTCGAGCGTCGTCCGTCCGTAGAGGGCGATCACGCCGATCGTGCGGTCACCTCTGATGAGCGGCACGGAAACCGCGCTGGTCGCGGAGGGCTCGACAGGCTCCGACGGTATCGGGCCGGTCGTTCGGACCAGCACCGCGGCTCCGGTCTGCGCCGCGCGACCGGCGATGCCCTGGCCGACGCTCAGCACGGCATCCTTGGGCGGGCTGTAGCCGCGCGCGACCTCCAGCCGGAGCTGACGGGATCCTCCGCGAAGCAGGAACAGCGCGCCGGACCGTGCCCCGAGCGTCACCGCAGCCGTGTCCAGGACCACCTCCAGCATGCCCCCGAGATCGAGGGTGGTCCGCAGGGTGGCACCGAGGCGCTCGAGGCTGCCACGGAGCTCGTCCCGGGAGCTCTGGAGCTCGCCGACGTAGGTTCTGACGTAGTCGGTCATCGTGTTGAAGGCGTCCGCCACACGCGCAACATCGCCACGCTCTCCGGCTTCCACCTTGGTGTCGAGGTCGCCGGCCGCCACCGCCTTCGCTCCCGCGACCAACCGCTGCAACGGTCTGGCGATCACGCCCGCCAGGGCGAACCCGATCGCCGTCGCCGCGAGAAGTCCCAGGGCGGCCACGAGCCACGTCAACGGAGACTCGCCCGAGTCGACCGTGGCGGTCAGCACGATCCCCTGGCTCGGCCGACCGAGGGGGACGAAGACTGACCGATGCCCGTTGGAGTCCACATTCATCCCCGCGCCCGGGATCGTCGCGGGCGTGGTTCCCGTCGAGGCGAGACTCACGCCATCCGCGACGATCGACACGTCGAGGCCCGTCATGCGCCGGAGCTCCA
>CAZKFH010000067.1:0-9920 GCA_964551945.1 uncultured Actinomycetes bacterium | reverse complement strand
CTCCGCGGCGGTCGCGCTGACTCCTGCGTTGAGCTCCACGACTGCGAGCCCTCGCCACATCTGCTCGAAGCCCCGACGAGCCACAGCGAGCTCCCTTCGATCGAGACGGCCCTCCCGGTGCGCCCGGGCGAACGCCGCTTGGCACTCCACATAGGCAAGTCTCGATGTCGCGAGTCTCGCGGAGGAAGACACGAACTCTACGAACACCTCTCGTCCCTCCTCGGGCAGAAAGGGCTTCACCAGGCCGCTCGCGTCCGCGTAGTCCGTCAGATACGGTCCTCGCTGATGTAGTCAGAGAGCGAGGGGCCGGGTTTGATCTTCAGCGGTCTCTTCGGGAGGCGGAGCGGCTCGGTTGGGAGCGTCACGCGCCCCTCGGCGGCCATCTTCTCCAAGGGATCCGGGATGCCGGCGGGGACGATCCGAGCTACCGGCGTCCCGCGCTCGGTGATCTCCACGGTCTCACCGTCGCGGACCCGCTTCAGATAGCGACTCAGGCCGTTCCGCAGCTCTCGGATACCGACCGTCAACATGTGGCTACATTAACACACGAAGGCGCCACTTCCTGTCAGACGGCCTCCAGCGTCTGTTCGCGGGAGGGACCCACCGAGACCATGCGAACGGGAACATCCGCAAGCTCGGCCATGCGGTCGAGGTACTTTCGGGCGGCCGCCGGGAGGTCGCCGGCCGAGCGCGCTTGGGTGAGATCAGCGGACCAGCCCTCCATCTCCTCGTAGACGGGCTCGGCGTTGTGAACGATGGACTGATGGGGCGGCAGATCCTCGTACTGCTCGCCCTCGTAGCGATAGGCCACGCACACCTTCACGGTCTCGAGGCCCGAGAGCACGTCGAGCTTCGTGACGAACAGCTCCGTCAGCCCGTTGAGCCGAGCCGCGAACCGCAGCAGGACCGCGTCGAACCAGCCACACCGACGACGGCGACCCGTCGTCGTGCCGAACTCGTGGCCGTGCTCCTGCATCCATTCACCGTCCGCCCCGTGATCCTCCGTCGGGAAAGGTCCCGACCCGACGCGGGTGACGTACGCCTTCGTGACGCCGATCACGCGCTCGACCTCCTTCGGTCCCAGGCCGGCGCCGACGAGCGCGCCGCCAGCAACCGGGTTGGAAGACGTCACGAACGGATAGGTGCCGTGGTCGAGGTCGAGGAGCGTGCCCTGCGCCCCCTCAAGCAGGACGCGCTTGCCCTCGCGCAGCGCCTGGTGCAGGACCGAGGACGTGTCCACGATGTGCGGCGCGAGACGAGCACCGAACCGCATGTAGTCGGCGGCGATCTCCTCGGGGTCCAGCGGGAGCCGGTTGTAGACCTTGGACAGGATCGCGTTCTTCTCCTTGATCGCCGTCTCGAGCTTCTGCCGGAAGATCTTCTCGTCGGTCAGGTCCTGCACGCGGAGCCCGATCCGGGAGGCCTTGTCCGCGTAGGCGGGGCCGATCCCCCGCTTCGTGGTCCCGAGCTGCTGGCGGCCGAGGTACCGCTCTGTGACCCGGTCGAGCTCCAGGTGGTACGGCATGATCAGGTGGGCGTTCGTCGAGATCAGTAGCCTCGACGTGTCGACGCCGAGGGTCCCGAGCTCGTCCATCTCCTCGAGCAGCACGCGGGGGTCCACGACAACCCCGTCCCCGATCACCGTGATGATGTGGTCGTAGAGGATGCCGGACGGGACGAGATGCAGCTTCAGCGTTCGGTCGCCCGCGACGACAGTGTGCCCGGCGTTGTTGCCGCCCTGATAGCGGACGACGAAGTCCATCTGGTCGGCGAGAAGGTCGGTGGCCTTGCCCTTCCCCTCATCGCCCCACTGCGTCCCTACGAGGATCGTGACCGGCATACGTCTCCGGCTCCCGAGTCTAGACGGCGGCGGTGACCCGGAGCGTCAGCGCTCGATCCGGAACTTGATCCGGACGTGCGTGTGGTACTCCTTGATCTCGCTGCCCTCGACCACCGCAGAGGTCTCGAGCACATCCATCCCCTGGATGCCTCGAAGCGTCTTGCCGGCGTCCTGCAGTGCCTGCTGTGCGGCGTCCCGCCAGGACTCCGTCGACACACCCACCAGATCGATCGTCTTGATGACCGCCATGTCCGCCTCTCAGGAGTTGTACACGTCGATGAATCGCCGGTAGTTGGCCGAGATCCGCGACGCGGCATCCTCGCGCGAGAGCTCCTCGCCGAGGTAGGCCTTCAGCGCGTCCCACCAGATCGTCCGGCCGATCGCGAACCCGATGTAGCCGGGGACGCCGGCACCCTGCTTCAGCCAGTGCTCGACGGCCTGGTCGTCGGCGCCGCGACCGAGCACGACGCACGCCACGTTGTCGCGGCCACCCGAGCGCGTCAGGTCGGCCACTGCCTGGCAGTCCTCGCGCTTGTCGAGACCCTCGATCTTCCAGATGTCGGGCTCGACACCGCGCTCGTGACAGTCGCGGATCGCCTGGAGCATCAGCGCGGGGCGGAGCTCCTTGTCGAACCGATCCTCGTCGCCGCCCACGGCCTCGAGCTGGGCGGGCTCCGCGGGGACCAGGAGCTCGAACAGGAACTTGCGATCGTTGTCGTGCAGCCACGTCGAGAGCTTCTCGAGCTTCACGAGCTGCGTCGCGTTCGTCTCGGTGTCGCCCTCCGAGTTGTAACGCACGAGCACCTTGGAGAACGTCGGGTCGAACTCCTCGATGTGCTTGCCGAAGTCGGCGCCATACTCGAAGTCGAACTCGTTCTGGCCGCTCTTCTCGACGGGCATGGCCAGGATCACGCCCTCCTTCTTCCCGCTACGAGCGAGGTCGGCGCCGAACTGCTCGTCGACCAGCATCCCGGCCGCATCCTTCGGCGCACCCTCGTCGAGGGCCTTCAGAAAGCCTTCGAAGATGACCGCCTTGGCGTCGGAGATCCGCTCGGCATCCGCAGAGCTGGGTGCTCCCTCGATCCCGAGCATCTTCTTCTGGAACGAGCCTCGATGATCGAACGCGAGGATGTACAGGTTGCCTTCATAGCCCAGCGTCATCGTGGAAAACCTCCTTGGACGGGTCGCCGTCATTGTGGCAGACCCGCCCGCGACCTGGCCAAATGCGTCAGCGCTCTGCCAGCCGCCCGTGCTCCTTCGAAGCTCGGTAGGCCTCCATCGCCCGCTCGGCGCGCTCGTGATCGTCCTGCTTCAGCATCCGCACCAGGCCCGCCGCAAGGAGCACCATGATCACCGCGGCTCCCCCCGCAACCAGGCCGGCACGCCGTGCCAGCGTCACCACGAGGTCGCGGCAGTCCGTCCCCGCGGCCCCGCTCGTGCAGAAGGGAGCTGCGGTCCCGACCGAGACCGCCGCGACGAGCGTTCCCACCAGCAGCCCGGCGGCCACGAGCACCAACGCGAGCTTCAGCCAGCCGAACGGGACGCGCTCGCTCATCCGGTCGGCTCCGCCGGGAACGGCTCCTCGGGTGTGAGGATCTCGACGTTCACGGGATTTGCTTCCGCACGGAAGCGTTCAGCGTCGGCGGGTGTCCCGACCACGAAGCCGTAATGCATCGGCACCGCGAGCTGCGGGGACATGGCGCGCACGAACCCGGCCGCCTGAGGGACGTCCATGGTGTACGTCCCTCCGATCGGCACGAACGCGACTTGCACGTCGAGCGACTCGAGCTCCGGAAGGTGGTCGGTGTCTCCCGCGTGGTAGTAGCTGGCGTCGCCGAGCTGGAGGACGTAGCCGACCCAGCCGTTCGACCTGGGGTGCATGTCGAGGCGCTCCTCCTCGATGTTGTACGCGGGCACGGCCTGCACCTTGATGCCCGCAACCTCGAGCGCATCCCCAGGCGCGACCGCGTGGACCTCTCCCGACAGCTCGGCGGCAACGTCGTGCGGGGCGACGACCTTCGTGCCGGACTTCTGCAATCTCTGGATCTCCTCGGGCTGGAAATGATCGTCGTGCGCGTGCGTGATGAAGATGGCGTCCGCCTCGGTGGCTCCCTCGGGCACGCCCCACGGGTCGATGTACGCCGTGACGCCGTCGCCGCTCCATCGGTACGCCGCCTGCTTGAACCACGTGAACCGATCCAGCACGCGCTCACTCCTTCGATCGGGGGGCCGAGCCTACCCCCGGACGGGTTTGCCGGCGCGCCTGCTAGCCTCCCCGCGTGCAGGACGCGCCGCACCCTCCCCCGCCTCGGCCGGGCATCCGAGCCTCGCTCTCGCTCCTGTCCCGAAACTCTGCGTTCGCGCGCCTGTACGCGGCGACGCTCGTGTCCTTCATGGGCGACTGGTTCGCGCTCGTTGCGGTGGCGGGGCGTGTCTACGATCTGACCGGCGGCTCGGCATCGATGGTCACGCTCGTGATGGTGACGCAGATGCTGTCGATCGCCGTCTTTTCTCCCCTTGGAGGCCACCTCGCCGACCGCTTCGACCGACGCCGCCTGATGGTGTTCGCAGATGTCGTGCGGGTCGTGCTGGCACTCGGGTTCTTACTGATGGATCGGCCGGGCGAGGTGTGGATGGCGTATGCGCTGACGGCCGTGATCGGTGCGTTCACCGCGATGTTCGAGCCCACGACGCACGCTGCGATCCCGAACCTGGTCGACCCCGATGACCTCCCCGCCGCCAACGTCCTGATGGGGTCCGCGTGGGGCACGATGCTCGCGATCGGCGGCGCGCTCGGCGGCATCGTCGCCGCGACGCTCGGGCGAGACGCGGCGATCCTGGGAGACTCACTGTCCTTCGCCGTCTCCGCCGTGCTGATCGTCGGGATCCGCCGGCGATTCTCCGAGGAACGGACCGGTGAGCACCGTTCGATCCGCGGGGCCGTGGCGGACACGGTGCGCTACGCGAAGCGCGACCGGCGGGTCTTCGCCCTTCTGTCGGTCAAGGCGGGGTTCGGCCTCGGCGGCGGGATCATGGCGCTTCTGCCGCTCGTCTCCCTGAACGTCTTCCAAACCGGTGACCGCGGCACGGGGATCTTGCTCGCCGCGCGAGGGCTCGGTGCCCTCATCGGGCCGTTCCTGGCGCGTCGGTTCACTCAGAACCTCCGCAGCCTGTACGCGGCGATCGGCACCTCGTTCGCCGTCTACGGCATCTCGTACGGCATCGTGTCGATCGCGCCCGCGCTGTGGTTCGCCGCGATGTTCGTCGTCTTCGCGCACCTGGGCGGAGGCGCGCAATGGACGCTGTCGACCTATGGCCTCCAGCGCATCGTGCCCGACGCCATGCGCGGACGCGTCTTCTCGTTCGACTTCGGTCTCGCGACCCTGTCGTTCTCGGTCTCGATCCTGCTCGGTGGCTGGGTCGCGGATCAGGCGGGGGCGCTGGCCGCGGTCGCCGTGCTCGCCGGCATCTCCGGCATGTGGGCGATCGTCTGGACGACCCTCACCGCGCGGATCCGGCGAGAGGCGTCGTTCGACCGTCAGCCCGAGCTTCCGGCACGCGTCTGACCGGGGCTAGGCGCTGGGCGGCTGCTGAGATCCGAAGTCGACCTGCGGCGCCTGGGCCACCGTGGCACGCTCTCCCTCCTCGATCTCGAAGAACTCCTCGAGCTCGAAGTTGAACATCCCGGCGATGACGTTCGACGGCACGGACTGCACGCGCTCGTTGTACTCGCGCACGTTCTCGTTGTAGAAGCGCCGCGACACCTGGATGCGGTCCTCGGTGTTCGCCAGCTCGGCCTGAAGCTGTTGGAAGTTCTCCGCCGCCTGGAGCTGCGGATAGGCCTCGGCCACCGCGAACAGCTGACGCAGCGCGGCCGTCAGCATGTTCTCCGCCTGGGCCTGCTCGGCAGGTCCCTGCGCCGACTGGGCCCCAGCACGTGCCTGGGTGACTCGCTCGAACGTCTCCTTCTCGTGCGACGCATATCCCTTGACGCTCTCAACGAGGTTCGGGATCAGGTCGTATCTGCGTCGCAGCTCCGTGTCGATGTTCGCGAACGCATCCTTGATGCCCTGCCGTTGGGAGACGAACTTGTTGTAGATGAAAACCCCGATGAGCAGGAGCAGCACGATCACTCCCAGCACGATCCACAGAACGGTCATGATTTCCTCCCTCTCTCTCGCGGCGTCCGAGTCTAGATGGTTAGCCCGGGAGCGGGTAGAAGCTCCAGGCGACTCGAGGGATGCGCTCCCGGAACATGAGCAGCGTCTCGATGAGAGGCATCAACGCGACCGGGCCCTTGCGGTTCCGGTACGCCAGCAACCGGTTGCCCACCACCTCGAACGCCAGTCCCTGATCGAAATCCACGAGCCAGCGCAGCATCCGGGCGTCTAGGAGCTCGAACGCGAACCGCCGTTCCCCCGCCTTGACGTTGTACCGGCGGTTGAACTCGGGAGACTCGAACTCGATGTCCTCCATGCCGAGACGATCCGCCAAACGAGTGAAGAATCCCTCGCGCGCGATCTCCAGGTGCGGGAAGCCGGCAGCAACGTCCACCGTCGCGCACGAGAACCGCTGATAGCTCCGTGACGTGTTCCCTTTCGAGTCGGTTGACTCCGTGTAGAACCAGTAGTCGAACGCCGTGATTGGCTGCGTACCCTTCCACATCCCGGAGATGACGTTCTCCACCCCCCGTCCGTCGCCCCTCCTGAACAGCGAGAAGGGCCATCCGTCGATGCCGGACATGTCCTCTGAGGAGAACGCGAGCCCGTTCTGCATTGCGAAGGCGTGCATCTCCTCGCGCCGCTTCTTCTTGAGGTAGTAGCTGAGGAAGATCCCACCGATCGCGATGAGAATGACGAGCGGAATGATCAGGGCTTCCACGGCTCAGCCTTGCCAGGGGAGGCGCGTGCTCCGGAGCGGCAGGATGTCCGAGCCGGAGCCGGTCCTTTCGTCCGTGGCTCGCTCGCGGTTCCGTTCGAGCTCACGTCCCATCTGCTCCATCTCCAAGCGGATCCGTTCGAGCTTCGCCTGCATCTCAATTACAAGCTTCACGCCGGCGAGATTGACTCCGCGCTCGGTGAGCTCGTGGATCTCGCGCAACCGATCGATGTCGCGCTCCGAATATCGGCGCGTGTTCCCTGCCGTTCGCGCGGGACGCAACAGGCCCTTCCGCTCGTAGATGCGGAGGGTTTGCGGGTGCATGCCCGCAAGCTCGGCGGCCACGCTGATGATGTAGACCGCGCGTTCCTCGTTGCTCTTCGCCATCTGCCTCACCCTTCCGAGACGCCGAGTCGAGTTCGCGGGCTCTCCCCCGAGACCTCGCGCAACTGCTCCAGCAGCTGCTTCTCCTGTTTCGAGACCTTCGCGGGGACCTCCACGTTGACGGTCACGAGCAGATCGCCCTTTCCTCCGGCGAGCCGGGGGCCTCCCTTGCCGCGAACGCGGAATGTGCGGCCGCTGGTCGTCCCCGCCGGGATCTTCAAGGTGACCGCCCCGTTCATCGTCGGGACCTTCACCTGCGCGCCGAGCACCGCCTCCGGATAGGTCACGGGAAGCGACAGCGTCAGGTCCGAGCCCTTGCGTCCGAAGAACCGGTGAGGCTGAACGCGGACGCTGACATAGAGATCGCCGGGCTCCGCTCCGCCCTGACCGGCTTCGCCACGTCCGGCGACGCGGACCCGGGCCCCGTCCTCCACGCCGGCCGGCACCTTCACACGAAGGGTCCGTCCGTTCATCCCGATAGCGACGGTGGTTCCCGCGAGCGCCTCCTCGAACGGAACCTCGACGTCGGCGACGACGTCGGCGCCGCGGGGTCGAGCACGCCGACCACGCTGACCGAAGGCCCCGTCACCAAACAGATTTCCGAACAGGTCGCCGAGATCTCCGGCATCGCCCAGGTCCTCGAAGCGGATCCACTGTCCTCCCGGCCCGCCCTGCCCCCCGGGTCCCGGCCCGAAGTGCGCGCCCGAGGCAACCATCTCCCGAACCCGGTCGTATTCCTTGCGCTTCGCGGCGTCGCCGAGGACGTCGTACGCGGACGAGATCTCCTTGAACCGCTCCTCCGCGCCCGCATCCTTCGCGGTGTCCGGGTGATACCGCTGCGCGAGCTTGCGATAGGCCTTCTTCACATCGGCCTGGCTCGCGTTCCGAGGCACGCCGAGCACCGCGTAGTAGTCCTTCTCGACCCACTCGCGACTGGCGTTCATCCCGGCCATCCCTTACCGCCGCCCGACCTTCACGCCCGACGGCCGGATCACGCGGCCTTTCAGCCGGTAGCCGTTCCGGAGCACGTCCGCGACGAACTGCTCGCCCTCTCCGTCGTGATCCCCCTGCAGCAATGCCTCGTGGAGCTCGGGGTCGAACGGCTGTCCCTCGGCCTCGATGCGCTCGAGGCCCTCGGAGCGAAGGATCTCCAGCAGCTTCGCGTAGACCATCTCGAAGCCCTGCAGGAAGCGCTCGAGCTCCGGCGTCCGTTCCGCGCCCAAGAGCGCGAGCTCGAACTCGTCGAGGACCTGGAGCACCTTGAACATGAGCGGCTCGCTGGCGAGCTCCACCGCGCGGGTCTGTTCCTTCAGGACCCGCTTGCGGTAGTTGTCGAACTCCGCCTGCAGGCGCTGAAGATGCTCAAGGTAGTCCTCCGCCTTGGTCGACTCGTCCGGCGCCTGCTCTATTTGAGCAGCCTCGGCTTCGGGTTCGTCCTCGCGAGAGTGACGCTTGTCGGTCACCCGTATCTTGCCGGGCTCTCGCTCTGTCAGGACGCACCCCCTTCGTCAACGACCTCACCCTCCACGACGTCGTCGCCGCCGGGTGCCTCGGAGCCCTGCTGCGGCTGCTCCGCGTCCTGCTGCTGATACACGGCCTGTCCGACCTTCTGGAAGGACTGCGTCAGCGCATCCGTGGCGGCACGGATGGCGTCCGTGTCCTCGCCCTTCAGGGCTTCCTTCACCTCGGCGACGTGCTTCGTCACCACTTCCCTGTCCTCGTCCGGCACCTTGTCACCGAGCTCGGTGAGCGTCTTCTCGGCCTGGTAGGCCAGGTTGTCCGCGTTGTTCCGGACCTCCGCGGTCTCACGCCGCTTGTGATCCTCCTCGGCGAACTTCTCGGCGTCGGCCATCATGCGGTCGATCTCCTCCTTGCCGAGAGCCGTGCCACCTGTGATCTGCATGGCCTGCTCCTTGCCGGTGGCGGTGTCCTTCGCGGAGACGTTGACGATCCCGTTCGCGTCGATGTCGAACGCGACCTCGATCTGCGGCATGCCGCGCGGCGCCGGCGCGAGCCCCACCAGGTGGAACCTGCCCAGACTGCGCACGCCGGGCGAGTACACGGTCTCCGCCTCGCCCTGGAGCACGTGAACCTCGACCTGCGTCTGGTTGTCGTCGGCCGTCGTGAAGATCTCCGACTTCTTGGTCGGGATCGTCGTGTTGCGCTCGAGGAGCTTCGTGAAGATCCCGCCCTTGGTCTCGATGCCGAGCGACAACGGCGTGACATCGAGGAGAAGGATGTCCTTCACGTCGCCCTTGAGGACACCGGCCTGGACTGCGGCACCGATCGCCACGACCTCGTCCGGGTTGACACCCTTGTGGGGGTCCTTGCCGCCGGTGAGCTTCCTCACGCGCTCCTGCACCATCGGCATACGGGTCGAGCCCCCGACCAGGATCACGTGGTCGATCTCCGACACGTCCTTGCCCCAGTCCTTCACCGCCTGGTTGAAGGGTCCCTCGACCTGGAGCACGAGGTCCTCCGTGATCCGCTCGAACTCCCCGCGACTCAGCTTCAGGTCCAGGTGGAGCGGTCCCTCGTTCGTCGCGGTGACGAACGGCAGGTTGATGGACGTCTCGGGGACCTGCGACAGCTCGATCTTCGCTTTCTCCGCGGCCTCTTTCAGCCGCTGCAGCGCCATCTTGTCGGCGGACAGGTCGACGCCGTGTGCGTTCTTGAACTCCTTGACCATCCAGTCCATGACCTTCTGGTCCCAGTCGTCACCGCCGAGCTGCGTGTTGCCGGAGGTCGCCTTGACCTCGAACACACCGTCGCCGATCTCGAGAAGCGAGACGTCGAACGTCCCGCCGCCGAGGTCGTA
>CAZKFH010000066.1:3739-9977 GCA_964551945.1 uncultured Actinomycetes bacterium | reverse complement strand
GGCTCGGCCTGGCCGTCTTCGCTCTCGTGCTCCTCTGGCAAGTGCCCGAGCCGACCGTCATCCCGATCCCCACGGAGGATGGCGTCGAGCGCTCGACGGAGGCCCCGGTGCTGCTGCTCACGCTCTACGTGGCACTCGGCGCGCTCGCGGGCGCCGCGTTCGCGCTGATCGCCCGGCCGTCGTGGGGATCGTGGACCTTCCGCTGGGGCGTCCCCGTGGTCGTCGCCTCGATCCCCGCCGCCATCATCGCGGTTCAGCTGCTCGTCTTCGCCGGGACGCTCCCATACCGGACCGACGGGATCTATGGCTCGGTCGTGTCGTTCCTCGTCTCGAACTTCTCACTCCGCGTCCCCGCGATCCTGCTGGGCGTCTCCCTCGCCCAGGGCGTTGTGTCGGACGGCGAGCAGGAGGGCTAGGCCGCCGATCACGAGTCGTGACGGCGTATCCTTCGTTCTGTGAAGCGCATTTTCCTGGCCGCGTGCCTGGCCGCGTCTCTGGTGCCGCTCTCCGCCGTACCCGCCTCGGCGTGCAGCTGCGCCATCTCGACAGCTGAGGAGTACGGGGACCACGCGCGGGTCGTGTTCACGGGTCGGGTCCGCGCAATCGACCGGGGCGAGTCGGAGCACACCGTCCGGTTCCGCGTGACCAAGGTCTACAAGGGCCAGGTCGATCGACGCGTGACCGTCGTGACCGCATCGAGTAGTGCGGCCTGCGGATGCTCCTTCCGCGAAGGGGGCAAGTACACCGTTTTCGGCAGGCCCCGAAGCGAACCATTCTCAACCGATCTGTGTTCGGGAACGAAGAAGGGCGGGATCGACCCGGACGAGTACGGGCTCCCGCCCGGTCACTCGCCGTCCTAGGTCGTCACTCCCACTCGATGGTGCCGGGTGGCTTCGACGTGACGTCGTAGACGACGCGGTTGACGCCGGGCACCTCCTGCACGACCCGGGAGGAGATGCGCTCCAGGACGTCGTGCGGGATGCGAGCCCAGTCGGCCGTCATGGCGTCCTCGCTCGTGACCGCGCGCAGCACGATCGGGTGGTGATACGTGCGCGCGTCACCCATCACGCCGACGCTCTGCAGCGTCAGGAGTACGGCGAAGGCCTGCCACATCTGCGGCGCGAGGCCCGAGCGCTTGATCTCCTCCTGCACGATCCGGTCGGCACCGCGGACCATCTCGAGGCGCTCACGCGTCACCTCGCCGACGATCCTGACGGCCAGGCCGGGACCGGGGAACGGCTGGCGCCCGACGATCTCCTCGGGCAGACCGAGCTCGCTGCCGACCTCTCGGACCTCGTCCTTGAAGAGCTCCCGCAATGGCTCGACGAGCTCGACATCCATGTGCTCGGGCAATCCCCCGACGTTGTGATGGCTCTTGATCTTCGCCGCGGTCCGGCTGCCCGACTCGATCACATCGGGATAGAGGGTGCCCTGGACGAGAAACTTCGCGTCGCGATGCTCGCGAGCGACCTCCTCGAACACGCGGATGAACTCCTCGCCGATGCGCTTGCGCTTGTCCTCGGGATCGGTGACGCCCTCGAGCTTGGCGAGGAACCGGTCCTCCGCCTTGACGTGGACGAGCGGCACCTTGAAGTGACGCGCGAAGGTCTCCTCGACCTGCTCGGGCTCGCCCTCGCGCAGCAGACCGGTGTCGACGAAGACGCACGTCAGGCGGTCCCCGATCGCTCGATGGACGAGCAGCGCCGCGACCGCGGAGTCGACGCCGCCCGACAGGCCGCAGAGCGCCTCCTCGTCCCCGACCTGCGCGCGGATGCGCTCGACCGCTCGCTCGATCACATTCACGGCAGTCCAGTCGGGCAGGAGACCGCAGCCCTCGTAGAGGAAGCGCTTGAGGATCTCGGTCCCCTGCGGCGTATGCGCGACCTCGGGATGGAACTGGACCGCGAACAACCCTCGTTCCGGATCCTCCATCGCGGCGATCGGGCTCACCTCGGTATGCGCGGTCACGCGGAACCCGTCCGGCGCGGCCGTCACGGTATCGCCATGGCTCATCCAGACGACCTGCTGCGGCGGCAGGTCCCGCAGCAGCAAGCCACCCTCGGATCGGAGGTCCGTCTTGCCGTACTCCCGAGCCCCCGTCGCGCGAACCTCACCACCGAGCGCCCGTGCCATGGCCTGCTGCCCGTAACAGATGCCGAGCACGGGGACCCCGAGCTCGAGGAATCCGGGGTTCAGCTCGGGCGCAGCCGGCTCGTAGACGGACATCGGCCCGCCGGAGAGGATCAGCCCGGCGGGGCGCTTGGCCGAGATCTCCTGTGGCGAGATGTCGAAGGGGACGATCTCCGAGTACACATGGCACTCGCGAACGCGCCGAGCGATGAGCTGCGCGTACTGCGCTCCGAAGTCGACGACGAGGACCGGGCGCGGGTCCTGTGTCACGCTCCCTGCCCGACCCCCTGCGCTTGCTGCAGCGCCTTCCCCTCCGTCTTCAGGGCCGGCGCGACCATCAGCTCCGCCTTCTGGAACTCCTTGATAGTGCCGTAGCCACACGTGGCCATCGAGGTACGCAGCGCGCCGAACAGGTTGAGCGTCCCGTCATTCTCGTGCGCCGGCCCGATCAGGATCTCCTCGAGGGAGCCGATCTGCTTGGTCCGCACCCGCGTGCCTCGCGGCAGGTCGGGGTGGAACGTCGCCATCCCCCAATGGAAGCCGCGGCCCGGGGCCTCGTACGCCTTCGCGAGCGGCGAAGCCGTCATGACCGCGTCCGCGCCGCAGGCGATCGCCTTTGCGATGTCACCGCCCGTTCGCATCCCACCGTCGGCGATCACGTGCACGTACCGGCCGGTCTCGTGGAGGTGCTGCATCCGAGCCGCTGCTGCGTCCGCGATCGCGGTGGCCTGCGGGACACCGACACCGAGGACGCCGCGCGTCGTGCAGGCGGCGCCGGGCCCAACGCCGACGAGGACCCCGACCGCGCCGGTCCGCATCAGGTGCAGCGCCGTGGAGAACGATGCGCAGCCTCCGACCACAACCGGGATCTCGTAGCGCGCGATGAACTCCTTGAGGTTGAGGGGCTCGCTGCGGGTGGAGACGTGCTCGGCCGAAACGACCGTGCCCTGGATCACGAGGATGTCGAGCTCCGCCTCCAAGATCAGCTGTGAGTAGGTACGCACCCGCTGTGGGGTCAACGACGCCGCAGCGATCGCGCCCCCCTCCTTGATCTCGCGGATGCGCTTGCCGACCAGATCTTCCTTGACGGGCTCCTTGTAGAGCTCCTGCATCCTGCGGGTGGCCTTGTCGTCGGGGAGGTTCGCGATCTCGTCGAGGATCGGCTCGGGGTCCTCGTAGCGCGTCTGGAGGCCCTCGAGGTTCAGGACCGCGAGCCCGCCCAGCTTGCCGATCTGCACCGCGGTCTGCGGCGAGACGATCGCGTCCATCGCGGAGGCCATCAAGGGGAGGTCGAAGCGCCACGCGTCCATCTCCCAGGAGATGTCCACGTCGTCAGGGTCGCGCGTCCTTCTCGAGGGGACGATCGCCACCTCGTCGAAGCCATATCCCCGCCTGGCGGTCTTGCCGCTGCCGATCTCGATCTCCACGAGCGCTCCTTCCCGACCCCGGATAGCAACGAGCGCCCGGCCGAAGAGAGGCGGCCAGGCGCCGGGACTACCGGATCGTGCGTACCTCCATGCGCAACGCTATCACCCGCGGGGAGAACCTTTCAATGGCTCGTTCAGGTTGTGACCGGCTCGCCCGATAATGAACACGCGATGGCAAGCACACGCAGGCGTCCGGGGTGGGTCCTCCGCTTGATCGGGAAGACCTTCCTCACGGCGGCAGCCATCGTCGGCGCGTACATCCTGTGGCTCCTGTGGGGCACCGGGATCTATTACGGGCGACAGCAGGATGACCTGAGGGGCCAGATGGAGGTCCGGATCGAAGAAGCGGCCGCAGCCCCCGAAACGGCCGAGCCGCCCCCAACTCTTCCCGGAGACGCGTACGCGATCATGCGCATCCCCGACATCGAGCTGAACGAGGTCGTGGTGGAGGGCATCGCGACCGAGGACCTCAAGAAGGGGCCCGGCCACTACGCGAGGAGCTCCGACCCCTGGGATGAGGAGGGCCGCGTCGCGATCGCCGGCCACCGGACGACGTACGGGGCTCCGTTCTGGGACCTCGACAAGCTCGACGCCGGCGACGCGATCGTCCTCGAGACCGAGCGGGGCACCTTCGACTACGTGGTGACCAAGACCCGGATCGTGGCGCCGACCGCGACCGAGGTCACGATCCCCTCCGCCCAGCCGACGTTGATCCTGACCACGTGCAACCCTCGCTTCTCCGCCGCGGAACGTCTGATCATCTTCGCGGACCGCGTCGACCCGGCATAGCCACCCCGTTTCGCGCATGATTGACCCGTGACGGATGGCGTCCGCTTTCGCGAGATCGACGGCCGACGGAGCACCCAGGAGGCCGGGAAGGCCATCTTCGCCGCCGCGGCTCTAGCCGCCGACGCGCAGCTTGCGGAGCAGATCGCCGGCGAGGGCGCCTGGCGGAAGCGCTACCTGAGCCCGGTCCGTCGTCTCGTGGAGGCGGGCGTGCGCTCCAAGGAGGCGGCGCTCGGCATCGCCCGCAGCGGACTCGCCGAGCTCCACGAGCGGATGGAGTTCGCTCGCGGCCATGAATCGGGTCCCCTGACCGATGCGGTGCGGAGTGACGGCGCGAGCGCCTTTCGAACCGAGGTCGTGGAGGGAACTGGGAACGGCAGGAGGCCCGAGCTGGCGATCCCCTACCGCGGGCAAACGTTGCGCGGCGACGAGATCCGCCGCCAGCTCGACCTCTGGGTCGACACGGGCGTCATCGAGCCCTCGTGCCGCGAAGCCATCGAGAAGGTGGTGGCCAACCCGGACTGGCTCGACCTGTCCGATCGCCGCTTCGTCCTGCTCGGCGCCGCCTCGGAGATGGGCGCGCTGTCGGCCCTTTGCGCCTGGGGCGCGGACGTCGTGGCGGTCGACCTGCCGAACGCGGACGTCTGGAAGCGGATCCTGGCGACGGCGCGCGAGGGGCGCGGGCGCGTCTCGATACCGGTGCGGGCCGCTGCCACCGAGAAGCTCGCCGAGGCCGCTGGGGCAGATCTCCTGAAGGACACCCCAGAGATCGCGGGATGGCTGCGCACGTTCGGAGAGCCGTTCACGGTCGTGGACGACACCTACGCCGACGGTGCGACGTTCGTGCTCCTGGCCGCCGCCACCGACGCGGTCATGAGTGACCTGGCGGGGCATGGCGGCAACTCGCTCGCCTACCTGGCTACTCCGACGGATGTGTTCGCGGTCCCCGAGGAGGTCGCGGTCGCCGCGCGGTCTCGACGCCGTCGCGGGCGCGGCCCCATACGAGCGTTGAGCGGGGGATCGCTCTACCGCCCGAGCTACCCGGACCTCATCAAGGGCGAGGACGGGACGTGCTGGGGCATCGTCGACTGCCTCGTCGCGCAGCAGGGCGCCAACTACGCGCTCGCGAAGACGAGCCAACGGTGGAGGGCCGTCTCCGCACGCGAGGACGGAGTCATGGTGTCGGCCAATGTCGCGCCGGCGACACGAACCAGGTCCGTGACGAAGAAGAAGGCGCTGGCCGCCGCCTACCGCGGCGCGTCCTCCTACGGCATCGAGATCTTCGAGCCCGAGACGAGCCGCTGGCTGATGGCGGCCTTGCTGATCCACGACCTGCGGAACGACGGCGAGAGCACCACGCCGGGTGGGCACCCGTTCGACCTCTTCGTCGAGGGGGCAGCCCACGGCGGCATCTGGCGACTCGGCTACGAGCCCCGCTCAGTCCTCCCCTTGGCCGTCCTCCGCGGTCTGGTGCGCCGCCGCTAACAGAGGAAGCTCCCATGTCAGACCCCCCTCCTATACTTGCTCCATGGCCGTGGCCTGGACTGCCGTAGGGATCCTGAGCGCCTTCTCTCTCGGACTCCTCGCGCTCATCCTCACCATGCTGAGCCGTTTCGACGCGGTCAACGCCCGGATCGATGGCGTCCACGGCCGATTGGATCAGTCGGACAGCGAGCGCCGCGAGGACGTCCGCGGGCTGGTTGAGCGTATCGATCGATCCAACGCCGAGCACCAGGAGCTGCGCGCGGAGTTCCGGACGGAGATCCGCGCTCTCGGAGACCGCATCGAGACGCGCCTGGGCGAGCACGAGGCCCGGCGTCACGCCGGGTAGCTACTTCAGGTAGCCGAGCTCCTCGAGCTTGGAGATCACGGCCGTGGCGCTTTCCTCCGGCGAC
>CAZKFH010000066.1:0-3639 GCA_964551945.1 uncultured Actinomycetes bacterium | reverse complement strand
GTAGCCGAGCTCCTCGAGCTTGGAGATCACGGCCGTGGCGCTTTCCTCCGGCGACTGCTGCTCGGTGTCCACGACGAGCTCGGGGTTCTCGGGCGCCTCGTAGGGGTCGTCGACGCCGGTGAAGCCCTTGATCTCACCCTTGAGCGCCTTCTCGTACAGACCCTTGGTGTCGCGGCGCGTGGCTTCCTCGACGGACACCTTGACAAACACTTCGCAGAACTTCGGGATCTCCTTGCGGACCTGGTCGCGGACCTCCTTGTAGGGGGAGATCGCGGAGACGAGCACGCCGGCGCCGTGATACGCGAGGCGCTCCGCGACCCAGCCGATCCGAAGGATGTTCGTGTCGCGGTCCTCCTTCGAGAACCCGAGCCCCTTCGAGAGGTTCATCCGCACGACGTCACCGTCGAGGAGCTCCCACCTGACACCTCGGCTCTCGAGCTCGGTGGCGACGAGCTCCGCGATCGTGGACTTGCCCGCACCAGAGAGGCCGGTGAACCAGACGGTGAACCCGTCCTCCGAACCCGAAGGCCCGAAGTGCTTGCTCGTGGTTACCCACTGGGATGTGTCGGTCATCAGAGGATGCTCCTTCCCTGCACACCCTCCGGTTCCGGAAGGCCATACAGCTTCATGAGTGTCGGTCCGACGTCGATGAGATTGATGTCCTCGACGTGGCCCTGCGGTTGGCCGGGGAGGTTCTTCAGCGCGAACACGCCGACCTTGTCGTGATTCGCGCCGTCGGGTCCGGTGTCGTTCTCGTACGTGTAGATCTCGCCGCCCTCCATGTTGACCATGCCCACGGAGCGCCACTCGAGGTCGCCGAAGTACACGAGCAGGTCCGGTGCGACCCCGCGAACCTCCGGGTAGGCGTCCTGCGGCTTGATGACGCGGTTGCCCAAGGGCCGCCCCTCGGGACCAGGCATCGCCTCGATCTTGGCCTTGAGATCATCGCGAACCTTCTCGTAGTCGCCCGGCTCGATCGTGCCCTGCGGCTCGCGGCCCTTCACGTTGAGGAACAGGCGGCCGTAATAGCCGCCGTCGCCCCAGGCTGTGGTCTTCGACCAGTCGATCGGCGCCTTCGCGATCGGGGTCGGCTCGGCGGGCTTCTGGGTGAGCGTCAGGTAGCCCTCGCGGATCAGCCAGTCGTTGAAGCAGACGCCCCCGGTCATGGCCCGCGCGCCGTGGTCCGACATCAGCATCGTGACGGCGTCGTCGGGGAGGGCCTCGATCAACGAGCCGATCTCCCCGTCGAGCATGCGGTAGTAGTCCTCGAACGCGCTCTCGAACTTATTGCCGGGCTCGTACTTCGGGTGCTTCGGGTCGCAGTACTGCCAGAACACGTGGTGCAGGCGGTCGAGGCCCATCTCCACCATCTGGAAGAAGTCCCAGGGCTTGTTCTTCACGAGCCTGCGGGCGAGCTGGAACCGCTTCTTCGTCATCGCGTGGCACTGCTGCAGCACGAACTCGGCGCCCTGCTGGCGGAAGTTCGGGATGTCGAAGATGTATTCGCCGACTTCTTCTTCCACCTCGGCCTTCAGGTCCTCCGGCCAGGTGTATTTCTCCGCCGACGGCGGGGTCAGGAAGCACGACACCCGCCATCCCTCCACCGGCCGCACCGGGTACGCGGGGGGAACGCCGATCAGCAAGGACTTCTTGCCGGCCTCGCCGAGCAGGTCCCACACGGCGGGCTCCTTCACCGCCAGCGAGGTCGCGATCGACAGTCCCTCGTAGGTGTTGTCCTTGCGGTTGCGGAACCCGTAGATCCCGAGCCGACCGGGTGTCTTGCCGGTCATCGCGCACGCCCAGGCGGGCACCGTGATGGGCGGCGTGATGCTCTTCAGCTCTCCGTGCAGGCTGCCGTCCAGCAAATTGCGGACGTTCGGCATCACGCTCGCGTAGCGGTCGAACAGCAGCGCGGGCGTGGCGCAGTCGAGCCCGATCACGGCGATCCTGGGTCCGTCGGTCATGCGGGGTTCCGGTCCTTTCAAGATGAGGTCCCCGAGGGCTTCCGAGGATCACGCATTCTATCGGCTCGGTCGATGGCCTCCCAAGCGTGGGAAGATGCGCGGCCGTGAGCCTGCTGAAGCGAGTCCTGTACCTCGATGCGCTGTCGAACGCAGCGCTGGGCGTCGCCCTGATCGCCGCTCCCAGTTTCCTCCTTACGGATCTGTTCACCCAGCCGGTCTCTCCCGACTACGCGTTCGTGCGGCTCTTCGGCGCCGCGATCCTGGCCCTGGCGATCCTCCAGGTCCTGATCGGGCAGCGTGTCGAGGAGCTGTGGTGGTGGGCGTGGGCGTTCGTGCTGTTCGAGGGCATCCGCGCCACGATCCTGACGCTGCACGTCCTGTTCGGCCTGCCCGAGGGCGCGAGCGCGTTCATGTGGTGGCTCGGCGCCGGGGTCAGGTGGGCGATCGGCTTTGGGTTGCTGCTCGGCATCAGCCGCGCCGCGGGAGAAGCACCGCCCAAGTAGGCGAAAGGGCCCGCCCGAAGGCGGGCCCCCTCGACCACCGATCAGCTAGTGCTGGTGGCCGTGACCGCCACCGGCGGCCGCGTCCGCGTCCTCGTCCTCACGCTTCTCGACGACCGCGCTCTCCGTCGTGAGCACGAGGCCCGCGATGGAGGCGGCGTTCTGAAGCGCGGAGCGGGTCACCTTCGCGGGATCGATGATCCCGGCCTTGAGCATGTCGACCCACTCGCCCGAGGAAGCGTCGAAGCCCTGCGCGAGCTTCTCGCTCCGCATCCGCTCGACGATGACGCCGCCCTCGAATCCGGCGTTCTCGGCGATGAGCCGAGTTGGCTCCGACAGCGCCGTCCGAACGATCAGCGCGCCGGTAGCCTCGTCGCCCTCGAGCTGAAGGCCGTCGAGGGAGATCTCGGCCCGGATCAGCGTGACGCCTCCGCCGGGAACGATGCCTTCCTCCACGGCGGCGCGCGTCGCGGAGACCGCGTCCTCGATCCGGTGCTTCTTCTCCTTCAGCTCGACCTCCGTCGCAGCACCAACCTTGATCAGCGCTACTCCCCCGGCGAGCTTGGCGAGACGTTCCTGGAGCTTCTCCTTGTCCCAGTCCGATTCGGTGTTCTCGATCTGCGCCCTGATCTGGCCGACCCGGCCCTTGATCTCCTTCTTGTCGCCGGCACCTTCGACGATCGTCGTGTCGTCCTTCGTGACGATGACGCGCCGGGCACGGCCCAGCATGTCGAGCGTTGCGTTCTCGAGCTTCGCGCCGATCTCCTCGGAGATCACTTGCGCGCCGGTAAGGATCGCCATGTCCTGCAGCATCTCCTTGCGGCGGTCGCCGAAGCCCGGCGCCTTGACCGCAACTGCCGAGAACGTGCCGCGGATCTTGTTCACGACGAGCGTCGCGAGGGCCTCACCCTCCACGTCCTCGGAGAGGATCACGAGCGGCTTGCCGCCGCCGGCCACCTTCTCCAAGACCGGGAGCATGTCCTGCACGCTCGAGATCTTTCCGGCGTGCAGAAGGATGTACGGATCCTCGAGCACCGCTTCCATCCGCTCCTGGTCGGTCACGAAGTACGGAGAGATGTAGCCCTTGTCGAACTGCATCCCTTCCGCGAACTCGAGCTCGATCCCGAACGTCTGTCCCTCTTCCACGGTGACGACGCCGTCCTTGCCGACCTTGT
>CAZKFH010000065.1:0-10094 GCA_964551945.1 uncultured Actinomycetes bacterium | reverse complement strand
GACCCGTATCAGCCTGCCGAGCTCGCCGAGCGGCTCGGCGAGATCATGCCGGGTGCCACGGTCGCACTGATCCCTGGCGCCTCCCACTTCGTCACCGAGGATGCGAGCGAGGTGGTGCTCCCGTTGATCTCGGAGTACCTCCGCGTCCACCACCTCGGCGCCTCACATCAGCACCACGATGGGCCCACACCGGTTCAGCTCGGGATCTCGTTCGAGCGGCCGGAGGAGCCCCCTCCCGTAGGGTTCGAGGACCTTGGCTGACCTCGATATCGAGCTGACGCGGGACGAGCTGGAGGAGTACCTCGCCACGCAGCGCACGACCCGGGTCGCGACCGCGGCCGCGGACGGGACGCCTCATGTCGTTCCGCTCTGGTTCGTTTGGTTCGACGGCGCCATGTTTCTCAACTCGACCCTCGGGAACGTCACGACCGACAACATGATCGAGCGCGGCAAGGCGACTGCGGTGATGGACGACGGCGACACGTACGACGCGCTGCGCGGAGCGGTGGTCACCGCCCACGCGGAGCAGGCTGACGACGATCCTCGGATCCCCGAGGTCGAGCGGACGTGGTCCGACAAGTACCTTGGTGGCAACGAGGTTCCGTATCGACTTTGGAAGAACCGAGCGTGGTTCCGCCTCGATCCGGAGCGAACCGCGTCCTGGGACTTCCGGAAGATCCCGGATGCCCGAGCGCGGCGCGACGCAGCCAGGGAGGACAGGGGATGAGCCAGACCATCAGACTTCAGGGCATCCGGGCCGAGGGGCGGCACGGCGCGAGCCACGGCGAGCAGGACGCGCCGCAGGCGTTCGTCGTCGACCTGGAGATGGATGTCGAGGCGCTCGGTGATGATCTCGGCACGACGGCCGACTACCGCGTCGTGGTCTACGCCGTGGAAGAGCTGCTGAAGACGAAGTCGTTCGCGCTCCTCGAGACGATCGCCGAGCGCGTGGCGGAGACGGTTGCAGCGATCCCCGGCGTGCGGTGGTGCAACGCAACGGTCCACAAACCGCGTGCAGCCGAGCGCTTGAGCGTTGGCGATGTGTCGGCGAGCGCCGAAGCCGGCGGGCGGTGAGCGAGCAGATCTACCTCGGCCTGGGGTCCAACCTCGGCGATCGGCTCGCCAACCTCAGCCGGGCGGTCGATGAGCTCGAGCGGCGAGGCGTCCGCCTCGTTAGGTCCTCGCGCGTTTACGAGACCGAGCCGATCGGCGGCCCCGAGCAGCCCGACTACCTGAACGCCGTCATCGAGATCGCCACGCAGCTGGAGCCGAACGATCTGCTCCGAGTCTGTCTCCAGGTCGAGGCCGAGCTCGGCCGCGAGCGCGGCGAGCGATGGGGACCGAGGATCATCGACGTCGATCTCCTCGCCTACGGCGATCGTCAGATCGACGAGCCGGACCTCACGATCCCGCACCCCCGCATGCACGAGCGAGCGTTCGTGCTGGTGCCGCTCCTGGAGCTGGATGAGGATCCGCCGCTGCCCGGCGGTCGCAAGGCCTCAACGCTCAGGCTCGGGCCGAATGCGCTCATTGCGGTTCGGCCGCACGCTCCGCCGCTCCGATAAGGAGACCCGCCGAGGAGAGGCGCTCTCTATACTTCGTTGCGTGACCCGCGCGACCCCATGGACGTCGCCGTCGTAGGGGCGGGCAGGGTCGGAACGGCGCTCGCCGTGCTCTTGGCGCGCGCCGGACACCGACTCGTCGCGGTCTCCGGCCGCGACGCGACCCGCGCTCGAACGGAGAAGTTCCTTCCCGGCGTGACCGTCATCCCCGCGATGGAGGCGGTCCGGGAGGCGGAGCTCGTGCTGGTGGGCGTGCCCGACGACGCGATCGGCGAGACGGCCGAGGGGATCAGCGGCTCGCTGCGGGAAGGCTCCCACGTCGCGCACCTTTCCGGCTCCGCTCCGTTGTCGGATCTCGACCCGGTCGCGCGAAGCGGCTCGCGGGTTATGTCGCTCCATCCGCTGCAGACCTTCCCGGACGTCGAGGCGGGGATCGCGCGGCTTCCGCAGAGCTTCGTCGCGGTTACCGCGACCGACGACGACACGTACGCGTTCGGTGAGCGACTCGTGAATGACATCGGTGCTCGCTCCTTCCGGCTCCCCGACGATCGTAAGCCGCTCTATCACGCGGCTGCGGTGTTCTGTTCCAACTACCTGGCGGTGACGCAGCGGGTGGCGGAGCTGCTATTCACCCTCGCGGGCCTCGAGGAACCGGTGCCTATGTTCGAGCCCCTGGCGCGCTCGACGCTGGAGAACGTCTTCGAGCTCGGCCCGGCCAACGCGCTGACGGGCCCGGCCGCGCGCGGCGACTCGGGGACGATCCGGCGCAACCTCGAGGCACTGTCTGCCGAGGCACCGCATTCCGTGCCGGCGTACGTGGAGCTCGCACGTGCTGCCGTGCACCTGGCCGCCGCCGAAGGCAGCTTGACGGAGAGGGAGATGGATCGGGTCGAGGAGGTGCTCGCGGCGTGGAAGTGACGAGCGAGCGGCTCGGGTTCCGCGAGGCATGCGAGGCCTCCCGCATGGAAGGGAACCTCATCGGGTTCGTGCCCACGATGGGCGCATTGCACGACGGTCATCTCTCACTCGTGGCGAAGGCGCGCGAGGAGTGCGACACGGTTGTCGCGTCGATCTTCGTCAATCCTCTGCAGTTCGGGCCGGCCGAGGATCTCGCGTCCTACCCGCGCGACCTCGAGCGCGACCAGCTCCTACTCGAGAAAGAAGGGGTGGACATCGTCTTCACGCCCGACGCCGAGGAGATGTATCCCGCCGGGAAGCCCGAGACCACGGTGGAGCCCGGCGCGCTGGGCGAGTGGCTGGAGGGCGCGTCTCGGCCCGGCCATTTCCGCGGGGTCTGCACGGTTGTGGCGAAGCTGTTCGGGCTGGTCGGACAAAGCAGGGCCTACTTCGGCGAGAAGGACGCGCAGCAGCTGGCGGTCATCAAGCGCATGGTGGTGGACCTCGACATGCCGGTGCAGGTCGTGGCCTGTTCGACGCTGCGCGAGGAGGACGGTCTCGCGATGTCCTCCCGAAACGCCTACTTGTCCGAGGCCGAGCGTGGCGCGGCCACGTGTCTGTACGAGGCCCTGGCGCGAGCGGCCTGGCTGGTCGAGGGAGGCGAGCGCGACGCGAACGCCCTCAAGGCTGAGATGGCGAAGCGGATCGGCGCCGAGCCGCTGGCGCGACTCGACTACGTGGCGATCGTGGAGGCGGAGACCTTCGCCGAGACGGACCGCATCGACCGTCCGGCTCGAGCCCTCGTCGCCGCGCACGTCGGGAAGACGCGGCTGATCGACAACCTGGCGCTCGACATCGGCGAGAATCTACCGGGGGACTGACAGATGCTGCTCGCGATCGATGTCGGCAACACCGAGACCGTCGTCGGGGTCTTCCGCGACGAGGAGCTCGCGTCGCGCTGGCGCATCCACACCTCGCCGGACCGAACGGCGGACGAGCTCGCGCTGCTGTTCAGTGGATTCCTCGCGCAGGCCGGTCTGTCCTTCGACAAGAACGTCACCGGCGTGGTCATGTCGAGCGTCGTTCCACGCGCCACCGAGTCGCTGCGCGAGATGGTCAGCCACTATTTCCGTTTCGATGCGGTTGTCGTCGAGCCGGGAATCAAGACCGGGGTTCCGGTCCTCACCGACAACCCGCGAGAGGTCGGAGCCGACCGGATCGTCAACGCGCTCGCCGCCTTCACGAAGTACGGCGGACCCGTGATCGTCGTCGACTTCGGGACGGCCACGACGTTCGATGTCGTCTCGGAGAAGGGGGAGCTGCTCGGCGCGGCGATCGCGCCGGGGCTCCACATCTCGGCCGACGCTCTGTTCGAGCACACCGCCCTGCTTCCGCTCGTCGAGCTCGTGGCGCCGAAGTCGGCGATCGGCAAGAACACGGTCGAGAGCGTTCAGTCCGGACTGGTCTTCGGTTACGCGGCGATGGTGGACGGGATGGTCGAGCGCATCGCCAAGGACCTCGGTCAGCCGACCGTCGTCGCCACCGGCGGTCTCGCCTCGACCGTCATCGGCGAGTGCAGGACGGTCGACAAGCACGATGCGTGGCTCACGCTCGAGGGGCTCAGGCTCATCTTCGAGAAGAACACCGAGTCATGAGCGACGAGCGACCGCCGGCCGCGGACGACGTCCTGTCCGCGCGACGCGAGAAGCTCGAGCGTCTGCGAGCCCGGGGCATCGAGCCGTTCGCTCTTCGATTCGAGCCCGACGCGACCGCGACAGGTCTCCAGGAGCAGCACGGGGCGCTCGGGCCCGGTGAGTCCTCCGGCCAGGTCGTGCGCGTGGCCGGACGCTTGATGCAGATCCGTCATCACGGCAAGCTCTCGTTCGGCGTCCTCCGCGACGGGACCGGCGACCTACAGCTGTTCCTGGCCGAGGACACGCTCGGGCCTGAAGCGTTCGAGGGGCTGGAGGACCTCGATCTGGGGGACTGGCTCGGCGCGGAGGGGGAGGTCGTCACGACGAAGCGCGGCGAGCTATCCGTGCGCGCGACGACGCTCACGTTGTTGACGAAGTCTCTTCGGCCGCTGCCGGAGAAGTGGCACGGCCTGCGTGACGTCGAGATCCGGTTCCGTCAGCGCTACCTGGACCTCGCCACGAGTCCCGACGCCCGCGACAGCGTGCGGTCTCGGGCCAGGATGCTGTCGGCGCTCCGGGCGCACCTCGACGACCAGGGGTACGTCGAGGTCGAGACCCCCATGCTGCAGTCCGTGCCCGGTGGCGGGCTCGCGAAGCCCTTCACGACACACCACGAAGCGCTCGACATCGACATGTTCCTGCGGATCGCGCCGGAGCTCTACCTGAAGCGCCTGCTGATCGGCGGGCTCGAGCGCGTCTACGAGATCGGCCGCAACTTCCGCAACGAGGGGATCTCGCCGAAGTACAACCCCGAGTTCACGATGCTCGAGGCCTACCGGGCGTTCGGCTCGTACGAAGACATGATGGAGCTCGTCGAGGGTCTGGTGAAGGCCGCGGCAGAGGCAGCGATCGGCGGCCTCACCTTCTCCTTCCGCGGTCAGGACGTCGATCTCGCGAAGCAGTGGCGGCGCACGACGCTCGCCGAGCTCGCGTCGGAAGCGACCGGTCGCGAAGTGTCGCTCGACCTCTCGAAGGAGGACCTGCAGAAGGTCGCCGACGATCACAACGTCGGTTACGACCCCGATTGGGCCGAGGGCAAGCTGCTCCTCGAGCTCTTCGAGAAGCTCGTGGAGGAGACGCTTGTCGAGCCGACGTTCGTCATCGGGTTCCCGCGCGAGGTCTCACCCCTGGCCCGAACGCACCGCGACGACCCACGGCTCACTGAGCACTTCGACCTGATCCTGGGTGGCGTCGAGATCGCTCCCGCGTACTCGGAGCTCACGGACCCCGATGAGCAGCGCGCGCGTTTCGACCTCCAGACCAAGCTCAAGGAAGGTGGCGAGAGCGAAACCCATCCGTACGACCGGGAGTTCATCGTCGCGCTCGAGCACGGCATGCCGCCTGCGGGCGGGCTCGGTCTCGGCATCGACCGGCTGTTCATGGTGCTCACGGACGCACCGTCGTTGCGCGAGGTGATCCTGTTCCCTGCGATGCGCCCCGAGGAATAAGCGTGCGCCGCTCGTCGGCCGTGATCCTGCTGTTGCTCTTTTCCTGCACGGAGCAACCGATGCTCCCGCCGCAAACGCGCGACACGCCGGTCCCCGCTCCGACCGAGGAACCGCAGCCGCCTCCCCGCGCGACGATCCGCCTGGTCGCCGGAGATGACCCGAGTCTCGGAGCGTTCGAGGAGGGGGTGCGCTTCGCCGCCGCCGAGGTCGCTGCCCGGGGTGAGCTCGATCTCCGACTCCTCGATGCCCCGTCGATCCGTGGAGCGCTCGGCCTGCAGCCCCAGGCGATCATCGCGATCGGCGACGCCCCAGCCGTTACCGAAGCGAGGCCCGCGATCGAGGACGCAGCAGTGCCGGTCGTGCTCATGGGTGGCGACCTCTACTCGTCACGCCAGATGTTCCGGTACGCCTTCCAGACCTCGGTGCCGTACCGGTGGCAGGCGGGCGTTACCGCGAAGTACCTGGTGGCCGATCGCGGGTACGAGAGCATCGCGCTGGTCGGTGACGCAGGCGCGAGCGGCTCCTCGACCGACGAGATGGCAGCGGCCCTCACGGAGGAGGGCGCCGGCACGAGCCTCCTGGTTTCCATCGGTTCGGAGACGACGGCGCGGGAAGCGGTCAACGCTGCCGTCGCGGAAGGTGTGGAGGCCATCTTCTTCCAGGGACGCACGCCGGTCGCGGCCGAGCTGTCACGGGAGCTCACGAAGCACGAGGACCCGCCGCAGCTCGCTCTCTCCGCAGACGCTCTCGACGTCTCGTTCGTCACGCAGAACCAGCCGCCGCCGGGCACGGTCGCCTGCTACACCTACGCGTGGTCGAGCTGGGCGGACATGCTCCCCCGCGTCCACGACTTTCGGGAGCGTTTCTCGGATGGCGTCGGCCACTACCCCGCCTCGCTCGAGCAAGAGGGCTACGACGCGGTGATGGCCATCGCCGACGCACTGGTGCGCACGGACGGCGAGGGTGGAGACCGGTTGGTGCAGGAGCTCGAGACGTTCCGAGAGGAGACCTACGCGTCGGTGCCGGTGCGCCTGGGACCCGATGACCACGTCCTGGCGGAGCAGAGCCACCTGGGCCTGTTCGCGATCGAGGAGCCGGTTGACGGGGCTCTCCCGCCTCCCGAGGCCAGCTCGCTATTGCCGTGGCGGCCGATCCTCCGAACGTTCACCACGGACGGGGAGAAGATGAACTTCCTCGACCGTGACAAGCGGATCTTCTTCCCGTTTTGGCGTCCGAAGCGGCCGACGCCGAAGTACTGGCGCGCCGAATACGGGATCGTGTCTCGCTCGGGCGACCCCCTTCACTGATCCGGCGAGCCCGGACGTCCGTTCTTGTGGGTCTGCCCAAAGCAACGCATGGCGGCAGCCTGGTCAAGCAGCTCCAGGCTTGGCCACGTCGTCACGCTCGAGCAGCGGATGTGCCCGCGTAACGAACTGTGTGCATATGCACACAGGGAATCGGAGCAATCCTGCCGAAGTTCACGGACGAGAGCCCGGACCTCCTTTGGCCCGCGGCTTGTTCACACGGGAACGCACCGAGGAGGTGCCCGGATGAGAAGATCCATCGGTTTCGCACTGGTCGTCGGCTTGACGTTCGGCATGACCACCGCCGTGACGGCGCCGGTGGCGGCGAGCCCCGCTGGTGGCGATACCAACCCGCTCGGCTCGCTCTCATGGCTCCCGGACAACGCGAACGAGAAGTCGGAGGTCGGGGCGGGTCGCTCCCGGCTGGTGGTCGTCTACGATCGCTCGTTGAACGCCACCGGGCAGCCCGCCGCCCTGCTCGGCAAGGGTCCATTCGGGGCCAAGTTCTTCGCCGCCTCCGACGTCACGATGGTGGCTCACTCGCCGCGCCTCACGGACCTCAAGACGGTGACCGGACAGTCTCAGGCCGACCAGCTCGACCAGGTGGTGATGGGCGTGGCCGGCGATGTCCGCGACGGTGCCTGCAGCAACCTCGGCCAGGGCACCTTCTCCGCCGCCTACTCGACGACCCGCTCGTTCTTCCACTCAGGCACGACCCCGTACGCCCCCATCTCCGGGGTGGGGACCTGCGAGCGCGTTGACTCCTCGGTCGCCTCACTCGACGGCGCAGGCAGCGTCACCGGCTACGTGACCAGAGTCACGACCTTCGTGCCGGGCTTCTGGATCGACGTGGTGTGGCCCGAGCACAACCAGACCGTGCCGGCGGTCGGACAGCTCCTCGGCGGACGCCAGCAGGCCGAGATCTTCTACGGCTCCTTCTTCGACACCGGCGGCGAGAACGGAGACTGGTACGAGGTCGCAGACACCACGGGAACCTCCACCAGCGTGGGCTCGCCCGGCCAGTACGACATCACCTTCTCGCTGACCGCGAACCCCGGCGCCGGCTCCAACCCGCTGAACAGCAGCGACCCCTGCTCCAGCCTCGGACCCCCGGCGTCGCCTCCGGGCACCTGGGCCGACATCAAGGTGAACATCCCGCCGGGGACGACGAAGGCCGTCTTCAAGCTCTTCCCCCACGGCGACTGGGACCTGATCGTGATCGACCCCCAGGGGCGAAGGGCGACCAACGGCTTCTTCGTGGGCTCCGAGGAGACGGAGACGGTGCCATCCTCCGGTTCGGGGAACATCCCCGACCTGGTCCCGGGGGAGTTCACGGTCCGCGGCTGCAACCCCGGGGGCGAGCCCACCGTTCGGGGAGCGGTGATCCTCACCCCGCACACACCCTGACCCTCGCATCACCGAGAGAGACCCGGCCGGTCGTCCGGCCGGGTCTCTCTGGGAACCGTCCGTCCATGTGCACACAGGAACAGCGATGCGCTCCGGCGCACATGACGACACCGTTCACGCTGACAGTCCCGTAGGAGCGACTACTCCTCGATCGCGAAGCGAACCAGGATCTGCACCTCGAGGCGGCTCACGCCCGGCTCGATCTTCGCGGCGGCGTCCGCAGTCGCGGTGGCCCCGCCGAAGCCGGCTCCGGCCGCGCCTTGTTCGAAGTCCAGGTCGAGGCCGAAGCCTGGATCCGGCGAGCTGATCTCCTCGATGGCGATCGGCGAGCCGAGGTCGATCCCCGCGGACTCCGCGAGCGCGTCGGCTCGCTCGAGCGCATCCTCAACTGCTTGCTGTCTGGCCTGGGCGATCGCGGCGTCGGGCTCGGCGATGTCGAGCGACATGTTGAAGACCCGAGCGTCGGGGCCGGCGGCCGCAACCGCAGCCTCGATGACCTCGCCTCCGCTTTCGAGATCGAGGATGCGCACCCGAAGCCGTTGCTCGCCGACGAATCCGGGCGCCGGCGACCCCTGGATCGAGATGGTCTCCGGGGCGACGCCCTCGACGGGGAGGGAGTCGATGGGAACCGGGCCTCCTCCGGGCGTGCGAACCTCGCGAACGCTGAGCGATACCGTCTGGAGGTCCTCTTCGGCGACGCCCGCGCCCCGGATCGCCTTGATCATCGCGTCGGCCGCCGCAGTCATCGCTTCGAGCGCCTCCGGCGCGGTCGGAGCAGTGGACTCCACGCCGAGCGCGACGACGAGTGTGTCCGGACGAACCTCGACCCGTCCGATCCCCACGACCGACATCCCGCTCGCGAATCCGTCCTGGCTCGGGGTCTCGACGCGAACACAGGCGACGGTTGCGAGGCTGGCGACCACTGCTAGGAGGAGGAGCCGAGGCTTCATCGATGGCTTCGACGGGCGAGTGGGGCGCAAGGTTCCCGGTGCCATGAACCCTCCGGATCCTGTCGATGTGTCGCTTCGACCCGCGTAGGGAAGAATAGGAGAAACCACCGAGGCACAGGAGGTGCACATCATGGGATTCAAGACAGGATTGCTCGTCGGGATGGGCGTGGGGTACGTCCTGGGAACGAAGGCCGGGCGCGAGCGGTACGAGGAGCTCAGGGCGTCGTGGGACCAGTTCACCGGCAACCCGTCGGTCCAGCGGCTCGTTACGAAGGGCAAGGACATCGTCGAGACCGGGGCCGAGCAGGGCATCCGAGCGGTCGATTCCGCGGGCGAGAAGGTCAAGGACCGCCTGGGCAGCACGACCTCATAGCCGAAGTTCTGGGCTTCAAGGCTCATCCTGGGCCCCTTCGGCGCCGAAATAAGCAAGAGAGGCGCTGGGTTATACCGGCCGAGTTCGGGGAGCTATGAATGACCCCGGGCGTATAATTCGGTTGGAGGGCGCTCCGGGGCGCGGGTGGAAGCGACCCGAGGGGCGCCCGTAGTTGCCTCGGGGGTAGGACGGGGCTCCTGAGATCCCCGAGGTGTGCTCGACGGGGCCGTTAGGCCCAGGAGAGGGAGACATGTTCGAACGGTTCACCGACCGGGCCCGTCGGGTCGTGGTTCTCGCGCAAGAAGAAGCGAGGATGCTGAACCACAACTACATCGGAACCGAGCACATCCTGCTCGGCTTGATCCACGAGGGCGAGGGCGTTGCCGCCAAGGCACTCGAGTCCCTCGGAATCTCGTTGGAGGCTGTGCGTCAGCAGGTCGAGGAGATCATCGGGCAGGG
>CAZKFH010000064.1:0-10111 GCA_964551945.1 uncultured Actinomycetes bacterium | reverse complement strand
ACGACATCGGCGCCGCGCACCAGCTGATGTTCGAGAACGCTCACCCCGAGGGGAACATGGCAGCTCTCGTCTCGGCACCCACGGAGGGCCTCACGGACCTGCCTTGACCCACGACGGCGTCTTGGCCACGCGGGTTTCGGCTCCGGCAGTCGTCCGGAGGGTTGGTTATTACCTGCTGTTCCTCTCGGCGCTCGGCGTTTGGGGCCTCGTCATCTCCATCCTTGATCGCCGCATCATCTGGTACCAGGCAGTCGCGTGGGCTCTCAACTGTGCTGCCGGCGTCGGGCTGGTGCTGGAGCGGAGGTGGGCCTACGTCCTTGGGGTGACGACCGCAGCGATCGATGTCGCGTGGGTGATCGTCGTGATGTTCGTCGGGCAGTTCCAGGACTTGGAGCTCGGACCTAGGTTTGGTCTCCTCGTGATGACCGTCATCAGCCTGGCTATCGTGCTTCCACCTTGCACCCTTCTCCGGGCTTCCGGTCGACGGTGGTTCCTTGCGGGAGGCTATGCGCGGTTCCGCGGCTAGCTGTCACAAATAAGCAACTCTGTTCATTTCTGCCAGCCCCCCTCGCGCCCTCCCTCCTGCCGGGGGAGTTCAGGGTTCCTGGACGAGCTCGACCAGGACGCCGCCGAAGCCCTTGGGGTGGGCGAACGCAACGGTCGTGCCGCGGGATCCGGGCCGCGGGGCCTCATCAACCAGAGGGATACCCTCTCCCTTTAGATGCGCCAGGACGTCCGCGACGCTGTCGACCCGGTAGCCGATGTGATGGACGCCCTCGCCGCGCTTGGCGAGGAACTTCCCGACGGGGGTCTCGGGGCCCGTGGCCGCCAGGAGCTGGATGTACGAGGTCCCGACCTTGAACAGGACCTCGTTCACGCCCTGGTCTTCGACGGTCTCGCGATGTACCGGCTCGATCCCGAAGGCGCTCCGGTAGTGCTCGACCGCGGCTTCGAGGTCCAGGACCGCGATTCCCACGTGATCGACGTCTGTCAGCATGCCGGGAGCCTACAAGTGACTAGCCCGAATGGGCCAGTCGAAAGATAGGCCTGGACGAGAACTACCCTCCGTGTCACAATTTGGCCCGAAACGCCCGATCGCCCAAGGGTGGCGGTCGGGCATTCGTGTCTCTGGGGGAGGGGTCTTGGACGAGGAGGAAGCGACAGCGGCGGCCGACATAGCGGCCAACCCCGTCGCAGCGCTGCTCGGGCGCTCGGAAGTCATCAAGGCCGGCCTCGCGGACGTCGCCAGGATCCGGGAGCGCGCTCGCAAGCGCCGCCTCATCCGCCTGGGGATCGTGCTCGCCGCGATCGACGGCTTCCTCTGGTACCGGCTGTCCATCGGTGATCCCCTCGGTCCTCCGGGCCTGCCGAACGACTGGGTTCTCTGGGCTCCCGCGCTTCTCTTGGTACTGGTCCTCGGGATCATGGTCCTGCTGCCCCTCGGCGGCGGGCGTTCACCCCACCTGCTGATCCGGCCCGAGCACATCGATACCGGCCTGGACGAGGTCAAGGGGCTCGACGGCCAGGTCGACGAGATCGTCCGAAGCCTCAACGTGTTCCTCGGTTACTCGACGTTCCGCGAGCAGCTTGGCGGGAATCCTCGGCGCGGCATCCTGTTCGAGGGCCCACCCGGTACGGGCAAGACGTACCTGGCGAAAGCGATGGCGAAGCAGGCCGGCGTGCCGTTCCTGTTCGTCTCCGCGCCCGCGTTCCAGTCGATGTGGTTCGGCATGACCAACACGAAGATCCGCTCCTTCTTCAAGGCCCTTCGCAAGGCGGCGAGACGCGAGGGCGGAGCGATCGGGTTCATCGAGGAGATTGACGCGATCGGCGTCGATCGAGGAGGGAGCTCCTCGATGTCCCCGGTCCCGAACGGCCAACGCTCGGTGTCGAACATGATGTCGTCTGCGACCGGCGGGATGGTCAACGAGCTGCTGATCCAGATGCAGTCGTTCGATCAGCCGGCATGGGCCCAGAAGATCCGTGACCGACTCGCCGAATGGGTCAACGCGTACCTGCCGGCCGGCAAGCGCCTACGGACCCGGCGTCCGAAGTACAACAACATCCTGGTCATCGCCGCGACGAACCGAGCGGACTCGCTCGACAAGGCCTTGATGCGCCCAGGTCGTTTCGACCGCCGCCTCTACTTCGACCTACCGACGAAGAAGGGCCGTCGCGACCTGATCGACTACTTCATGGATCGCAAGGCGCATGCGCCCGAGCTCGACGACGACGACGCGCGCGAGCGGCTGGCGCACGACACCCTCGGGTACACGCCGGTCATGATCGAGCACCTCTTGGACGAGGCTCTGTTGGTCACGCTCAAGAGCGGGCGCGACGCGATGAGGCTCACCGACGTCTACGAGGCGAAGCTGACCGACGAGATCGGCCTGGCGCAGCCGACGACCTACACGCGCGACGAGCGACAGTCGGTCGCCACCCACGAGGCCGGCCATGCGACCGTGGCTTACTTCCTCGGCACCACGCGCAGGCTCGAGGTGCTCTCCATCATCAAGCGCCGCCAGTCCCTCGGGCTGTTGGCGCACGCGGAGCGCGAGGAGCGCTTCACCCGATCACGTACGGAGCTGGAAGCACAGATCGCGATCTCCCTTGGCGGGATGGCCGCGGAGGAGATGCTGCTGGGCGAGTCGGGCAGCGGACCGGGAGCCGACCTCACCGGAGCGACGGAGGTTGCCGCGGCGATGGTTGGCGCGCTCGGTATGGCCGGCTCGTTGATCTCCTTCGACGCGGTCAACGAGGGTCCCATGAACCGAAACCTCGTGGCGAAGGTGCTCTCCGACGAGGGCGCGAAACGACGCGTCGAACAGCTCCTCCACGCGCAGAAGGACCGGGCCCTCGATGTGCTCCGCGAGAACCTCGATGTGGTGCACTCACTCCGAGACGCGTTGATGGAACGAGACGAGCTCGTCGGCGACGAGATCTCCGCGGTGATCATCGAGGCGATCGAGCGTCGCCGCCTCCTGCACGCCGACACCACGCACCTCTAGTCGGCTTCGTTCACTCGACTTCGAGCGCGTCCGGGCGCCACGGGCTGTCTTCCCGGATCATGGCGGTTCCCGTCGCCACCGCCACCTTCTTGCCGTCCGCGTTGCGGATCTCCGCACTGGCGACCGCGAGCGTCCGTCCCCGGTGCACGATGGTGGCGGTCCCCGTCAGGTCGCGTCCGTCCGCGAACACCGGCCGGAGGTAGTTCACCTTGAGGTCGAGCGGTGCGTAGACGGTCCGCTTGGGGAGCGTCGTCTGCACGGCCGTGGCCAGCACAGTGTCGGCGAGCAATGCGGTCGCCCCGCCCTGGACCGTGCCGAGCGGGCTGGTGAGCCACGGGGACGTCGGAAGCACGAAGGTCGCCGAACCCTCCGAGACCTCGGTCGGACGAAGTCCGGTGAGGTGACTGATCGGCGGCGCGGGCAGCTCACCCCTCGTGAACGCTTGCATGATCTCCAGGCCGGTCATCCGGTCCCACACATCCTGGGGAACCGGGCTCCCCGCCACCGGACGCTGGTACGGATCCGGAGTGTCGTAGGAGGGAAGCTCGACCGGCTCCACCTCCGTCGGGTCGGGCGCCGGACTGATCTGGTCCAGCACGAAGCAGCGCGACGTGCCGTGCGCCACCAGCCTGCCGGTCTCGTCCGCGATCTCGACGTCCGTCAGCGCCAACGAGCGGCCGCCGTGGATCAACCGCCCCCGCGACACCAGCATCTTTCCGTCGGCGGGGACCGGGCGCAGGAAGCTCATCGAGAGATCCGAGGTCGTGTACGGCGTCGCGGGCGGAAGCGAGGTCTGCACGGAGCAACCGAGGCTTCCGTCGGCCATCATCGCCAGCACGCCCAGCTGGATGAACCCCGGTGGCGAGAGGAGCCACTGGCTGGCCGGCATCGCGAACGTGACCGCGCCGGGTTCGACCTCGGCGATGATCATCCCGGTGAGGTAGGCGAGCGGTGGTGGCAGGGCCAGCCCCGCGAAGAACGAGCGGAGCTGCTCGAGACCGCTGAGGCCGAAGAGCCGAGGGTCGAGGTGGCCACCCCGGGCAGGCTCCAGCCAGATCGCCGGCTCGATCTCGACCCGCTCCGCCGTGTCAGACACTGGCCCCCGGTGCTTCGTCCAGGGTGGCGACGTTCGACCACGGCCGACCAGGGAGCAGCATCGCGGAGGCGTTCGCAAGCGCCACCGTCTTGCCGTCGGCGCCGGTGATCTCTCCAGCGATCACGGCGATCGTTTTTCCTCGTCGCAGGACCGTGCCGCTGACCCGAAGCTCCGAGCCGTCCGGCGGGACGGGACGCAGCAGGTTGACCTTGAGGTCCAGCGTCGCCCACGTCGTGCCCGCCGGCAGCACCGTGTGGATGGCGCCGTTCATCGCGAAATCGACGAACATGGCGAGCGCACCCCCGAAAAAGGTGCCCGCCGCGGTGGTCCACCAAGCGCTTGCGGGCACCGTCATGGACCAGGAGCCCTCGGAGAAGTCGAAGTGCCGCGCCCCGATGAGGTTCGCGAGGGGAGCGGACGGAAGCTCGCCGCGCTGCCATGCCGCGTTCATCTCGAGGCCGGACATCCGGTCCCAAACCTCCTGCGGCACCACTTCTCCCTCGGCGGGGCGCTGGAACGGGTGTGATCCCTCGTACTCGGGCCACGGGATCGGTCCGTCCGGGGGATCGTCCGCCACCGGGACGGGAAGCGTCGTGATGATGTTGCGCGCGGTCGCATGTGCCAGCAGGTGTCCGTCGGCGTCCTCGATCGTCGACTCGCTGAGTCCCTGCGACCGCCCGGCCTGGATGAGGCGAGCTCGCGTGATGATCGCTCCGCGGTCGGGCGCCGGCCGAACGAAGTGGAACGATAGCTCGGAGGTCGAGAGCCACGTTCCCGGTGGAAACGTCGAGTAGAGGGCCGAGCCGAGCGGGCCGTCGGCAGCCAACGCGAGCACCCCACCGGTCAGCGTTCCTGCCGCGCTTCGAAGCCACGGCGTGATCGGGATCCGCCACGTCGACATACCGGGCCCCGACTCCACCACCTCGGCGCCGCTCACATACCAAACCGGCCCGAACGGGATGTCCTTCCGCTGGAACCAGCGCATCTGCTCGAGCCCGGTCATCGCCAAGATGCCGGGGTGCTCGAGATAGGCGAAGATACCGCGGACGGGCTCGTCGGTGACCACGGGTCAGTACGATACCGCGCTGGCGCTGAGCGAGCGGATCCGTCTACGCGGCGACCGCGGAGTCCGACTCGCTGAGCAGTCCCCACCAGGCATCCAGCGCATCCCGCGTGGCCGAGACCGCTGCCTCGGGGTCGTGCTCGGCGAGCTTCGCAAGCGTTGCCCGCTCCCCGGCGGCATGCTCGACGTCAAGGGACGCATGGACGTGCCAGAAGGACAAGGTCGGTCCGTTCGAGATGTCGTAGTGCTCCTTCAGCCCGCGGATCTTCGCCTCCGCCACGGCCGGGACCTGCGACTCGTAGGCGTACAGGGCCGCAACGCCCGCGGCTACCGACGGGCCCTCAGCTGCCCGGCGATATGTCTCGACGAGGGTGCGGGTCGCAGGGGTCGGGTCAGCCGAGCGCACGGCCTCGCGGTCCAGGCCCAGGCCCTCGGCGAAACGAAGCCACAGCTCCGCGTGGTTGTCCTCGCCGGCTTCCTCGTCCCACAGGTTGTCGAGCAGCATCTGGCGAACGCCGGGATCCTCGGTGCGCGAGTGGATCGCCGAAAGAAAGCGCGGGAAGCTGGACTCGAACTGGTAGTACCGCGTCGCGTAGCCCTGTATGGACTCGAGCGGCAGGGTTCCGGCAACCCACTTCGTGTAGAAGGTGTGCGTCAGTAGGTGACGCTCCTCGATAAGTGAGTCGATGCGGGCGAGCACATCCATGCGTCTCTCCTTCCCCAGAGCGGACGGCGGGAGTCTAGGCCTCCCGCCGGCTCAGTACAATGTGGCCCGGAGCCTACGAAGGAGCGGACACGTGAATCGTTCGGTGATCGTCGCAGGGGCGCGGACGCCCATCGGGAAGTTTGGTGGGGGATTCAAGGAGCTGCCGGCCGTGGATCTCGGCGCCGCCGCGATCCGGGAGGCACTTGGTCGTGCCGGGATCCCGGGAGACCAGATCGACTACGTGATCATGGGCCAGGTGCTGCAGGCGGGCGCGGGACAGATCACCGCCAGGCAGGCGGCGGTCGGGGCGGGCATCCCGAAGGAAGTGCCTGCGATCACGATCAACAAGGTGTGCCTTTCGGGGCTGAACGCCGTCGCGCTGGCGGACCAGCTGATCCGTGCCGGCGAGATCGAGATTGCCGTTGCCGGTGGCATGGAGTCGATGTCGACCGCACCCTACATCCTCCCGAAGGCTCGCTGGGGAGTTCGCATGGGGGACGCGGAGCTCGTGGACTCGATGATCCACGACGGGCTGTGGTCAACCTTCACCGACCGGCACATGGGCGATACCTCGGATGAGGTCAACACGGAGCTGGGCATCGGTCGAGCCGAGCAGGATGCGTGGTCCGCGCGGAGCCATCGGCGAGCGGCAGAAGCGTGGGAGTCGGGCCGCCTGGCGGAGGAGACCGTCTCGGTCGAGATCCCGCAGCGGAAGGGCGATCCCATCCGGATCGAGCGCGACGAGGGGATCCGTTCCGACACAACCGAGGAGTCGCTCGGGAAGCTCAAGCCGGCATTCACGAAGGACGGCACCATCACCGCGGGGAACGCGTCACAGATCTCCGACGGAGGGGCCGCCCTGATCGTCATGAGCGCGGAGCGGGCGGAGGGACTGGGCCTGGAGCCGCTCGCCGAGATCGTTTCGCACGGGATGAGCGCCGACCGCTACCCATATCTGCACACCGTCCCGGCGATCGCAACGGAGAACGCCTTGAAGAAGGCCGGCCTCGCATCGAGCGATCTCGGCGTGGTGGAGATCAACGAGGCGTTCGCGGCCGTCTCTTTGAACGCCGCACGCATGCTCGGGGTGGACGAGGAGATCGTGAACCCCAACGGTGGAGCGGTTGCTCTCGGCCATCCGATCGGTATGAGTGGCGCGCGGCTGGTCCTGACGCTCGCATACGAGATGCGCCGACGCGGGGTCGAGCACGGCGCGGCCGCGCTCTGCGGGGGCGGCGGTCAGGGCGATGCCCTGATCCTTAGAGCGACCTAGCCCGACTCGATGCGACCCGCGCCCGCGGTACGGAACAGCGCCGCCCTGCTCGTTGCCGTCTTTCTTCTCGGCGCGTGCGGGGATGGGGGGTCGGGCTGGGGCGTGCCGGCGTCCGCACCGGAGCCGGCGAGGGCGACGACCGTGTCCCTGAGCCTTGGGGAGGTAGGGATCATCCATGGGCCAGATGGTCTCGAGCTCACGGTCGCCCTCGACTTCACGAGGCAGCCTCCGGTGCCGATCAGCTTGTCGCCGGAGAACGCGACCTTCCTGGAGGTCCATCTGAGCGTCACGAACACCGGCACCACCCCTTTCTCGGGCGTGCTTGCCGATGCTGCAGATCTGACCGTCCTGCCGTCTGGCACGCTCGCCCCGGTGAGGACCGAGAGCGTCCCGAGCGGGATCGCTCTCAGCGGGGGAGCCGATTTCGGCGAGCCATTCACCATCGCCGCTGGAGCGCCGGCGGTGCAGGGCAAGGTGGTGTTCCAGATCGATCCGGATGACGCGGCCGCTTCGTTCTCACTGACGATCCCGGGCGGCGAGGACACCGCCGAGTGGATCCTCTGAGCGTCAGCGACCATCCGAACCCCTTTCTCTCGCCTCGCTGATACCAGGTGATCTCGGCCGCAAAACGACGATACGCTCTCGCCAATGAGCGTCATCAAGCCGAAGCCGGCGTCCGAGTCGGAGGTCGTGCTCGTTCGGCAGATGGAGATCCCCGACGCGAACCTCGCGGGGAGCGTGCACGGCGGGACCATCATGAAGATGGTCGACACGGCCGCCGGAATCGCCGCCGCGAGGCACTCGGGGAGCCTCGCCGTCACGGCTGCGATGGACGAGATGGTCTTCCTCGAGCCGGTCAAGATCGGCGACGTCGTGACCGTCAAGGCGATGGTGAACGAGGCGTTCACGACCTCGATGGAGGTCGGCGTTCGCGTGGAAGCCGAGGAGTTTCGCACCGGCAAGAAGGTCCACACGTCGAGTGCGTACCTCGTCTTCGTGGCTCTGGACGACGACGGCAGTTCCCGTCAGGTTCCTCCGCTTCTGGCCGAGAACGAGGAGCAGCGCCAGCGCCAGCACGAGGCGAAGCTTCGGCGGGAAGCTCGTCTGTCTCGGAAACGGTCGATCGAGGACGCCCGCCGCGCGAAGGGCGAGACCTAGGAGATCGCCGCTTTGATCTTTTCGAGGGCGCTGGGGTTCTCGAGGCTCGACAGATCACCCGGGTCCTCGCCGAGCGCCGCGGCCCGGATCGCGCGGCGAAGGATCTTCGCGGACCTCGTCTTCGGCAGCTCGTCCACGAACACGATGCGTCCTGGCGTGAACGCCTTCCCCAGATGCCTCGCGACGACCGCTTTGAGCTCCGCGGCGAGATCGTCGCCGGTGGCATGGCCCGGCTTCGTGATCACGAAGCACCACACCGTCTCGCCCTTGACCTCGTGTGGCACGCCCACCGCCGCCGACTCCGCCACGGCAGGATGCTCCGTCAAGGCCGACTCGACTTCCGCGGGACCCAGCCGCTTTCCGGCGATGTTCATCGTGTCGTCCGAGCGTCCATGCAGGAACCAGAAGCCGTCCTCGTCGATCGATGCCCAGTCGCCGTGCACCCACACGTCGGGCCACCGCGACCAGTACGTCTTCAGGTACCGGTCGGGATCGCCCCAGACGCCCCTCGTCATCGCGGGCCACGGCTTCGTGCAGACCAGCTCGCCGACGTCGCCCGGAGGGACAGGGGTTCCGTCCGGGCCCCACACGTCGATCGCCATGCCGAGCGCCGGGCCTCGCAGCGTCATCGGTTTCAGCTCGTTGATCGGAAGCGGCGAGAGGAAGCACGCGCCGATCTCGGTCCCGCCCGAGATGTTGATGATCGGGCATCGGCCGCCGCCGACCTTCTCCAGGAACCACGTCCACGGCTCCGGGTTCCACGGCTCGCCGGTCGAGCCGAGGATGCGAAGCGACGACAGGTCATGCTTCTCGACCCACTCGTCACCGCTTGGGATGAGCGCGCGGATCAGGGTCGGGGAGATCCCGAGCGTCGTGATGCGATGCCGCTCGATCATGTCCCAGACGCGGTCCGGCTCGGGAAAGTTCGGAGCGCCCTCGAACAGGAACACCGTCGCGCCGAGCGCTCCCGCCCCGACGATCTCCCAGGGCCCCATGATCCAGCCGAGGTCGGTGACCCAGAACAGCGTCTCGCCCTGTTTCAGGTCGGTCTGGTAGGCAACCTCCTGCGCGACCTTCACCGTGAAGCCCCCGTGGACGTGCACGGATCCCTTCGGCCTCCCGGTCGTGCCACTCGTGTAGGCGAGGAACAGAGGATGCTCGGGGTCGAGCATGAGCGTCTCGAACCGTGGCTCCTGCGCGACGAGGAGCTCATCCCAATCGACGTCGCGGTCGCTGCCCGGCGTTGCCGCTTCTCCGAGACGACGCCACGTGACGACATGTCGGACGCTGGGCGATGCGTCGGCGGCAGCGTCGGCCGCCTCTTTCATCGGGACTGGTTTTCCTCGCCGGAGGAAGCCGTCAGCGGTGAGCAGCACCTTCACCTCCGCGTCCGCAAGGCGAGTTGCAACGGCATCGGACGCGTATCCGGAGAAGATCGGGAGGTAGATCGCACCGAGCTTTGCGCAGGCGAGCGTCGCCGCAACCGTCTCCGGCGCCATGGGCATGAAGATCCCGACCGTGTCTCGCTCACCGACGCCGAGCGACCGCAGTCCGTTCGCCAGGCGGTCGGCCATCTCTCGCAGCTCGCGGAAGGTGACACGCCGGACCGCGTGATCCTCCCCCTCCCACACGACGGCGACCGCATCGGGCGTGCGTTCGGCCCACATGTCGACGCAGTTGTGGGCGAGGTTGGTCTTGCCGCCGATGAACCACCTCGCCCAGGGGATTCCACCGGAGGTGTCGAGCACACGGTCGTACGGGGTGGGGAACTCGATGCCGAGATCCTCCACCACCGCGTCCCAGAACC
>CAZKFH010000063.1:0-10630 GCA_964551945.1 uncultured Actinomycetes bacterium | reverse complement strand
CCGGTGCCCGGACGGCCCCCGGACCTCCTTGCGCCTTGCTAGACTCCCGCCCGCTTATGGGGGACCGGGTCGCCATCGTCGGGGTCGGGCACAGCGGCTTCGCGCCGATCACTGCCGGCCTGTCGTACAAGGAGCTGACGTTCGAGGCCGCGACGCGCGCCTACGACGACGCCGGCATCAACCCACGGAAGGATGTCGACTCCTTCGTCGCGGTGTCCGAGGACTTCTGGGAGGGGACCTCGATCTTCGACGAGTACGTCCCCGACCAGATCGGCGGCGCGCTCCGGCCGGTGCACACGGTCTCCTCGGACGGGCTGTTCGGCGTGGCCACGGCGATGATGCTGATCCGCTCGGGGCACGCGAGCGTCGTGGCCGTCGAGGGCCACTCGAAAGCCTCCGACATCATCACGATCGACCACATCCACCAGTTCGCGCTCGACCCCGTCTACAACCGCCCTCTCGATGTCCCGCCGATCGCGATCGCGGGGCTCGAGATGAACCGCTACCTGGACGCGACCGGAACATCGGAGGAGCAGTGCGCGCTGGTCGTCGAGAAGAACCGTCGTAACGCGCTCGACAATCCTCTCGCGGCGTACCCCGCCGACGTCTCGGCCGCCGACGTCGCGGAGTCCGACCCCATGTGGTGGCCCTTGCGCAGGCTCGACATCGCGAACCGTGCGGACGGCTGTGTCGTGCTCGTGCTCGCCGATGCCGACCGCGCTCGTGACCTGACCGACGCGCCGGTCTGGGTCCTCGGGGCCGGGTGGTCCTCCGGGTCCCCGACGCTCGAGAGCCGCAGCTGGGACGAGGCCGACTACGTCCGGCAGGCAGCCGACCGCGCCTACGCGATGGCTCGTCTCGGCTCCCCGTCGCGCGACATCGACTTCGCTGAAGTCGACGACACGTTCTCGTACCGCGAGCTGATGCACCTCGAGGCGCTCCGGCTCGCGAGGGCGGGCGAGGCGGGCGCGATGCTCGAGGACGGGCACTGGGGCCGCGAAGGTGAGCTTCCGGTCAACGCGTCCGGTGGCTCGCTGGGCCAGGGGTACCTGTTCGAGGCGAATGGCCTTGCCCGCACCCTCGAGTGCGTCCTGCAGCTTCGCGGCGAGGCGGGGGAGCATCAGCTCGCGGATGCCGGTGTCGCGGTCGCGCAGTCGTGGCGCGGGATCCCGACGACCACAGCAGCGGTGGCCGTGTTCGCGAGTGACGAGGCCGCGGCATGACGGCGCTCACGCTCGACCACGTGTACTACTGGGCGACGGACATGGACCGCTCCGTGAAGTTCTACGAGGACGTCGTCGGCCTGCCATTGGTTCGACGCGACGACAGCAACTGGGCGGTGTTCGACGCCGGCCAGGTGAATCTCGCGCTGCACGGGGCGATCGAGGGCCGGCCGTTCCGCACTGGAGGCGCCACGGCGGTGTTCAAGGTCGAGGACCTCGATGCGGCTCGCGCGTCGCTGGAGGGTCGCGGCGCCGAGTTCGAGGAGCACATGGGCGAGGTGCAGGGGTTCGCGCGCTTCGCGTCGTTCCGCGACCCCGACGGCAACGTGGTGCAGATCATCGAGTACGAAGGGGCGCACTGATGGGTCAGCGCGTGGCGGCCGTTGGCGCGGGGATGACGAAGTTCGTCCGGCGCGCCCAGGAGACCGGTAAGGAGCTTGCGTGGGAGGCGGCGAAAGCCGCGCTCGACTCCGCGGGGATGACGCTCGACGACATCGACTGCGTCGCGATGGGAACGGCCCCCGATGCGTTCGACGGCGTACACATGAAGGGGGAGTACCTGTCGGATGGCGCGGGCGGCTTCGGCAAGCCGTACTTCCGCACCTACGTTGGGGGAGGGACCGGCGTCTTCGTCGCGGCCCAGGGCTGGTACCAGGTCGCCTCGGGCATGTTCGACACGTGCCTCGTCGTGGCCGAGGAAAAGATGTCCTCGGTGCAGCCCCACGCGCAGGGGGCGTTCATCACGATCTTCGACAACATCCTGGAGCGCCCGCTCGGGCCGAACCTGCTGTGGATCTTCGCGCTGGAGATGAACCGCTACATGAGCGTCCACGGCCTGGACAAGCGCGACATCGCGCAGGTCGCCGTGAAGAACAAGCGGAACGCGGCGGATCATCCGGCGGCGCTCCTCGGCGAGGCAGACATCACCGTGGACGACATCCTGGCGTCCGAGGTGCTCGCGTGGCCCGTGCAGCGGCTGGACGTCTCGCCCGTGACCGACGGAGCCGTGGCCGTGGTCCTCGCCGCGGATCACGTCGCGAAGCGCAAGACCGACAAGCCCGTCTGGATCGAGGGCGTCGGCTGGCACCTCGACACCGCCTACTGGACGAACCGGGACCTGTACTACCCGCGCTACGTCGAGTACGCGGCGAGGCAGGCTTACGAGATGGCCGGGATCCGCGAGCCGCGCAAGGAGATCAACATCGCGGAGCCGTACGACCCGTTCGACTACAAGGAGCTTCACCACCTGGAGGGACTGCTCCTGTTCGACAAGGGCAAGGCGCCGGAGGCCATGCGCGACGGTGTGTTGAACCGGGACGGGGACCTGCCGTCCTGCCCGTCCGGTGGCCTCCTGGGCGTCGGCAATCCGATCGCCGCCGCCGGCCTGATGAAGATCGCCGAGCTCTACTGGCAGCTCTCGGGCCAGGCCGGCAAGCGACAGGTACCGGGCGACCCGCGCAAGGGCGTGGCACAAGCGTGGGGAGACCTCATGCAGGTGGGTACCGTGGTGGTGATGGGCAAGTGACGGCGCGGCGAGGGCGCCCCCGCGGCACGGGCAATCTCCGATCCGTGGAGTCCGACACGCCGCCTATGAGCTTTCTTGGTCCTCGGGCCCTGCGCGACCAGGAGTTCCGGCAGGCCGTCGGTGCCGTCGACTTCGCGGTCGACGCTCGTTACGCGTGGGACGCCGGGATCGCGGTCAGCGAGTACCTCCGCGGGCTGAAGCGCGGCGTGATCCTCGGCCGGGAGTGTCGTGGGTGCCGCCGGGTGCTGGTGCCCCCGCGTATGTTCTGCGAGGAGTGCTTCCGTCCGACGGACCGGTGGGTCGAGGTCCCGGATACAGGAACCGTCAACACGTTCTCCATCTGCTACATCCGGTGGGACATGGTTCCGCTCAAGGAGCCCGAGATCCCGTTCGTCCTCGACATCGACGGCCCGACGCCGGGGATGGGGTTCATGCACAAGCTCGGCGAGGTGCGTCCCGACGACGTGCACGTGGGGATGGAGGTCGAGGCCGTGTGGAAGCCCGAGGATGAGCGCGAGGGCTCCATCCTCGATATCCGGTACTTCCGGCCACGGGCCGCGGCCGAGCGGAAGGGCGCGAAGCGAGCGGCGGGACGCAAGAAGCCCACGCAGCGCCGTCGGAAGACATCTGTGGGAGGCGTCTAGTGTTCGAGAAGCTCTCCGACCCGAAGGACGTGATCCTGTGGGAAGGGCGCGTCCCGATCCGCCACCGCTACACCCCGGGGGTCGCGGGAGAGGTCTTCTTCACCGCGCTTCGTGATCGAGCCAAATTCCTCGCCTCTCGGTGCTCGACCTGCGCCACCACTTACTGCCCGCCTCGCCTGTTCTGCGAGCGGTGCTTCGACGGGCCTCTCGAAGCCGATATCGAGGTCGGGCCCGAGGGCACCGTCGAGTCCTTCTCGGTTGGGTACACCGGCTTGGAGGGGATCACGCTCGAGGAGCCCGTGACGATCGGCCTCGTTCGCCTGGACGGAGCCGACACGGTCCTGATGCACTTCCTCGTGGATGTCGAGCATCTGATGATCGGCCAGCGTGTGGTCCCCGCTTTCCTGCCGAAGGCCAAGCGCACCGGGTCGATCCTGGATCTCCGCGGCTTCCGTCCCGCCGGCTGAGCCGCGAGTCGCCTCTCTCTGCCCTGCCAGATTTGACCGGCCTGCCCGGCTGGTATAAAAAGCGCTACTGCCCGGTTGTCGAAAAGAGCGAGAAGAGAGAGGGGATGAGCTGATGACCGAGCCTCCTGCGCCACCGCCACCACCACCGGGGACCCCGCCCCCCGCCGCACCGCCGCCTCCGGCCTACGGAGCGCCCCCCAGCGCCCCGCCTCCCGGAGGCTTTCCCACGTGGGGCATCATCGCGATCATCGCGGCCATCCTGCTCGTCGGCGGCGGGGTTGCGGCCCTGGTGCTGCTTGGTGGGGACGAGGAACCCGAACAGGTCGCCGTGCAAGAGACCACCACACTTCCCACGGCCGCACCGACTGCGATCATTGAGACGACCCCGGCGAGCCCGGTGATCTCGAGCCCGGAGACCACGCCGTGCACCTCGGCACCTCCGGCGACGCTCGTCAACTGCGTGCCGGACAAGGTCGGCCAGTACACGTTGACGGAATGGGACAACGCGCCACAGTTCGCCGCCACGTTCAATGCGAACAACGCGATCGAGGTGACGTTCCAGCGTCCCGACGGCTCGACCGTGAGCCACTTCCTGTTCTCCTACAACACGCACACGGAAGCGACGATCGAGAAGGACAACTACGTCAATGGCTTCGAGGCGACCGGCTACACCGTCGTCGGCCAGACGAGAGAACGAGGGATCAACGCCACGCGGCTCGCGGGCCCGTCTGAGGTCCTCGTGTGGTCGAACGGGAACCTTATGGGCACCCTCGTCGGCCCGTTCGATGTCACAACGGGCTTCTTCCTGGAGCTGCCCTACTAAGGAGTGGTCCTAGGCCTCGGGTGAAGGGCCAAGCAGCTCGTCAAGTGAGATCGAGAACCCGGGGATCTCGGGAGAGTCGAGGTCTTCTCCGCGAGCAAGGTACCGAGGGGGGCCGTATCGGTCCCCCTCCAGCCGGTAGATCTCCACGCGATCGGCGTCGAGATCCACGTACCAGTACTCCGTCGCCCGAAATCTCTCGTAGAGCTCCCGCTTGCGCACCAGCTCGAGCCGGCGCGTGCTCGGCGAGGACACCTCGACGACGACATCCGGCGATCCACGAACGAATCGTTCCTCGGCTCGCGAGACGTTCTCCGGCCGAAGGAACAGGACGTCGGGTTCCAGCACGTTCGTGTCGGAAAAGAGGACATCCGTGGGCGCGATGTTCACTTTTCCGCCGTTCGTCCTGCACCAGGCGAGCAGTCCTGCACCCAGCCGGAGTACGACGTCTTGGTGCCGTATGGATGGGGCGGGCGTCACGATGAGCTCCCCGTCGATGAGCTCTCGGCGGAAGTTGTCCTCCGGGAACCGTTGCAGGTCGTCGTACGTGAGGCCGGTCGTCTTCGGCTCGGTCGCCATGGTCCACCTCCCATCGCAGCGGAAGCCTAGGGGGAGGGTACGACATGGAAGCTCCGCACAGTGGTGCGATACCCTGACCGCCCATGGACTTCGACTTCACGGCCGAGCAAGAGCAGTTCCGTAAGGCCGTCCGCGAGTTCGCCGAGGAGGTCGTCGCTCCTCGCTGCGAGGAGATGGACCGGGCCGAGGAGCTCCCGCTCGACATCGTCAAGCAGATGGCCGAGCTCGGACTGTTCGGGATCCCGTTCCCCGAGGAGTACGGCGGCCAGGGCGCGGACCTCACCACGCTCTGTCTCGCGATCGAGGAGCTCGCGCGGGTCGACTCGTCGATAGCGATCACGCTGGAGGCAGCGGTCGGGCTCGGCGCGAACCCGATCTTCCACAACGGGACCGAGGAGCAGAAGCAGCGCTGGCTCGTCCCGATGGCGAAGGGCGAGATCCTCGGCGCGTTCGGCCTCACCGAGCCCGGCGGTGGCTCCGACGCCGAGTCGACGAAGACCGCGGCGAAGCTCGACGGCGGCGAGTGGGTGATCAACGGCTCGAAGGCGTTCATCACGAACTCGGGCACGGAGATCTCGAAGGTGTGCACGATCACGGCTCGAACGGGGGAGCGCGAGGACGGCTCGCCGGAGATCTCCGCGATCATCGTGCCCTCGGACACCGCGGGCTTCGAGGTCGGGCCGCACTACCGCAAGCTCGGCTGGCATGCTTCGGACACCCACGAGCTCTCCTTCAACGACGTGCGCGTTCCAGAGGAGAACCTCCTCGGGAAGCGCGGCAGCGGGTTCGGGCAGTTCCTGCGGACGCTCGACGATGGGCGCGTCGCGATCGCCGCCCTCGCCGTCGGCCTGTGCCAGGGCGCGCTCGACGAGAGCGTGAAGTACGCGAAGGAGCGCGAGGCGTTCGGCAAGCCGATCGGCGCGTTCCAAGGGATGCAGTTCAAGATCGCCGACATGAAGGTGCGCGCCGAGACCGCGCGGCTCGCCGTCTACAAGGCGGCGTGGCTGCACGACCAGGGCCGGCCGTACAAGGCGGAGGCCTCGGTCGCGAAGCTGTACGCAACGGAGGCAGCGGTGACGCAGGCCCGCGAGGCCGTGCAGGTCCACGGGGGCTACGGATTCATCGAGGAGTTCCCCGTTGCCCGCTTCTACCGCGACGCGAAGGTCCTCGAGATCGGCGAGGGAACCAGCGAGGTCCAGCGCGTGCTCATCGCTCGCGACCTGGGTCTGCCCCACACCGAGTTTCGTTCCTCCTAAGCTCCTTCCTTCTGGAGTGCTTGAACTCCATCCCTGTTGGTGACACGTTCGTGAGGAACATTGACGAGAGTGACAAGAATCCGATAGGGGTAGAGGCAGAATGAGCAGAGCGAGCCGGGGATCGTCGCGCCTGCGGCTCCGCCATGTCGCCGGAGCCCTCCTCGTGATGCTCGCGTTCGCGCAGCCCTCCCTCGTGCAGGCTGCGGACACCCAGCAGGAGCTGAACGCCGCAAAGAAGCGCCTGCGGACCCTGCGTCAGGAGCTCCAGGGGCTTCGGGAGGTCCAGCAAGCGATCCACTCCGACATCCTCAGCATCACGGCGCGCATCTCCCAGGCCACCGCGCAGGTCGAGGCTCTCGGCCACGCGAAGGACGAGGCCGAGACGGAGCTGGAACGGTCCCGGGAGGAGGCCGCGACGCTGCAGGAGAACCTCAATGCTCGGGCGCGCGACGCCTACATCCGCGGCCCTGTTGGAGGGCTGGAGCTGGTCTTGGAGGCCGACTCGCTGATCAACCTGGCCAACCGGATCGGTTTCCTGGAGGTGCTGAGCGAGGCCGATGCCAACGTCGCGGACGGCCTGCGCGTGGAGCGGCAGCGGATCGCCGAGTTCCGGGCCGCGCTCAGGAGATACCTCGACGAGAAGGGGAAGCTGCTCGACCGGCTCGCTCGCGAAGGCGCTGCCCTCGAGGGCAGATACGCCGAGTACGAGTCTGCGCGAAGGGCCGTGCTGGAGAAGGTCGAGGAGGCCGCGAACGTCGTCCGGGATCTAGAGGCTGAGCTCCAGAAGCAGCTGCTTTCCCAGTATGGGTTCGCCGGCAACCCGGCAGCCCCACCACCGTCCGCGGATGGACCCTTCTACTGGTGCCCGGTCGGGGCTCCGCGGTCGTACATCGACGACTTCGGATTCCCTCGCGTCGGGCACACGCACCAGGGCAACGACATCTTCGCGGGGACAGGAACGCCGATCCATGCGCCGTTCGCGGGAACGGCTGAGGAAGGGAGCGACGGCCTTGGTGGCATCGTCGTGCACGTGTACGCCAGCGCGAACGCCGACTACGTGTACAACGCACACCTGGTCAAGCACGCCGGAGTCGATGGTCAGCAGGTGAAGCCGGGGGACACCATCGGGTACGTCGGGAACACGGGGAACGCCGCGGGTACGCCGCCGCACGATCACTTCGAGTATCACCCCGGCGGAGGCTCGGCCGTCAGCCCGTACGTGTACCTGAACGAGGTCTGCGGCGTCGGCGGCGCCGGTAACTAGAGCGTTCCGCGCGCAGCGATCCACTCCGTCGGCTGGCCGGTGACCTCCGCGATCCGATCGTAGTCGGCGTCGTAGTGCCAAAGCACGGCGCCATTCAGCTCGGCGACTGCCGCAATCATCAGATCAGGCACGGAAATGCGGTGGTGTAGTGCTCGTCGATGGGCGAGCGTTCGCTGGACTTCCAGTGCGCGAGTCATCGCATCTGAGGTGCACGGAAGTTGGCGAAGCGCGTCGAGCTCCGCGACCTGGAGGTCGTACTCCTCTGCGTTCCTGGCGCTGTAGAGGATCTCGAGGCGCAATGGGTCCGTGGTCGCAATGAGCCCGGCCTCCAGATGCTTCCTCCAGTTAGGTTCGACGCTTGGATGATCGCTCCGGTGCCAGGCGCTGGTGTCGGCCAGACGAGTTATGTTCGCCACGAGCGGCGCGCCTCGAGGAGGGCATCACGATCGATCCCATCGGGTGATGCAAGGCGATCCGCGAGTCTGCGACGAAGGGCCGTCTTCACGACCTCATCGAGGGCGGCCTCGACGGTGTCCTTCAAGCCGTTCGTCCCAAGCACCTCTCGGGCCCGGCTCAGCAGCTCGTCGTCGATCTCGATCGTCGTACGCCTCTTCACGGTATCGAAGTATATATACGAAAGCTCCATTCGTATATATACGCGCCAAACGCCCTGGTAGCGCTCCGTATACTGCCGACGGAGGGATCATGACACCCCCCACCGACAAGCCCTGGATCTTCCGAACGTACGCGGGATACGCGACCCCGCGTCAGACGAACGAGCGTTTCAAGGCGAACCTCTCGAAGGGCCAGACCGGCCTGTCCGTGGCGTTCGACCTCCCGACCCAGTGCGGCTACGACTCCGACCACCCGATGTCGAAAGGCGAGGTCGGAAGGGTCGGCGTCCCGATCGGCCACCTCGGCGACATGCGGGCGGTGTTCGACGGCATCCCGCTCTCCGACATGAACACCTCGATGACCATCAACGCAACCGCCGTGTGGCTGCTCGCGCTCTACACCGCGGTCGCTGACGATCAGGGGGCCGACCGCCGTGCGTTGAGCGGCACGACGCAGAACGACATCCTGAAGGAGTACCTCTCGCGGGGGACGTACGCGTTCCCGCCGGAGCCGTCGATGCGACTCACGACCGACCTGATCACGTGGACCCTCCACGACGTGCCGAAGTGGAACCCGATCAACGTCTGCTCGTACCACCTGCAAGAGGCGGGAGCGGGGCCGGTGCTGGAGACCGCGTTCACGATGGCGAACGCGATCGCGGTGCTGGACGCAGTGAAGGCCACCGGCCAGATCACGGATGACGACATGCCGCGTCTCGTCGGCCGCATCTCCTTCTTCTGCAACGCGGGGATCCGGTTCGTGGAGGAGATGTGCAAGATGCGCGCGATGGCGCGGCTGTGGGACCGCATCTGCCGCGAGCGCTACGGCGTTCAGGACGAGAAGTTCCGGCGTTTCCGGTACGGCGTGCAGGTCAACTCGCTCGGCCTGACCGCGCCGCAGCCGGAGAACAACGTGTACCGGATCTTCCTCGAGATGCTCGCGGTGACGATGTCCAAGGACGTCCGGGCCCGGGCCGTGCAGCTCCCGGCCTGGAACGAGGCGCTCGGTCTCCCGCGTGCGTGGGACCAGCAGTGGTCGCTCCGGGCGCAGCAGATCCTTGCGGAGGAGTCCGACCTGCTCGAGCACGAGGACCTGTTCGCCGGGTCGAAGACGGTCGAGGACCTGACTGCCAAGATCGAGACCGAGGCATGGGAGGAGATCGAGCGTGTCCTGCAGCAGGGCGGCTCCGTGGACGCGCTGAGCTACATGAAGGAGCGCCTCGTGGGCGAGCATGCCGAGCGGCTCCGACAGGTGGACTCGGGCGAGAGGACGGTCATCGGGGTGAATCGCTACACGGAGACCGAGGTCTCGCCGCTCGTGGAGGGGCTGGACGAAGGCTTGGCGTTCCATCAGGTGGATCCGGAGGCCGAGGCCGAGCAGCTCGAATCGTTGGAGCGCTGGCGGTCGGGGCGCGACGACGCCGAGGTTCGTTCCGCGCTCGACCGGTTGCGCGCCGCCGCTTCAGGTGATGAGAACCTCGTGCCGGTCTCGATCGAGGCGGCTGCTGCGGGAGTCACGACGGGGGAGTGGGCGGCGGCGCTGCGTGAATCGTTCGGCGACTACCGGGCGCCGACCGGTGTGTCGGCCGCCGCACAGAGCGGCGCCACGGCGGAGTCGATGCGAGACGTGCGGGAGAAGGTGGAGCAGGCGGCTTCTCGAGCGGGCGTGAAGCGTCTGCGGATGCTCGTTGCGAAGCCGGGGCTCGACGGGCACTCGAACGCGGCCGAGCAGGTCGCCGTCCGAGCTCGCGACGCGGGCTTCGAGGTGATCTACCAGGGCATCCGCCTGACGCCGGAGCAGATCGCCCGCGCCGCATCAGAGGAGGACGTGCACGTCATCGGTGTCTCGGTGCTCTCCGGCGCGCACAACCTGCTGGTGCCCGAGCTCCTCGATCGCCTGCGAGAGCAGGGCGTCGATCCCCAGGATGTGCCCGTGGTTGTCGGTGGCGTCATCCCCGACGAGGACGGGGAGAAGCTTCTGAGCCTCGGCGCGGCGCGCATCTACACGCCTCGCGACCACGATCTCACCAGGATGATGGGCGAGATCGCCGACCTCATCGCCGCGAACGGCCGCTAAACCCATTCAGCAGAGGCACTCGCAGGAATTATCAGAGTTGTTCATTTCTGCGAGGGGGCAGGGTGAGAGGTCCGGCTATCCTTCGTCCGTGACTCCAGAGCAGCAATGGCGCACGGCGATCTCCCGCGTCCGCCCGGACGACATCCGCGTCCGCGGCTACG
>CAZKFH010000062.1:0-11221 GCA_964551945.1 uncultured Actinomycetes bacterium | reverse complement strand
GGTGGCGGTGACGGCGGTGGTGGCGGTGACGGCGGTGGTGGCGGTGGCGGGGTTGGTCCGCCCGGCGGGCCCGACGGTGGTGGTGGTGGCGGCGGCGGTTTCCCGCCAGGTGTGCCTCCACCCTCCGGAGCACCGGGGACAGGTGCCGGCTCGACGGCGGGGATGCAGAGTGTGGGTCTGCTGCTGATCGGTGGTGCCCTCCTGGCCGCTCCCGTGGGGGTGTTCGCGATTCGCAGACGGGGCGCTCGAAGGAAACCGTCGAGCTAGACCGAGAGAGGGCCTCCCGGATGGGAAGCTATGTTCGTTGCCACGCGGGGCCGCGCAGCGGCCGCTACGTAGGACGCCATACCAGACGCCACGTCGGGGGTTACGTCGGCCGCCATGTGGCACTCCATGCTGCTCGCCGGAGCCTCGCCACGGTGTTGACCGCCGGGCTCGTGGCCGCGAGTGGGGCGACCGTGCTCGGCGTCGCCGTCGCCGGCCAGCGGCAGGCACCGCAGCCGCCTCCTTCCGCGGCGGGCTCGTTCGGTTCCTCCTCGGCGAACGCGGTGATTCCGGCAGGACGCTCCTCGCCACAAGTGGGGCGGCGGGTCGTCGGCCCCGTCCTTCCTGCCTCGAAGCCGGCGTCCATCGACATTCCCGCGATCGGGGTGCAGTCGCCGCTTCAGTTCCTCGGCTTGACCGAGGAGCACACGCTGGTGGTGCCGCCACCGGGCCCCACCTACGACATCGCCGCCTGGTACAAGCATTCGTCCACGCCCGGCGCCCTTGGGCCCTCGGTGATCTACGGTCACGTCGACTCCGCGGCTGAGGGCCCGTCAGTCTTCTTCAACCTCGGGAATCTTCGGCCGGGGCACAAGGTCTTCGTCACGCGAGCGGACGGCGTGCGTGCGGTCTTCCAGGTGGACGGGGTTCGGAGCTACCCGAAGGAGGACTTCCCGACCCGACAGGTCTACGGCAACACCGACCACGCCGCGCTTCGGCTGATCACGTGCGGTGGACCCTTCGACAGCACGGCGGGCAGCTACCTGGAGAACATCGTGGTCTACGCGTCGCTGATCGGCTCCCGGCCGGCCTAGCCGCGGCCGGGAGCGATCTGGTCGAACGTGCAGTCCTTCGGCTTGCGGTCCTTGCGCCACCGCTGGAACTGAGCGAGGTGGCGGAATCGCCGGCCGCCCTGGAAGTGGTCGTAGGCGACCTCGCAGACGAGCTTCGGCCTCAGCGGGATCCAGTCCTTCTCCTGCTGGTTCCACCTGTTCGGTCCGCCCAGGAGGTCCCCGCCGGGAAAGCCCGCTCCGCCCTCGAGCGGCTTCAACAGGTCGAGCAACTCCAGACGCGCTTTCGCCGAGAAGGCGCCGGCGGCCCCGACCTGATGAAGCGCCCCCGCATCGTCGTACAGCCCGAGCAGCAAAGAGCCGACCCCCTCGCCCGACTTGTGGATCCGATAGCCCCCGACGACGACGTCGATCGTCCGCGCGTGCTTGACCTTGACCATCGCCCGCTTGCCCGGCTGGTACGTGAGGTCGTCACGCTTCGCGATCACGCCGTCGAGGCCGGAGCTCTCGAGCTCCTCGAACCAGCGGCCGGCCTCTTCCGGGTCGCGTGTCTGCGGCGTGAGCACCACCTTCGTCTTCGTTCCGAGGATCGTCTTCATCGTCGCCGCAGTGGATTGCGGCTTCAGCATTGACGAGAGGCGCTCCCAGCGTTCCTCGAGCGGCCGCTTCCGCAGGTCCTTCGAGCCCTCGGCGAGAAGATCGAACGCGACGAAGGAAGCGGGCGTCTCATTTGCCAGGCGATTGACGCGTGACTCGGCGGGGTGGATCCGCTGCTGCAGGACCTCGAAGTCGAGCACGCCGTCCCAGGCAACGACGATCTCGCCGTCGACCACGACCTTGTCCGGCAACGCGGCGGCCAGGGCCTTCAGCAGCTCGGGGAAGTAGCGCTGCATCTCCTTCTGGCCGCGGCTGCCGAGTCGGATCTCATCTCCATCCCTGAAGACGATCGCTCGGAACCCATCCCACTTCGGCTCGTACCGCCAGCTGTCGCCGCGCGGGATCTCCTTCTCCAGCTTGGCGAGCATCGGCTCGAGGGGCGGCAGGACCGGCAGCGGCACGGCCACAGGGTACCGGGAGCGGCGGATAGGCTAGGCCGATGCAGCCGAGCAACCTGACCCGGGAGGAGGCTCGCGAGCGGGCCCACCTCGTCTCGAACGTCGAGAAAGACGTCTTCCTCGACCTCACCCGGGATCAGGGGTTCCGGGCGGAGACCACGATCCGGTTCGACTGCGCCGAGCCGGGCGCCTCGACATTCCTCGACTGTGCGTCCGTCAGGCTGGTCGAGCTCGTGGTGAATGGCCGGGCCGTCGACGTCGAGGGGTTCGACGGGGTCCGCATCCCGCTCCAGGGGCTCGAGGCGACCAACGAGGTGCGTGTGGTCACCCAGGGCGAATACTCGAAGTCCGGAAAGGGGATCAACCGGTTCCGCGACCCGACCGACGACCGTGTGTACGTCCACACGGACTCCGAGCCATTCGACGCTCATCGCGTGTATCCATGCTTCGACCAGCCAGACGTCAAATCCCGATTCCGATTCTCGGCACTCGTGCCCGAGGGTTGGGAAGCGATCTCGAACGCTCGCGCTGCTTCTCCTCCCGTCCAGGAGGAGAAGGGGATGCGGTGGACGTTCGAGCAGACGCCCCCAATCTCCCCCTACGTCACGGTGGTGGTGGCGGGACCGTTCCACGTGGTCCGCGATCAGCACGGCTCGATCGACCTCGGGCTCTATTGTCGCCGGTCGCTCGCGGAGCATCTCGACCCGGACGAATGGCTGGAGGTCACAAAGCAGGGATTCGACTTCTTCAACGAAGCGTTCAGCTACCCGTACCCATTCGACAAGTACGACCAGGTGATCGTCCCCGAGTTCGCCGCGGGCGCGATGGAGAACCCCGGTTGTGTGACGTTCCACGAGCGCTACGTCTTCCGCTCCAAGGTGACGGGGACCGAGCGCGAGCTGCGCGCCAGCACGATCCTGCACGAGATGGCCCACATGTGGTTCGGCGATCTCGTGACGATGCGGTGGTGGGACGATCTGTGGTTGAACGAGTCCTTCGCTTCCTACATGGGCGTTCTGTCGGAGGTCGAGGCCACCAGGTTCAAGGAAGGCTGGACGATCTTCGCGAACTTCGAGAAGACCTGGGCCCTTCAACAGGATCAGCTGCCGACCACGCACCCGATCGTCTCCGACATCGGGGACGTGCAGGCAGTTCATCTCAACTTCGACGGGATCACGTACGCCAAGGGCGCGGCCGTGCTGAAGCAGCTCGTCGCGTGGGTGGGGCTCGATCGCTTCCTGGAGGGAATGAAGATCTACTTCGCGCGGCACGAATACGGGACCGCGGAGCTCGCGGACTTCCTGGAGGCCCTGGAAGAGGTCTCGGGCCGAGACCTTCATGCGTGGTCGAAGGAGTGGCTGCAGACCCCGGGCGTGAATACCCTGGCTCCGCGTTTCGAGGAGCAGGACGGTGTGTTCACGCGGTTCGACGTGGCGCAGCACGCGCCGGCAGAGCATCCGACGCTTCGCTCTCATCGCGTGGCGGTCGGTCTCTACGACGATGAGTCCGGACGCCTGGTCCGCCGTCAGCGCGCCGAGCTCGACGTCGTCGGCGAATCCACCGAGGTCGGCGATCTGGAGGGCGAACGACTCCCTGAGCTCACCCTCATCAATGACGACGACCTCAGCTTCGTCAAGGTTCGCTTCGATCCGGGATCGCTCCGCACCCTGCGTCGGAGGCTCGGTGACATCGAGGACTCCCTTGCGCGATCGATGTGCTGGACCGCGATGTGGGACATGGCGCGAGACGCCGAGCTGCCGGCTCGCGAGTTCCTGGAGCTGGCGCTTCGCCACGCGCCACGAGAACGGGAGATCGGGGCGCTGGAGCGGGTCCTCGCGCAGGCGCAGGTTGCTATACACCTGTACGGCGAGCTGAGCGCTCGAGACCTGGGGGCGGACCGGCTTGCTGCCGCGGCGCTCGACCAGGCTCGGCGCGCCGAGGCCGGCGGTGACCATCAGCTCGCGTGGATCCGCACGTTCATCTCGGTGGCTCGATCTCCCGAGGATCTCGAGGCGGTGCACGGGCTCCTCGATGGGAGCTTCGGGATCTCCGGGCTGGCCGTGGACACGGAGTTGCGCTGGCACATAGTCCAGGCGCTCGCGGCGGCGGGCACCCCCAAGGCCGAGGCGCTGATCGCAGCCGAGCGTCAGCGTGATCCCACCGACCTGGGCGAGCGGTACGAGGCTGCCGCCCACGCCGCGCGCCCGGCCTCGGAGGCCAAAGAAACGGCGTGGCACCGGATCCTCGACGATCGCTCCCTGACGGTCGCGCTGGCCGGCGCGATCATGCGCGGCTTCCAGCAGCCCGGTCAGGAGAGTCTGCTCGAGCCGTACGCGGGGCGGTACATCGAAGCGATCCACCGGGTGTGGGAGGAGCGCGATCTCGAGTTCGCGCTCGCTTTCGGTGAGCAGATGTTCCCTCGCTGGGCCGTCTCGGAGGAGACCGTCGAGCTCGTTGATCGCGCGTTGGACGACGCGGAGCTTGCCGGACCACTCCGCCGGCTCCTGCTCGAGGGGAAGGATCGACTGCTGCGAGCCATCCGCGCCAGGAGGGTGGACGCGCAGAGCGCAACGCGGTGAGCCGGTATCGCTGGATGGTTCTCGCGCTCGGGATGGGCGCGCAGGCGGCGTTCGCCGCGATCTTCCAGGGCCTACCGGCTATCGGTCCCGCCTTGCGGACCGAGTTCGGGCTCTCGCTTCCGGCGTTCGGCGCGATCCTCGGCGCGATGACGCTCGGAGCGACCTTGTCGCTCGTTCCGTGGGGGTTGTTGATCGACCGCCGCGGCGAACGCTGGCCGCTCGCCGTGGGGATCGCCGCCTGCGGGCTCGCGCTCTGGCTCGGGACCCGGGGAGGAGCGCTCACGCTGGCCGGTGGACTGCTGGGTGTTGGGGCGTTCGGCGCGGTCGCCAACGTGGCGAGCGGCAGCGCGGTCGCCGGATGGTTCGGGCCGAAGGAGCGCGGCCTCGCGCTCGGCATCCGGCAGGCGGCGGTTCCGCTTGGTGGAGCGATCGCCGCCCTCGTGCTCCCGTCGATGGTGGCGAACAGGGACCCTCGAGCGGGGCTGATTCTGCTGGCCCTCGTTTGCGGCGTGATGTCCGTCGCGTGCGCGGTGGGGGTCCGCGACGCGGCCGCTCGATCGAAGGAACGCGGCAGCCGGCCGTTCCGCGACCGGCGGCTCTGGCGTCTGGCGCTCGCGAGCTCGTTGCTCGTCGCATCGCAGGTGAGCGTCATCGGCTTCGTGGCGATCTTCCTTCACGACGAGCGCGGACTCTCCGAGGTGGCCGCCGGCGTGTCGCTCGCATCGATCCAGGTGGCGGGGGTGGGCGTACGGATCGCGGCCGGCCGATGGTCCGACCGGCTCGCTCTCCGCTTGGGCCCCCTGCGCCGCATGGCGTTCGCGATGGGGGTGTCGTGGCTCGTCATCCCGCTGTTGTTGGACGTCCCCGGCGTGGTGTTGATCCCCGCCCTCGTGGTCGCCGGAACGCTCTCGTTCGGGTGGAACGGACTGTCCTTCACCGCAGCGGCCGAGCTCGCCACGACCGGCCGCAGCGGGAGCGCGATCGCCTTGCAGCAGACCGCGCTCTTCGCGGCCGCGGCCATCGCCGCTCCGCTGTTCGGAGGGATCGTGTCGGTGGCGGGATGGCGGGTGGCGTTCCTCTCACTTGCTGTGGGGCCGCTCGTTGCGTGGGGGCTCCTCGCCTCCATGGCCACGGCCGAGCGCGATCCTTCGCTCGTCTGAGTCCCCCGATCGGCCGACACCGTGGACTGGCTCGACCGCTTTACCCCATCTGCTAAACGCGGGGGGTCAACCGGCCGATAGCAATTACATGACGCGGAACGGCTCAGCGAAGCCGTCCTCTTCAGCGGCGCCTGCGGGGAAGGATGGACTGCTGATCCGGCTGCGCGAGTCTCGTGGCTCGCGGGCCCGGACGGAGCTTCTTCAGCGGGCGGCGTCGGAGATGGCGGCAGGGCACTCAGAGGAAGACGTGCTGGGCGCCGCCGTATCCGCGATCGACGACCTCACCGCAGGCTCGGACATGAGCATCATGCTTTTCACGGGGGCGCCCGATCGTCTCCAGCTCGCTGGCACAACGGATGAGATGGGTGCCGCAGACGGCATCGAGCCTCCGGACCTCAGCGACGCGATCTCCACCGAGGTCGCCGACGCGCTGTTCCGGGGCGAAATGGTTCGGCTGCGCGTGGAGGAAGGAACGCCGCCGTTCCCCGACGGATGCCGGCACGCGTTGGCGATCCCCGTTCAGGGCAGCGAGGTGCGCGGCGTCATCATCGTTTCCGGCCGCAGGGCTCCGTCCCGTCAGCTGATCGGATCACTGAAGGCGATGGCCGCGAACCTCGCGGTTGCCATGGACCGAGCCTCCTCCGACGTCAGGATGACGGCAATGCTCCAGCGTTCTTCCGACCTGGTCACGGTCATCTCCGCCGACGGGACCGTTCGGTACCAGAGTCCTGCCGCGGGCTGGGTCCTCGGGCTCGACCCGAAGGCATTCCTGCAGAGAAACCTCACCGAGCTCATGCATCCCGACGACGAGCTCGCAGCATTCGCGAAGATCCACCGCGTCCTCAACGGCCCGACGGGCGAGGCGCAGTTCTCCGCTCGGTGGAAGCACGCCGACGGGACGTGGCGTCACACCGAGACCGTCGTCACCAACCTGATGGACGACCCTTCTGTCGCGGGGCTCGTTCTCAATACCCGAGACGTCTCCGACCGCAAGCAGCTGGAGCAGGAGCTGGCACACCGGAACCTGCACGATCCCCTGACCGACCTCGCGAACCGGGCCCTGTTCAAGGAGTCCGTCGAGCGAGCTCTTCGGCGCACCGGCCGGAACGGGAGATCCGTCGCGGTCGTGTTCCTCGATGTCGACGACTTCAAGCACGTGAACGACAGCCTGGGTCACGAAGCGGGCGACCGGCTGCTGGCCAAGGTCGCCGACCGCATCCGAACGTGCGTCCGGCCCTACGACGTCGCGGCACGACTGGGCGGCGACGAGTTCTCGATCCTCCTGGAGAACGCGGATCTTCGCGTCGCGAGCTCGGTCGCCGATCGGATCCTGCGCGAGATGGACGAGCCGATCCAGGTGGATGGGCGAGAGATCTCGACGCAGTGCAGCCTCGGGATCGCCGTCGGTGGTCCCGGTGACGATGTCGAGGACCTCCTGCGCAACGCCGACGTCGCGATGTACACGGCGAAGGCGAAGGGCAAGAGCCGGTACGAGGTGTTCGAGCCGGCGATGAACGCGTCAGCGGTCGAGCGGATGGAGCTCGCCGCCGAGCTTCGCAAGGCGGTCGAGGGCCATCAGTTCATCCTGCACTACCAGCCGATCGTCGGGCTCAAGGACGGGCAGATCCTCGGAGTCGAGGCGCTGGTCCGCTGGAAGCACCCGGAGCGAGGGTTCGTGGGCCCGAACGACTTCATCCCCACGGCCGAGGAGACCGGCCTGATCGTGCCGATCGGCCGCTGGGTGCTGAACGAGGCATGCAGACAGCTCCGCCAGTGGCAGGACCGTCACGGCGACCTGCCTCTGACGATGAGCGTCAACGCATCCGTCAAGCAGCTCCAGGACCCACGGTTCGTCAACGACGTGCGGACTGCCCTGGCGACGACGGGGCTCGACCCAATGTCGCTCACGCTGGAGATCACCGAGACCGTGTTGATGAGCGACACTGAAGAGGTTCTCGCCCGTCTGGAGGAGCTCCGCGCTGTCGGCGTTCGCCTGGCGATCGACGACTTCGGGACGGGCTATGCCTCACTCGGCTACCTGGCCCGGTTCCCGCTCAACGTCCTGAAGGTCGACCGATCCTTCATCCAGGGCGTGGGGACGAAGCAGGGGTCGAGCCTGACACCCGTGATGGTCTCGATCGGCCGCAGCTTGGGCCTGCAGACCGTAGCGGAGGGCGTCGAGAACGCGTCCCAGGTCGCGCAGCTGCGCGAGCTCGGCTTCGACGCTGCCCAGGGGTTCCTGTTCTCGAGGCCGGCGGCGGCCGACGAGATCGACGCGCTGCTCGGCATCCGCCGTCTGGTCGGGGACTTCACCACGACCGACCACGCCGCGACCGTTTAACTCTTCTTACCTCCCTGCCGGGATCAGTCCCAGGCTCTCGAGCACCCCCGTGGGAACCACGTGGCAGTACGGCTCGTGGCCCGTCTTCGTGTAGTACTCCTGGTGGTAGTCCTCCGCGGTGTAGAACGCCGGTAGCTCCTCGACCTTCGTGGCGATGGGACGGTCGAAGCGCTCCTGGGCCCGCGCTTTCGAGGCCTCGGCCGCGGTTCGCTGCTCGTCGTCGTGCGTGAAGATCACGCTGCGGTACTGGTCGCCGATGTCGGGCCCCTGCCGGTCCACCTGTGTGGGGTCGTGCATCGCCCAGAACACCTCGAGCAGCTGCTCGTACGTGACCTTCTCGGGATCGAACGAGACCTGCGCGACCTCGGCATGCCCGGTCGTGTGGGAGCAGACCTCCTCGTACGTGGGGTTCACGGTGTGGCCTCCGCTGTACCCGACCTGAACGTCGAGCACCCCGGGAACGCGGCGGAAGACGTACTCCACGCCCCAGAAGCACCCCGCGCCGAACGTCGCCTCGCTCATCTCGCGTCCCTCCTTCGTGTGTGGGTTGCGTTCCTTCAACGATACGGGAGGGCGGGAGATTCCGAGGGGTGAAACGAGTGGAACCGCCGGAGCCCGAGGGCTCCAGCGGTTCCAGGGCGATTTCTACATGCCCCTCGCGCGGTGCGCAAGCCCCCGCGTGGGTTGTGTCACTCTTTCTGCTCGAGCGAAGCGACGAGCTCTCGGGTGAGCACTTTCCCCGTGCCCGTGCGCGGCAGCTCGTCCACTCGCTCGACGCGCTTGGGGACCTTGTAGGAGGCCAGCGCGTCCCGGCAGGCCTGGAGGATCCGCTCCTCGGTCGCGTCGCCCACCACGAACGCCACGAGGACCCGGCCGTACTCGGGATCCGGGCCTCCGGCGACCGCCACGTCGTCCACACCATCGATCCGGCTGATGACCTCCTCGATCTCTATCGGGTAGACGTTCTCGCCCCCGACCACGACCATGTCGTCGGCCCGCCCCTCCACGTGGAGGTAGCCCTCGGCGTCGAGGTGGCCGAGGTCGCCGAGGCTGAAGAGGCCGTCTCGCTCCTCGGCCTGCTCGCCGCCGGTGTATCCCTCGAACTTCGCGTCGCTCCGGATGAATAGGCGGCCGACCTCGCCGGTGGGGAGGGTCTCGTCGTTCTCACCGAGCACGGCCACGTCCACGCCGGGCACCGGGCGACCGACGCTCTCGGGGCGCTTCGCGACATCCTTGGGGGTCGCGATCGCGACCCAGCCGGCCTCTGTGGAGCCGTAGAGGTCGTAGAGCGTCTCGCCCAGGACCTCACGGGCACGCTCTCGTAGCGAGGGAGCCAGGGAGGAGCCGCTGACGAGTGTGATCCTAAGGCTGGACAGGTCCGCATCTCGGCCCGCATCGGGCATCGACACCAAGCGGTGCAGCATCACCGGTACGAACGCGGCCACCGTGACCCGATGACGCTCGATGAGCTCGAGCGACTCCTCGGGGTCGAACCGCTCCGGTAGGACCAGGGTCGAGCCGAGCAATGCCGCGATCGTGAAGTTGAGGATGCCGAACGAGTGGAACATCGGCGCTGGCACCAGGATCACGTCCTGCCGGTGGTACGGCACCACCGACAAGAGCGCCATGAGCTTGCGCGCGTCATGCACCCCGGTGGCCCGCTTGGCACCCTTCGGCCGTCCTGTTGTGCCGGACGTGTGGATCACGAGGCGGGGCGGGGAACGGTGCAGCGTCACGGGCGGGAGCGGTCTGGTCGAGTGTGCAGCCAGCAGTTGCTCGTAGCCGTCGTCGCCGGCGTCTCTCCCAACGGCCACCCGTGGGACGTCGCTCGGTGTTGCTCCCTCGAGCTGGGCGGCGTGCTGCGTCTCGTACACGAGGAACGAGGGCCGGGCGTTCTCGAAGGCGGAGCTCAGCTCAGCGGTCTTGCCCCAGGTGTTGAGCGGACACGCCACCGCCCCGATCTTCTGGCAGGCGAGGAACACCTCGATGAGCTCGCGGCCGTTGCGCAGCAGTGCGGCGACCCTGTCGCCGGGATGCACGCCGTTCGCGCCGAGTCCCCGGGCCAGTCGGTTCGCCCGCGCGTCGAGCTCCCCCCACGTGAGCGTGCCCCGGCGGTCGTGGATCGCTGGCTTGTTTCCGAACGCCCGGGCGTTGACGTGGCTCAGATGACCGAGCGAGGACCCTCGCCCGATCAGTCGTGGGAGCGCCGCGACGTTCGCCAGAAGGCTCCCCGGCTCGATCGCGCCGGCCCGGCGGAGGATGGTCGTGATGGGCGGGCGTTTCGTTGCCACGGCGGGAGCCTACCGGTGTCGGAAGCGGGCCATACCTCGGCCGGTGACCGAGTTGTTCTGGCCGCAGGCTTCTGAGGAGCTGCGCGTCCGCGTCTGATAGAGTAGTCACGAAGGTGACCACCTAAAGAGGGGAGTGCCAGGTGGCGGAGATCGGGATCAAAGGCTTGAAGGCAGAGGCCTCTCGGGTGGTCGATGAGGTCGCCAATGGCGCCAGTTACGTCATCACCAAGCGAGGACGCCCCGCCGCGGCGATCGTTCCGATAGAGGATGCGGAGGACCTCGTCTTGGCCAATGCGGATGAGCTCATCCGGATGCGTCGGCGGGCGAGGGAAGATCATCGGCGCGGCCGCACGACCCCGTTGAGTGAGCTCCCCTGAGTACGAGGTTCGCCTCGCGCGGGACGCCAAAAAAGCCTACGAGGCGTTGCCGGCTCGCACACGCACGGCGGTACGCACTTCCCTGTTACGCCTCGCAGCGGAGGCTGGTCGGGGAAGTCGTGGTGGCAAGCGGATCAAGACGATCAAGGGGGTGCGAGACTCCTTCCGCCGTCTCCGCGCCGGCGACTACCGCATCATGTATGACCTGATCGATGATGAGCGTGTCGTCCTTGTCCTCGGGATCGTGCACCGGGGCGAGCTCGATCGCTGGCTGAGGAGGAAGTGATCCTGTGACGGAGATGCGTACCGAGACGGACACGATGGGCCCGATCGACGTTCCGTCCGACCGGTACTGGGGCGCGC
>CAZKFH010000061.1:0-11362 GCA_964551945.1 uncultured Actinomycetes bacterium | reverse complement strand
CCGATGGCTACCTTCTCGGCTCGTACCGCATCGCCACTGCCCCCGAGCCGAACTCCAGCCGGCTCACGAGCTTCAAGTCGACATGCTTCGATAGCCCCGCGAACAACGTCGGCCCGTGGCCCGCGAGCCTGGGATGCACCACGAACTCGTACTCATCGATCAATCCCAGCTCCGTCAACGCCAGTGGGAGCTTCACACCTCCCACGAACAGTCCCTTGCCCGACTCCCGCTTGAGTTGCTGAACGGCCTTGCCCAGATCCCCGCGCACGAGTTCCGCGTTCCAATCGACCTGCTCCAGGGTGCTCGACACGACGTACTTCTTCGCCGCGCTGATCGTCTGGGCGAAGGGTTCCATCCAATCAGGTCTCTCTCCCGTCGGCGCCGGCGGCCGCCACGCTGATTCCATCATTTCGTAAGTCACCCGGCCAAAGAGCGCGCGGGCTGACCGCTAGATCGTCGAAGGGCCGCCAGCACTTCCAGCGTCTCCACTCGGTCGAGCCGCACGGAATGTAGGGGGTGGGAGAGGTGTTCCACATGACATGGCGAACGATTGGAACATCATCGAGGAGTTCCGCTCGAACGGCGGCAAGGTCGGCGGGCGCTTCGAGAGGACCCCGATCCTCCTCCTGCACCACCGCGGAGCGAAGAGTGGCGTCGAACGCGTGAATCCGCTCGCCTACCGGGACTTGGAAGACGGATCCCTCGCGGTCTTCGCGTCGAAGGGCGGTTCTCGGACGAACCCGGACTGGTTCCACAACGTGAAGGCGAACCCCGAGGTGACGGTCGAGGTGGGAACCAAGACGAGAACTGCGGTAGCGCGTGTGGCTGAAGGCGAGGAGCGCGCTCGAATCTGGGGGGAACAGAAGCGGGTCATGCCCGGGTTCGCGGTATACGAAGAGAGAACGCCGCGTGAGATCCCGGTCGTGATACTCGAACCACCGCGCTAGCCTGACCCCGTGGGCTTCCTCGCACTCGCTGACAAGGCATGGCCGGTGCTCGACCGTGTCATGCGTGCCCACGCTGCGATCTATCGCGCCACAAATGGACGGCTGGGCCAGCACATCCCGGGGGTCCCGCCGATGCTGCTCCTCGACCACATCGGGGCCAAGACGCGGAAGCGCCGAACCGCGGCACTCGTGTACCTGGAGGATGGTCCGAACCTGGCGATCATCGCCTCCAAGGGCGGGTACCCGAAGCACCCGGCCTGGTTCCACAACCTGATGGCGCACCCCGACGTGACGGTTCAGGTGGGAAGGGAGCGCCGGAAGGTTCGCGCACGCGTCGCGTCAGCCGAAGAACGTGCGCGCATCTGGCCGCGCGCGGTGAAGGCATGGCCCGGCTACCGCACCTACCAGGAGCGAACGTCGCGGGAGATCCCGGTCGTCATCTTGGAGCGCCGACCGGCGTAACGGCCGGCTCGTTCCGCTCGAGGGCACCGGAAACACGAAAAGCCGCGGGGCCTTCCGCGGCTTTTCGCTCCGAGGGCACTCGGACTAATCGAACGCTTTGTTGATGCTGTCCTTGACCTTCTCGCCCGCTTCCTTGAGGTCGCCCTTGGCGCCCTCAACCTTGCCCTTGATCTGGTCTTTCTTGCCTTCGGCTTCGGTGTTCTCGTCGTCGGTCAGCTCGCCGACCTTCTCCTTCACCTTGCCCTTGGCGTTGTCCCACGCACCTTCTGCCTTGTCCTGTTCGCCACCCATAGGAAATTCCTCCTCTCGGCTCTCCAGGTGTTATTCCCAAGCTCGAGGAGACTCACACACGTCCGAGTGAGTACGATGCGCCACTCAAACAGAGGAGGTTCATGTGAGATACGCACGCTGGGTGTTCATCGCGGTGCTCGTGGCCGGGACGGCTTGCGGAGGTGGCGGGGACGATGAGGGGAACGGGGGCGGGACCGGCACGGGAACTGCGACCGACACGGTGACCATGGTCGACAACGCATTCGAGCCCACCGATCCCGTCGTGGACGCGGGCTCGACCCTCTCGCTCGTCAACGAGGGCGCAGCGACCCACACGTTCACGGTTGCCGACGAGAGCATCGACGAGCTGGTGGAGACGGGCGCCGAATCGTCGGTCGACATCACCCTGGCCGCAGGAACGTACGACTTCGACTGCTCGCTCCACCCGGAGATGTCCGGGACGCTGACCGTTCAGTAGCTGCGGACTGGCCGACGCAGCTGGGGTCGGGCTCGGGTCTCGGTCAGTACCGATCGAGCTCGTGCAAGCGCTCGTCGGAGATGCCGAAGAAATGCGCGATCTCGTGCACCACCGTGTGGGCGACGACGCGCCGGACGGCGTCGGGCCGGTTCCCGGCTTCGCGCTCGATGGTGCTGCGGTAGAGCGTGATCTGGTCGGGGAGCGCCCAGGTGTAGTTGTTTCCTCGCTCGGTCAGGGGGATGCCGTGGTACAGGCCCAAGAGATTGGGTGCGTCGACCGGGGGTTCTGCTTCGACGACGACCTGCACGTTCTCCAGCCTCTCGTGCACCCACGCGGGCAAGCCGTCGAGCGCCTCGGCCACCAGCGCCTCGAAGGCTGACTCAGACCCAGCCATCGAACCAGACCCTCGTTTGCCATTGCTCGTACGTCAGCGGTGACGCCGAGAGCACGGGCCAGAAGAACGCGAACAGGGCGACGCAGACCCCCACGACGGTGGCGGCCGCCGCGACGGCGAGGCGACGGTCCAACCCTGAGCGAACCAGGTCTCGCAGGGGATAGACCATGCCGAGCGCGAGGAACGGAGCGATCGGTGTCATGTAGAAGAGGAACAGCGGGCGAGCCACGACGAACCAGGGGAGGAGCTGCACCAGGATCGGGAGCAGGATCGCTCCGGCCTGCCACTCGCGACGTGAGGTCCAGACCAGCAGCAGGTACGGGATCACGAGCAGCGCTCCCCAGAAGAGCGCCGGGCTGCCGATGCCGAGGATCTCAGCACAACAGCTCGGGTCTCCCTGCCAGTGATAGGCAACGGGACGCAGAAGCAAGAGCCAGGACCATGCACGTGACATGTAGGGGTGGATCGGCTCGCCGGTGTCCTTCACCGTGTCCAGCCCGAGGTGGTATTCGGCCATGTGCCCGTGATGGCCGACGAGCTCGCCGACGTCGAAGTCGCGGCTGGCGACCCATGGGATCCAGGGCAGGACGTACACCAACAGCGGAACGACGGCGAACGCGACGTACATCCAGATGCCTTCCTCTCGGATCGCCGACCACAGGGGCCTCCGCTCTTCGTGCTCCTTCCGGCGCGTCCGCTCCCACGCGATCGCGAGCCCCACTGCTGCGAGCAGGGCGAGGACGCCGGACCACTTGACCGCAATCGCAGCCCCGAAGGCCGCGCCGGAGAGGTAGCGGAATGGGCGGCGCGACCGTGGAGGCGGATCATCCGGACCGGCCAGGGAGAAGGCGCGATCGACCCGTTTCCGGTCGGCGACGAGCAGCACGAAGCCGAGCACGATGAAGAACGCGAGGAACACGTCGAGCATCGCGATACGTGACTGGACGAACAGGAGATGCTCAGTGGCGGCGAGCAACGCGGCGACGCCCGCCCAGACCGCGGAGCCGAACAGCAGGAACGCGAGGATGCCCACCAGCGCGACCAAACCGGTCCCGGCGAGAGCCGCCGAGAAGCGCCAGCCGAACGGCCGGTTCCCGAACACGTCGATCCCCCGGGCGATCAGCTGCTTGCCCAGCGGAGGGTGGACCCACGAGCGCTCGGCGTCGTCGTCCAGGTCGCACTCGCGGTAGGGCTCGCCCGCGTACAGGCAGCCATCGCTCGCGTAATAGACCTCGTCGAACACCTTGTCCGGGGGCCGCGACAGCGCATGGAAGCGAAGGGCGCCGGCGAGCAGGGTCACGGCACCGATGGCAAGCACGGCCTTGCGCGTGGTGCTCACGGGGTCCCTCAGGATAGAACCTGCCCGAACCAACGAAGCCGATAATGAGTCCATGGCAGGCGCCCTCCGATTGGTCGGCACGCCGATCGGCAATCTCGGTGACGTGACCGAGCGTGCCGCGCGTGCCTTGAAGGACGCGGACGTGATCGCCTGCGAGGACACGCGGCGCACGAGGAAGCTCCTCTCGCATCTCGAGGTGCACGCTCCCCGGCTGCTCTCCTTCTACGACGGCAACGAGCGCCGGCGGATCCCCGAGCTGCTGGAGCACCTTCGGGAGGGCCGGGACATCGCGCTGGTATCGGACGCGGGGATGCCGGGGCTTTCGGATCCCGGCTATCGGCTCGTCGCCGCGTGCGTCGAGGCCGGCATCGAGGTGGACGTGATCCCGGGGCCGTCGGCGGCGATCGCCGCGCTCGTGGTCTCGGGCCTGCCGACGGCCAGGTTCTCCTTCGAAGGGTTCCTCGCTCGCAAGCCCGGCGAGCGAAAAGCACGACTTGCCGAGCTCGCGACCGACCCTCGCACGCTCATCCTGTTCGAGTCTCCTCGGCGGGTGGGCGTGCTGATGCAGGAGGCGCTCGAGGAGCTCGGGGACCGGCGGGTCGCCGTGGCACGCGAGCTGACCAAGCTGCATCAGGAGGTGATCCGGGGGCGCCTGTCGGAGCTGGCCGCTCGTTTCGCGACAGAGGAGGTTCGCGGAGAGGTCGTGGTGGTGATCGACGGGGCGCGCCCCTCGGAGGTTCGTGACCTCGACGCGCTCGGGGATCAGGTTGAGGCCTTGACGGTGGAGGGCTTGCCGCGTCGGGAGGCCGCTGCGCGGATCGCGGAGGAGACCGGCGCGTCAAAGCGCGATCTCTACGAAGCGTCGCTTCGGCGGCGAGCCTGACACGCTGTGGGAGAATCCGTCACTCGATGAGCGGGGACACCTTCTACGTCACGACGCCGATCTACTACCCGAACGACGTCCCGCATATCGGGCACGCCTACACGACGGTCGCGACCGACTTCGTGTCTCGGTACCACCGCCTGCGGGGGGAGGACGTGCTGTTCCTCACCGGCACCGACGAGCACGGGAAGAAGGTGCCGCAGGCGGCCCAGGAGCAGGGGCTCGAGCCGCAGGCTTTCGTCGATCAGATGGAGCCGAAATGGCGCGAGGTGTGGGACATGCTCGACATCTCGTACGACGACTACATCCGGACGACGGAGCCGCGGCACGAGACGGCGGTGACGAAACTGTTGACGTCCGTGCACGAGAACGGCCGGGACGACATCTACCTCGGCGCGTACGAGGGGCTCTACTGCGTCTCCTGTGAGGCCTATTACACGGAGGACGAGCTCGTCGACGGGAACTGTCCGATCCATGGCCGTCCGGTCGAGCGGATGTCCGAGGAGAACTACTTCTTCCGCTTGTCCGCCTACCAGGACCGGCTCTTGGAGCACTACGAGCGCAACCCATCCGCGATCGAGCCGGAGGCGCGACGGAACGAGGTCCTCTCGGTGATCCGCGGCGGGCTGCGCGACTTCTCGATCTCGCGCACGTCGTTCGCATGGGGGATCCCCCTGCCATGGGATCCGAAGCACGTCTGCTACGTGTGGTTCGACGCGCTCACGAACTACATCACCGCGGGGGGCTACGGGAGCGACGAGGAACGATTCGCGCGCACGTGGCCCGCGGACGTCCACTTCATTGGCAAGGACATCGTTCGGTTCCACGCGATCTACTGGCCCGCGATGCTCATGGCCGCCGGCGTGGAAGTCCCGCGGCAGGTCTGGGCCCACGGGTTCCTCCTGGTCGGTGGCGAGAAGATGAGCAAGACGAAGCTCACCGGGATCCATCCTCGGACGCTCGTCGAGCACTTCGGTGCGGATGCCTACCGCTACTACTTCATGCGAGAGATCCAGTTCGGCCAGGACGGAAGCTTTTCCTGGGAGTCGATGACCGACCGGTACACCGCAGACCTCGCCAACGGGCTGGGGAACCTCGCGAGCCGCGTGCTCGCCATGATCGGCTCGTACTTCGAGGGTGCCGTGCCGGAGCCGTCCGACGCCTCGGCGGCGGGCGATCTGCCGACGGTGGCCGCGGACGCAGCCAGGCGTTACGACGTGCATATGGATCGGATCGAGCTCTCGCCGGCACTCGGAGCGGTGTGGGACCTGGTCGGGCGGGCAAACCACTACTTGGTGGAGAAGGAACCGTGGGCGATCGCGAAGGATGACGCGCGCCGCGAGGAGCTCGCGTCGGTGCTGTACGCGTCGGCCGAGGTCCTCCGCATCCTCAGTGTTCTGATCAGCCCGATCATGCCGAGGGCGGCTGCGTCCCTCTGGAACCAGCTCGGTATCGAGGAACCCCTGGGGGGCCGGCAGTTACCGGAGGCGGCGAGCTGGGGCGGCCTGCGGCCCGGAACGCAGGTCACGAAGGGTGAATCGCTGTTCCCCAGGTTGGAGATGACCTGACCGAGCCCATGCCCGAGCGACTTTCGCTTTTCGATACGCACTGCCATCTCTTCATGATGGAAGGCGACGCGGCGTCGGCGGCGGCGGATGCTCGGGCGGGCGGCGTCGAGGGCATGATCTGCGTCGGGATCGACCCGGAGTCGAGTCGCCAGGCGCGGGAGCTCGCTGACTCGATCGCCGGGGTCTTCGCGACCGCGGGAGTCCATCCGCACGAGGCGAGCGCGTTCGACTCGGCCGCGGGATCGGTGGTCGAGGAGCTCCTCCACGATCCCCGCGTTGTGGGCGTGGGCGAGACGGGGATCGACCACTTCCGGCTGTTGTCGCCGGCCGATGAGCAGGAGCGTGCGTTCCGCGTCCATTGCGCGCTGGGCAGGGATACCGGCAAGCCCATGGTCGTGCACGCGCGGGATGCGTGGGACGACGTCCTGCGGATCCTGGAAGAAGAACGCGTCGAGCGCGTGGTTCTCCACTGCTTCTCGGGAGATGCGAAGGTCGCTCGCGAAGCCACGGCCCGCGGGTACTTCTGCTCGTTCGCGGGGATCGTGACGTACCCCAAGAACGGCTACCTCCTCGAAGCGGCGACCCAGGTCCCCGCGGAGCTGCTGCTGGTCGAGACCGACAGCCCGTTCCTTCCACCCCAGCCGCTCCGCGGCAAAGAGAATGCTCCCGCGAACGTTCGGTACGTCGTGGAGGCGCTCGCGGCGGCTCGAGGAGAGCAAGCCGCTGAGCTGGCGAAACGGACGACCGCGAACGCGCGGCAAGCGTTCAACCTGCCCCCTTAGGGCTACTTTGGTGCTTTGCCCGAGTTGGAGAGGCCCTTGCTGGGCTGTTAGGTTCTTGCTTCATGCCCGGCAGCCACCGTGCCGCTGGGGGGGAAGAAGCTTCATACCCGCCCGCAATAGGACGAGCGGGGAAGGTTCGCCGGACTCGATTCGCCGGTCTGGCCCTTCCGCTCGTTCTCTTTGTCGTTCTGGGCGCCGGCGGCGCTTTCTTCCTCCTCGGCAAGAGCGTCACCCTGATCGTGGATCAGGCGCCGCGTAGCGTCGACACCTTCGCGGGGACGGTCGGCGACCTGCTCACCGAGCAAGGCCTATCGATCGGTCAGCACGACGAGGTTAGCCCCGAACTCGGTGCGAGTCTCTCCGATGGCATGCAGGTCCAGGTGCTGCTGGCGAAGCAGATCACGCTCTCCCTCAACGGCACCCAGCGCACGGTGTACGTGACTGGCGAGACCGTGGACGACGTGCTCGAGCAGATCAACCTTCGCGCCGGACGCAGCGCTCACATCACCCCGTCTCGAGGAGCGAGCGTGGAAGACGGGGACATGATCGTCTACCGCCAGGCGGTGAACGTCCGAGTCGCGGTCGACGGCGAGACACGTCAGGTGATCACGAACGAGCTGAACGTCGGTGATCTGCTCGACAACCTCGGCATCACGTTCGACAACTCCGACGAGGTCACGCCGGCGCTCTCGTCCTCGCTCGTTCCCGGGATGCAGATCCGCGTGGTCCGCGTGGAGATCAGTCGCGTCGTCGAGGAGCAGGAGCTCCCGTTCTCCACCGAGGTCCAGCAGTCGAACGAGTACACGCAGGGCGTCCGGAAGGTGATCCGGGCGGGCGTCCCGGGCCTGACACAGCGGACGTTCGAGGTGCGGCTCGAGAACGGACACGAGGTCGCTCGCACGCTCGTCGACACGCGGCGCGTGCGTCCCCCGGTGGCAGCGGTGGTCGTGGAGGGCACACGACCTCCCCGATCGCAGGCCGGCATCGCGTCCTGGTATCACCGGGTCGGCATGGTCGCCGCGCACCCCTCGCTGCCGTTCGGGACGGAGGTGCACGTGACCAACGTGGCCAACGGCAAGTCGGTGACCGTGGTAATCAACGACCGTGGCCCCTACGTCGACGGGAGGATCATCGACCTCTCCGACGACGCCTTCGCCCGACTCGCACCCCTCGGCACCGGGACGATCAACGTCCGCATCTCCTGGTAGGGGTCTCACCCGCCGCTCGCTGACCGAGCTCGCCGGACGGCACGGCGTCCGCCCTCGAAAGTCGCTCGGGCAACACTTCCTCGCCGACGCCAATCTGGCGCGGGCCATCGCCCGGGAGGCGGGGGCGGAGCCCGGTTCGCGATTCCTCGAGATCGGCGCCGGCCTCGGCTCCCTGACGGTGGCGTTGGCGGGAGCGGGGGCGGAGGTGCTGGCGATCGAATCCGATCCCTCGCTGATCCCGCCCCTGCAGGAGGTCGTGGAGGGGCTCCCCGTCCGCGTGGTCCATGCGAACGCGATGGATCTTGACTGGGTGGAGCTGCTCGCCGAAGGCGGGTGGCGCATGGCCTCCAACCTTCCGTACAACGTGGCGGTGTCGGTGCTCCTCCGACTGCTCGAGGATGCGCCGCGCGTTGACCCAATGCTCGTCATGGTCCAGCGAGAGGTGGGGGAGCGGCTGGCAGCCGGACCGGGTGAGGAAGCGTTCGGGGCAGTGAGCCTGAAGATCGCGTACCGCGCGACCGTGAAGGTGGCGCGCCGAGTCGCGCCGAGCGTGTTCTGGCCCGAGCCCAAGGTTGAGTCGGTCGTGCTGCGGATCGAGCGCCGCCCGCCGCCCGTCGAGACACCGCAGGCGGAGCTCTTCGGTTTGATCGAGGAGGGCTTCGCCCAACGTCGCAAGATGATGACGTCGGCGCTCGTCCGGCTGGGGCTCGATCTTGAGGCGGCGCGCGAGGCATTGCGGCGGGCTGGACTCGATGAGCGGGTGCGTGCCGAGACGCTCGGGCTCGGGGACTTCGCTCGGCTCGCCGAGGAGATCCGTGACTGAGGTCGTGACCGAGCCCGCCCGGGCAAAGATCAACCCGGTCCTCCGGGTCCTCGGCCGTCGCGACGACGGGTACCACGACATCGAGACCCTGATCCTCCCGATCACGCTCGCGGATGGGGTCCAGGCGGTCGCTGCGGACGACCTGCGTCTGACGATCGTCGGGGACCGAGCGGATGCGGTTCCAGCGAGCGATGACAATCTCGTCCTGCGTGCGGCTCGAGCCCTGCAGGAACGTGTCGGCCACACGGGCGGGGCGCATCTTCTCCTGTCGAAAAAGATCCCGGTCGCTGCCGGTCTCGGCGGCGGGAGCGCGGACGCGTCGGCGACGCTTCGCGCGCTCGACCGGCTCTGGAGGTGCGGTCTGGGTATCGAGGGGCTGATCTCGGTGGCGGCCCAGGTCGGTTCAGACGTGCCGGCGCTGTTGTTCGACGGCCCGGTGATCGCCCGAGGACGCGGCGAGCTCGTGGAGCGTGTTCATCTTGCTCGGACCTGGTGGGTGCTCGTCACGTCGGAGGACGGGATCGCCTCCACCGACACCTATGAACGGTGGGATGCGACGGGGGTGCCCTCGCGGGCGAACGTGACTGACGTGGTCGGCCGGCTGGGTCGAGGCGAGATCGACGGGATCGGGCCGCTGCTGGCCAACGATCTGGAGAGGTTCGTGATCGAGCATCGGGACGATGTCGGAGATGCGAAGACTCGACTGCTCGAGAGGGGCGCGCTCGGAGCGGTCGTGAGTGGGAGCGGTCCGACGGTCGCGGGCTTGGCCCGGGACGGCCGTCACGCGGAGGAGCTCGCTAGGACCGTCGGCGGAATCGTTGTCGCGTCGGCTGGCCGCTGAAGAATGTCGTAGAGTTTGAGACGCGAACATGTGTTCGGCCTCCACCTCCTATTTTCGGCACCTCGGCCCGCGGCTGAAAGAAGGCCCTCCCCTTGGATTGAGGGCGGACGTCCGTCGACTCGGGACTCGAGTCCTCTGCTGACTGGGATAATCGGCCCGTTCCGGGGTGGTCTAACGGCATGACGCGGGCTTTTGGTGCCTCGAGATGGGGGTTCGACTCCTCCCCCCGGAGCCGCTACGGGAAGCGTTGGAACTCGAAGTGCGTCCCGTCCGGGATCAGGAACCGTCCGCCCCAGACGAAGCCCTGACGCTCGAACGCGTCGACGATGCGCTCGTCGATCGTCGGCTCCCGGCCCGGCAGACCCTCGGACACGTTGATGTCGATCGCGATGCCCCACGCGTGGTGCGAGATCCCCGAGCCCTCGTCGCTCGCGATGAACCTCGGGTAGTAGCAGCCGCCGAAGTCGGCCGGGTTCACCAGTCGCGCCAGACCTCGCCCCTGAAGGTCCTCCAGCGCGGCGCGAACGAGTGGCATCACCAAGCGGTGGCATCGGAACTCTCCGAGCATCGGGACGCGTTCGCTCACGATGTTCTCTCGTTCCCAAGTGGGATGAACGTCGAGGGTGCCGTCGCCGCGCGGCGCTGCAGCGAACTCGCCGAAGACCTCCTTGACAGAGACCTGCGGAAGCACGGCGTCGCCGTGGCGAAATACCGGCGTCTCCCCCGGGCGGCGGATGCGTACCCTGGTGGTTGACGGGATCAGGCGACGGATGGCGCGCTCGACAGTCGCGGAGTCGGCGCCTTCGCGTGGTGCGACCAGGATGTACCGAGGTCTCACGATCCCCAGCCGCGATCCCCTCTCGAGATCGACGATCACCTCGTGCGCGCCCACCAGCGTGTCGTCCAGCACGCCCGCGCCGGGCAGGGTGACCCGCCCGAAGCGGAGGTTGCCTCCGGCGACGAGGCCCCGCAGTCCCGCCGAGGTCTCACCGAGCACCGCTCCACCCTCTGCAAGGGCGTCCATGAGCCCGCGATCCGCCGGCGGCAGGAAGCGGCGGTACGTTCGGTCGTCGATCGCGGCCACCTCGACCGGAACGGCGTACCCGTCTGGTGCCCTTCCCCCGGTCCATGCGTCCAGCCAGGCGGTTCCGCTTCGCACCAATGTTACGTTCGCCACGGAGGGCAGCCTCGCGATCCGCTCGTCCAGTCCTGAAGGGATCGCACTCGGTGTCCATACCAGGAGCGTGTCGACCCGTGTGGGCTGCGCGTCGAGGCGCTGCGGCTCGCGGGGCGCGCGTACGCCCGGAACGGGCAGGGCCATGACGATGAGCGCACCCGCCACGACTCCGGCGGCAGCCGCAGCGGCC
>CAZKFH010000060.1:0-11554 GCA_964551945.1 uncultured Actinomycetes bacterium | reverse complement strand
GGGTCACTGCGGGGGCAAGACCAAGCCCGCGAAGCCTCCGAAGCCTCCGAAGCCGCCCAAGCCTCCGAAGCCAACGCCTCCGACCACGCCTCCGACCACACCGACCAACCCCAACTGCGGGAATGGCAACGGCAACGGTGGAGCGGCCGGCGCGGGACAGGGCAACGGCAACGGGAACACCTGCGACAAGGACGACGATGACACGCCGGTGGTGCCGAGCGGGAACCCGACCCCACCGACCATCGTCAGCGACGCGAGCTCGACCAGCCAGGGCAACCGTGACCCGCGTCCTGCGCGAGGCGGCGCGGAAGCTGCTCCGGCAGTGCTCGTCGCTGAGGGAGAGCTTGCCTTCACGGGAGCGGACATCACAAGCTTCCTGCTCGTGATGATTCTGCTCGGGCTAGCCGGTTTGGGGTTCGTCTTCGCGGGACGGCGAAGCACCAGGGTTTAACGAAGAAAAACCCCCAAGAGACAGGCGCGGCGGCCTTGGCCGCCGCGCCTGTCTTACCCGCCAGGTTTGGGTGACTCAGAACCCGACCTCCGGGGGGACACACCACCGCCACATCCCTCGCGGGATAGCCTGCGAGAGATGTGGCTTCTTCTCGTCGCCTGCGACTGGGGCTCGTCGTATTCGGCCTCGTGATGGCGGCCGGTTTCCTGCCGCCGGTGCAGGCTCGCGGCAAGGCGCTCGCGGTTCTCGCCGAGTCCGTGGGGATCGACTTTCCGCGGCCGTTCGCTCCCGAGATCCGAAGGACGGATGTCTCGCTCGACGGGGTGACCGGCCACCTCTACTCGCCGGAGCGTCCGTCGCCTCCGATCATGCTGCTTCCCGGCGCCGCGCCGCTCGGGAAGAACGATCCGCGGGCGGTGCGCTTGGCCCGATCCCTGGCGAGAGCCGGCCGCGCCGTGTTCATCCCCGACCTCACGTTGTACGAGCAGCGATTCGGCACGGAGGACCTCGACCGGATCGTCCGCGGGGCGCTCGCGCTCGAGTCGCATGCGGCTGCTTCCGCTGAGGTCGTGTTGCTCGGGATCTCCTACGGAGGCTCCTTGGCGCTCGTCGCGGCCGCGGACGAGCGGCTGCGTGGCCACGTCGTCCAGGTCGCCACGTTCGGCGCGTACTGGGATCTCGTCGGGGTCATCCAGGCCGTGACCACGGGAACCTCGCTGGTCGGTGGCCTCCGCGTTCCTTGGGAGGGACATCCGGCCGCCCGGACGATCCTGGAGCACGCGGTGGTTGGCCTCGGTCCCGAGGTGGATCGCCGGCCTCTTCGGGAGGCCCTCGAGTCCGACGATCCATCGGACCTCCTTCCGGAGACCCGTGCGGTGTTCGACCTGCTCAGGAACCGAGACCCCGAGCGGACCCCGGAGCTCGTGGCTCGGGTGCCCGTCGAGCTGCGCGAGCACCTCGAGAGGTTCTCTCCTTCCCGGGTCGCGGCGCGTCTGGAGGTGCCGGTCGTCGCGATGCATTCGACGGACGATCCGGCGGTCCCGTACGGCGAGGTGGTCCGGCTGCGGGCGGCCCTGCCCGAGGCGCGAGTCGTGACCGTGAGCTCGTTCCGGCACGTGGATCCCTCGACCTCGTCCTCCGGCGGGTGGCCCTCCCTGGTGGCCGATGCCTGGGACGCGTGGCACTTCACCTCCTGGATCCTCAGCGCCCAGGAATGACGTGTCAGTGCCCCCTGATACGGTGCTCCGGGTCGCAGGTGGCGAGGCGCTGCTACGATGTGGGCAGGTCCACTCCTGCTCCATATGGGGCCGCGAGACCGAGGGAGGTGGCAGCTGAGGAACTACGAGATCATGATCATCGTCGATCCTGAGGCCGACGAGCAGATCGTCGGCAAGGCGGTCGAGCGCATCACCAAGGTCATCTCGGAGCACGAAGGCAGCACCGGCTCCGTGGACGACTGGGGCAAGCGCAGACTCGCACACGAGATCGACAAGAAGGCCGAAGGGCACTACTTCGTCGTGCCGTTCCAGGCCGAGCCCAGCACGTTGAGCGAGCTCGACCGGGTTCTCTCCCTCGCCGACGAGATACTGCGTTTCAAGATCGTCCGAACGGACGCGGCATGAGGCGGGACTTCCCCCTCCTCGAGCGCCTGGCCGGCACTCGAGGAGCGAGCGAGCAAGGTGGTGATGGCTGATGGCTAGCGAGAATCAAGTCACGATCGTCGGCAACCTGACCGACGACCCGGAGCTTCGGTACACGCCGAACGGCGCGGCGGTAGCGAATTTCAGTGTCGCCGTGAGTCGCAGGGCAAAGGACGACGCGACGGGCCAGTGGAAGGACATGGACACCTCGTTCTTCCGTGTCGCCGCGTGGCGGAGCCTCGGCGAGAACGTTGCCGAGTCGCTGACCCGCGGCTCCCGCGTGCTGGTCACCGGCCGTCTGCGCCAGCGCTCCTGGGAGACGCCGGAGGGCGACAAGCGATCGACGGTCGAGATCGAGGCCGACGAGGTCGGGCCGAGCCTCCGCTGGGCGACGGCGAAGGTCGAGAAGTCTCAGAAGTCGAGCGGTGACTGGAGCGACACCGTGAAGGTCGGGACCACCCCGAGCCCAGCACCGGAAGAGACCCCGCTACAGACGGGATAGCTGACAGGAGGAGAGAACCTGAAAGGCAAGCCAGCAAAGCCGAGGCGGAAGCGCGATCGCGAGGAGAAGGACGAGGCCTGGCAGAAGAGACAGAAGAAGAAGTTCTGTGTCTTCTGCAAGGACAAGGTGACCCACGTGGACTACAAGGACACGGGGACGCTGCGCCGGTTCATCTCCGACCGTGGCAAGCTCCGGGCGAGGCGAGTCACCGGCACGTGCTCGCAGCATCAGCGTGACGTCGCCTCGGCCGTGAAGAACGCCCGCGAGATGGCCCTTCTGCCGTACTCATCGCGATGAAGATCATCCTGCAGAAGCCGGTGGAGACCCTCGGCGAGGCCGGGGAGGTCGTTCAGGTAGCCGACGGCTACGCTCGGAACTACCTGTTCCCGCGCGGCCTCGCGATGCCCGCCTCCAAGGGCGCCCTGCGCCATGCGGAGCGCGTCAAGGCGCAGCACGCGCAGCGGATCCAGCAGGGCAAGGCCGAAGCCGAGGGATTGGCAGAGCGGCTCGGCAAGACCCCGGTCCGCATCGAGGCCCAGGCGGGCGAAGAGGGAAAGCTCTTCGGCTCCATCACCGGTCAGCACATCGCGGAGCAGGTGCAGATACAGCTCGGCGAGACGGTCGATCACCGGGACATCCGCCTGGAGGAACCGATCCGCAGTCTCGGCGCGCACTCCGTGAGCGTCCACCTCCATCCCGAGGTGGACGCGACGGTCACGGTCGACGTCGTCGCCCGCTGAGAGCGCTCGGCGTTCTTGTCAGACCCCCCTCCTAGGTTTCTCCTCGGAGGTGATTGGGTGACGACGACCGAGCTTGTGCTGCTCGTGCTCTTGGGTGCTGCCGTGGCAGGCCTTATCGGCCTGATGCGCCGGCGGCGTCCTGAAGACGCGACCGCGCTGATCCACGCCGAGGTCTCCAGGATCGCGGATGCTCTCGGCCGGCAGGATGCCGACGAGCGAGAGATGCGTGGCGACATGGGACGCGTTCGGGAGCTCGTAGAGGGACTGCGCGCGTCCTCGGAGGCTCGCGTCCGGGCCGAAGAGCCGGTATGGCATGCCGTCCGACGGATCGAGTCCGTCCTTGCCGGCAAGGGCTCGCGCGGCCGGGCCGGGGAGAACCTTCTGGAAGAGGCTCTCGCGCATCTCCCGCCGGGGATGCTCGTACGCGATTTCGGTGTCGGCGGGCGGCGAGTCGAGTTCGCGCTCGTGCTCCCCGATGGACGGCGCCTTCCCGTCGACTCGAAGTGGACCGCGATCCGAGAGCTGGAAGAGCTTCGGGCAGAGACGGACGAGGAGCGGCGCAGGACTCTCTCGAAACGTATCGAGGACGAGGTGGCTCGTCGCGCACGCGAGGCCGAGGCTTACCTCGACCCCATGCTGACGACTCCCTTCGCAGTCGCCTGCGTGCCGGACGCGGCGTTCGCGGTATGTCGCAAGGCGCACGCGGATGCGTTCACTCGCGGAGTGATCTTGGTTCCCTACGCGAGCGCGCTGCCCGTGCTGTTGGCGCTCTACGCGCTGGCGGCTCGGTACGGCGCGGGCGACGAGGTGCAGGGATGTCTGGCGGAGCTCGAGGGGCTGGTCTCGGCGATGGCTCAGACGCTGGAAAACAAGGTGGCCCGGGCGACCACGATGCTCCAGAACGCCTCCGACGAGTGGCGGACCCACGTCGGCAAGGCCAGGGGAGCTCTGGCGCGAGGAAGGGGAGTTGGCTCGGTGATCGAAGACATCGAACCGATCGATGCCGAGAGCCTGACCTCGGGCTTTGGTGAAGCGCTGATTCGTCGGTAGTCTGGGGGACGCCCGACCAGCTTCCCCGGATTGGAGATCGAAGCGTGCCCGACCAGGATCCCCCCATCGAGCCTCTCCGTCGGATGGACCCCGCCGAGCCCGACGAACAGGGACTGGGGCGCCTCGAGCGCCTCGATCCGGACGCCGACGAATCTCCAGCCGCGAGGTCGGCTGCTGGTCCGCCTGCCAAGCCCAGCTCTCGCCTGCGAGATGGCCTTTCGGCAGCCATCACGCTCGCAGTGCTCCTCTCGCTTTCCTCGATCGCGGCGATCGGAGGGCTGGTTGCGATCTCGATGGGCACGGCCGTGCCCGCAGGTCCCGGTGCTGTTGGATCCGTCGAGACCGGCGTGCCCATCACGACGATCCGGGTGGGCGAATCGGCTCAGGGTCTCGAGGAAGAGCAGGAGCCTGACCGTGCCGACGCCGACCCGCAGGCTCCCGCGGACGATGTCGTTGTACCCGCCCCGCCTCCCGCGCCCCAGCCTCCCGTGAGCGAAGCAGGTGGAGAGGGTGCTGGCGGTGGTGGGAACGACAAGGGGAATGGTGGAGGCGGCCACGGGGGCAAGAAGGGGTATGGCGGAGGCTGGTGCGACGCTCGAGCAGGTGGGGCGTGCGACGCGGTTGCCGGAGGATCGGTGCTGCAGCCCGCCACGGAGCCGGAAGGCGACGGCTTCGTGCCCTCGGACGACGACGAGCCCGAGGACGACGATCACGACGACGACGACGGCGGCAGCTCGAGCGGATCAGGCAGCTCGCATCACTCGGGCAAGGGTCACTAGCACCCGGCCCGAACCCTGGATCTCGACGGTTCCGATACCCTGGCCTCGATGGAGTTCGAGCGGGCCCTCGTTGTGTTCGCGCATCCCGACGATGCCGAGTTCCTCTGTGGTGGGACGATCGCCAAATGGGTGACCGAGGGAACGGAGGTTCGCTACGTGTGTGCTACCGACGGGTCCGCGGGTTGGAACGGGCCCGATCGCGATCGTGCGGAGATCTCGGAGACTAGGAAGCGCGAGATGCGGGATGCAGCGGCCGCGTTGGGTGTGGCCGACGTCAGGTTCCTGGACTTCGTGGACGGCAGCCTTCAGGTCGATCTCGAGCTGCGCCGAGCAATCACGCGGGAGGTACGCCGCTCTCGACCCGACGTCATCGTCACCTTCGATCCATCCGTTCGGTTCGTGCGCCGGGGCTATGTCAACCACCCCGATCACCGAGCTGTGGGCGACGCCGTCCTGGCCGTCATCGCGTGCGATGCACCCACCCGTCCGCAGTTCCACGAGCTGCTGGAGGAGGGCCTCGAGCCCTTCAAGGTTCGCGCCCTCTGGCTCGCGACCGAGGAACAAGCGGACACGAAAGTCGACATCTCTGACACGATCAAGAAGAAGGTCGAGGCAGTCGAGGCCCATCGCTCTCAGATCGAGAACATGGGGGACTTCGATGTTGAGGCGCGCCTGAGGGAGTGGGGCGAGCGGATCGCCGGCGACGATGACATGGAGCTCGCGGAGTCCTTTCGGACGTTCCGCCTGGAGGATTGATGGAAGACGAGGACCAGGAAGAACAGCAGCCGGAACCGCTCGATGGTGAGGAACGCCGGAACATCGAGGCCGATGTTCACGACCTCGGGGCGATGCGCGGCGTCTTCGAGCCCCAAGGGGTCAAGGGCGTCGTGGTCGCGTGTCCCGACTGCGGCGAAGACCACTACTACGGCTGGGATCTCCTCCAGGAAAGCCTTCAGCACATGCTGACCACGGGCGAGCCCCGGATGCACGAGCCCGCTTTCGAGCCCAAGGAGGAGGAGTACGTCCTCTGGGATTACGGCAAGGGCTATGTGGACGCCCTGGCCGACGCCGGGCTAGAGAACGGAGCTTCCCTTGACGTGGGCGCGTGCCCCTGGTGCGGGAGCTTGCTGGACAAGCAGTTCGCGTTCTGTCCCAGATGCGGCCGGACGACCGCGCCCGCTCGGCTCTTGGGCGAGCTCGTGGCACGCGGGATGGACGAGCGTGAGGTCCGTGCGCTCCTCGTGAAGGCCGGGTTCGAGCCTTTCTCCTGAACAACCCGTTCACGAACGAGGCCCCCGGGGGATCCCGGGGGCCTCATTCAATCTCCCTTACAGCTCAGGCGCCGTTACCCCTTCTTGTCTCGCAGTTCCTGAACTTGTTCCTGCCACCGTCGGCCCGGCAGACGTCGCGGCCGCGGCTTCCGTTGAGCCGGTCGTTCCCGGAGCCCGAGCGCAGCTTGTCGTTGCCACGCCCGCCTCCGAGCCGGTTGTTGCCATCGCCTGCGGCGACCGTGTCCTTGCCGGCGCCGGCCTTGACGATGTCATTGCCTGCGGAGCCGGTTGCACGATCGCGACCCTTGCCGAGCCGGATGACGTTGCGCCCGGTCCCGACCGTGACCACATCCGCCCCGGTTCCGCTCGCGATCCGGCTGTTGCCCCGGGTCGTCGTGATCGAGTCGGGTCCGCCAGCCGTGCGGATCAGGTTGTCACCGCCCTGGTCGAACGCGATGTCTCGTCCGCCGAGAGTCAGCACCACGTCGTTGCCGGGTCCGGTGCACACGATGTCGTTGCCACCGTTGCCGTCGATGCGGTTGTTCCCCAGGAGGTCGAGGATGACGTCATTCCCGGTGGTCCCGGTGATGAAGTCATTCCCCGCCGTGCCGGTGATGGTCGGACTCACGCAAGGCGTGCCCGCTCCCGACTGAACGCTGCTGCCGCCCGCACCGCCCTCACAGGCGTCGCCGACGCCATCGTTGTCCGAGTCTGCCTGTCCGGCATTGGGCACCGTCGGGCAGTTGTCCTCATCGTCGGGGATCCCGTCACCGTCCTGATCGGTGGTGTCGGTGGCCGTGTCGGTAGCGGTACCCGTCCCTGTGGCGGTCTGGGACCCTGTCGCCGTGCCGGTCCCGGTCTTGGTGTTGCCGGTCCCGCTGTGGGTCGTGTTGCCACCCGTGCTGCCTCCACCGGTGGTGTCGCCGTCTCCATCGTCGAGGTCGTCGACGTCCTCGTCCTGCAGGGCGGCCTCATCGTCCTCGCGAAGCTTGGCCACCTCGTTTCCTGTTCCATCGGCACTCCCGACGGAAGCAAGCACTTCTCCACCCCTCGCCAAGAGCAGGCAGAGGCCGGTCAGAGCGACCAGCAGCATGAATCTCCTCGTCATACGGGCACCTCCCTTTCCCCAATGTCACGCAGAGTAGCAAACGTACCGGACTCGAATGCTGTAAGTCAAGTGGCCGTCAGTCTACAGGCGGGGTCGGCGACGGCCCAGGGGACGGGCCCGAGGGAGCATCCCCACGAGCTGCTGGTAGGCGTCGGAAAGGTCCGCAGCCGAAGGCCGCTCGGCCGGATCGGGGCGCAGGCAGTCCATCACGGGTTCGGCTACTCGTTCCGGGACGCTGTCGGGCAGAGGCGCCGCCTCCATGCTGAGCTGCGGGTATCGAAGGAGTGGGTCTCGCTCTTCCTTCGGTGCAAGCTCGGGGAACGGCATCTCTCCGCTCACCGCTCGATACAGGGTGACCCCCAAACCCCAGACATCGGCGGATGCGGAGATTGGTCCCCGTTCGCCCGGAAGGCACTGTTCGGGCGCCATGTACTTACGGGTCCCGACCCCACGTGGAAGGTTCGCTGCCATCTTCCAGGAGCGAGCGATGCTGAAGTCGATGAGCCGCGGCGACGCCGACATCACGATGTTCGCCGGCTTGACGTCGAGGTGCACGATCTTCTGGGTCTCCAGGTAGTGGAGCGCCGAGCAGATCTGGAGAGAGAGAGGAAGGAACTGCTCGATCGGAAGGGGTCCGTACTTTCGGATCAAGGATGAGAGGCGGGGGCCCTCGAGGTGCTCGAGCACGAGGTGGGGGCGCGCGCCGCCCGTCACCGCTCCGAACGAGCGCACGATCACGGGATGCGACAGGCGCTTGAGGACCTGGGCCTCGTGACGCAGGTGTTCCAGGTTCCTTCGCTCATTCACGAGGTGTGGTTTGAGGACCTTCACGACGACCGTCGTATAGAGCTCCGAATCCCACGCGAGGTAGGCCTCGTAGTCGGACCCACTTCCGAGGAGGCTCAGAGTGTGCCGGCCGGGCGCGATCTCCGTGCCCTCATCGAATGCCCACTTCCGTCCCCCGCGCGCGTCACCGGCCCCCCGGTCGACCGCCGGCGGCGAGGCTTCTTGCGGGACCGGATCACTCTCCGGCTCGACGCCGACGGTCTTCTTGCGACCGAACATCGCTAGCTCCAGAGGGCGAGCTTTTCCCAGTCCTCCGGCCCCGACGTGCTGACGTCGTACAGGCTGACGCCGAGTGCGTTGCGGCGCTCCGCAGTCTGGACGAACGCCCCGACCTCACGTCCGCTCAGATCGTCGGCGACACCGCCGATGGCGTGCACCGGTGTGGCTGGGTTTCCCGTTCCCTCCCGGATCTGCTTGATATTTCGCGCCGTGTTGAGCCTGGCGGTCTTCACGCCCTCGCCCCGGCCACCGAAGTAGATCATCGGGAGGAACGCGTCGTAGTGGCGGTTCAGCCCGGCGTACGGGAACGGACCTCCCCACTCGTAGAACCAGGGGATCGTGATAGCCCCGAGTGGGTACCGGCCCCCGACGACCTCCCGCAGCTGCCGCGACAGCTCGAGGATGCGCCGGTTCCTCTGCTTCACGGACGTGACGACCCGCGACTCGATGTCGAGCGCGAAGCCGTCGAAGCCGTGACCGGCCTCGGTGCGGAACGCGATCGCGGCGAGCGAGCGACGCGAGTCCTTCTCCATGTCGTCGAACTCGGGGAGGTACCAGGCAACGACCTTGATGCCCGATGCGTGGGACGCGTGGAGCCAGCGAGAGACCGTTTCCGGTCGGTGGATGTCCTCCTTGCAGCCCGAGTTGCACGTCTCCAGGTAGAGCGTTCGCACGCCGTAGGACTTCAGGGTCGCCACGGAGCCTTCCGGGTCCTTCCAGAGCGCGTCGTCGTAGATGTCGACCCAGGCACCGATCCCTCCGAACAGGGTCCGCACCGCCTTCCGCGCCGCAGGAACCGGCGCAGGAGTGAGTGCCACTCCCGAGCAGGCGAGCAGCAGCGAGATGGCGATACCGCGGCGAAAGAGGCCCGCGGATCCTCGGCGAGTCATGATTCCCAGCCTACTGGGCCGGGCGTTCTAGAACGGCGTCACCCGGTGCCTTGTCCGGCCGCAGCCCCTTGAAGGACGGTGCCCGCAGCTTCCCCGCGCGGGTCATCTCGAGGTACTCGACCTCGCACACGAGCTCCGGCCGGGTCCAGCGCGCCCCCTTCACTTTCTTGAGCGCCGGGTCGTCGACCGCGGGCTTGCTCTCCTCGATCTCCGTCAGCTTCTCCATCAGCTCCGCGAGCCGCGCCTCGGTGAACCCCGTTCCCACCTGCCCGATCCAGACCAGGTCGCCGTCCCGCGCCCGGAACGCCCCCACGAGGAGCGCACCGAACGTGGCGGAGCGCGAGCCCGACCCCTGGGTCCATCCGAGGATCACGCACTCCTGCTCCTTGATCGCCTTGATCTTCCGCCAGTCCTTCGTCCGGCGGCCGGGCTGGTAGAGGCTGCCCAGCCTTTTCGCGACCACCCCTTCCAGGCCGAGAGCCTTCGCGGAGTCGAAGAACGCGCGCCCCGTTCCCTCGGCCAGGTAGGTCAGGCGGACCTGGTCGGTCTCGGTCACGATCTCCTCGAGCTGTCGTCGCCGCTCCTCGACCGGCTCCTTCGTGAGCTCTCGCCCGTCGAACCACAGCAGGTCGAACGCGAAGAGCGTCACGGGGATCGTGCGGCGCGCCCGCTCGATCTCCTTCGGGGCTGCGAGGTTCATCCGCTGCTGCAACCGCTCGAAGGAGGGCCGACCGGCCTCGTCGGCGGCAACGATCTCGCCGTCGATCACCGCCTGGAGCGCGTTGACGAATCGCGCGAGGTTCGCGAGCTCGGGGTAGCGCTCGGTCTGGTCGTTGCCGGTTCGCGACACGAGCCTCGTCGAATCCGTCCCGACGTACGCGAGTGTCCTCACGCCGTCGAGCTTCGGCTCGAATCGCCACTTCGGGTCGTCGAAGGCCTCGTGTCCCCCTTCGGCGAGCATGGGGGAGTACGCGGGCGCCTCCGGTGGCTGGAGCTTCGCCGACGATTTTGAGAGGAAGATCAGCCAGTCCGTTCGCGTCTTGACCAGGTGGTACTCGCCGTGGTGGCGCGTGCCCTCCATCGTGAACGTGATCTTGTCGTCCTTCCATTCCTCGGCCTCATACCGGCCGCGGTCGAAGATCTTCACCTCGCCAGCGCCGTACTCGCCCTCGGGGATCCACCCTTCGAAGCTTCCGTACGGGATCGGATGGTCTTCCGTGTGCACCGCGAGCCGTTTCTCGCCGGGCACCAGGGGGAGCCCCTTCGGGACGGCCCAGGAGACGAGCACGCCCTCGCGCTCCAGTCGAAGGTCGTAGTGCAGGCGCGTCGCGTCGTGCTTCTGGATCACGAAGAACTCGTCGTTGCCCGGCTGCACTTCGGGCGGTGGCTCCGGGGTGATGTCGAACTTCCGCTTGCGCTCGTACTCCGCGAGCTTCTCGCCGGAGTCCGGGACGGCTGGCTTCTTCGGTTTCTTCGGCGTGCTTTTGCGTGATGCTGCTGCCGGCGATCGGGGGCTGGCATTCGCGGTCTCGATACCGAGCGCCTCGAACGCGGGCTGAGGATCGACCGGTTCCGTGAGCATCCCGTCGAAAAGGTCGCCGCGCTCGGCGAAACGCTGATGCGCTGTGGCGATCGTGAAATCCTGCGGCCGCACGTCGCCAGCCTCGACCTCCTCCCACGACAGCGGTGTCGACACCGTCGCGCCGTTTTCGGGGCGCACGCAATACACCGCAGCGATGTTCGCCCCGCGGCGATTCATGTTGTGGTCGATGAAGATCTTGTCGCCGCGTTTCTTGATCTGATACTCCATCGTCACGCGGTTGGGATCCACGGCGCGGACGGCTTGACCGATCGCGCCGACGAACGCGCGGACCTCGTCGTGACTGGGTCGGGGATTGACTCCCACGTAGATCTGCACGCCCGTCGCTCCTGATGTCTTCGCATACGCGGGGAGCCCCAGGTGCTCGAGCGCCACGTGGCAGTGTCGCGCGACGGTGAGCACGTCCTCGAACGACGCGTCTCCCATCGGGTCGAGGTCGAAGAACAGGTAGTCGGGAT
>CAZKFH010000059.1:0-11752 GCA_964551945.1 uncultured Actinomycetes bacterium | reverse complement strand
AGGGGATCCCGCTCGGGGTCCACGCGGTGAACCCGGTGAACGGCGAGAAGGTGCCGTGCTTCGTAGCGCCCTATGTGCTCATGGAGTACGGGACCGGCGCGGTCATGGGCGTGCCCGGCCACGACCAGCGCGACTTCGAGTTCGCGAGGGAGCACGGGCTCGAGGTCCGGATCGTGATCCAGCCGCAGGAGGAGATCCGCGACGCCGAGGAGATGGACCGTGCCCACGATCACGAGGGGCTGATGGTGAACTCGGGCCCGTTCGACGGGACGCCGTCTCCTGAAGGGATCCCGCGCGTCATCGAGTGGCTGGAGGAGCAGGGGAAGGGCCGGGCGGCGATCTCATTCCGCCTGCGGGACTGGCTCATCTCGCGTCAGCGGTACTGGGGCGCGCCCATCCCGATCATCCACTGCCCCTCCTGCGGGGAGGTGGCAGTTCCCGAAGATCAGCTGCCCGTGGAGCTCCCGGAGGATGTGGACTTCTCGCTGACGGGGGAGTCACCGCTGGCGAAGCACGAGGCGTTCGTCAACGTTCCGTGTCCGTCGTGCGGCGGCGACGCGCGTCGCGAGACTGACACGATGGATACGTTCGTGGACTCCTCCTGGTATTTCCTGCGGTACCTCTCGCCACATGACGACACGAAGGCCTTCGACCCCGAGCTGGTCGCGCCCTGGCTTCCGGTGCATCAGTACACGGGCGGCATCGAGCATGCGATCCTCCACCTGCTCTACGCACGGTTCTTCACGAAGGTTTTGAACGACATGGATCTCGTGCCCATCCGCGAGCCGTTCCCGAAGCTCCTCAATCAGGGCATGGTCATCATGAGCGGCTCGAAGATGAGCAAGAGCAAGGGCAACCTCGTGGAGCCGATGCCGCTCGTCGAGAAATGGGGGGCGGACACGATCCGCCTCACGATGCTGTTCGCCAACCGTCCCGAGGACGACATCGATTGGGCAGACGTCTCACCGCACGGGGTGCACGAGTGGCTGGGACGAGTCTGGCGCGTCGTTCACGAAGCCGCCGCAGAGCAGGGTGCCGACCCCGAGGAGCTGCGAAGGTTCACCCACCGGTCGATCAAGGAGATCACGGAGCTCTACGAGAAGTTCCGCTTCAACGTGGTCGTCGCCAGGCTCATGGAGCTGACGAACGAGATCCGGTCGGCGCTCGACCGAGGAGAGCCGGCGCGAGAGGCAGCAGCCGCGGTGGTGCTGATGCTCGCCCCGCTGGCGCCCTTCATCACGGAGGAGTTGTGGCGAGGGGTGCTCGGTGGCTCGGACTCCGTGCATAAGCAGCGCTGGCCCGAGTTCGACCCCGCGCTGGCCCGCAAGGAGCGGGTCACGCTCGTCGTCCAGGTGGACGGCAAGATGCGTGACACGATCGAGGTGCCGGCGGAGGTGTCGCAGGATGAGGCCGAGCGTCTCGCCCGCGCGTCGGAGAACGCTCAACGGGCTATCGGTGACCGTGAGGTCGCGCGGGTCATCGCGCGCCCACCGAAGCTCGTCAACCTCGTCACGCGCTGAGTGTGGCGGGCATCGATGTCCGCGAGCACGGCACCGGGATCATCGTCGCCGTCCAGGTGCGTCCGCGGTCCGAGCCCGGCCTCGAGGTCACCGAGGCGGGACTCGTGATCCGTGTGGCCGCTCCACCGGAGAAGGGTCGCGCGACCGACCACGCTCGCCGAGCGCTGGCCGAGGCGCTCGATGTGGCTCCCTCGAGCGTTGAGTTGCGGAGCGGCCCCACGAGCCGCCGCAAGACCTTCATCGTTGAGGGAATGACCCCGCTCGACGCCCGCAGGCGGCTACTGGACGCGACGGCCGGTTAGCGTTTCAGGACGCTGTGGTTGCGCGGCTTGCCGACAGCCGGAGCATGATTCCGCCGGTGAGCACGGCGAGTGACGACAGGATCGCCAGCCACACGCCGATCGAGAGGGCATCGAAGATCGGCGCACCCTCCGAGATCGACAGCACACGGATCACGTACCAGAGCATGAAGAAGGTGGAGACGGCCCCCAGGACGAGGAACGTGAGGCTGAGGGGCCGGGGGATCGGTTTGGCCAGCGCCATCCCAAGTCCAACGGCTGCGACGAGGAGGAAGAGGATCCCGATCGGGATCCCTCCCGTGGCCGTGTCGCTGAACAGGGCCGCGAGCGGAATGTCGAGGCCGTCCAGGCTGAATACACCGCCGAACCAGGGGAGACCCGTCGCGATCGCGAGCACGCCGCACGCACCCGCGGCGACCCAGGCGGGCCAGGGTAGGTCCGCAGAAGTCGTGCTTGGCGACCGAGTCACGGCGCTCCCAGGAGAAGGCGGGGGCATGGCCGCCGGGGGCGGAGGCGGCGGCGGAGGCGGGAGCTTACGAGTTGTCGCCGCGGCGGCTTCTGGACTCTTGGCTGAGGCCGCGGCCCGGCCGGCCGGCTTCGGAAGCTCCGCGGTTTCGTCGACCGCGGCTTGGAGGTCCGCGCCGCACTCGCGACAGAACTTCTGGGTTTTGGTGACCTTGGCGCCGCATTCCGGACAGAAGCGCTGCGTGCTCCGGGTGGCTGGGGTCATCCCTCGAACCTCCTCGCCGTCATGATGCGCTCGCGCGGAGGGGACTTGCAAGTGGCCGTGGGATGGAGGACGGTGTTGCGCACCTGAAAGGGGATCGCGCATGTACCGCATCTTCGTTGGGATCACCGCCGCTGTTGCTGCGCTGATCCTCCTCCTGACCCAAGTAGTCGGCGGGGACGATGGCGGCGAGCAGCAGGCCGGAGAGGAAGTCCTCCTTGAGCCGATCTCCTTCACGTCGGACGCCCCGTTCACCGACAGCGTGGCTCAGGGACCAACGTCGACCGGTCCGGAGCCACTCGACTTCGAGCCCGCGTCGCCCGGATCGATCCGAAGCGCGCCGGCCGACTCGGTCGGCCTCTACGGGGGGTCACTGAACGAGTCGAGCTGCCGTCGCCAGCAGCTCGTGGACTTCCTGGAGGCATCGCCCGCGAAGGCGAGAGCCTGGGTCGGCGCGCTGAACGCAGATCCATCGTTGTTCTGGAGCGGGGGGAACCGACTGGCCGTCTCCGATATCCGTACCTATATCTTCGAGCTGACCCCGGTCATCCTTCGTCTCGACACGCGGGTCACGAACCACGGGTACGTCAACGGACGGGCGACGCGCATCCAATCGGTGCTGCAGGCCGGAACGGCGGTCCTCGTCGACGTGTACGGCGTCCCGAGAGTGAAGTGCAACTGCGGCAATCCGCTGACCGAGCCCTTGCGCTTCCCGCCCGTCTACAAGGGTCCGAAGTGGCCCGGCTTCAACCCGGGCAAGGTGATCATCGTCACGAAGTCGACGACAATCATCAACACGTTCGTCCTGATCAACGTCTTGACGGGGGACCAGATCACCCGACCTCCGAGCACCGACGGACCGGAGGATGTGCCCGGCGGAACCACACCCACGCCATCACCGAGCGCCTCGCCATCGCCGGGCCTGACCGTTCCGCCCGACATCGTGCTCGGGACCGGAGACGTGCAGGTCACGTTGCTCTGGAACAGCGGCGAGGATCTCGACCTGCACGTGACCGACCCAACCGGCTTCGAGCTTTACTTCAGCACGGCGAGAGCTCCGTCGACCTCGCCCAGCGGCGGGCAGCTCGATCAGGATGACACCGCTGGCTGCGGGACCCCGTCCGCCACCCATGTCGAGAACATCTTCTGGCCGGAGGGCGGAGCGCCGACCGGTCAGTACGAGGCCTGGGTCAAGAACTACCGAGGCTGTGGACCGCCGGCCTCGTACCAGCTGCGGATCACGGTCGCTGGAACGGTCGTCTACAACGATGGTGGAAGCCTCGCGGCCGACCAAGAGTCGGCTCGCGTTCCGTTCTCAGCCTGATCGCTCCCGGCGCGGGGAGTCAGTCCGCGGTGTCGTCGGTCCAGTCCGTCCCGTCCCAGTAGCGCAGCCGGGCCTCGCCGGCGGGATCTGGGTACCAATCGGCTGGTGCGGCGTCCCCACCGGGTTCGGTCTCGACGGGGCCGGTGGAGCGCTGCTCGAAGACGTCCAACCGATGATTGAGCTTCCGCACGACCCGGAGCCGGGCGAGGCTCGGGATCAGGATCCCAAGCGCGAGGCCACCGACCAGGATCGAGATCCCCATGCCGAGGGTCGGCCAGATCACTCCGTACTGCTGCAGGAGGATGCCCGATCCGGCTCCGAAGAGGATCCCGGAGCCGATCCCGATGACCGAGAGCCGCGGTCGCCACGACACCCGCGGGTAGTGCCGCGCCGACACAGCGTCGGAGGCGCCGCCCCCCGCGGCCATGGTCGCACCGGTCATCAGCAGGGCGGGAAAAGCGAGCATGAAGCAAATCTTGTGCGCTGCTGCCTGGGCGATCTTCGTGTTCTCCTCGTCTTCCTTCCGCTGCTTCTCTCTCTGCTCCTCTTCCTTCTTCCGGCGCTCCATCTCCGCTTCGTCCTCCGGGTCCGCGGTGGACTCGAAGCCCGGGGGGACCTTTCCTCCGGTGACTGCAGTCGCAATCATCCCGAGGATCCCGGCTCCGGTCAGTCCGGCGCCGACCTGGCCGGCGGTGCTCCCGAGAGGGTCGCCGTCCACGTCGATGTAGATGGTCGCGACGCAGAGCGTCGTTGACAGATCGGGATAAAGGAGCCCCTGCACGATGTAGTTCCCCGTCCCGCGGGTGAGGAACTGGCTCGTCGTGAACGTCCCCTGCCACGTGTTCTCAGTGGTCTGACCCGCGCGCACCCCGTACTGGATCCCGAAGTAGTAGAGCCGAACCGCGTAGTTGCTCGCGTGCACGGTCGAGCCGCCCCGAAGGTTCATCCTGCTGTTGAGCGCGATGCGGAGAGGGTTGCTCTGCGTGATCGACTCGAACGGGCGCCGATTCGCCGTGCCGTAGCACGGGGGGGTCACCGTGGCGTAGGCCGGGGGGATGAAGAGGGCGCCCATCAGCCCGAGCATGCCGACGACACCGGTACACGCGGCCAGCCGACGTGCTCTTCCACGCCACCTGTGCGCGCGAGAAGAGCGAGCGTAGGGGCGAGGAGGCCTGCACCGGGCGATCCTGGAGATGGTTCGTGCGCTCGCGCGAAGGAGGCCGTGCTCCTCGAACATCCGCGACGCGTAGTCGGAGCAGGCCTCGCCCGATCCGCATCTCGTGTTGAGCCGGTGTCGAACCTCGAGCTGATACGTGCGGATGAACCGGATGGCGAAACGTGCAGGACGGCTCAAGGAACGCCCGGCCATGTCCCGCGGATTATGGACCCGTGCGCGCCGAGCCGCTAGGGCTCGCGGATGATCAGGTTGTCGAATTCGGCCTCGGCGGAGGCCTCCTGGCCCGCAGAAAGCGGGCTGACGAACAGAGCGATCGAGCCGGCTCCGTATGTCGAATCGGAGCCCTCGGCCACCTTCTGCCCGTCGAGATAGAAGGTGAGTGAGGAGCCGAGGCAGTCGAGGCGCATCCGGTTGGTCGTTCCTTCGCCGATCGTCACATCGGCCGGCAGGCTTTGCAGCGCCGCGACGTCCGCCCAGTCGCCCCCGGGTTCGTCCTGTCGGATGATGCCTGCGCTGGCATGCCCACCCGCGTCCATGACGAACGCGTAATAGAACCGCCCGACTTCGCGGTCCCGGCGGCATGCGAGCCCCCAGCTCGCCCCGACCCCGACATCGACGGGTGCGGCGTCCGCCTCGATGCTCACATCTCCGAGATCGGCCAGGTCTCGCCCATCAAGAACCATGTCGTGTGTGTTCGCGCCGGCGACGTAGGTCGGGATCTCGCTCGTAGATCGGACCAGCAGCGTGCCTCGATCCGTGTACTCGGCCAACCGAGAGCCGAACGCATTCCCTGCGTTCTCGGAGCTCTGTCCGGCGAGGAGTCCGTTCTCGGGGGAGGAGAAGTCATGCTCGTAGATGATCGCGCCCGTGAGCTCCGTGTCAGGTTCTGTCGTCTCTTCCGGGCTGTCAGGCGACGGGGCCGGGACCGTGATCGGCTCGAGATCGAGCGGCTCGGCACTCTGGTTCGAGTCACCGCAGGCCTGTGTGAGGAGGATCAGAGCGGAGAGGGCGGCGGCGTGCGAGAGCGGCCGGGACCGGCTCATCCCGAACGAACCGCGACGGTCACGCCGTCGCGGGTGGGGATGATCGTCGAGCGGTAGCGCTCGTCTGTGGCGATCGCGGTGTTGTGCTCGTGGACCGCCTTCGTCCAGTCCGGCCGCGGATCCTCGGGATCCTCGACGGCGACGCGTCCCGACCACAGCACGTTGTCACACAGATAGAGTCCGCCAACCCGTATGCGCTCGCTGGCTTTTCGCCACGCCGCAGGGTAGCCATCCTTGTCGATGTCGCAGAACACCACGTCGAACTCGCCGTCGAGCTCGTCGATGATCTCGAGCGCGTTCCCGACGTGGCTGTGGACGCGGTCCGAGAAGCCGGCGCGGCCGAGGTAGTCCATCGCCTGGCGCTGGTTCTCGGCGTCGCCCTCGGTCATGTGGACCTCTCCGCCCTCGCCGACGGCACGAGCGAACCAATAGGCGGAGTACCCGTACCCCGAGCCCATCTCGAGTACCCGCTTCGCTCCGACCGACCGGGCGAGAACCTCGAGCGTGACTCCGACCACGCGGTCGACGATCGGGAAGCTTCGCTCCTTCGCCACCTGCTCCATCTCCGTGGCGATCTCGTGCTGGCCGCCGAGGAGATCACGAAGGTAACGATCGACGTCGGGGTTGACGATGTCCATCGGCGCCGAGCATACGGCGTCCATGTCACCGGCGGGTTCTAGCATCGTGGTGGCCTCCCCCTCGCTGCCGCCTGTCCGTATGGAGGGGGAGTGGACGGAGGGTTCCGCGAGTGGATCGGCGGTCTCACGGGCCGCGAGATCGTGCTGGTCGGGATCCTCGGCGTCGCCGCGTTAGGCGGCGCCGGGCTCTGGTACGTGCGCTCGCTGCCGCAGCCGGTCGCCATCCGATCCGAGCCCGTTCCCGCGCCGAGTGCCACGGAGACCGCACCTCCGCTGATCGTGCACGTCGCCGGCTGGGTCGAGGAACCCGGTGTGTACGAGCTCCCCGAAGGCTCGAGGGTGATCGATGCGCTCGAAGCCGCGGGTGGCTCGAAGCGCGGCGCCGAGCTCGCCGCCTTGAACCTCGCGGCGCCGCTCACCGACGGGCAGCAGGTGCTCGTTCCTCGGGCCGCGGACGTCCAAACGGGCGGGACCGTTCCGGCAGCAGGAGCCTCCACGACAGGGGGGACATCGCTCGTGAACATCAACTCGGCGTCACTCGAGGAGCTGGAGACGCTCCCCGGGATCGGTGAGGTTCTCGCCGCCACGATCACGCAGTACCGTGAGGAGCACGGCCCGTTCACATCCGTGGATCAGCTCCTGGACGTGAGCGGCATCGGGGAGGTCACGCTCGAGGAGCTCCGCGATCTCGTCACGATCTGAGCATCCGGCGCTCATCCTGCCGGCTGCCGCGGGCGCGTTCTGGCTCGGGCTCTTGCTGAGCGAGCGCGTGCCGGCGCCACTCGGCGCCGGGCTGCTCCTTGCCGTCGTGTCGAGCTGGGTTGCTCGAGCTATCTCCCCGCGGGGGCGAGAGACGCGCTCACACTCGCTTCTGGCGAGGGCGGGCCTCGATGTCGATGACGAGGAGCCACCGGACCCGCGGGAACGCGTGCTGCTCGCTGCCGGGCTTCCAATCCGGGGCCAACCGGTCGTGCCGCGGGGACGTCGCGCTGCCGCGGCGTCCTTGCTCCTGGTCCTCCTGGCTGGAGTCGGCTGGGGCGCCGTGCAGATGCAGGCTCGGTCGCTGGGTCCGATCGAGGGGCGGTACGTGGCGTTCACCGGCGGCGTGGCTTCAGATGTGCGCGGCTACGACTGGGGCTGGGGGATCGAGGCGGACCTCGAGACCATCACGCTCGACGGCCGAACGTGGCCCGTGGACGTTCGAGGATGGATCTCCGGGAGCGGTGACGCGCCCGTTGCTCAGGCTGGGCAGGGTCTGCGAGGTGAGGGCCGGATCGAGTCACTCGGCGCGAGTGGGTTCGAGGAGTACCTGATCTCTCGCGGCGTCGATCTCTCTGTTCACGCATCGGGGGTGCGGGTGGCCCCGGGCGGAGTTGGGGTCCCATTGGCCGCAGCGAACGCGAGCCGCCGTCTTCTGCGCACCGGAGCCGAGGAGGTGCTCGACGAGCGTTCGGCCGTTCTGCTCCTCGGCCTCGCCATCGGCGACACGACCGGGATGGACCCGGAAGTCGAGGAGGACTTCAGGGCCAGTGGCCTCGGCCACCTCCTGGCGGTCTCGGGCTCGAACGTGGCGACGTTCCTTGCTCCGGTGCTCCTGCTCGCGAGCAGGTTCCGATCCCACCCGGCACTGCGCGCCGCGATCGGCTTAGTGGCGGTCGCGTTCTTTGCGCTCCTCACCCGATGGGAGCCCTCGGTGCTGCGTGCCAGCGCGATGGCCGCCATCGCACTCGTGGCGATCGCGGGCGGACGGCCGAGGAGCTCCGGCCCCGCACTGGGGGCGGCCGTGGTCGTGCTCCTGGTGGTGGATCCTCGGCTCGCGCGTGCCGTCGGGTTCGAGCTCTCGGTTGCGGCGACGGCGGGCATCGCGGCACTGGCTGGGCCGATCGCCACCCGCCTGCGCGCCCTGCCGAAGCCCCTGGCGCTCGCGTTCGCAGCGACCCTGGCCGCGCAGGCTGCCGTCACACCGCTCCTGCTGCTCCGGTTCGGCGTGGTCCCGACGGCGACCCTGCTCGCGAATGTGCTGGCGTTCCCCGCCGTGACTCCCGCCTTGCTGCTCGGCGTGCCGGCGGCGATGCTCGGCGTCGTCTGGCCCGGGTTGGGGGGGGTACTCGGACGGATGGCGGCGCTCCCGCTCGATTACCTGATGGCGGTCGCCGATCGGTCGGCTCGATTCCCCCTTCCGAGCCTCACCTCGGAGGGGGTGGTGACGCCCGCGATCCTCTTGATGCTCGTGATCCTGATGGCCTGGCGCCTGCGGCACGGCCGGCGACCGGTCGCAGGTGTCGCGATGGCGATGATCCTGGCGGCAGCGGCGTGGGCGGTCCCGCTCAGCGGTAGTGGCAGCGCGTCGATGACGGCGACATTCCTCAACGTCGGGCAGGGTGACGCCGCGCTCGTGCAAAGCCCCGAGGGCGCGACGATCCTGATCGACGCCGGGCCCGAAGAGGATGACGTCGCCGCCGACCTCGCCCGTCTGGGAGTGCGCAGGATCGACCTGGCGGTCGCGACACACGCGCATGCCGACCACGTCGCGGGGTTCTCGGCCATCCTCGCGAGGTTCTCCGTCTCGCTGCTGCTCGATCCCGGCTGCCCCGGTGACTCGCCGGTCTACGCGCGCTTCCTCCGCTCGGTTCGTGATGAGGGCGTGCGCATGGAGCACCCAAGAGGAGGCGATCGGTTCGCCGTCGGCGATCTCACGGTCGAGGTGCTCGGGCCCGATGAGTGCTCGAGCCTCGGCGAGCCGAACGACGACTCGATCGTGCTCCGCGTCTCGCTCGGGGCAGACTCGATCCTGTTTCCCGGGGATGCCGAGGTCCCCGCCCAGCAGGACATGCTCGACGACAGGGACCCGGTCGAGGCCGACGTTCTCAAGGTGCCGCATCATGGAGGTGATACGTCCGACCCCGCGTTCCTGGAGGCGACGGGTGCTGCGGTCGCGATCGTGTGCACGGGACCGAACACGTACGGGCATCCGCACCCCGCGCCGCTGGAGGTGCTTCGCTCGGCGGGGATGACCCTCTACCGAACCGACCAGGCGGGGGAGGTGACGGTTGGGTTCACGCCCGACGGGTCCGTGGTCGTAGGATCGATCGTATGAGCGAGAGCACCTCCGTCGTCATGCTGTGGGGCGAGCATCTGTTCCTCCTGCGCGAGTCTGCTCGAGAATTGTTCGGCGACGTTCGTCCGCAGGAGATTGACGGTGCCGAGTGGCACGGCGGACTGACGGGGGATCTGGCGACGCCGTCGCTCTTCGGCGAAAAGCGAGGTCTGCTGGTCGCGAACGCGCAGGACCTGACCGCGGACGCCGCAGCGGAGGTCGGCCACTATGCATCGGCCCCGTCTCCGGACGCGCGACTCCTGCTGGCGTTCGTCGTCTCGCAACGGTCGAAGGGACCTCCCAAGAAGGTGCTGGAGGCGTTGGGCAAGGCTGTCGAGGTGCGGCGCATCGCGGTGGAGCGGAAGGAGCTGCCCGGCTGGGTGATGGCGCGTGCGAAGGCTCGCGGTCTCTCCGCGACGCCCCAGGGCGCGAAGCAGCTCGTCGACACACTGGGCGAGGATCCCGCGGCCCTCGATCAGGCCGTCGAGCAGCTTGCCTCCTCGCATACCGAGGAGGGGATCACCCCGGAGACGGTGAACGCGCAGTTCCGCGGCCTGGGTGAGCGACGGATCTGGGACCTGACCGATGCGGCGTTCACGGGCAACGTTGCCGGCGCGATGCGCACGCTGTCGGCCCTCCTGGACTCGGGGGAGGAGCCGCTCGCTCTCCTCGGCGGCATCGCGTCACGGCTCAGGGATCTCATCCGGGTTCGAGCCCTCCCACCGAAGACCCCGCTCGGCGAGGTCGCCCGCCAGGCCGGCCTGCGTTTCGACTGGCAGGCCCGCCGCTACGTCGAGCAGGCGAAGCGCTACCGGGAGGAGGACCTGGCCGGGATCCACCACGAGCTCGTGGAGGCGGATGGCATCCTCAAGCAGGGTGGGGCCGGCGACGTGGTGCTGCCCTCGATCGTGGCTCGGATCGCCGGCGGCCAGCCGGTCCGTCGAGTGGCTCGCTCGGGCTAGGAGGAGGCGGAGTTGCCGCCGCCTGCTGCGGCAGCGGCTTTGGCGAGCTTGGACTTCCGTCGCGCCGCCGTGCGGGGATGGACCATCCCCTTCGACGCTGCTTTGTCGAGGAGGCGAGCGGTCGTGCGGAGCTGAGCCGCAGCCGCCTCCGAATCGCCGGACTGGGCGGTCTCCCGGACCTTCTTCGCCTCGGTCTTGAGGCGCGTCCGGACGGTCTTGTTCCTCACCCGGCGGGTCTCGTTCTGACGGTTTCGCTTGATCTGCGACTTGATGTTTGCCACGAGCGGGGAGTCTATCAGGCGTCCTCATGGGTCAAGAGCCTGCGGGGCAAGGCCGATATGACGGTTATGGCCGACTACGCGCGCAAAGCCCAGAAGTGCCTCGACGAGCCCGTCCTCTCGGCTGCCGGCGTGCAGGCATCGGGGGCGAGCGGCGCGGCCTTGGGTGGCTGGGCCGTCCTGGGTCTGCTGGGGTTCGTGATCGCGGCCCGGATCCACCGAAGCGTTCAGCGCCGGTCTTCGGGCCTCCAACTGACCCCGTACATGTTGCTGGCCGTCACCGCCGATCGTCTGTACCTGCTTCGGGCAGGCTCCACCTGGCGAGGGAAGGGTGTCATCGCCGAGTGGGACAGAGATGCGATCGACGTGAAGGTCGATCCCGGGCTCGTCTATAGGTTCGAGATCGCCCTGGGCGAGAAGAAGACGTTGACACTGGGAGGTCGAGGCGGCCGAGGCGCCGTCCGTGTCGCCGAGCTACTGATTCAGACCCACGCCGGCGTCTCAGCGTAGGGAGCTCAGGCCCGCCGGTACGATGGCGGAGTGACCGATCCCTCACGGATCCGCAACTTCGCGATCATCAGCCACATCGACCACGGGAAATCGACGCTCGCCGATCGATTCCTGGACCTCACGCACGCCGTGCCCGAGCGACAGATGCGCGCGCAGTACCTCGACAAGATGGACATC
>CAZKFH010000058.1:0-12409 GCA_964551945.1 uncultured Actinomycetes bacterium | reverse complement strand
CGCAGACCTTCTCTCGGGGGAACTTGGCCTTGTCGACGCAGAGGACGTCGACCCCATGCTTGGCTAGGTGATAGGCCGCCGCAGCTCCTGAAGGACCGGCCCCCACGACCAGGACGTCCACGTCGGTCCGCCGCCCGTTCGAGGTCCCGACGGGCTCACCCCGAGGGGTGACGGGGCTTGTGAATGAATTCACAAGCGGATGCTACGCCCGCTGCCAACCGCTTCGCAACGGCCTCAGGGCTCTCCTCTAACTGCTTTTCGCCTCCCTAGGAGGCTATTGATCGAAGGGTTCGCAGAGCTTCCCGGTGTCGAACCCGGCACCACCCTTGCAAGTGTCGGTACCCGCCCCCCCGTTCAGCACGTCATCGCCGGGGCTGCCGTAGAGGTGGTCGTCGCCTGGGCCACCCACCAAGATGTCGTCGCCACCATCGCCGAACAGGCGATCGTTGCCGGCGCCGCCGTAGAGCTTGTCGGGGAAGAGCCCGCCGCCGTCTCCGCCGCCGCCGTAGAGCAGGTCGCCGCCGCCACGGCCACAGATGATGTCACCGCGACCGTAGCCGTAGATCTTGTCACTGCCGCTCGTTCCGTTGATGACGTCGATCCCGGCCGTGCCGAACGTGGTCTCGTTCGCGTTCGTCACCTGGATGGTTATCGCGTGACCTCGACAGGTCCCCGGCAGGCTGGGAGGAGGAGGTGGGGTCGGGGTAGGTGATGGCTGGGTCTGGGGGTCTGGGGATTGAGGCAGCTCGAAGGTACCAGTCGCAAGATGATCCGCGCTCATCATGAGCTGACACGTGCTCATTCCGGAGCAGTCCTGCGACCAGCCCGAGAACGAGGATCCCCCGGTCGCCAAGCCAGTCAGCGTGACTGACGTACCGGACACGTAGCTCTGGGTGCAGTCCCCGGGGCAGTCGATGCCCGACCCCGTGATGCTCCCTGTGCCGTTGCCAGCCGCGGTTACGTCGAGCGTCCACCGGATCGGCGCGGGGCCCGGTCCTGTCTCCGGGTCGACGGGCAGAGGACATCCGTCGGTGCCGACGAGCTCGCCGGTCGGGGTGTTCGCGCAGTCGTCGTCCAGGTTCGAGATCAAGTCACCGTCGTCGTCGAGCTGGGAGGCCGAGCATCCGTCGGCGTCCACGAGCGCATCGAGCACGGTATCCTCGCAATCGTCGTCGCCGTTGGAGACCCCGTCGCCGTCGTCGTCCGGCTCCCACGTCATGCTCACGCGATTGGATCGCTGCGTCCGGCTCAGCGAATCCACGAAGGTGGCCTCTATCGTGTCGATCCCCGGGACAGTTCCGGTGTAAGAGAACGTCGCCATTCCGTCGGTCCCCGTCGTGCCGGCTCCCGTCTCGCCGAGGTGCGGCCCCGCGATGACCGAGAAGTTCACAGTTGCCCCCACGACCGGTGTCTCGTCCTCGTTCACCGTCGCTGTCACCGTGTGCGAGATGCCGATCGCGCTCGTCGCGTCATCCGGAGACAGGTTGATGTCGCTGATGACCTCCACGCCACGGGCCACGATGTAGGGAGTGCCCTGGGTGCCGTCGGGCGCGGTAAAGGCCGTCCCCGTCCCGACCGACATGGCCAGCACCTCGAAGCTGATCGGCCAGGAGTCGAACGCCTCGTGGATCGAGCAACTCCAGTTCGACAGGCTGGCTTCCGTGAGACCCGACAGCGCGGGGTGGGTCGCAACGATCTTCACGTTGTTGCCGCAAGCGCCCCTAACGGCGAACGAGCCGAATCCACTGAGGGCGGGGACTGGCGTGTTCGGTGTGCTGCCTCCGTAGTAACAGCTCAGCGTGATGTAGGCGCCGGTCTTCCCTGCATCGGCAACGGCGAAGTCGATCCCGCGCTTGGTGAGCGCGTCACTCTTTCCGCCGTGCCTGCTGTGCCACACAGGGTCGGTGCCGACCACGATGACATTCCCGGTCGTCGCGGCAGCCCAGGTGGAAGCGTTGCCCGTCGGCGCTGCGAGGTTGGACACGGCGGAACTGCACGTCGGGTCGCCGAGGATGATCGCCCGGTACCCCGCGAAGTCCGAGGTCGTCATCGATCCCCACGTCGCTGCGTTGACGATATCGACAGTGAACCCGAGACTCGCTGCGTACGTGGCTTCGAGACTGTTTGCCGGTAGTTGACCGCCGCCCCCCACCGTACTGTCGAGGATCAGGACCTTGTCTACAGCGGCGCTCGCCTGCCCGGACGCAGCGATCGCGACGAGCAGCGCAAAAACGGACCCCAGGGCGAGGAACCGGAACCTGAGAGCTCCTACCTTCGGGGAACTGCTGTCCGGCCCCTTGCCTGTTTTTGCGGTCATGGTTCGCTCCTCGCGGTCGACGGCTATGGCGTGTGCAGCAACCGTCCGCCGAAGTCAGGAGCGAAAGGTCACCGGGGAGGATGAAATCGTTGAAACCGATCTACCTCCCCTGGACTCCCATGCATTCAGGCTTTTTGTCTGAACAGACTGATTCTTCTCTCAATCGGACTGAATAGATATGGCAACAAGGGGTGGTGTTTCCGGGTGGTCATAAAGGGCGTGGTTACAAACGAGCGCGCTACTAGCCTCAGCCGCCGCCGGCCTCGGCGAGCCCCCGAGGGTGGCCGGGGACCGCGTGGTTCCAGGAGGCGATCCGATCGGGGCGCACCCGCAGCATCCCCGGAGCCTCGACCTGCTTGGCGTAATCCTGGAATCCCCCGCCGGACAGCAGCAGGCGGTATTTCTCGTACCACTCGGTCATAACGCCGCGGAGGGCGGGGTGCTCGGTCACGAGCGGCTCGGCGCGGCCGCCGAGGAGGATCCCCGCGTACTCGCGCCAGGTGCGACCCAGGCTGAACGACAGGGAGATCCGAGGATCCCGCTCGACGTTCCGCCACGTGGATGAGTCCCGGCGGCAGGAGAGGTAGACCGCCTCCTCACGCCAGACGAACCAGAGCGGGATCACGTGGGGGCCCCCATCGGAGCGCGTCGTGGCGAGATGAGCGACCGGCAGGTCGCGGAACAGGCGCCGCGCGTCGATGAGCACCAAGGCGCTCTCGTTGTCCCACGAACATCCTTGTCATTCAAGGACCGCCGAGGGGTCTCGCACGACTTTTCGGCGCGTCACAGCCGGCGAACGGCGACGACCTCCGACATCTGCATGAGGAGCCCCCTCGCGGGCTCGGGGATCAGCCCCGGATCGAGCGAGTCACGGGCCGTTCGGGCGAGCTGATCGATCAGCTCGAGGAGGTCCTCGAGCGCCCCGCTCGCCTCGATCACCGTGCGCACACGGTCGAGCTCGTCCGACCCCAGTTCCGGTTGGCCCACCCGCTCCTCGAGAAGGCGATGGTCTTCACCCTCCGTGGCCGCGAGGGCCTTGGCGAGCAGCACCGTTCGCTTGCCCTCACGGAGGTCCGAGTCGCGGTCCTTGCCGGTCACGGCCGGGTCTCCGAACGTCCCGAGCACGTCGTCGCGGAGCTGGAACGCCTCCCCGAGCGCGATCCCGTACCCCGACAGGCATTCGAGGAGGTCCTCCCCCGCCCCCGCCAGGATCGCCCCGATCTGCACCGGAGCCTCGACCGTGTACCCGCCAGACTTCAGCACGGCGATGCGGCGAGCCTCGGCCTCCGTCGCGCTCCCTCTGTGCGCGGCGACCACATCGAGGTACTGGCCGGCGATCACCTCCACTCGCATGCGGTCGTACCGCCGCTGGGCGGGCGTCAGCTGCGCGAGCGGGAAGCCCGAGTCGAGCAGCGCACGGTCGGCGAGGACCAGCGCCATGTCTCCCGCGAGCACCGCCGCGGCCACGCCGTAGGACGTGGGGTCTCCGACATATCCCGCTCGACGGTGCTCCTCGGTCAGATGGACCCACGACGACGGAGATCCACGGCGCGAGGGCGAACGGTCCATGACGTCGTCATGGACGAGCGCGAACGTGTGGAGCAGCTCGAGAGCCGCCGCCGCGCGGATCGCCTCGACCCCGACCTCGCCACCCGCGGCGAGATGCCCGAGGCAACAGAACAGCGGACGCAGACGCTTCCCCCCCGAGCCGATGACCCGCTCGAGCTCGCCGAACAACGGGGCCGCATCGGGATCCTCACGCTCCATCCGCTCGCGCTCCCCAGCAACGAACGATGTCAGCTCGCGATCCACTCGCTCCACGAGCTCGCGGCATGCAGCCGGCAGCTCGACGGTCGCGGCCGTCCGCGCGCGATCCACGCTCACCCGCGCAGCGGTGGGAGATCCTGGAGGAAGGGCTCGATCTCCTGGCGTGTCGCGACGTTGTCCCAGCGCGCAACGACACGCCCGTCGGCACCGACCAGGAAGACCCAGGGCTCCTGCAGCGTGTCGTCTCGAAGGATCCAGTCCGCCGCGGCCTTGTTCACGACGGTGCCCTCGTAATCGCGCCACACCTCGATGTGGACGAAGTCCGCGCGACCCCCGTATTCGGCCGCAAGCTCCTGAACCATGTCCGTCACGGGCCCGCAGAACTTGCTGACGCAGTACACCGGTGTTGCGATCGCAACCAGGACGGGATGGCCGGCTTTGATGGCGTCCGCCACCGTCGTCGCGTGCAGCTCCGGGTCGGGGATCGCTCCCGTCGCCGCGCGCGAGTCGATCGCGGCCTGCGGCGCGTCCTTCGAGTCCATCGTCAGGTTGTCCACGGCGGGCGCCGGATCACCGGGCGCGGGGATCAGGGGCTCGGGAAGCACCTCGAACGCCGCCGTCGCGGAGAGCGAGCCGCGGTCTCGAACCTCGGCCGTGACCTCCACCTCCCAGAACCCCGCGCGGTCGAACTCGAACTCTTCGACGCTGTACACGCCGCGCCCCTCGGACCCGGGCGCCGCGACGGGCTGATCCTCGAAGGGACCTGGAGCCCCGGGGATCGGCAGGAACGTTGCGGGCGCGTCCCGGTACGGCTCGCTGCCCGTGGCCTGGCCCTCGCCGAGGAAGGAGAACGCGAGATCGACGGAGCCGCCGCTTACGAACAGCTGGCCTTCCTGGTCGAGCAGCCCGAGCCCGACAAGGAATCGGCCGGGCGGTCCCGCCGCGAGATCGAAGCTCGCCACCTCCGCCGACAGCTCGGTGCTCGTCTCCTCGCCTCCCTCCGACGGCGCCTCTTGGGTTCCCGAGCAAGCAACTGCCAGAAGCGCGACCGCCAGAGCCCCTCTCAGCCTGCGTGGGGTCACGGACCCACCCCCCCGCAGACCGGCGGGTTCAAGCCGAGATGCTCGGCCGCGACCGCGACTTCCGCCTCCAGGGCCGAGATCTGGCCGGCCACGATCTCAGGCGAAGCGGTGGCCGGATTGTCGATGGCGACCTCCACGCGTTGCTTGGCTTCGAGCAGCCGCGCGGCGGCATCACGATCGGACGCGGACAGGCGATCGGCGATCGTGTGCAGCTCTGCGTGAGATCGAGAGAGGAAGGTGTCGGCAGCGCCCTGCGCATCCCCGGCCTCGGCGAGCGTCCGGGCGTCGCAGAGACCCTGGAACGCGATCTGCAAGGGCAACGCCTCGGCCTGGTTGATGGGCTCGACGGTGTTGGCCTCTCCCGCCCCACAGGAGACGAGCGCCAGGAACGTCAGTGTCAGGACCCGATGGTTCATGGGCCCCATCCTCCCCGAACCGCAAGGAAAGCGCCCATCGTGCGGAGATAGACTCCTTCGGCGCATGCCGCTCCTTCGCAAGCTGACGACCGCAACCGCCGTCTCGACGTTGCTCCTGGTCGCGATCGGCGGCGTCGTCCGCGCGACCGGTTCAGGGGATGCCTGTCCGGACTGGCCCCGGTGCTTCGGGAGCTGGCTCCCCCCGCTCGAGTTCTCGCCGATCATCGAGTACTCGCATCGCCTCGCCGCGGCGGTCACGGGCGTGCTCATCTTCGCGACCGCCTGGGTGGCGTGGCGCAGGCGTCGAGGGGACGCCGCGGTCGTGTGGCCGATCGTTGCGGCGACCTTCGTCGCGATCGTGCAGGCCGCGATCGGCCGCGAGCGGATCCTGACGGGGCCCGATCAGCTCACGGTCACGGTGCACTTCGTCGTGGGGATGGCCCTCGTCGCGCTCGTGATCATCAGCGCAACGGCGGCGAGGATCCCGAAGGCGAAGCGTGGAGACGAGATCGACGCCGGCTTCGGACGTCTGGCGTGGGGCGCGGCGGTCGTGACCGCGGGGGTGCTCGTGGTGGGCGCGTACGTTCGTGGCGAGGAAGCCGGGCTCGCGTTCCTCGACTGGCCCTTGATGGGCGGCTCGCTGCTGCCGGACCTCTCTTCGATCGACCCGGCCGTGCATTTCACGCATCGGGCGCTCGCTCTCGTCGGGCTCGTGCTGGGCGGTTGGCTCGCGTTCCGAGCTCGCCGGCTCTCGTCGGCGCCGCTCCGGCGGCTCGCATGGATCGCGCTCGCCCTCTTGCTGTTGCAGACGGGAATCGGCGCGATCGCCGTCCTCTCCGAGCTCTCCACTGCAGCCCGCGTCGCACACGTCGTCGGCAGCAGCCTGGCGTGGGCGGCGTTCGTCGCGCTGCTGACCGCCATCCGGCGGCTGAGCCCTGCGCCCGAGGATCCGCCCACCCCGCGGCGCGCGCGCGAGACCGTGGGTGCCTACGTCCAGCTCATGAAGCCGGACATCATCCTGCTGCTCCTCGTCACGACGATCCCGGCGATGGTGCTGGCCGCGCACGGCGTGCCCCCGGCGGGGCTGCTGGTCGCAACGCTGCTGGGAGGGACGCTCGCGGCCGGCGGGGCGAACGCCATCAACTGCTACCTCGACCGGGACATCGACCTGGTGATGCTCCGAACGCGGAGGCGCCCGATCCCCGCGAGACAGATCCTCCCCGAGGATGCCCTGCGCCTCGGGGTCGCGATGATCGTCCTGGCGTTCGTGTGGCTCGTGATGACCGTGAATGTTCTCGCCGCCGTGCTGACGCTGGCCGCAGCCGCCTTCTACGTCTTCGTCTACACGATGGGCCTCAAGCGCTCCACGCCCCAGAACATCGTGATCGGCGGGGCGGCCGGCGCCGTCCCCGCTCTGGTCGGATGGGCGGCCGTGACCGGAGGGATCGGGATGCCGGCGATCGTCCTGTTCGCGACGGTGTTCGTCTGGACGCCGCCCCATTTCTGGGCACTCGCGCTGCGCTATGCCGGCGAGTATCGAGCCGCCGGCGTCCCCATGCTGCCGGCGGTGCGTAGCGCTCGCGAGACGGCGATCTGGATCGTCGCGTACTCGGTACTGGTGGTCGCCGTGTCCCTGCTCCTGCTGCCGGTGGCGGGGCTTGGAACCCTGTACCTGTCCGCCGCGCTCGTGCTCGGAGGGTTGTTCGTCTGGTACGCCGTGCGGGTACTGCGCGAGGGCAGCGTGCGGGCCGCGATGGCCATGTTCCACTACTCGATCACCTACCTCGGCCTGCTGTTCGCGGCGGCGGCGGCCGACGAGCTCCTCAGGGCCTGACATGGACTTCTTCGGGGACCTGATCGAGCGGCACGGGTGGCACGTCCTCGGCGAGGTGGCGACGCTGATCGTTGCCACGATCGTGGCAGGGTTCTGGATCCGGGCCCTCATCCGCGGGCGGGCCCGGCCGGTGATCTGCCAGGAGTGCGGACGAGTGACCTCCCGCGCCACCACATCGTGCCCCCGATGCGGCCAACCGATCCCGGCGGAGGGATGAGCGACGAGGTCTGTGTTACAAATCGCGCCGTGACCCGCGGGCCTCGATTCCGGCGGATGGCGCTGTTCACCGGCGCGCTGGCCGCGCTGCTCGCCGCCTGCTCCCAGAACCGCCCGTACGACACCCTCGACCCGGCCGGTCCGGTGGCCGAGAAGCAGGCCGACCTCTTCTGGCTGGTCTTCTGGATCGCCGCCGTGGTGTTCGTCCTGGTCGAGGGGATGCTCGTGTACACGCTGTGGCGCTACCGCCGCCGCTCCGCCGCCGACAAGCCGAAGCAGGTGCACGGCAACGCGCGTCTGGAGATCGCATGGACGATCATCCCCGCGCTGCTGCTCGCCGGCGTCGCGGTCCCGACCGTTGGCACGATCTTCGACCTCGCCGAGTCACCCGAGGGAGCGATGCGCATCGAGATCACCGCCCACCAATGGTGGTGGGAGGTCCGGTATCCGGACCTTCAGGTCGTCACCGCCAACGAGATCCATATCCCGACGGGCGAGCAGATCATCTTCGAGCTTCAGTCCAAGGACGTGATCCACTCGTTCTCCGTCCCGAGGCTTGCGGGCAAGCAGGACGTCGTTCCGGGCCGCACGAACACGATCAATCTCTCGGCCGATGAGCCCGGCACGTACCTCGGTCTGTGCCAGGAGTTCTGCGGGCTCTCGCACGCGAACATGAAGTTCCGCGTCATCGCGGACGAGCCGCAGGACTTCGACGCGTGGGTGGAAACGCAGCGAGCGGACGCGGCGGCCCCTCCGCCGGCCGAGATCGAGCAGATCGTCACGGGGACGTGCATGAGCTGTCACGTGATCGCGGGGCTGGAGTCGGTCACGGGCGAGCCTCCGACCCAGCCCGCGCCGAACCTGACCCACTTCGGCGACCGGCAGACGCTCGCGGCGGGGCGCTTCCTCAACACCCCGGGGGAGCTCGCCACCTGGCTCCGAGATCCTCCCGCGGTGAAGGCCGGCTCGAAAATGCCGGACTACGACCTCACCGAGGATCAGATCGAGGCGTTCGTCGAATATCTCCGGAGGCTGAAGTGACGGTTGCGAGCGTCGTTCGTAGCATGGAGACGCGATGTCGATAGCGGTCCCGACCCGACAGCCGTTCTTCCGCCGGCCGAAGGCGACCACGGGCCTCGTCTCCTGGCTGACGACCGTCGACCACAAGCGGATCGGGATCCTCTACGGCGTGACGGCGTTCATCTTCCTCATCATCGGCGGCGTCGAGGCGCTGCTGCTGCGCATCCAGCTCGCGCGACCCGACAACACGTTCCTGAACGAGGAGACCTACAACCAGATCTTCACGATGCACGGCATCACGATGATCTTCCTGGTCGTCATGCCCCTGTCGTCCGCTTTCTTCAACTACCTGATCCCGTTGATGATCGGCGCTCGGGATGTCGCGTTCCCCCGGCTGAACGCGTTCTCGTACTGGGTGTTCGTCCTGGGGGGCCTGTTCCTGTTCTCGTCCTTCTTCTTCGGCGGCGCCCCGGACTGCGGCTGGTTCTGCTACGCGAACCAGAGCGTCTTATCCGAGGGCCACGGGGTCGACTACTACGCGATCGGCCTGCAGATCCTCGGCGTGGCCTCCCTCGCCTCCGCGGTGAACTTCATCGTCACGATCCTCAACGAGCGCGCCCCGGGGATGACGCTGATGCGCATGCCCGTCTTCGTGTGGATGACGCTCGTGGTCTCGTTCCTCCTGCTGTTCGCGCTGCCGGTGATCGCGATCGCGCTCTTCGAGCTCGGCTTCGACCGCCTCTTTGGCGCGAACTACTTCAATCCCGCTGCCGGTGGAGACGTGCTCTTGTGGCAGCACCTGTTCTGGCTCTTCGGCCATCCGGAGGTCTACATCCTGATCCTGCCGGCGATGGGGATCGTGTCGGAGGTCCTGCCCACCTTCAGCCGCAAGCCACTCTTCGGCTACGCGGCCGTGGTCTTCTCCGGGATCGCGATCGGGTTCATGGGCTGGGGGGTGTGGGCGCACCACATGTTCACGACCGGACTCGGCCCGGTGGCGAACACCGCGTTCGCCTTATCCACCATGTTCATCGCGGTGCCGACCGGGGTGAAGATCTTCAACTGGATGGGGACCCTGTGGGGTGGGTCGATCCGGTTCACGACGCCCATGCTGTTCGCCATCGGCTTCGTCGCGATGTTCATCATCGGCGGGTTGTCCGGCGTCACCCACTCAATCGTGCCCTCGGACTTCCAGCAGCAGGACACGTACTACATCGTTGCCCATTTCCATTACGTGCTGTTCGGAGGCGCGATCTTCGGGCTGTTCTCCGGCGCCTACTACTGGTTCCCGAAGGTCACCGGGCGCATGTTCAGCGAGAGCCTCGGCAAGACGCACTTCTGGCTGATGCTGATCGGGTTCAACCTGACGTTCGCGCCGATGCACTGGCTGGGCCTGTGGGGGATGCCTCGTCGGTACTTCGAGTACGACGCCGGAACCGGATGGGGATTCTGGAACCTGGTCGAGACCCTCGGCTCCTTCGTCATCGCGCTCTCGATCCTGGTCTTCATGATCAACGTCGTCCGAAGCTTCGCGCGCGGCGAGAAGGCCGGGAACGACCCGTGGGACGCTCGTACGCTCGAGTGGACGATCCCCTCGCCACCCCACCACTACAACTTCGCCGAGATCCCCACGGTGCACCACCGCGACGACTTCTGGCACAAGAAATACGCGGAGGACGAGAAGGGCACGCCGGTTCCGGTCGTCGCGGGCGCGCAGGAGCACGACGGGCACGCCGATGACGAGGAGGACCACGCCGAGCCGCACATGCCCGACCCGTCCTTCTTCCCGCTGATCGCTGCCGCGGGCTTCCCGGTGATCGGGTACGGCGTGATCTACAAGGTGTGGCCCGTCGCCATCCTCGGGATGATCACGATGCTCGGGGGGCTGTTCGGCTGGAGCCACGAGCCCGTCGCCGAGGAGGAGCACTAGTGGGCCACGCCGGCGGGCACCCCGCCGCCGTCGAGACCCCGCACACCGCAACCGGGCTCGACAACCGCAAGCTCGGGATGTGGGTGTTCCTCGGGTCGGAGTGTCTGTTCTTCGGAGCGTTGATCTCGAGCTACCTGCTGTATCGCGGCCGGAGCATCCGGGGTCCCTATCCCGACGACGTGTACGACATCCCGTACACATCCGTCTCCTCGTTCGTGCTCCTGATGTCGAGCCTCACGATGGTGCTCGCGCTGAACGCGATCCAGCGTGGGGATCACCGCAAGCTGCGCGCATGGCTGCTGGCGACGGCGCTGCTCGGGATCACGTTCGTTGGTGGCCAGGTCTTCGAATTCACGATCTTCGTTCAGGAGGGCCTGACGATCCCCCGGAACCTGTTCGGGACGAGCTTCTTCGTCCTGACGGGCTTCCACGGCGCCCACGTCACGGTTGGCGTCCTGATGCTCCTGACGCTGTACGGTCAATCGCTCTCGGGCCGCCTGCCCACCGAACGAGCCCTTCGCGTGGAGATGATCGGGCTCTACTGGCACTTCGTCGATGTCGTCTGGATCGTGATCTTCACGATCATCTACCTGATCCCGTGATGACCGACGCCGCAGGGAGCGCTTGATGGCGACACGCGAAGAGGGGCTCGAGGCCCCCAAGGACGCGCAGCTTCCCCCCGAAGACATCCACCACCCCGGTCCTCGCCAGTACGTGATCGTCGCGCTTGTGCTCGCGGTCTTGACCGGCATCGAGGTCGCGCTGTTCTATCTCGACTTCATCCCGCAGCCGGTGGTCGTCGGCTCCCTGATGGTGCTGATGATCCTGAAGTTCGCGATCGTCGCCCTGTGGTTCATGCACCTGCGCTTCGACAGCCGCATCTTCCGACGGCTCTTCATCACCGGCATCATCCTGGCGCTCTCGGTCTTCATGATCGTGCTGCTCACCTTCGGGGTCTTCTTCCGCGAATGAATCCCGACCCCACGATCGGCTGGCACCCGCACCCGGACGTCTGGTTGCTCGTCTCCCTGCTGGCCGGCGGCTACTGGTACGCGCTCCGCCGGTGGGGACCGCGCCACGTGTCGCCGGGCGATCCGCCCGCGACCCGGGGCCAGATGATCTCGTTCTTCGTCGGCGTGCTCACGATCTGGGTCGCCGCGGACTGGCCCATCCACGAGCTCTCCGAGGAACGCCTCCTCAGCGTGCACATGGTGCAGCACCTGTTGATCACGCTCGTCGCGCCACCCCTGCTGCTGCTCGGCACCCCAGGATGGATGCTGCGCTCCCTGCTCCGGCCACGCTGGCTGCTGGCGGTCGTTCGCACGCTGTCACGCCCCCTCCCGGCTCTCCTGCTCTTCAACGCGTTCCTCGCGTTCAGCCACTGGCCGGTGATCGTCGACGCCGCGCTGGGGTCCGAGCTGATCCACTTCGGTCTTCACGCGGTCCTCGTCGGCACCGCGTTGCTGATGTGGATGCCGGTCCTCTCGCCGATGTTCGAGATCCCCCGGCTTCGCTACCCGGCGCAGATGCTGTACCTGTTCGCTCAGTCGATCGTCCCGACCGTCCCTGCCTCCTTTCTCACGTTCGCGGACGGCCCGATCTATGCGTTCTACGGCCTCGCCGCTCCGATGATCGGCGTCGACCCGGTCGTCGACCAGCGGATCGCCGGACTCACGATGAAGCTCGTGGGCGGGTTCATCCTCTGGGGCTTCATCGCCGCGCTGTTCTTCCGCTGGAACAAGCAGGACTCGCTCACGGGCAGCGATGAGCCCGTGTGGCAGGACGTCGAGCGCCGAGCCAACCGCCTGGGGGTCGGATGAAGCGGAA
>CAZKFH010000057.1:0-12551 GCA_964551945.1 uncultured Actinomycetes bacterium | reverse complement strand
CGCCATGGCTCTGTTCCGAGTCAGCCGGAAGCAGCAGATGCCCTTCGGCCCGTACCTCGCCGGGGGAGCGGCGGTTGGTCTGCTCGCCGGGCCGGCCATCTCCAGGGCGTATCTGTCCCTGGTGGGCCTCTCGTAGCCCAGAACGCGCTCCCGTTACTGATGTGGATTACGTGCTTGTAGTTTGATTTGTCATTTCCGGATGTCGTTGACTCGAAGCGTTGCCATTGTTAGTTTCCCGAGTTGTCGGGTGATATGTTGCGATTGATGCCTGCAGTAGGACGAGTGGCTGATGTGGTTGTTGTGGTAGTTGTGATCGACGTGGCGCTCGAGCTAGGAGTGCCCCAGTAGCCAGGAGGTTGATGCGATGCCGAAGCGCAGGGGGTTCGTGGGGGATCGTCTCCTCACGGTGGCCGAGGTGGCTGCCACCATGCGCGTGTCCAACATGACCGTGTATCGCCTGATAAAGGCGGGCCAACTGGCTGCGATACGTGTCGGAAAAAACTACCGTATTCGTGAATCCGACGTGAATCGGTACCTTTCGGAGCGGTCGGTCGTCGTGGAGGGCCAGGGATAGTGGGGAAGGGCCGTATCGGACTCGACGTGGGTTCCACCGCGGTTCGAGCCGCAGAGATCCTTCCCGGCGACCCGCCCGTGTTGGTCCGGGCTGCCCAGGTTCCGGTCGCTGAGGGGGCCGTCGAGAACGGAGAGGTACGAGACGTGTCCCGGGTGGCCGCGGCCATCGGGGACCTCTGGCAGCGTGGAGGCTTCAAGGGGAAGCAGGTCTCGATGGGGGTCGCGAACCAGCGTGTCGTCGTCCGCGAGGTCTCCGTCCCATCGCTCCCTCAGAAGGAGCTTCGCCAAGCCCTGCCATTTCAGATCCAGGACCTCATCCCCATCCCGGTCGACGACGCTGTGCTCGATTTCGACATCCTGGAGGAGTTCGAGCAGGAAGGTGCTGCGATGCTCAGGTTGTTGGTCGTGGCGGCTCAGCGTGACATGCTGAACCTGCTCGTCGAATCGGCCCAGCAGGCCCGGCTCGACCCGGTGGGGGTTGATCTCGTACCCTTTGCGCTGATTCGCGCCGTGGGGCGGGACGACGGCCTGGGGCTCGACCAGACCGAAGTCGGGGGAGAGGCGATCGTGGATATCGGCGCCGACGTCACGAATATCTGCGTGCACGAGCGCGGCGTCGCTCGGTTCGTACGCATCCTTCCCTCGGCGGGCCGGGACGTGACGTCCGCCGTTGCCACCCAGCTCGGTATCCCCGACGAGGAAGCCGAAGCCCTGAAGCGCGGTCAGAGCCCCGATGGACCGGCCCAGGCTCCCGAGGGGGAGACGATCGTGCGAGGTCGCGTCTCGACCCTCGTGGACGAGATCCGGTCGTCCCTCGACTTCTATCGAGCCCAGACGCCCGGTGCGGAGGTCAGCAGCGTTCTCGTGACCGGTGGTGGCTCGAAGATGCCGGGCCTGGTCGAGCTCTTGCGAGAGCGGATCGGGCCGGTTGTTGAACCAGGTCGTGCCTTCAGCAAGGTGCAGGTGCGCCTCGGGATGGATGAGGAGGCGAGGGCGGACGCGGAGCCGCTCCTCGCGGTCGCGGTAGGGCTGGCGTTGCCACAGACCTGACCTATGCGAATCAATCTGCTCCCCCCGGAGGTACTCGAGCGCCAGCGAACGCGCCGTCGCACGTTCATGGTGTTCCTGGCCGGCATCGTGGTCCTCGTGATCCTCGCCGGCTTCTACTTCGTCCAGGTCTTCACCCTCCAGGGGGTCGAGGACGATATCGAGATCCAGCAGGCGGTCAACGCCGAGCTCCAAGCGCAGATCGCTCAGCTTCAGGACATCCGGGCGCTCGAGGACGAGATCGCGCAGACCCGCCTGGTCCTGTCCGGCCTCTTGGAGGATCGGGTGCTCTGGTCGGGGATCCTGCGCGACGTGTCCCTCGTCATCCCGGGCGAGGTCTGGCTGAGCGGTCTCTCCGCCCAGCTCGGCCTCACCGAAGAAGCCGCGGCCGCGGGAACCACCACCACCGGTGTCGTGGGGCAGATCTCCTTCAACGGGTTCGCGTTCGATCATCGCGACGTCGCGTTGTGGCTGTCCCGCCTCGAGGATGTGCGTGGGTTCATCAACCCGTGGCTCTCGACCTCGTCGAAGACGCAGGTTGGGGAGCAGGACGCCGTCACCTTCACGAGCTCCGTCGACCTCTCCGAGCAAGCGATTGCTCGCCGGGGTGAGAGCCCGTGACGCGGCGCGGCCCGCTCGTCGTTGGGATCGTCTTCGCGCTGCTTGCCATCCTGGCGATGCTGTTCGTCGTGATGCCGAAGATGAGCGATGTCACGGATGCAGAGGATCGCCTCGAAGTCGAGCGAGCCGATGAGCTGCCCCTTCAGACGGAGCTCGCCAGGCTGCGGGATGCAGAGGACGACGCCGCATCGCTCCGTCGAGAGCTCGCGCGCTTCCAGCGCGCCGTTCCGCCTGTCGCAGATCTCCCGGGCTTGATCAACGATCTCCAGACGGCCGCCGACGTCGCCGGCGTCGACTTCTTCCAGATCGATCCGGGGACGCCGACGCCCGCCACATCAGGTCAGGCGAGCACCATCCCCGCCTCCATCCGGATCATCGGAGGCTTCTTCCCGATCGATGAGTTCTTGTTCAGGCTGGAGACCCTCCCGAGGGCGGCGAAGGTCACCACCGTCACCGTCGCCGAGGGACCCGAGGCAGCGCCGCAGGTCGACGTGCAGCTGTCGGTCGAGTTCTTCACCACGGATCTCCAGGCAGGTCCCGGTGCCCCCGTCCCCGAAGCCCCGGGAACCGAGCCCGAGGCGTCGCCAACGCCTCTCGAGTCTCCACCACCGGGGGAGACGCCCCCGAGCCCGACACCAGGAGCCTGACCATGACGAAACGAGAGCGGAACATGCTGATGGTGCTGGGCGGTGTCGCGCTCGTCGCCCTGTTGTTCTTCGTGTTCTTCGTCCTGGGCGGTGATGAGACCGACCCGGTAACCGCCCCCACGCAACCGGTCTCATCACCGCCCGCGATCCCGGCGACGCCCGGCACGGGAGTAGGTGAGCCCACCGAGGAGCCGCCGCGAGCCGTGACGTTCTTCGGAGGGCGAGATCCGTTCGTCCCCCTGATCAATCCGTCCCCCGCCCCAACGGGGTCGCCGGGGCCGAACGGCACCCCGCTGCCCACTGGTTCGCCGCCACCGGACGGAGGAACCCCGCCGCCCGACGGTGACCCCACGAACGGCAACGGCATCGGTGTTACCGGCAGGCCCGTGGTGCTCGTCGACGTCATCGACGAAAGCACCGTGCAGGTCGAGGTCGAGGGCGAGCCCGTGACGGTGACGGAGGGCCAGCGCTTCGGCCGGAGCTACCAGGTGCTGTCCGTGGAGGCGAGCTGCGCACGGTTCCTGTACGGCGACGAGTCCTTCACGCTCTGCGAGGGTCAGCCTCCGAAGTAACCCGGCGCAGCCAAGGCGCCCGGCGGCTACCCCGGGGGGAGTAGCAGCCGGGTTTGGTGAGGCGGTCCGAAAGGGCCGCCTCACTCCTTTGTACGCCGGAGCCCGGAAGGCCACCGGTATCATTGCCGGATGGACCACGCGGCGCGCAGGACGCGGTTGGAGCGGACGTTCGACGAGCTGGAGCTCGACGCGCTCCTCGTGACTCGTCTCGTGAACGTTCGCTACCTGACCGGCTTCACCGGAACGAACGGCCAGCTCCTGGCCGCGCGGGGCGCTGGCGTGTTCCTCACAGACGGGCGGTACGAGGAGCAGTCGGAGCGTCAGGTCCCCGACCTCGACCGCCAGATCTACCCTCACGGGGTCGCTCGTGCGCTCGAGGATCAGTGTCGAGCTCGTGAGGTGAAGCGGCTCGGTTTCGAGTCCTCCGGTGTCACGTTCAAGACCTGGCAGGAGCTGAGACGGTTGGAAGGTGTCGAGCTCATCCCGACGGAGGACGTGGTCGAGCGCCTCAGATGGACCAAGGATCCCCAGGAGCTGCGTCTGATCGAGCGTGCGCAGGCAGCCGCCGACGACGCGTTCGAGCGAGTGACCAGCAAGCTCGCGGAGGGCATGACGGAGCGAGACGTGGCGTTCGAGCTCGAGATCGCGATGCGGGACGCCGGGGCGGAGGCTCTGGGCTTCCCGACGATCGCCGCGTTCGGTGAGAACGCCGCCGAGCCACACCACGGCCCCACCGACCGGGCGCTCGCAAGAGGGGACATCGTCAAGCTCGATTTCGGCGCGCGGGTTGACGGTTATCACTCGGACATGACGCGAACGGTCGCGTTCGGCGAGCCCGACCCGATGCTCCGCGAGATCCATGAGCTCGTCCTCCGGGCCCAGGAGGCCGGCGCAGCAGCCGTGCGCGCCGGCGCGCGAGGAGGGGATGCCGATGCCGCTGCGCGCTCGGTCATCCACGACGCGGGATATGGAGAGCAGTTCGGGCATTCGCTGGGCCACGGGATCGGGCTCGAGGTGCATGAGGGGCCCACCTTGCGCGACGGCGGTGACGACGTCCTGCCGGAAGGGACCGTGGTGACGGTGGAGCCTGGGGTCTACGTGCCCGGTCTGGGTGGCGTCCGGATCGAGGACATGGTCCTCGTCGGCGCGGATGGGTGCCGCGCCCTTCCGCGGACGCCGAAGGAGCTCCTGATCCTGTGAGCGTCTCGACGAACGACCTCAAGAACGGCATGACCCTGAACGTCGACGGTCAGCTCTGGACCGTGCTCGAGTTCCTGCACCACAAGCCCGGGAAGGGCCAGGCGGTGGTTCGAACCAAGCTCCGGAACGTGAAGTCGGGGGCGGTGCAGGAGCGCACGTTCAAGGCGGACGAGAAGGTTGGGCTCGCCAGGGTGGACCGCCGTGAGATGCAGTATCTGTACCGAGAGGGCGACCACCTCGTCTTCATGGACAACGAGAACTACGAGCAGGCCCACGTACCACTCGACGTGATCGGGGATGCGATCCGCTACCTGGTGGAGGGGGCGATGGCCCTGGTGCCGACCTTCGAGGGTACGGCGATCGGCGTCGAGCTTCCCGCGGCGGTCGTCCTCGCGATCTCCGAGACGGAGCCCGGCGTCAAGGGTGACCGGGTCAGCGGAGCCATGAAGCCGGCCACGCTCGAGACCGGGATCACCGTGCAGGTGCCGTTGTTCGTGGACCGGGGCGACAGCATCCGCGTCGACACGCGGACCGGTGAGTACCTGACGCGGGAGAGGTAGCCGCATGGCGAAGCGGCGGGACGCCCGGCGCCTGGCGGCCGGGATCCTTCACCAGGCGGACGTCGCGGGACGAGACGCGAACGAGGTTCTCTCGGAGCGACGCGACCTCGGCGAGCGCGTCCCGACGTTCACCGAGGAGCTGGTTCGCGGTGTCGTGGACCATCGGGTCGAGCTCGACTCGCTGATCGCCGCGCACAGTGAGGGGTGGACGGTCGCCCGCATGCCGGTCGTGGACCGAACCTTGCTACGGATCGCCTGTTTCGAGCTCCTTCATCGCGAGGACGTGCCGACCGCTGCCGTGATCTCGCAAGCGGTCGAGGCCGCGAACGAGCTTTCCACGGATGACTCGAGCCGGTTCGTGAACGGGGTCCTGGGCAAGATTGCCCGCGACCGGGCGGAGGCTGGCTAGCGCTCTACGCGCAGCCGTCGTGCGTCCAGGACACGTCCTGGGTGCCGACGCCCTGACTACTCACGTTGAGGCTCCAGACGCCGTCTCGCGCCGAGACCTGGAACGTGTACACGCCGGGGATCTGCCACGTGTAGGTCGCGAAGGGGACCGAGCAGTCCCACCACGTCGGGGGCCATGCCTCTGCGTTCCTCGGTTCCTTCCATCTTCCAGAGACCAGGAACGGCCGCGTGTCCAGAAGCACGCCGCTCGTGTCGGCGCCCTGATAGATCCGAGCCGTTCCCTCGGCGGCGACGTCGAGCGCTAGGCCGTCGGGAGTCGAGCACCGGGATGCTTCGTACGCGACCGTAACGGGCCCGCCGTAGGAGACCGCGGGGCCCCAGGCCGAGTACGTCTGCGTGTGGGCGAGGGGGGCGCAGCTGGCGTGCAGCTCGAGCTTGCCCTCTTTGGCGCCCTCATTCCCTCCCCGATCGCTCTTGCCGGAGTGCTTCTTCGATCCCTTCGACGTGGGCAGGACGGGAGGAGGTGGCGGGATGGCCGGGCCCGGTCCGATCGTGAGGGGGGAGGTGGCCGGGTCGGGCTCCGCCGCCGATGCGCCCCCCGCCACGGTCGTGGCCAGGAGGAAGGAGAGAAGCAGAAGGAGGGCGGCTCGCACGGCGAGCCACCCCGTCGGGGCCGGTCGTTTGTCGCCGGCGCGTCGGTTGGGATCGGTCATATACATGGGTTAACGCCCTTTCAGGCCCTTCGTTAGGGGCATCGGCCCTATGGGGGACGGACTTGAGTTCCCCGGGGGCTTGCTACTCGGGCGTCTTGGACTGCTCGGGCGTCTGCGAGAGAGTGGCCTCGGAAGCGGGAGGTTGGTCCGATTCCGTGGCTCCTTCGCGCATGCCGGCCTTGAACTCCTTCGACGACTTGCCGAGGGAGCGGGCGATCTCCGGGAGCTTGCGGGCGCCGAACAGGAGCAGCAGGGCCGCGAGGATCAGCAGCAGCTCGGGCCAGCCGAGCGTGGGGATTGCGATGATTGCTTCCACCCGTGCTCCCTTCGTCCTGGCCAGCGTAACACCAAAGGCTGGTATATCCTTGCGACGGAGCTTCCCCTTTAAGTCCGGTCCCGTGAGGCCGGGAAGGAGAGCAAACTGAGCGACAGAACGCGCGACGCCGCACGAGCATGTGCGGCGTTTTCCTTTTCTGGCTCGGGGGATCCCCATGGGGTTTGAGCCCCGCTCGCGCCTGCTCGAGGAGGGCGAGATCCGTCGAGCCGTCACGCGGATCGCCCACGAGATCCTGGAGCGAAACAAGGGCGCCGCCGACATCGTCCTGGTGGGGATCGCGGCCCGCGGCGACGACCTCGCTCGGCGTCTGGCCGAGGAGGTCCGGCGCATCGAGAGCGCAGAGGTCCCGGTCGGCGTGCTCGACATCACGTTCTACCGCGACGACATCGGGCTTCGAGGCGAGGCGCCCGAGGTGCACGAGACCCGGATCCCCTTCGACATCGGCGGGAAGACCGTGATCCTGGTTGACGACGTGCTCTACACGGGTCGAACGATCCGATCTGCCCTGGATGCGCTCGTGGATTTCGGCCGGCCTCGAGCGGTGCAGCTCGCGGTCCTCGTCGACCGCGGCCACCGCGAGCTGCCGATCCGCGCCGACTACGTCGGCAAGAACGTTCCGACCCGGGCTGACGACCTGATCCGGGTTCTGACGACGGAGACCGACGGCAGCGACGCCGTCGAGCTCGGAGGTGCCTCGTGATCAAGCATCTGCTGTCAGTAACGCAGCTCGACCCGGAGGACATCACCCGGATCCTCGATACCGCGGATTCGTTCCGCGAGGTCGGGACTCGCGTGATCAAGAAGGTGCCTGCGCTCCGCGGGCGCACCGTCGTCAACCTCTTCTACGAGAACTCGACGCGCACCCGGATCTCCTTCGAGATCGCGGCGAAGCGTCTCTCGGCCGACGTGATCAACTTCTCGACGTCGGGTTCGTCGGTCTCGAAGGGGGAGAGCCTGAAGGACACGGCGCTGACACTGGAAGCGATGGGCGCCGACGCGATCGTGCTCCGGCACTCCTCGAGCGGCTCCCCGTACACGCTGACGAAATGGGTCGAGGCGAGCGTGATCAATGCGGGCGACGGGACGCACGAGCACCCGACGCAGGCACTCCTGGACCTCTACACGATCCGCGAGCACTTCCCCTCCTTCGAGGGGCTCCGCGTCGCGATAGTGGGCGACGTGCTCCACTCGCGCGTCGCGAGGTCGAACGTGCACGCGCTGACCCGCATGGGCGCGGAGGTCACGGTCGTGGGGCCGGCCACGCTGATCCCGCCCGAGGCTCCGGCATGGGGCGCGCAGGTCTCGCACGAGCTCGATCCGGTGCTGGCGAAATCGAACGTCTGCTACATGCTGCGGGTCCAGCGCGAACGGCAACGGCAGCAGTACTTCCCGAGCGTGCGCGAGTACTCGCGCCTGTTCGGGCTGAACCGTGAGCGGGTCTCGGCGCTGCCCGAGGGTGCGTTGATCATGCATCCGGGCCCGATGAACCGCGGCGTGGAGATCGCGTCCGATGTCGCGGACCTGCCGCAATCCCTCATCACCGACCAGGTCACGAACGGCATCGCGGTGAGGATGTCGCTGCTTTACCTGATGCTGGGCGGCGGCGCCGATGAGGCCGGCTCGTGAGCCGCCTGCTCCTGAAAGGCGCGCGACTGGTCGACCCCGCCTCGGGCCACGACGGCACCACGGATGTGCTGATCGAGGACGAGACCGTGGAGGAGGTCGGCGCTTCGGCCTCGGGAGGCGCCGAGGTCCTCGACTGCGATGGGTTGGTGCTGGCGCCGGGGCTGGTGGACCTGCACGCACACCTGCGCGAGCCCGGACGCGAGGACGCCGAGACGGTTGAAAGCGGCTCGAGGGCCGCGGCGATCGGCGGCTTCACGGCGATATGCGCGATGCCGAACACCGACCCCGTTGCCGACTCGGCGGCCGTGATCATGGAGGTCCGGAATCTGGCCGAGAAGGCAGGGCTCATCGACGTCCATCCCGCTGCCGCGATCACGCGAGGGCTGGCGGGCGAGCAGCTGACGGAGATGGCGGAGCTCGCTGACCTCGGGGTGCGCTGGTTCACCGACGACGGGGAGTGCGTCCAGTCCGCGCAGGTCATGCGGATGGCCATGGAGTACGCGAAGGCCTTCGACATCGTGATCGCCCAGCACGCGCAGGAGGCGACCCTCTCCGAGGGCTGGCAGATGCACGAGGGCCAGTACTCGGCCCTGCTCGGCCTCCGTGGCACCCCCGGAGAGGCCGAGAGCGTGATCGTGGCTCGGGACCTCCTGCTCGCCGGGCTCACGGGTGGACGGCTTCATCTGACACACGTCTCGGCGGGCTCGTCCGTGGACCTCATCCGGGACGGAAGGGCGCGCGGGGTACGGGTGTCGGCGGACGTGACGCCGCACCACCTGACGTTCGCCGACGAGGATCTGCAGGGCTACGACACGAACCTCCGCGTGAACCCGCCATTCCGCTCGATCGAGGACCGTGCCGCGCTGCGAGCAGGAATGATCGCCGGTGAGCTCGACGCCGTCGCGACCGACCACGCGCCCCACGCGGTGGAGGACAAGGAGGTCGAGTTCGACCAGGCTCGGCCCGGCACCACCGGGCTCGAGACCGCGCTCGCGGCCGTGGTGACCGCTCTGGGCGACGGGCCGGATCTGAGCACGGTGATCGAGCGGATGTCGACGACCCCGGCGCGCCTCCTCGGTCTCGACGATCACGGAGGACCCGTGACGCCGGGACGGCCCGCCAACCTCGTGCTGTTCGATCCATCCGCGGAGTGGACGGTCGGGGATCGGCCGTTCGCGTCCCGCGGCAGGAACTCCGCCTTCCTGGGCCGGGCCCTGCACGGGCGCGTCGTACACACGCTCCTCCGCGGTGATCTCATCGTCCGGGATGGGGAGCTCACGCGGTGAGCCAGGCTCTCCTGGTCCTGGAGGACGGCAGGGCGTTCCGCGGCCGAAGCTTCGGCGCGACCGGCGAGAGCTTCGGCGAGGTGGTCTTCAACACCGGCATGAGCGGCTATCAGGAGGTGTTGACGGACCCGTCGTACGCACGACAGATCGTCGTCATGACGTCGCCCCACATCGGCAACTACGGCGTGAACCCCGACGATGCGGAGTCGGGCGCCGTGCAGGTGGCGGGCTTCGTCGTGCGAGAAGCGGCGCGCAGGACGAGCAACTGGCGGGCTCGATCGACCATCGGCGAGTACCTCCAGGACGCGGATGTCGTCGGCATCGACGACATCGACACGCGGGCGCTCACCCTGCACATCCGCGAGACCGGCGCGATGCGGGCCGCGATCTCGACCGAGGACCTGGATGCGGGGTCCCTGGTCGCTCGAGTGAGGAAGCGGCCCGAGATGCTCGGCGCGGACCTGGCGAGCACCGTCTCGACGCCGCGTCCGTACGCGGCCAACGAGATCGTCGGTCCCGCCCAGGCGCGTGACGGACGCACGTTCCACGTCGCCGCGTTCGACTGGGGGCTGAAGCGCAACAGCCTTCGCCTGCTCGCTCGAAGCGGCTGCGAGACCACCGTCCATCCCGCCCTCACGCCCGCCGAGGAGGTCCTCGCGAGCGGCTACGACGGCGTCTTTCTATCGAACGGTCCCGGCGACCCCGCCGCCACGGAGTACGCCGTCGCGACGACGAGGAAGCTCCTCGGCGAGGTTCCCGTCTTCGGGATCTGTCTGGGCCACCAGATGGTGGGGCGCGCGATCGGCGGAAAGACGTACAAGCTCAAGTTCGGGCACCGAGGCGCGAACCAGCCGGTCAAGGACCTCGAGACGGGCCGGGTCGAGGTCACGAGCCACAACCACGGTTTCGCGGTCGACCCCGACAGCTTCCCCGGTGAGCCTCAGCCCCCCGAGGAGCCCCGCGTGGTCGACACCGAGGTCGGGCGTGCGGCGCTGACCCACTGGAACCTCAACGACGGCACGCTCGAGGGTTTGCGGCTCCTCGATGTCCCGGGCTTCTCCGTCCAGTACCACCCGGAGGCGGCGCCGGGACCGCACGACTCCGCGTACCTGTTCGACCGCTTCGTCGACATGATGGAGCGCAGCTGATGCCACGCCGCCACGACATCGAATCCATCCTGGTGATCGGCTCGGGACCGATCGTGATCGGCCAAGCCTGCGAGTTCGACTACTCGGGGACTCAGGCGTGCAAGGCCTTGCGCAGCGAGGGCTACCGGATCGTGCTGGTGAACTCGAACCCCGCGACGATCATGACCGACCCGGAGTTCGCCGACGCGACCTATGTCGAGCCGCTCACCCCGGAGTCCGTCCTCGCCATCATCCAGCGCGAGCGTCCCGATGCGCTCCTGCCGACGCTCGGGGGTCAGACGGGGCTGAACCTCGCCGTCGCGCTCGCCGAGTCCGGCGCGCTGGAGGCGAACGGCGTGCAGCTCATCGGCGCCGACCTGCAGGCGATCCGCCGCGCGGAGGACCGCCGCCTGTTCGTCGAGACGATGCTCGCAGCGGGGTTGCCGTTGCCGAAGTCGGGCTTCGCCCACTCCGTTGAGGAGGCGGCGGCCGTCGCCCGGGACCTCGGGTATCCGGTGATGGTCCGGCCCTCGTACGTCCTCGGAGGCGGGGGCACGGGGCTGGTCCGCGACGAGGACGACCTGGCACGGATCGCGGGGGAGGGCATCGCGACCAGCCCCATCGGCGAGGTCCTGGTAGAGGAGTCCGTGGAGGGGTGGAAGGAGTACGAGCTCGAGGTCATGCGCGACCGCGCGGACAACGCCGTCATCGTCTGCAGCGTCGAGAACGTCGACCCGATGGGCGTGCACACCGGCGACTCCATCACGGTCGCGCCGGCGCAGACATTGACCGACGTCGAGTACCAGCGAATGCGCGACGCGGCCCTCATCTGCATCCGCGCGGTTGGGGTGGAGACCGGAGGCTCCAACATCCAGTTCGCGGTGAACCCCGAGGACGGTCGGCTTGTCGTCATCGAGATGAACCCGCGCGTCTCGCGTTCGTCGGCTCTGGCCAGCAAGGCCACCGGCTTCCCGATCGCGAAGATCGCGGCGCTGCTCGCGGTCGGGTACACCTTGGACGAGATCCCCAACGACATCACGGGGGAGACCCTCGCGTGCTTCGAGCCCGCCCTCGACTACACGGTCGTGAAGATCCCCCGATGGGCGTTCGAGAAGTTCCCGCAGGCCGACCCCACGCTCGGCACGCGCATGAAGTCCGTCGGCGAGGTCATGGCGATCGGGCGGACGTTCAAGGAGGCGTACGGGAAGGCCGTGCGCTCGCTGGAGCGCCCCGATGCGGCACTCGGCGCGGACGGGGTGAGCCCGGCCCCGGACGACCTGCTCGAGGCACTGTCGGTGCCCACGGAGCAGCGGCTCGCCCTCCTCGAGCTCGCCCTCACGCGCGGTCACACGATCGAGGACGTGGCGAGCGCCTCTCGGATCGATCCCTGGTTCGTGGACCAGATCGCGCAGATCGTGGAAGAGGCCGCGCTGCTAAGCGGCCGGGCGCTCGGGGATGTCTCGGGCGATGAGCTGCTCGCCGCGAAGCGCGCGGGGTTGTCCGATGGCCGCATCGCGATCCTGACGGGCGCGAACGAGCGTGACGTTCGTGCCGCGCGAGCCTCGCTGGGTGTCACCCCCGTCTACAAGACTGTGGATACGTGTGCCGGCGAGTTCCGCGCCACGACGCCGTACTACTACTCGACGTACGAGCACGAGTCGGAGGTCGCACCGTCCGATCGCCCACGTATCGTGATCCTCGGCGCCGGGCCCAACCGGATCGGTCAGGGGATCGAGTTCGACTACGCATGTGTCCACGCGGCGTTCGCCCTGCGTGAGGCCGGCTACGAGACGGTGATGGTCAACTGCAACCCGGAGACCGTCTCGACCGACTA
>CAZKFH010000056.1:0-12969 GCA_964551945.1 uncultured Actinomycetes bacterium | reverse complement strand
TTGAGGGCCTAGTCCGGTTAACGCCGGGTGGGGGTTCAAATCCCCCCTCCGACACGAACTCCCATGATCCACAGGACAGAGGCCGCGGCGATCGGCATCGTGCTCCTCGTGGGCGCATGCAGCTCGGAGCCCGCCGAGCCCGTTGGTCCCTCCTCGAACCCGGCGGCGGTGCACGGCGGTCCCTACGAACCCGACATCGACCCCGCCGATTTCGTGGACGTGATCGATAACCCCTACATGCCGCTCACCCCCGGGTCGCTGCGGACCTACATCGGCTCGGCGGACGGAGAGCGCGAGCGCGAGGAGTACCTCGTGACCTTCGAGACGAAGGAGGTCATGGGAGTCGCCACGACTCTGGTTCACGACAAGGTCTACCTGAAGGGCGCCCTCGTCGAGGACACGCTCGACTGGTTCGCACAGGATGTCCTCGGCAACGTGTGGTACTTCGGGGAGGACTCACGCGACGTCGACCACGGCACGGTGGTGAGCCGAGAGGGGTCCTGGGAGGCGGGGATCGACGGCGCCCAACCGGGGATCGTCATGCCCGCCGCTCCCCGCGTGGGGGATCTGTATCGCCAGGAGTTCTATGCAGGAGAGGCCGAGGACACCGCCGAGGTGCTTCGCCTGCACGAAACCGTCACCGTGCCGCATGGATCCTTCGAGGACGTCCTCGTCACAGAGGACCGCAATCCGCTCGAGCCCGGATTCGTTGAGAACAAGTACTACGCGCCCGGCGTGGGGGTGGTGTTCGAGCGCATGATGCAAGGAGGCGAGGGCGAGCTGGAGCTCACGAGCGTGGAAACCATAGACCCTCCGCGGTTCGCGTCGATCGAGGAAGCGGTCGCATTCCTCGAGACGAAGGTCGACGTCCCGGTGGTGCTGCCGAAGGCTCTCCCCAAAGGGACACGTCTGACCGCCGATCCCGTCTACCGCGTCGGCTTCAACGGACTATACGGCTGGAGCCTCAGCTTGGCGTTCGGCGTGCAAGGAAGCATCCTGCTGTCGTACGGCTTGGCGATCTTCGACGGCTGTGGCGGCGATTCCGCGAAGCCGGTCGACATCGCGGGCCGGGCGGGGCTGATCAACGATGGCCATCACGGGGCGGTGCCCTACGCCGACGTGATCTGGCCGGTTGCTGACGGGACGGCCGAGGGTCGGTACGGTGTCTCGGCGACCCTGCCGAGAGAGCGGGTCATCGCCATGGCCGTCTCGATGGAGCGTAGCCGCGTGGAGGCATCGCGGGAGGAGCCGCTGGGCTGTTGACCGCTCAGGCTTCGGGGAGCGTCGAGGCCAGCGCCTCAACGATCTGCTCCTCAAGCCAGCCGAGGTACAGATAGATCGAGAAGGCCGGAGCGCGAGGATCTCGTTGGGGTATCCCCTCCTCGTAGAGCTCTTCCGTCACGTCGAGGCGGGTTCCAAGGACGAGACGCAAGTCATTGAGCGCCGCGAGCCACGCGGTCATCTGGTCCTCGTCGAGACGCCGGCTGTCGATCGTCGCCTCCATCACCTCGAGGGCGTTGCGGCGGTGGATCTCGAGGTCGTCCCCGACGAGATCGCGGTACTCGGCCTCCTTGGCCTGATCGTCGGGGTAGGCGGGAGGCGACAGGCGGCGGAGGGCGGGATCGTTGCTTCCGAGAAGCTCGCGGAGCTGAGAGGGAAGCGGGCGCAGGAGGTCGCGCTCCGCCTCGGACAGGCGTAGCGCGTACTCGCCGCTCGCGATCCTTCTGACCACGCTCCGAGGCACGCTCAGTCCTGTTGCATCGTGGCCCACAGGCCGTGTGCGTGGAGCCTCGCGGTGTCGGCCTCGGCACGCTCCCGAGACCCTCCGGAAACGACCGCCTTTCCCTCGTTGTGCACCTGCAGCATGAGCCGCTCCGCCTTGACTCGGGGATACCCGAACAGCTTCTGGAGAACGTACGTCACGTACGACATCAGGTTGATCGGGTCGTTCCAAACGATCACGATCCAGATGCGGTCGGGGATAGAGACATCATCCTCGGATGGTCGGTCCACCTCCACGGGCGAGGTGGTGGGCGCCTCGATCAGGCTGATGGAGCCTCGGAGGTCGGCACAATCGCGATCCACTGGTAGCCTAATGATGCACGCACGCCCACCAGATGGCAGCCTGGCTGTCTCAGAAACCCCCACGGAGGACCCGTGAACAAGACCCTTGGAGCAGCGTTGGTAGCGGTGGCTCTCCTGGCCGCGACGATGTCTGGAGCAGCAGGAGACAGCGACCAGACGGACCGACTCGCGAGGAGCGACTCGGCGGTGGACGCGGTTCCCGGCGATGCGGAGCTCGTCAACTTCGAGCACGTGTACAACTACACGCCTGCTGCCGATCCCTTGGATCAGAACGGGAAGGGGACCGACCACGAGTTCTACACGGCGGACGTCCCCAAGCGCGACTACGCGACCGGGCTGCTCCTCGACGCTCAGGGAAACCCACTGGGCGGCGGCGCCCCACCCGTGATGGTCACGCGAGATTTCGCGATCATGGGCTCGTACCTTGGGGGCGCGTGGGTCTTCGACATCACGAATCCCGAGAGCGTGCAGTTCGTGCGGCAGATCCCGTGCAACCAGACCCAGAACGACATCCAGATCAAGCAGTTCGGCAACCGCTGGGTCCTGGTCCTTGCCCGCGACGGCACAGCCGCTCCCTGCGTGGATACGGCGATGGGGGGGACGAGCGGTGCCGGCATCGCGGTCTTCGACATCACCGACCCGTACGCGTTCCAGCCGATGTACAACTTCCGGACCGTCGGAGGCGCCCACAACTTTACCTTCCACCCGACGAAGCCTTTCGGCTGGGTCTCGACCGGCGACCTGCCCGGAGGCCCCAACCAGCACATCCCCATCATCGACTTCACCAACGTGGACGCGCCGGTCATGGTCGCCGATATCCCGATCTCCGGCGGGCCCCACGACATCACGTTCAGCGCGGACGGGCTCCGGGCCTTCGTCGCATCCGAGACCAACTACCGGATCTACGACACGACGGATCCCGCAGCCCCCGTGCAGATCAACGACCAGCTCATCCCGAACTCGGGTACCTACGCCCACGGCTTCGACCCCACCCCGGACCGCAAGCTGGCCGTCGCCACCAACGAAAGCCTCGCACTGGGAGGCTTCCTCGCGCCCAGTAGTGCCGTGTGCCCCGGCGAGGGCCTCACCTTCTACAACGTCGAGGGGAACAACGAAAACAACCCCGTCCGCCTCAATACGACCCCCTTCCTGGCCGACGTCCAGGGGCCGATCCCGCCCGGGGACGATCGCGCCTGCACCGGACACGTCGGCAAGCTCGGCAACAAGGCGATGACCGTTGGCTGGTACATCGGCGGCGTGCGGGTCGTGGACTACTCGAACCCGGCGGCACCGATAGAGATCGGCAGCGCCGTGATGCCGGGCGCCGAGGTGTGGTCAGCCAAGTGGTACAAGGGCCCGTACGTCTACGCCTCCGACATGCGACGAGGCTTCGATGTGTTCCGGTGGACCGGAGCGCAGCCACCTCCATGGACGGAGGGGACGCCCATTCCAGACCCAACAGCACCGTCGGCCTGCGGCAACCCGACCATCGTGGGCGGTGCCGGTGACAGTCACCTGACGGGAACGACAGGCAACGACGTCATCGTCGATATGAACGGCGACAACGTCATCCGTGGTGGGGGCGGGAACGACAAGATCTGCACGGGCCGTGGGAACGACGACATCAAGACGGAGAAGGGTGCCGACGTCGTGATCGACCAGGGCGGCATCAACCGGATCGTGACCGGCGGCGGTCGTGACACCGTGACCGCAGGCAAGGGGCGCGACATCATCCGGACGGGGGGTGGCCGCGACCGCGTCTCCTCCAAGGGAGGCAAGGACACGGTTGCCGGTGGTGGCGGCAAGGACACGCTTCGCTCCGGCGGCGGAAAGGACACCGTCAATGGCGGGGGTGGCCGCGACAAGTGCAAGGCCGGAGGCGGGAAGAACAGGTTGAGGGGCTGTCCCTGACAGACAGCTACGCTCGGGCTGGCGCCAGCCGGTAGATCTCGCCTGACAAGGACATCGCGTAGAGCTCGCCGTCTGCGTCCTCCCCGAACGCCGTCAGGTTGGGCACCTGCACCCCGAGGGGAACCTCGTGGACACCCCTTGTGGCTGCCTCGAGCGCTCGCAGCTCGGTGTTGAAGTAGTCGCCGAACACGTAGGCCCCCTGGAGGTCCGGGATCGAGGATCCCCGGTAGACATAACCGCCGATGACGGTCGCTCCGTCGTCGCGACCGTACTCATGAACCGGTTCCACCACGTCCTCGGGTACGGGTTCCTCGTACACGAGCGAGCCTTCGTATCCGTTCCAGCCGTAGTTGTGCCCTCCGTCGGCGCCCGGCTGCAGATCGATCTCCTCTCGCGCCGACTGCCCCACGTCCGCGATCCATAGCTCCCCGGTCGCTCGGTCGAACGAGTATCGCCACGGGTTCCGGAGGCCGTACGACCAGATCTCCGGGAGGGCCCCAGCTTGGCCCAGGAACGGGTTATCGGGGGGGACGCGGTAGGGCTTCTGGCCGTCCGGACGGGGATCGATGCGGAGCAGCTTGCCGAGCAGCGACCCGAGGTCCTGCGCGCGGTCCTCGGGGTCACCTCTGCTGCCGCCGTCACCCAGCCCGATGTACAGGTAGCCGTCCGGGCCGAAGGCCAGGTGTCCGCCGTTGTGGTTGCTGTAAGGCTGATCCACGAAGAGGATCTCTCGCCGGGATCGGGCCACCGCTTCCGCGCCCCGCATGGCGAACTCGATCACGCGCGTGTCGCCTTCCGGATCGGTGATGTTGAGGTAGAGAAACATCCCGTCGGGCGAGAACGCGAGACCGAGCAGCCCTTGCTCGCCGCCCTGAGACACCTCAGTCGAAAGATCCAGGACGGGCTGCCTCGCCAGGTGTCCATCTCGGATCGCGACGACCTCTCCGGTCTTTTGCGCGATGTACAGCGTCGGATCGTTGGGGCGCGTCGCCAAGGCGAGGGGCTGCTGCACCGTGGCGATGCGCACCAGCCGGACACGAACGTCCGAGAGGTCGGGGGCCCCGGTGGGCAGGGGCTCGGCAGATTTGGACGGCGCCGGGGCGGGTGGCGGCGGCGAACGTGTCCCGTCCCTCTCGGCTCCGTTGCAGGCCGCCGCGAGCAGAGCGATTGATACACACAGGGGAGCGCCGGGCCTCACTGCGCCAGGATAGGGGTCCCGCAGACCAGGTCGGTCTCAACAACAAAAGCGAACCCCTCCCCCGAAGTCTCGTGGGGGAGGGGTTCTCTTGAAGCGTTTTCTAGAAGGCGCCGACCCCGATCTTCAGCTGCATCGAGTCCGACTGCCCACTCTCAGTATCGGTAACCGTCAGCGTGACCAGGTGAGCCGCCGTGCTACCGAAGTCATGTGTAACCACGCGTCCCGTGTCGGTCTCGGCGTCACCGAAGTTCCATGAGTACTGGAGATCGTCGCCGCGGCGGATCGTGCGGCCCTCGACATCCAGGTAACGGTACGAACCCGAAGCGTCGAACGTGTGGGTTCCGCCGTTGCGGTTGGGTGTGGGTGACTCGAAGAAGGCGACCACGGCCCCATCGGCGGCGTTCAGACCACCCTGGGTCGGCTGGATCATCGTCCAGGCCGACATCAGCGAGCAGAATTCCCACGACATCGCGAGACCCTTCGAGTATCCGAGACCGGTTTGATCGGGGCTGGTGACCCGGACCATCTCCTCGAAGTTGTCCATCGGCGTGTGGTACTGGTACAGCCCGTCCGGGCCCCACCCAACGTCGTTCGCGTTCGCCGGGGTGCCGTGCGGGCCCACGTTGTCGGGGTACGGGTTGAGGACCGGGATCCAGCGGTGGAAGTCCTCTGCGTCGGTGGTGAAGAGCGTGAGGCCCTTCGTGGTGATCTTCAGGACGCTCTCCTGCTCAAGAGCCGCTGAGCCCAGAGCGGTGGCCTCCTGCGTGGACAGGAAGACCGGAATGACGCCGGGCTCGGCGTCGACGCCCGTGAACGAGAGGGTGTCGTCGACGTGGTTGAAGAGCTGGTTGATCATCCCCGGCATCGAGTCGTTGAACGCCTTGACGGGCGCCTGCTCGGCCGCGTTGCCGGCCGGCGCGTGTAGAGCGATGGTCATCGGGATGAAGCCCGTCTTCTCGACGAGGGGGTTCCTCGAAACGGCCGATCCCCGGTACATGGCGGGGTAGTGGCCCCCGCAGGGATCGTGGTTGATGTAGGAGGTGACCGTCACGTTCGGGTCCTTCGGGAGCGTCCCATCCTGGGACGTCTTGCTGTGCTTGGTCCCGACGTAGAACTTGGATCCGACGCCCCCAGCCTCCTCGGCATCCCACGCCGCAAACACATACGTCTTGGAGGGGCGCGTTCCGGTCGTCCGCCAGTAGTCGGCCAGGAGCTCGGCGGTGCGCAGCATCGTGCCCGTGCCGGCCGTCGAGTCCCACGCCGCGTAGGGCGAGCCGTCGACTCCGTCGAAGTGGCTGCCCATCAGGACGATGTCCTCCGGGTGATCGGCCCCCGGGATGATCGCGAGCTTGTTGAACGCCCGCCCCGAGTTCGTCCCGAAGTTTGCGGGGCCGCTCCCGGGCGAGTTGAACTCGTACGTCCGGAAGGTCACGCCGAAGTCACTCAGCAGCGTGCCCATGGCCCCTTCGAACCAGCTCAGGTACTCGAGCTGGTGATTGAGCGAACAATTCGCCTCCACCATGTCGCCGGCGAGCCTGCATTGGGGGTTCGGCTCACCGAAGGGATCATTGGAGGTGGTGTCCGCCGGCTGCCGGTTCGGCAGCTGCGTCGACACGAAGTGGTTGACGTTGTAGGCGTTGTACGTCTGCCAGTTGTCGAGGTTCGTCAGGTCCGGCTTCGGCGCCCAAGGGAACTTCGTGATGTCGGGCGTCACGTCGGCGTGCCCGGCCTGGCCCTGCGGCAGGCTTACGGCCATCAGGCTTGCGATAACGGTCAGGAGGAGCGCGATGCGGGTGGTTTTCACCTGGATCCCTTCTCGAGAGCGAGTTTGTCTGCAGAAGGGATTCGCCGAGTGCGACATCCGGACCTTTGTGCACGTGCACAAAGGCACACGGTCTCCTCGTGGCGAATCTGCATATCGAGACCAAACCGACCCCGGAGGAAACGTGATGAATCGAGGAGTCAAAACAGCGCTCGCGGCCTTGGCCGTGCTGGCGCTCACCGTACCCGCGGCCGCGATGCCAGCCGGCCCCGGATCGACCTGGGGCAACGTGAGCTCGGCCGACGTCGCGCCGGGAGACCAGCAGCTCGTGAACTTCGCCCACGTCTATAACTTCAAACCGGGCGTGGACGCACCCTCCTCGACGATCGACGGAACCGGCCGAGGCACCGACCTCGAGTTCTTCACGACCGACGTTCCAAAGCGGGACTACGCGACCGGCGAGCTCCTCGACGCCGCGGGCAACCCCCTGCCGGATGGCGCGGCTCCTGTGATGGAAACGCGCGACTTCTCGATCATGGGTTCCTACGGTGGAGGCGCCTGGGTCTTCGACATCACCGATCCCGAGAACGTGCAGTTCGTACGGAACATCCCCTGCAACCAGACGCAGAACGATGTCCAGATCAAGCAGTTCGGCGACCGGTGGGTCCTCGCCCTTGCGCGAGATGGCGGCTCGAATCCTTGCGTCAGCCCTCAGAAGGGCTCCGGAGGCGCCGGCATCGCCGTCTTCGATGTCACTGACCCGTATGCGTTCAAGGGTATGTATAGCTTCCGAGTCGCTAGTGGGGCGCACAACTTCACCTTCCACCCGACGAAGCCCTACGGGTGGATGTCTCCCGGCGACATCACGGGGCTCTCCGCGACCGGCTACCGGGCCGTCATCCCCATCATCGACTTCACGAACGTGGATGCGCCTGTCCTGGCGGCCACCATCGACCTGGTTGAGGGCAGTCCTCACGACATCACGTTCAGCGCTGACGGCTTGCGAGCATTCGTGGCGAACGAGAACCACTATCGAATCTACGACACCACGGACCCCAAGGCTCCCGTTCTCATATCGGTCACGCCGAACAACGGGACGTACGCGCACGGATTCGACCCGACGCCCGATCGGAAGATCGCCGTCGGTACGAACGAGAGCCTCGCCCTCGGTGGGTTCTTCGCAAGCGGCTCCACCGTGTGTCCCGGCGAGGGACTGACCTTCTACTCCATCGAGGGAGACCGGGAGAAGACGCCGGTCCCCCAGGGTGAGTTTCTGGCCAGCGTTCAGGGCAGGGGCCCCGACGACCGCGCCTGCACGGGCCACGTCGGCAAGATCGCCAACAAGTCACTGGTGACCGGCTGGTACGTCGGAGGCGTTCGCGTCGTCGACTTCTCGAACCCCATGCAGCCGGTCGAGGCCGGCATCGCCGTCATGCCGGGCGCCGAGGTGTGGTCGGCCAAGTGGCACAAGGGCCCGTACGTCTTCGCGGCCGACATGCGCCGCGGCTTCGACGTGTTCAAGTGGAACGGCACGTCGCAGGCGCCCTGGCTGGCGTAGAGATCTAGATCGTCGCCGAGCGGGCGAGGATGCGGACGATCGCGTCCTCGACCCGCACGGCGTGATCCTTCGGAACACCCCGCGACAGGATCGAGAACTCCGCCCAGACGCCAGACCGTCGCAGGAAGACCCAGCCCGACAGCGACGATACCGCCGTCAGCGTCCCGGTCTTCGCGTGCACCTGGAGGTGGCGCATACGTCCTTCGAGCGTCCCCTGCCCGGGCCGGGGGAGTGACTCGCGCATCGCTTCGCCCCATTCCTGGAGCTCGGCAGCACCGAGCAGCTTGACCAACCCCTGCGGGGAGACCCGATTCGCATACGAGAGGCCGGACGAATCCCGTGCGGTCAGGGACACGCCCTGTTCCGCTGCCCACCCGCGGATGGCGGCGGCACCCTTCGCGATGCTGCCGGGAACACCGGCGTCCTCCGCACCGAGACGCTTCCCGAGCACCTCCGCGTAGAAGTTCGAGGAGTATCGATTCGTGTACTCGAGCAGATCTGCCAGCGGCCGGGACTCGATCTGTGCGACCGGCAGGAGCCCCTGCGGAGCCTTGCCGCTGCCGGCCTTCCCACGAACGCGGATCCCTCGCTCCTTCAAGGCCTTGCTCAAGGCCACGGCAGCCCGCAACTCGGGGTCCCGGATGTGAACACCACCGGCGGTGTTCCCATCGAACGTCAGGGCCGTCGGCAAGGGGATGTGCTCGCGTGGGAAGTACCGCTTCCAGCCCGGTGCGCGCCAATCTCGCTTGAAGTACCCGGTGCTCCCCATGACCGAGCCCTCAATCTGCAGGATGCCCACGGCTTGGATCGCGTCCGCAAGCCGCTGCATCCTCGAGGCGCTGAGGGCGGGATCTCCCTGACCGAGGATCCACAGATCCCCGGGGACCACCCCGGCGGCGGGAGGTTGGGCCGCGGCCTGCGTGATCAGTCGAGCCTCCGGCCCCAGCGCGTCGAGGATCGACATCGACAACAGGAGCTTCTCGTTCGAGGCGGGGATCCGCCGGTGCACGTGGTCGTGCCGGTAGAGGAAGGCTTCACCCTCCCGAACCGCCACCCCGAACGAACGCCGACCGATCAGCCGGTCGATCTGGTGAGCCCACCGCGGGACCGAGGGTGCGGACGCGCTGAGCGCGGTCTCCCCGGCCGCTGCGGGGCCCTCCCAAGCCACAGTCAGGGGCGAAGCGAGGCACGCGAGGATCAGGATCAGCGTTCGGGCTCTGTGCATGCCCGATGGTATCCTCGCTCGCCGATGCGAAAACCCTTCATCGGCGCGTTCTTGGCCCTCCTCCTCGTCACCGCGTGCACAGGCGGGGGCGGGGAGTGGTCCCTGCCGGAGCCCCCGGCCCCACCAATCGAGGCCTCACCGCTTCCGCCCTTTGACCCCGCCGAAGACCGCATCGTGCAGGTCGTCGAGCGCGTCCGCCCCGCCGTGGTCAACGTCCGAACCACCTTCACCGCGGGACTGGACCGGGAGGCCGAGGGCACCGGGTTCTTCGTGGATCCCCGCGGCGTGGTCGTCACGAACTTTCATGTTGTCGAGCCGCCACCCCCGAACGGCGTCGCAGCGATCGACGTCATCCTCGAGGACGGGCGCCGCCTATCGGCCAGCCTGATCGGCGGGGACCCGCAGGCCGACCTCGCCGTTCTGCAGGTCGAGGGCAACGGCCAGTACCCATCAATCCCACTGGGTCGCTCCGGCGGTCTCAGGCTTGGCGAGCAGGTGGTGGCCGTGGGGTTCGCGCTGGGACTCGAGGGCGGGCCCTCGGTCACCACTGGTGTCATCTCCGCTCTCGGTCGGACGATCGAGGCCGGTGGCCAGGGCATCGAGTCCCGGACCTACGAAGGCGTCATCCAGACCGACGCAGCGATCAACCCGGGGAACTCCGGAGGTCCGCTGGTCGACCTCGACGGCAAGGTCGTCGGTGTCAACACCGCCGGTGTGCAGGCCTCCGCGGCAGAGAACATCGGTTTCGCGATCGCGGTCGACCGTGCACGGCCCGTGATCGAGGACGCGGTCGAAGACCCCGCAACATTGCAGGCGTTCCTCGGGGTGACCACCCAGACCCTCACGCCCGCGATCAGCGCACAGCTCGGATTCCCGGTCGACGCCGGCGCGATCGTCCGTGGCCTGGCGGGGGGTGCACCTGCCGAGGAAGCCGGCATCGCCGAGGGCGACGTGATCGTCGCGATAGGCGATCAAGCCATCTCCTCAACGGAAGAGGTCGGGGAGGCGCTGCAAGATCTCGCGCCGGGAGACACCGTCGAGGTCTCCATCGTCCGTGCGGACGGCGAGGAGGAGGTCATCGAGGTGACACTGGCCGCGCGTCCCCTTCCCGTCGAGCAAGGCTAGCCTCCGGGAGTAGCCTGTTCCTCGTGAACGAGCCCTTCACGGCGGGCGAACGCGTCATGCTCCTGGACGCACGTGGCCGCCGCTTCCTTGTACGACTGGAGCTCGAAGGGGTCTTCCATTTCCACGGCGGCGCCTTGCCGCACTCCCTGGTGCTCGGGTCCGAGGAAGGCACGACCGTTCACACCAATACGGGCTCTGCGTTGGTGTGCTTCCGGCCGCGCCTGGCGGACTTCATCCTCAAGATGGGCCGGGGCGCTCAGGTGATCTATCCGAAGGACATCGGGCCGATCCTCGTCTACGCGGACATCTTCCCCGGCGCTCGGGTCCTCGAAGCGGGGACCGGGTCGGGAGCCATGACGATCGCCCTGTGTCGCGCCGTCGGAGCGGAAGGTCGCGTCGTGTCCTACGAGCTCCGGGAGGAGTTCCACGACATCGCGAAGCGCAATGTAGAGGACTTCTTCGGCAAGCTGCCCGCGTGGCTCGACCTGCGTGTCGGTGACGTGCGAGAAGCCGCAGGCGAGAGCTTCCACCGCGTGATCCTCGACATGCCCGAGCCGTGGGGTGTGCTGGACGCGGCGACCGCCGTACTCAGTCCCGGCGGCGTGCTGTGCGGATACCTGCCGACGACCGGACAGGTCCAGCAGCTCGTCCAGGCGATGGACGCGAGCGGGTACGCGGAGATCCAGTCGTTCGAGGTCATGCTCCGCACCTGGCACGTCGAGCCACGCAGCGTTCGTCCCGACCATCGCATGGTCGCCCACACCGGATTCATCACGCTGGGCCGCAAAACCCAGGTAAAGGAATCCGACCAGTAGGCCGAGAGAGTTCACCGAAGCTCCAAATACCCCGGGGTATACTCGGCCTCGGTACGAGGGGAGTGAGGGACATGGCGGACGAGCTCGACCCGCAGGCGCGCATCGAGGCCTACGAGAAGCAGGTCGACGAGCTCAACACGCACGTCAAGTTCCTCGAGGACGAGATCGCTCTCCTCCGTCGCAGGCTCACCAGCGCTCCGCGTCAGGTCACGACGCTCGAGGAGCGCCTCCTGGAGGCGAAGGGGAACCTCGCCAAGGCGCAGGCGCAGAACGAGAAGCTCGTGGGCGCAATCAAGACCGAGCGCGACAAGCTCGAGCAGCTGAAGGAAGAAGTGGAGAAGCTCTCGCAGCCTCCCGCATCCTTCGGCGTGTTCCTCGGACAGAACGAGGACGACACCGTCGACGTGTTCACATCCGGCCGGAAGATGCGCGTCAGCGTGGATCCTCAACTCGACCCCGACACATTCCACCGGGGAGCCGAGGTGATCCTGAACGAGGCGCTCAACATCGTGGAGATCCTGCAGCCCGACAAGCAGGGCGAGGTCGTCACGATCAAGGAGAACATGGGCGACGGTCGCGTGATCGTCGTCGGCCGCGGCGACGAGGAGATGGTGGCGATCGTCTCGAAGGCGCTGCACGGCGAGTTGCTCCGCGCCGGCGACCCACTGCTGTACGACCCGAGGTCCGGCCACGTCCTGGAACGCCTCCCGAAGGAGCAGGTCGAGGACGTCATCCTGGAGGAGATTCCCGACATCACGTACGAGGACATCGGCGGGCTCGGTCCACAGATCGAGGACATCAAGGACGCCGTCGAGCTTCCGTTCCTGTACGCGGAGATCTTCCGGGAGCACCAGCTCTCGCCCCCCAAAGGCGTGCTGCTGTACGGGCCGCCGGGATGCGGCAAGACCCTCATAGCGAAGGCAGTCGCGAACTCGCTCGCGAAGAAGGTTGCCGAGCGCACCGGTCGGTCGGACGCCCACTCGTACTTCCTGAACGTCAAGGGCCCCGAGCTGCTCAACAAGTACGTCGGAGAGACCGAGCGGCAGATCCGCCTCATCTTCAAGCGTGCGAAGGAGAAGTCCGAGGAGGGCTTCCCCGTGATCGTCTTCTTCGATGAGATGGACTCGATCTTTCGTATGCGAGGCTCCGGCATCTCCTCGGACGTGGAAAACACGATCGTCCCGCAGATGCTGTCCGAGATCGACGGTGTCGAGACCCTCAAGAACGTCATCGTGATCGGCGCCTCGAACCGCGAGGACCTGATCGACCCCGCGATCCTTCGGCCGGGAC
>CAZKFH010000055.1:0-13302 GCA_964551945.1 uncultured Actinomycetes bacterium | reverse complement strand
CTCGTACGGCTGCCACGAGAACTACCTCGTCGCCCGCCAGGGGGAGTTCGCTCGGATGGCTGAGGTCCTGATCCCGTTCTTCGTCACGCGGCAGGTCTTCGCCGGCGCGGGAAAGGTCCTGCACGGACCGCGAGGAGCCCAGTACTGCCTCTCGCAGCGAGCCGAGCACATCTGGGAGGGCGTCTCGTCCGCGACAACGCGCTCGCGGCCGATCATCAACACCCGCGACGAGCCGCACGCCGACGCCGAGCGCTACCGCCGCCTCCACGTGATCGTCGGCGACTCCAACATGAGCGAGTTCACGACCTACATGAAGGTCGGCGTGACCGACCTGGTCCTCCGGATGGTCGAGGAGAACACCGTGATGCGCGACCTCACGCTCGAGAATCCGATCCGGGCGATCCGGGAGATCAGCCACGACATCACGTGCCGGAAGAAGGTGCGTCTGGCGAACGGCCGCGAGATGTCGGCACTCGACATCCAGGAGCAGTACTTCGAGCGCGCCGCGCGCTTCATCGAGCACCGGGGGATGGACCCCCTGTCGAAGCGGCTCCTCGTGGAGTGGGAAGCGGCCCTCATCGCCTTGCGTGCCGGCGAGCTCGACAGCCTCAAGGAGAAGATCGACTGGGTCGCCAAGTACTTCCTGATCCGCGCGTATCGAGAGAAGCACGGGATACCCCTCTCGCACCCGAAGATCGCGCTGATGGATCTCGCCTACCACGACGTCAACCGGGACCGCGGCCTCTACTACCTGCTGGAGCGGAAGGGAAAGATGGAGCGCGCGGTCACGGAGCGAGAGGTACAGCGCGCGATGCACGACCCGCCCCAGACCACTCGGGCTCGGCTTCGCGGCGAGTTCATCCGCCAAGCCAAGCAGCGCCGGCGCGATTACACGGTGGACTGGGTGCACCTGAAGCTGAACGACCAAGCGCAGCGAACGGTGCTCTGCAAGGATCCGTTCCGCTCACAGGACGAGCGCGTCGAGCAGCTGATCGCCCACATGTAGCGACCTACCGCAGGAGGAACCCCTCCGCGACCACGCGGCGGGCGAGTTCGAACGCCGCCAGACAGTCGTCGGTCGAGTTCGCGGAGGCCGCCACGATCGACAGATCGGCTGCATGCTCCTCGGCCAGGTCGAGCCCCCGCTTGGCTCCCAACCCCAAGACGTCCCAGCCGGTCTTGCCCTCGATCCTCGCGGTCGTCGCAAAGCAGGCCGCGGGGGCACCCTGCGTGAGGGCCGCATCGAACGCCGTTCCACCGGTGGAGGAGACGATGACCACCACGCGACCTTTCACGTCGACGAGGCCGGGAAGCTCCGCCCCCTGATTGGCCACGAGCTCATACTCGACCCGCGCCGAGCGCAGGGCCTGGAGCACGGGGAGCGCGCGATGGCGCCGTTCGTCTTCGGTGCCGACCCGCGGCTCCGCCACGACGACCGCGTCCGTCCCGAGCCGTCCCGCCAGTGCCGCGGCGCGACGGCCGACGCCAGCGGGGTCCAGGGGAGTGGGCGCCTCGACTCCCACCGGAGCGGCACCGAGCACCGCGGCAGCACCGTTGCCGAGGGCTGCCTCCGCGCTGGTCGAGGAGTCCACGACATCCACGATCACGGCGACGCGGCCTCGACGACCCGCCTCAGCCGCGCCCGTCGCGTTGAAGGTGACCTCGAGCGTTCGAGCCTTCATGTCTCCGCCTCCCAGCGTCGCGATCCACTCGCCATCCGGCCGGCCAGCACGCCGGCGGCGCCGGCGGCCAGGAAGAACGTGGGGTCATCATCCCTGCTACGGCCCATCGTCTCGGATCGGATGCCCTTCTCCGAGAGGAGAGCCATCGCCGGCTCGCCCGTAGTCTCCACCAGCTGATGGCGCTCCTCGAGCCCGGCTTCCTTCAGCGAGCTCCACACGACCTCTCGCCGCTCGTCGTCCAGTGCGGGAACCGCGACATGGACCGCGACGAGGGCAACCTCCTTGAGCACGGTGATGGAGTGCGGGGAGACCCCATGGTGCCGATAGGCGGGATCCGCGAACCCCAGCCGAAGGGCTGCGATCGGTCGGCCCCCGAGGATCCCGATGGCGTTCAGCGACATCCCGCTCGATACATCGCTGGCGCCCCAGGTCGTCTCGGTCCCAACCTTGCCGGGACCGTCGGCCACGATCACCACGTCGGCACCGAGGGCCCGAGCAGCGAGGAGCCCGGAGAAGACGTTCACGGCCTCGACATCACCGCCCAGAGCCTGCCCGCACGTCAGGACCGTGTCCACGAGCCCCGCCTCTCGCAGCTCGTGAACCTGATCGGAGAACCACGCCGGAAGCGCGGCCCCATCGGTCATGAGGTAGGCGACCCGCTCCGCTCCGGCGGCCTTCGCCCCCGCGGCTGCTGAGCCGATCATCGAGTGCAGGGGCGCCCAGACAACCGGCAGACCGTCGAGGCCGGACATCCCCTCGATCGCGCTCCGGTGGGGGCTTCCTCGTTCTTCCGCTGACTGCACCTTGGCCTGCAACGGCGTGTACCGCAGCTTCATGATGTGTCCCTCGGGGGCGGGATCCATCTCCCGCTCGTCCAGGATCGCCATCACGAGATGAAAGCCGCCCGTGCCCAGATCCAGCGCCGCCGCAGTGGTGTTCAGCAGCACCCGGTCGCCCACGGCAGGGCTCCCCGTGAGGGCGGGGTACGCGAGCGCCCTCTCCGAGCGCCCCTCCACTTCGACCTCGAGCTCGACGAGGCCCGGGCGCTCTTCCCTGACGGTGAGCACGGTTCCCGTGCGAAGGCGGATCACAGCGGCCTTATGCTAGGCGAGCGTGCATCCGCTCGAACGACTGATCAATCTGGTCGCCCTGCTCCTGGAGACGAGCCGCCCGCTCACGTTCGAGGAGATCAGGAAGGCGCTTGGCGCGTACCACCAGACCGACCGGGACAGCGCCAAGCGACAGTTCGAGCGCGACAAGGATGTCCTTCGCAGTGTCGGGATCCCCGTGGAGGTCGCGCCGACCGATCCCTGGGAGGTCGAGGAGGGCTACCGGATCCCTCGAGAGCGCTACGAGCTCCCGGATATCTCCTTCACGCCCGAGGAGGCCGCGGCCCTGTTCGTCGCGGCCCATGGGCCGAGCGAGAGCGCCGACGCATCGGAGGCATTTCGGAAGCTGCTGCCCGGCACCGAAAAAGGAGTGCTTGCGGCGATCGGCAACGAGGGGACCGCGTCGGTGGACGCTTCCGGCCCTCACCTGCAACAGATCGCCGACTCCGTCGCGGAGCGACGCCTGCTCCGGTTCCGCTACCGGCCGAGCGACGGGGAGGAAGCGGATCGCGAGGTCGACGCCTGGGGGCTCGTGTTCCGCCGAGGAGCCTGGTACCTGGTCGGTGGCGATCGGGCGCGCGGGGAAGCGCGCTCCTTCAAGCTGTCGCGGATCGTCTCGAAGGTGAAGGAGGCGGGGGAGGGAAGTGCCCCTCCACCTGAGTTCCGGGCATCCGAACACCTCACAGCAGGACCGTGGGGCGTTGGCGAGCCGCAGAGCGAGGCGCGCGTCGCGTTCAGCCCGAAGGTTGCCTGGTGGGCCCTGGCGGGATTGCGCGGCGCCGAGGCCCTCGAAACCCGCGAGGACGGCTGGACCGAGGCCTCCGTCCCTGCGGGAGCGGAGGAGCCGTTCGTGTCCTGGATCCTCTCGTTCGGTCCGGACGCCGAGGTCCTCGCGCCCGAGGAGATCCGGCGATCGGTCGTCGCGACCCTGGAGAAGATCCGTGCCGCCGTCTAAGACGGCGCAGCGGCTGCAGCGGCTCCTGGCGGTGGTTCCGTACGTGGTTCGCCACCCGGGAACGCCCGTGCGCGATCTCTCGAAGCTGTTCGACGTCTCCGAGCCCGAGATCCTGGCCGACCTGCACCTGCTCTTCCTGACCGGGCTTCCCCCCTACGGCCCCGGCGACCTGATCGAGGTCGACATCGACGACGAGCGTCGCGTGTGGATCCGGATGGCCGACTACTTCTCGCGCCCGGTTCGGCTGACCCGAGCGGAGGCGTTGGCGCTGTACCTGCGCGGTACCGAGCTCCTGGGGGCCGGCGGCGTGGGCGAAGCGGGGGCCCTACGCTCCGCTCTCGGAAAGATCGCGGAAGCTCTCGGCGGAGAGGCTCTGGGGGAGCTGCAGGTCGACGTCGGAGAGGAGACTGCGATCGGGCCGCTCGAGACCGTGCGGCACGGCGTGGGGAAACGAGAGACCCTCGAGATCGAGTACTACTCCGCGAATCGCGACGAGCTCTCGACCCGGCGGATCGACCCCGAGCACGTCTTCTCTGCGCTGGGGAACTGGTACGTCGTTGCCTGGGACCGGACCGCCGATGCCGAGCGCCTCTTCCGCCTCGACCGCATCAGGGAGATCGCCTCGACGGGGGAGCGGTTCGAGCCGCGAGGGCTCCTCGGCCAGGGCCGGGACCTGTACACCCGCAGCTCCGAGGACGTGAACGTGCGCCTCCGCCTGGGGCCTCGAGCACGCTGGGTGGCCGAGTATTACGTCGTGAGCGAGGCCGTGGAGCGCGACGGGTTCCTCGAGGTGACGCTGCCCACGAAGGACCTGGCCTGGGCTGCCAAGCTGATCCTCCGCTTGGGGGGAGAGGCCACCATCCTGGAGCCCCCGGAGCTGGGGGACCTCACCCGGGAGCTGGCATCCACCACGCTTCAGCACTATCCGTAGCCGAGATTTCCGCGTTCCCAGAGGTATCCACAATGACCTTCACGCGTTTGTAAAGGTGAGCCCGCCCTGGGCCGATACAGGGGACAAGATGACAAGCATTCGAACGAACTGCCCCCGCTGCGGCGAGGTGGAGATGCGCGCCGACGTGATCAGCCTGGCCGTGGAGCAGGACTCCGAAGAAGGGGTCTACAGCTTCGTCTGCCCGGTCTGTGAGGACGTCGTCGAGAAGCCTGCCGATCGCAAGATCGTCTCGCTGCTCCGCTCCGTCGGGGTCGAGGTCACCGAGCGCGAAGCCGCCCTGACCGAGATCGACGACCGTCCCGAAGGACCCCCCATCACCATCGATGACGTCGTCGATTTCCACTTCCTGCTGTCGCAGGAAGACTGGTTCGAGCAGCTCACCGCCTCGACGAGCTAGACCCTAGCCAAGCTATCCTCCGCGCCATGGGCTTGTTCCTGGCCGTGGTCGGCGCGGCCTCTCTGATCGTGCTCGTGATCCTGGCGATCGGGTTCGCCCGGCGTCTCACTGAGCTCGCGCGGGCCATGGGCGCCCTCCAAAGGGAGCTCGTGCCGGCCCTCGAGGAGATCCAGACCATCTCAGAGGAGACGCAGAGGCTCACCGCCATGCTCGAGGATCGCGCTCGAGCCCTTCGCCGAGACCCCGACTAGGATGACCTCGTGCCCTCCATCGGATTCGGCGAGATCATCATCGTTCTGCTGTTCGCCCTGATCATCTTCGGGCCCAAGCGCTTGCCTGAGATGGGACGGACGATCGGACGCTCCCTGAAAGAGTTCCGCAGCGCCGCCGCCGACCTCCGGAAGGAGCTCGACGTAGAGCTGGAGGAGGAGCCGCCCCGGGCAAGCGTCGAGGAGCGAACCGCCCGCCTGGCGGAGCATTCCTCCAAGCCCGAGCCGCCTCGGGGCGAGGCACCACCGACCTGAGGATCCTGCCGTGCCCGTGATCCCCCGGCGTCGGCGCCGGTCGCGCCGGAGCGCCATGTCGGTGATCGAGCATCTCGACGAGCTCCGCAAGCGTCTCGTGATCTCGCTCGCGACGATCGCCGTCTTCGCGATCGTGGGCTTCATCTTTTACGAGCGCATCCTCGACTTCCTCGCATCTCCCTACCGCGAGGCGATCGACTCGCTGCCGGCGGAGGCGCAGCCCCCGGGCAACTTCCAGACCGGGCTCGCGACGCAGAGCCCGACGGAGCCGTTCGTCACGTTCCTGAAGGTGGGGTTCTTCTCGGGGTTCCTGCTCTCTCTACCGGTCCTGATGTATCAGCTGTGGCGCTTCATCACCCCGGGCCTGACGAAGCGCGAGCGGCGGTTCGCGATCCCCTTCGTGATCTCGTCCGTGCTTCTGTTTGCCGGTGGGACGGTGCTGGCGTTCTTCGTGGTGCCGAAAGGCCTGAGCTTCCTACTCTCGTTCGGCGGCGAGAACCTGATCCCGTTCCTCACCGCCGAGCGCTACCTGAACTTCCTGATCTTCCTCATCCTGGGCTTCGGTCTGTCGTTCGAGTTCCCCCTGCTGCTGGTCTTCCTCGCGGGAGCTCGGATCATCACGACCCAGCAGCTGAGGAGCTGGCGGCGCTACATGTACTTCGGGACCGTCGTCTTCGCCGCGATCATCACCCCGACGCAGGACCCATATACTCTGCTGCTGATGTGGGTCCCCCTCATCCTGCTGTATGAGGGGGCGATCCTCGTGGCCCGACTCCTCAAGAGGTAACCGATGGCGATCAAAGGCAAGGGCAAGAGCAAGTCACGCAGCGGCCGCGTGGTCACGGCGGGACCGCGGCCCGCGTACGTCCCGCCGAAGGTGCCGCTGTTCCAGCGCACCGGCGCGAAGTTCACGTTCGCGCTGATCATCGAGGTCGTCCTGTTCTCACTCCTCGTCGGCTTCGGGGAGCAGAGCGAGGGCGATCGCGAGCGCGCCGCCGTCGGCGAGTTCACCTCCCTCATCGACGCCTCCTTGTTCCAGAGCGAGGCCGTGCAGCCGCTTCCCGCCGGCGCGCTCGTGCTTCCCCAACTCGGGACCACGCTGTCATCACTCACCGGGGAAGAGGCACCGCCGGCCGAGGACGTCGTGACGCAGGCGGAGGGCTGGACCGACGCCGTACTGGCGGTTGGGGATGATGTCTCGACCGTCCAGGTCCCGTCGGAGGACTTGGAACCGGATCAGATCCTCGCCCTGACGGAGGCGCGGAACTTCATGGAGCGCGGCCTCGCCATGTACGCGGGGACCGCCCGGCTCGTCGGTATCGCCGCACAGATCGAGGGCGACACGCAAGCGGAGCTGATCGAGACGATCCAGAGTCAGCTGCAGGTCGCCGCGTCCACGTTCGACGCGGGCTACGGGAAGATGCAGGAGGTCCGCCGCGTCCTCGGGCTGCCGACGACCGCGAGCGTGCCCGGCGGTGGCTTCCCCGGTGAGGTCCCCGGCGGCCTGCCGGGTGGTTTGCCAGGAGGGCTCCCAGGTGAGGTGCCGGGATTCGAGCCGCCGATCGAGGAGGTCCCGGTGGAAGAGGCCCCGGGCGGTGGCGGCGGTGGCGGACAGGGTGGCGGCGGTGGTGGGGGAGGGAACGGATGACCGCGCTGCTTCTGATCCACGCATTCCCCGTCGACGCGAGCATGTGGGACGCCCAGGTCTCAGCACTTTCAGAGGAGGCAGTGGTGCTAGCCCCACATCTTCCCGGCTTCGGTGGGAGCGACGGGGTCGGGAACATCATGACCATGGATGCGGCCGCCGACTCCTTGGCGCGCGAGCTCGACAAGGCTGGAGTCGACCGGGCCGTTGTATGCGGCCTTTCGATGGGAGGCTACGTCGCGTTCTCCCTGTTGCGACGTCACCGGGATCGGGTGGCGGGGCTGATGCTGGCCAATACCAAAGCAGGGGCCGACGACGAGGCCGGCAAGGAGAAACGCCGAGCTGTGGCGGAGAAGGCACGGACAGAGGGGAGCGGCCCGATCGCGGACGCACCCCCGCCGCTTCTGTCCGAAGGCGCGGATCCGGCTCTGTGGGAGCGCGTGAAGAGCATGATCCGAGCGCAAGGCGGCGAGGCGATCGCGGCGGCAGCGCTCGGTATGGGGGAGCGGCCCGACTCGACACCGATCCTCGCCCAGATCGAAGTGCCCACCACGGTCGTCGTCAGCTCGGCCGACACCTTGATCCCCGCAGCCGTCACGGAGCCCATCGCCAAGGCGATCCCGGGTGCCGAGCTCGTCAGGCTCGAGGGAGCGGGGCACCTGTCCAACCTCGAGGATCCAGACGGCTTCAACCGCGCCCTGCGCGACCTCCTGGGCCGGCTCGGCTAGCCCTCGCAGACCGCGTGGGACAATCGATCTGATGGATCTCGCCACGTTCGCTGCGCGCTATCCGTTCCCCCTCGACGATTTCCAGGTCAAGGCCGCGGAGGCCTTGAATGCGGGTGAGTCGGTCCTGGTCGCCGCCCCCACCGCGTCGGGGAAAACGGTCGTCGCGGAGTACGCGATCGAGCGGGCACTCGAGCTCGGGCGCAAGGCCTTCTACACCACCCCGCTCAAGGCGCTCTCCAACCAGAAGTTCGGCGACTTCGTGGCGCGGTACGGCGCATCGAAGGTGGGCCTCCTGACGGGCGACAACAGCATCAACGGCGAGGCGCCGGTGGTCGTCATGACGACGGAGGTCCTACGCAACATGATCTACGAGCGCAGCTCGACCCTCGATGCGCTCGATGTCGTGGTGATGGACGAGGTCCACTACCTGCAGGACCCGTATCGGGGAGCCGTGTGGGAGGAGGTCCTGATCCATCTCGCGCAGTCGGTGTCGGTCGTGTGCCTATCCGCGACGGTGTCGAACGCTGAGGAGTTCGGCGAGTGGCTCACGACACTGCGAGGCACGACACGCGTCGTCATCGAGGAGCGCCGCCCGGTGCCCCTCGAGCATCTCTACATGGTCGGTCGCGAGCTGCACGCGATGCATGTCGACCAGCGCGGGCACCTGCTCCCGAACCCCTACGTCGTGTCTCTGAATCAGCGCGAGCTGCGCACGAAGGAGTACCGGCGCAGAGGCGATGGGCGGCGTCAGTATGAGCGGATCTCACGGCCTCGCGAGGGCCACAGGCGCGTGTACACGCCGAGACGCGAGGAGGTCGTGGAGGTCCTCGCCGAGCAGGCCATGTTGCCCGCGATCTACTTCGTCTTCTCTCGCGCCGGTTGCCAGCAGAGCGTTCGGTGGGTCGCTGAGAGCGGCGTCCGGCTCACGACCGCGGAAGAGGAACGGCGGATCCGTGAGTTCGCCGATATGCGCACAGCCTGGATGGAGGAGGACGACCTCGCGGCGCTGGGGTTCTACGAGTTCCGCGAGGCCCTGGCTGCGGGGGTGGCCGCGCACCACGCGGGGATGGTCCCGGTGTTCAAGGAGACCGTCGAGGAGATGTTCACCGCCGGCCTCGTCAAGATCGTGTTCGCCACCGAGACGCTGTCGCTCGGGATCAACATGCCAGCGAAGACCGTCGTGATCGAGAGCCTGTGGAAGTTCTCGGGAGAGCGTCACGAGCTGCTCACTCCCGGCGAGTACACCCAGCTCACCGGCCGCGCCGGCCGCAGGGGGATCGACGAGCACGGGTTCGCGGTCGTCCTCCACCAGCGCGACGTGGACTTCGAGCGCGTTGCGGGCCTCGCGACGACACGCACCTACGAGCTGCGGTCCTCCTTCCGGCCCTCGTACAACATGGCCGTCAACCTCGTGCGGAACTACAACCGGAAGGAGACCCATCACCTCCTGAACTCGTCCTTCGGCCAGTTCCAGGCCGATCGCGGCGTCGTCACGCTGGAGCGCCAGCTCGCGCGCCTCCGGCAGGTTCGCGACAGTCACCTCGAGCGGATCACGTGCGACGTCGGCGACTTCCAGGAGTACTGGCAGCTTCGAGAGGAGGCCGCCGAGCTGCGCCGGCGGGCCACCCGTCGCCAGGAGCGCGTCCGGAAGGACGCTGTCCGCGACGCCGTGGCCGCGCTCCGGCCGGGCGATGTCGTCTACGTCCCTCGAGCGAGCAGGAAGGGCCTCGCCGTCGTGCTCTCGAATCGAGATGGCCGGCCGACGCTCCTCACGCAGGACCGGAAGTTCTTCCGCGCCTCGGCGAACCTGTTCCCCGAGCCTCCGGAGGGGCTCGGCGAGATCCCGCTCCCTCGCTCGGGAAGCGCGAAGAGCGCTCGGTACAGGCGAGACCTCGCGGCCCGGCTGGTCGCGCTCGACGTGCGGCCACCGAAGACGAAGCGTCAGGGGATCGATCGTGAGGCGCTGGCCCGGGCGGAGGAGCTCGATGAACGAGCTCGGGCGCATCCCTGTCATCACTGTCCCGACCGGGGACAGCACGAGCGGTGGGCAGCCAAGGCCTCGAAGCTCGACCGGGAGATCGGGGGCTTGGAGCGGCGGATCCGATCACGGACGGAGACGCTGGGCCGCCAGTTCGATCGCGTCCTGAAGGTGCTGGAACAGCTCGGCTACGTCAAGGGATTCCAGCTCACGGATCGCGGGGAGCGCCTCTCGCGGATCTACGGAGACGGCGACGTGGTCGTGGCCGAGATGCTCGTCACTCAGGTCCTGGATCAGCTGTCTCCCGCGGAGGTGGCGGCGCTCGTCTCGACATTCGTCTACGAGTCCCGAGAGCGCACCCCTCGGGCGGGCGAGTTCCCGACCGCCGAGCTCGCGGCCCGCTACCGGCGCCTCGAGGACCTGTGGCGGCACGTCCGCAAGGCTGAGGAGGCGAATCAGGTCGAGCTCATCCGCGAGCTCGAGAACGGCTTCGCCGCCACCGCCTTCCACTGGGCCGAGGGGAAGTCGCTCGAGGACGTCCTTCACGACACCGAGATGGCTCCCGGCGACTTCGTGCGGACCTGCAAGCAGCTCCTGGACCTGCTCCGTCAGATCGAGGAGGTCGGCGGGGAGACACAGGGGCAAGCGGCCGCCGCGGCACGCCTCTCGGTAAACCGCGGCGTGGTCGCCTACACCGGCGTCTAGCCCTCACTATCATCGCGCTGCGTGGACACGCTCTCCTCCCTCATCGATCGGCTCCCCGCGGGCACGGTCAGCACCCACCCCGGCGAGCTGAGCAGCCGGTCACGCGACGCGTGGGCGCTCGCGATGCTCCGCGAAGCTCGGGGGGAGCGCCTCCCGCGGCCGATGGCCGTCGTGTTTCCCCGCCGGACCGAGGACGTGGCAACCGCGCTCGCATGGGCATCGGAGACGGGAACGCCCGTGGTTCCTCGCGGCGCGGGCTCCGGAGTCTGTGGGGGAGCGCAAGCGATCTGGCGGGGGCTCGTGATGGACCTGTCCCGCATGGATCGAGTGATCGAGATCGACGAGGCATCGTTCTCGGTCACGGTCGAGGCGGGCATCCACGGCGACCGGCTGGAGAACGCCCTGAATGCTCGCGGCCTCACCGTGGGCCACTACCCGCAGTCGATCGCGATCTCATCCGTGGGTGGGTGGATCGCCACGACCTCCGCGGGCCAGGCCTCGGCAGGATACGGAGCGATCGAGGATCTGTTGCTCGGGCTTACCGCAGTCCTGCCGTCGGGCGAGGTGCTGCGCCTCCCCGCAACTCCGAGGTCTGCCGCGGGGCCGAACCTGCGCCGGCTGCTCGTCGGCTCCGAGGGCACGCTGGCGGTCGTGACCGAGGCCACGCTGGCCCTGACGACGATGCCCGATGCGATGCGATGGGACGCGTTTCAGCCAGCGTCGTTCGAGCACGGGGTCGAGCTCGTTCGCGTCGTGATGCACTCGGGCGCGCATCCCGATGTCGTGCGCCTCTACGACGAGACCGATGCAATGCTCGCGTTCGGCAAACTGGGCCACACGGGCGGACCGGTTCTGCTTCTCGGGTTCCGAGACGGACCGATCGCGGAGGCAGAGATCCAGGTCTGCGGCCATCTCGCCGCCGAGACCGATGCCACGATGCTCCTGGCCTCCTATGGCGAGCACTGGTGGGAGCATCGCAACGACGCGGTCGGGCTGTACCGGCAGATCATGGGGGAGGATCGCGTCTTCGGCACCGGCACGATCGTGGACACGATGGAGATCGCGGGGCTCTGGGGCCGCCTGCCGGAGCTGTACACGGCGATCGGCACAGTCCTGTCGGGCGCCTCGGAAGCGGTCGGCTGCCACCTGTCGCACCCGTACGGCTCGGGTGCCTCCCTCTACTTCACGTTCCTGCTGCGTGCCGCCGACGATCAGGCGGCGGAACGTGCCTACCTGGCTGCATGGGAAGCGGCTATCGCGGCCTGCCGTGAGGCCGGCGGGACGATCACGCACCACCACGGGATCGGCCTGCTCAAGGCTCCCTTCCTGGCGGACGAGATCGGCTCGACCGGCGTCGACGCGTTGCGGGCCATCAAGACCGCGCTCGACCCCGAGGGGATCCTCAATCCCGGCAAGCTTCTGTCGGTGGAACCGTGACGAGCCCCTTCGGCGACCTCGTGGTGATCGCGAACCCTCGATCCGGGCGAGGGCGCGTGGCGAAGGAGCTACCCGAGCTCGAGCGCCAGCTCAACGCGCGGAGGCTTCGCTTCCGAATCGTCGAGACCCAGGAGCCGGGCCACGCGTCCGCGATCGCGCGCGAGGCGCTCCGGGGCGGCGAGCGCTTCATGGTCGCCGTCGGTGGAGACGGGACCGTCCACGAGGTCGTGAACGGCATGATCGAGGATGGGCGCCCGGTCGCGGAAGGAGCGGTCCTCGGCGTCGTGCCCGCGGGCTCCGGATGTGACTTCGTGCGCACGTTCGGCCTCCCTCAGGACGTGGCGAGGGCGGTCCGGCACCTGGAAGGAGACCGTCTGTATCCGATCGATGTCGCGCGTGTCGACTACACGCAGAACAGTGAGACGGTCACGCGCTACATCCCGAACATCGCCGAGGCCGGCCTTGGCGGAGCCGTGGTCGCAAGGGCGGAGCGACTGCCACGCTGGCTCGGACGCTCTCGGTACTTCTGGGGTTTCTGGCTAAGCGTCCGCGGCTACAAGGCGTGCACGATCACGGTGCACGCTGATCGCAAGGAGTTCGAGGGACGCGCGAACAACGTCGTGGTCGCGAACGGCCAGTTCTACGGCGGCGGCATGAAGATCTCGCCCCGCTCGTATCCCGGCGATGGCCTGCTCGACATCCAGATCAGCACCGGGCCCAAGTCCGAGGCGTTCACGATGATCCCGAAGATCTACAAGGGGGAGCACGTACCCCATCCGCACATCAAGGAGATGCGCGGACGAACGATCACCGTCGACGCGGAGCGGCCCTTGCCGCTCGAGGGCGACGGGGAGGTCCTCGGAACGACGCCGGCAACGTTCACGGTGCTGCCGGAGATCATCTCGCTCAAGATCTGACGGCCGAGCCCATCAGGGCGAGGCGGGTCCTGCGAACCAGCACATCCTCCTCCGACATCGCCATCTCTCGCCGCCGCGCCAGGTCGAGCTCGACCTTCAGGACGGGCAGGCCATCGACGACCGCGTCGCCGAGACTACGGTCTTCCCGCATGAGCCCCGCGGCCTCCGCCCAGTCGTCGCCGTAGCGCTCGACCAACCGCCTGCCCGTGCCGGGCGCCAAGCCGAGGGCGCCCGCCGCCTCCTCGGCCGACGTGACCGCGGCCGCGAACGGCC
>CAZKFH010000054.1:0-13495 GCA_964551945.1 uncultured Actinomycetes bacterium | reverse complement strand
AGCCTAGTATCGGTCCGAGCGTCGGCCTGGCGGGTGGACAGCACTTGAAAAGCGACCGTCGCCGCCAAGAGTGGAAGGACGACGATGCCGACGAAAAACAGGGTCAGTCGGGTTCGAAGAGTCACGGGTTCGGTGCCACGGGCTCCATGGTGCGTTTACGGGCTCGTTGCCCGCTCCCGCGAACTGTATCGGCATGACGCCTGAATCGCTTGACGGGGTGGAGCCGGCCCGCTCGGAGGCCCCCGGCGAGGCCAAGGAGGCTCTCCGCGCCTCGATGCGGCACCTGCGCGCGGCGATCCCTCCTGAGGAGCGAGCTCGGCTATCCGGCGTGATCGAGGAGGTGCTCCTCGGACTCCCCGAGGTCATCGACGCCGCGACCGTGCTCCTCTACTCCTCCTTCGGAACCGAGGTGGCGACACAGGGAATGGTCGCGCGGATGCTCGCGTCCGGGAAACGTGTGCTCGTCCCGTACCTCGTCGAGGATCGCACGATGGAGGCCGCGGAGGTGCGAGCGGGAGTGCCGCTGGCTCCCAGCTCCTACGGTCCCGGGGAACCGGGTACCGGGACCGCCGTCGAACCACAAGAGGTTGACCTCGTCGTGGTACCGGGTCTCGCGTTCGATCGCCGCGGCTATCGCCTCGGGTACGGCGGCGGACACTACGACCGCTACCTCGCCCGGATGGGACCCGGCGCCCTTCGAGTGGGCGTCGCGTTCTCTCTGCAGGTCGTCGACCGGATCCCGGAGGAGCCGGGAGACGAGCGTGTCGACGTCATCGTCACCGACGAAGGAGCGCTCGACCTGCGGCCGTAGAATGACCGCGAGATGCCGACGTACGAGTATCGCTGCAGCGACTGCGGCCATGTATTCGAGGTCCATCAGCGGATCGACGAGGACTCGCTGACCGTCTGCGAGCGCTGCGGCGGACGCCTTCGCAAGGTCTTTCACCCCGCGGGCATCGTGTTCAAGGGCTCGGGGTTCTACGCGACGGACTCTCGCGCCGCGTCGAAGAAGGCGGGGTCGAAGGAGGGAAGCGACGCGAAGAAGTCCTCCGAGACGAAGACGTCCGACACCAAACAGGACTCGTCCGGCGCGAAGTCCGGCGGAGATAGCGCGAGTGACAAGGGCTCCTCGAAGTCCGACACGGGCGCCACGAAGAAGCCGGCGGGCTCGGGGTCGTCATCGTGACGACCGCCGATGTGGGAGTTTTCGGCGGATCCGGCTTCTACTCGTTCCTCGAGGGCGTCGAGGAGGTCTCGATCGAGACACCGTACGGCGCGCCATCCGCACCGCTCGCGGTCGGAGAGCTCGGCGGCCGACGCGTTGCGTTCATGCCGCGGCACGGGCAGCAGCATCAGCTCCCGCCACACCGCGTTCCGTATCGAGCCAACCTCTGGGCGATGAAGGAGCTCGGTGTGACCCGGATCGTCGGGCCGTGCGCCGCAGGATCGCTCCAGGTGGAGGTGAAGCCTGGGCACTTCGTCATCTGCGACCAGCTGGTGGACCGAACCTGGGGGCGCGACGACACCTTCTACGACGGTCCTGAGACAACGCACATCGGATTCGCGGATCCGTACTGCCCCGAGATGCGCGAGGTCGCCATCGCACAGGGCCGGGACCAGGGACTCGACCTGCATGAGCACGGCACGGTCGTGGCGGTGCAGGGCCCCCGGTTCTCCACCCGGGCCGAGTCCGCGTTCTACAAGGCACAGGGCTGGGAGGTCATCAACATGACACAGTACCCGGAATCGGTGCTCGCGAGAGAGCTCGAGCTGTGCTACCTGAACATCTCCCTGATCACCGACTACGACGTGGGCGTGGAGGGCGAGGACGTCGAGCCCGTCAGCCACGAGCTCGTCGTCAAGGTCTTCGAGGAGAACAACGCGAAGCTCCGGGATCTGCTCTTCCGGATCGTGCCGCAGCTCCCTGCCGAGCGAGCGTGTCCCTGCGCGACCGCCCTTGAGGGCGCCCGCTTCGAGGTCTGACCTACTCAGGCCGCTCGAGCATTCGAGATAACCAACGCGAAGTCCTGGTCGGTGAAGATGCCGTCGCCCGGGATCCCGTCCCCCGGAAGGTTCGCGGCTGCCACCGTGATGTGGAAGGTGCCGGGCGCGGCCTGCGAGAGCCACACGTTCTCGAGGTTGTTCTTCCGGTCGGCGGTGCCACCGGTCGTCGACTGGCCCCCCGAGAACCTGTTGCCGAGGTACACGGTCCCGTCCGGTGCCGTCACCGAGAGATCCAGGTCGTTGACGAGCGCGGGGCTGGCGCCGGGCTCGCCCGCCGGATCCGTCCACGCCAACGTGACCCGCATCGGCTTGGCCGAGTCCACCGGGACGACGTCGAGCTGATGGCTCTGACCGACCGAGGTGAGAATGACGCTCTGGTCCACGTAGACACGCTCCGCCGTCGGGGTGAAGAGCGCCCCGAGATTCACGCGGCCCCATCCCTCGTTGCCGTTCGGGACGTCGGCGGTGCCGATATCGGTCGCGGTATTGACGAGCAACGCCTTGTCCATCGCGGGTGATGGCGTCGCCCCCGCGTGGCGCTCGCGCCACCAGTCGGCGATCAGTGCCACCGCGCCGGTGACCTGGGGGGCGGCCATGGACGTACCCGAGCACGGCGAGTACTTCGCCTGACCGAGCACGAACGCCTCGGCACCGGGGCCGGTCGGGGCCGCGCACGAGGCAGCGGGGCTCGCGGACGTCGCCGAGGAAACGATGTCCTCGCCGGGCGCGGCCACGGTCGGAGCGATCCGCCCGTCCTTCGTGGGGCCGCGGCTCGAGAAGCTGGAGATCGTGTCGATGTTGCCCTGGAGCGTGCGACTCGACTGCGTGCTCCCGACGGTGATGATGTTCTTGGCTTCGTGCGGCTGGGTCAGTGTGCGCGCACCCGGACCGGCATTTCCGGCGCTGAACACCATGATGAAGGGCTGGTTGCCCGGCGCGTCCGCGTCCGCGTCACGGGTGGCGACGTCGAGACTCGCCGCCCTGGCCACGTAGCCGCTGTTCGCCGCGCCGGTGTTCCAAGAAGCGTTCCACCCGATGGCTCCCGCCCGCACCGCGTCCGCCGCGTGCGTCGTGAAGTCCTCCGGCGTTCCTCCGAAGAAGGAGCCGCCCGGGATGATCGCCTGATTCACGAACGACACCTTCGGCGCCACGCCGATTCCGAGCAGGAAGTCGTCGAGATCCTTGGCCCGACCCGTACCGGTGAGCGCGGCGCCGCGCCCACCCACGATCCCCGCGACGTGGGTACCGTGTCCCCCTTCGTCGTTGGACTCGGGCGGCCCGTAGAAGATCTCCTGCACCACCCGTCCCTGGTGCTCGGGGTGACTCTTGTCGATGCCGGTATCGGCGATCGACATGACGACACCCTGGCCGTCGATCCCGGTCGAGGCCACCCAGCTCTCGTAGCCCAACGTGGGTCTGCCGCTCGAGATGTTGCCGGCGACGATCTGGGAGCTCGCCTCGTCCTCGGGATACGGGCCCGTCGCGGCAGGACCCACCCACAGGACCCCAGGGTCCGCGGCGACCTGCGGGAGCGCCGCGGCAGGAAGACGCACGATGAGAGAGGTGAGCGCTCGGTCGGTCCCGAGGTCATACCGATCGACCAGGTCACCGAGGACACCGAGGCGCGTGGCAGCTGGCGGGGCCACCCGCCCGAACACCACCACGTCGGCCAGGACCATCCCTCGCAGCTCAGTCATGCCGTCGTGCAGCTTCTCTTCGCGTCCGACGGCCCGAACCTCGCTCACGCCGTCGATGCTCGCCGCCGCCGCCTCCACGGCAGAGGAGCCGGCAAAGGCGACGTAGGCGTTCTCCGGCACGTACTGGATGGCCGCGAGACCGGCTGCCCCCGTTGCTGCGCGATCGGCGGGCGTGATCAGGTCATCGAACTGGACCCGGACCCAGCGGCCAGCTCCGCCCATGGAAGGCGTGGCGGGGGCGACGGCTGGCAGGGTGGCGACGGTCATGACGATGGTGAATACGAGAAGCGGACGCCGGAATCCGGCGAGACGGGCGGCGGGCATGCTCCCTCCTTGCTGGTGGTCTGGTTCGGGCTCTAGGAAGTTCGACGCTCGAGGCGGAGGGACCTGCTTCGGACGGCCACAAGGGGCGTCGTAGCTAGGGCATCGCGGGGTTCGTTACGCCCGCGTAAGGCCGGCGACCGTACGTCGGGTGCCCTGCCGAACTCAGGAAGTTACGGCAGATTGGAGAGCGTGACGATGATTGTCCCGGTCGTTTTGATGCTATGGGCCGGGCAATCCGTCTGCACTCCCACGCGCATGGCTAAACCGACATAGAAGGAGAGCTCGGTACCCGGCGTGAATCGGATGGGTTTGTTCGTCCTGCCGCAGAAGGTCGCGAGGTCATGGCCCCCGGGATATTCCACCTCAACGAATACCGGCTGGCCGTGAGCGTCCGTCACCTTCGCAGTGAAGAAGGCTTCCGTCGGGAGGGTCCGGATGGTCAGGCAGTCAAATGAACCCAGCGCCTCATTGCAGCCGGTGACCGGCGCTGGGTATGGGCCGTAGCTCCCCTCCACGGTGCGCTCGATTCGAACGGGCGCAGGCTTCGGCTTGGGCTTCGGCCTCTTCTTCGCCTCCGCCGTCGCGACGGCACCGGCCATCAGCCCGAAGACCATGAACAGGACCAGGAAGCGCCTCAATCTCATCTCCTCTCAGTGACATGCATCCATTCGCCGCCCAACCCAGATTTCCTGCTTCGTCTTTCCTGGCGCCGCCGGATGGGGGGCGGCAGACCCCGCCCGCTCATTCACCGAATCTCGCGCGCAGGACTTCTTGTCGAACTTGCCGACGCTTTGCGCGGGACCTCGTCGATCAGCTCCATCCAGTCGGGGAGCTGCCACTTGGCGAACCCCCGTTGCTCCAGGTGAGCCCGAACCGAATCGAGCGTGGGCTCGGCGTCCGGCTTCGCCACCACGCACGCCAGGAACACCTGCTTCGCCCCGACCGCCGTCGCGGCGTGGGGCATACCCCCTGAGGGAGGGGTCCTCCCCATGTCACCCCCGTGATCTAGCCTCGGTCCTTCGCGTCGGCGTCCTCCCCCGGAAGGGATCGGTCATGCGGCGGAAGCGATCGCGCTCGTCGAAGGTGCTCTTCTTCCTGTCGGTCATCCTCGCGTTCGGGACGACGTTGGTGCTGCGAGGTCACCTCTTGCGATTGGAGGCCCGAGCTATCGCGGCGGGCCCTGGTGTTCCGATGCTGGTGGCGGAGCTCGATCTCCCCAGGGGAGAGACGGTGGAGGCAGGAGACGTTTCGCTGCGATCCGTGCCCGTGGACTATCGGCCTCCCGGCGCTCTCACGAGCGTGAGCCAAGCGGTGGGGCGGATGCTGGCCGCGGATGTCGTGGCCGGTGAGCCCCTGACCGCCGGCCGGCTGGCTGCCGGTGGCGGTCCGGTGGCCGCCATGGTGCCCCCCGGGCTTCGTGCGGTCCCCGTGCTTGCCGGTGTCCCGCCGGGGCTGCTGGCACCAGGAGACCGGGTCGACGTTCTGGCGACGTTCGCGGCCGGACAGCCGCATACCGAGACCGTCGTTGCAGAGGCGGAGGTCCTCTCGATCCTGGGCGCGCAGGACGGAGCGTTCGAGGGCGCCACCAGCCTGGTGCTCGTCGTGTCTCCGGACGACGCCGAGCGTCTCGCCTACGCGCGTTCCTTCGCCGAGCTGTCGATCGCCGTCATTCCCGCGGACTCGCTCCCCTGACTCCGACGACGAGCCGGAGCGTACCTAGCGGCTACACTCCGCCGCATGTTCCGGGCGGCCGTGCTCGGCCTCGTCCAGGGTCTCACCGAGTTCGTGCCGGTCTCCTCATCCGGCCATCTCGTGCTCGTTCCGTTCCTGCTGCGGTGGCCCGTCCCGGATCTGTCGTTCGACGTGGCGGTCCACCTCGGAACTGCCCTCGGCGTGATCGTCTATTTCGCCCGGGACCTCGCGGGGATCGTCACCGGCACGGCTCGGTGGGCCCGGCGGCGCGGCTCGGAGGAAGACAACAGCAATGCGAGGCTGCTTGGTCTGCTGGCGATCGGCTCGATCCCGGCGGGCATCGCGGGCCTGCTGCTCGAGGGCCTCTTCGAGGAGATCTTCACGGACACGGAGACCGTCGACGACACCGGGGCGCCGGTCGTGGCGCTGTTCCTGCTCGGCACGGCGGTGATCCTGTGGCTCGCGGAACGCGTTCATGCGCGGCGGGGCAAAGGCGGACGGGAGCTGCGCGAGATCCGTGTCGCCGATGCTGTGGTCATCGGGCTGTTCCAGGCTTTCGCGATCGCGCCGGGACTCTCGCGTTCTGGCTCCACGATCGGGGCGGGAGTGTTTCGTGGGTTGCGTCGCGACGCGGCGGCCCGGTTCTCGTTCCTGCTGAGCATCCCCGCGATCCTCGGCGCCGCGATCGTTGCGCTGCCCGACATCCCGCCCGGGACGGACCTGGGGCCGATGCTCATGGGTGGGGCGGTCGCCGCGGTGACTGGCTTCGCGGCCGTCTCGCTCCTCCTCCGTTACCTTCGCACCCGCACCATGCGCCCGTTCGCCGTCTACTGCGTCGCGTTCGCGGCGATCACGCTGGCGTACTGGTCGCAGATCAACTGACTGCTCAGGTTCCGGCCACCGTCATCTCACCGACGAGCAACGTGGGGGAACCGATGGCTCCGCCGCCGGGAAAGAAGCGAAGATCCGAGCCCGCGGCCACGATCGCCTTGAGGATGTCGGGGATCGTGCTCGCGATCGTCATCTCGCGCAGGGGTTCCCCCAACGCGCCTTGGTCCACCCGAAGGCCGGTGGCGCCGACGGAGAACTCACCGCTCACGGGGTTGGCGCCGGAATGCACGCCGCTCACCTCCTGCACGTAGACGGCGCGGCCCGCACGCTTCATCAGCTCCGTGCGATCGGTCGAGCCGGGCTCGACGAAGAGGTTGGTGGGAGCCACCCCGGGCACCCCTCGGTACGAGGGCCGCGAGGCGTTGCCGGTGGAACTGGCGTTCTCGCGTCGAGCCGTGTGGGTGTTGTGGAGGAACCCTCGAAGCACGCCGTGCTCGATCAACGGTGTACGACCGGTTGGCACGCCCTCGTCGTCGAACGGCGCTGCGTCGGGCCCGTCCGCCAGGCGCCCATCGTCGATCAGGGAGAGCGCGTCGGAAGCCACCTTTTCGCCCACGAGGTTCGCGAACAGCGAACGCCCCTTCTGCACCTCCTCAGCCGACAATGCCGACGCGAGCACCCCGAAGAACGAGGCCGCCGCCCAGGGGTCGAGCAGCACCGGGACCCGCTCGGTCTGCGGCTTCTTCCCGCCGAGCAGCCGGGCGCCGCGCTCGGCAGCCTCGGCTGCGGCCTCCTCCCACGCCAGCTCGCCGGGCTCGCGAGCGACGCGGAACGAGAACCCGCTCTGCGTCTCCCCATCCCGCTCGGCAAGCGCCGCAACGACACACCAGCAATCGGTGCGCTCGTAGGAGGCATCGACACCCGTGGTGCTCGCCACGGCGACGCGCGAGACCGCGTCCGCGTAAACGACGTCCTCGACCTTGCGCACGTCCGGGCTGGCGGAGATCGCGGCGCGCTCGAGGTCCAGCGCCAGCGAGACCTTGCGCTCCGAAGGGAAGTCCGTCACCCCTCTTCGATAGAGCCCTTCAACGGGCGCCGCTTTCGAAGGCGCCGGAAGGCTGTTCGCTTCGTCCGCGGTGGTGTGACGCGCGGAATCCCGTGCCGTGACGAGGAGCTCGCGGGCCTCGACATCGCTGGGGTCGGCCGCCCACGCATAGCCGAGCCGACCGTCGACCACCACGCGGACGCCGACGCCTCGAGACTCCGACGAGGTAAGCGCCTCGACCTCTCCACCTCTCGCCCGTACCTCCGTCCGACGGTTCCAGCCGGCGAACGCTTCGGCCTGCTCCGTCGCGCCGGCGCCCGAGAGCGCGGCCTGGCAGATGTCGCCGAGATCCACGCCGTCAGCCACCGGTTCCCCCAACCGTCATACGAGCGATGCGCAGCGTCGGGCTGCCCGTGGTGACCGGCGCGCCCTGTCCGTCCTTCCCGCACGTTCCCGGCCGGGCATCGAAGTCCGAGGCAACCGCGTCGACGGCCCGCAGGATCGCGACGCCGTTGCCGATCAGGTTCGCGCCCCGTACGGGCTGGGTGATCTTGCCGTCCTCGATCATGTACCCCTCGGCGACGCCGAACACGAAGTCGCCGCTCGCCGGGTTGACCTGTCCTCCGCCCAGGACCTTCGCGTACAAACCGCGAGACGTGTCCGCGATGATCTCGTCCGGGTCGGCGTCGCCGGACAGGATCGAGGTGTTCGTCATCCGCGGGATCGGGAGATGCGCGTACGACTCTCGCCGTCCGTTCGCGGTCGGCGCGGCGCCGGCACGCTCGCCCCAAACTCGGTCGTGGAGATACCCCACCAGCTTGCCGCCCTCGAACAGGACCGTTCGCTCTGCCGGGGTCCCCTCGTCATCGAAGCCGAACGAGCCCCAAGCGCCGAGGACCGTCGAGTCGTCGACACCCGTCACGAGAGGTGAGGCCAGGTCCTCGCCGAGGCGCCCCCGGTAGATGGAGGCCTCCTTGCCGACAGTGTCGGACTCGAGCCCATGGCCACAGGCTTCGTGAAACAGCACCCCGCCACCGCCCGGGCCGAGCACCACGGGCATCTCGCCGGCGGGAGCGGGACGGCCGTCCAGCATCGTCACGGCCATCTGTGCCGCAGCCTGGCCGGTCTCGGCAGGCGGGTAGCGCTTCAGCACCTCAACGCCGCCCAGTCCCGCTGGCCCCTCGAAACCCGTTTGCATGACGCCGTCGCGTGCAGCCACGACGTTCGCGATCAGCCGGAGGCGGTGGCGCTCTTCCTCCGCCCACAACCCGTCGGAGGACGCGATCAGGACTCGCTGAACCGAGTCGCCGTAACCGACCACGACCTGGCGAACCTCCGGTGAGAGCGACCGAGCGGCATCGTCCGCTTCCCGGATCCAGGCCACCTTCCTCTCGGCTTCGACACCGGACGCCGGTTCCTCGGAGGGATGTCGAACCGGTGCATCCGCTGGGTGGAAGGCCGCGATGGTTCCTTCTGCTCCCTCTCGGGACGCGGCTGCGGCGGTCTCGGCCGCGCGGAACAGCGCCTCCGGGTCCAGACGATTCGAGTACGCGTACGACGTGGTCTCGCCCGCGATGACGCGGATCCCGGCCCCGCGGTCGAGCCCGGTGGTGACGCCCTCGACCCGCCCGTCATCGAGTCTCGCCGAGGTGGACCGGCGTTCCTCCGCGAATATCTCCGCGAACCTCGCGCCGGTCTTCCGGGCAGCGGTCAGAACGTCTCGAACGAGGTCCTGGTCGAGCATGAGGCCCGGATGCTACAGGTCCCGGGCGGCAACGAGCCGTCGCAGCGGCTACGGTGCCGAGCGATGAGCCTGGACCGAGCGAACGCTCGCCCTCCGCGCCGCCTGGAGCCGCTCGCGTTCACGGCGGTGGCGGGGCTCGCGCTTCTGTTCCTGTTCCTGATCCATCCCGCGCTGCAGGGGTTCCGCTTTCCGGTCGGACCCGACGGGCCGGTCTACACCTGGCTGGCGAGGCTGGCAGGCGCGGCGGGCTTCGGCGACATGCCGGGTGGTGGTCCCGGTGTTCCCGGCCTGACGCTCACGCTCGGATCGATGCTGCGCATCGAACCTCTCGAGACCGTGATGCTGCTGGGACCCGTCCTCGCCACGACGATAGGGCTGGCCGCGGGTGCGTTGCTCGAGGCAACCCTCGGAGAGAACCGGCTCCGGACGGCCGCGGGGGTGATCCTGACGGGGACGTTCTCGGCGTACCTCGCGGGAGGCTGGCTCGCGAACCTCGCGATGGTGGCGATCTTCCTGGTTGCCCTCGCGGTCCTGTCGGGCGCGGCCACGTCCCCGCGAGCGGTCGTCGCGGGCGCGGCACTGCTGTTCGCTGCGGGGCTGACCCACCGCGTCTTCGTGGTGATCGGTGCGGTCATCGTTCTCGGAGCGGCGATCTGGCAGATGGTCCGGGGGAATCGCGCCTCGCGAACCTCGAGTGGCCCCAGGCTGGCTCTGGCCGCCATCGCCGGCCCCGGCGCGGCACTGCTGCTCGGTGCGTGGATCGCGGCTGGCCCCCCCGTGCCCGGCGACACCTCCCAGGATGGCTTCTTCCGACGAGTCGGGCTCCGCACGCTCCTGCTCGATCGCTACCGCGAGAGGTTCCTGGGCGATGCGACGCGCGCGTCGGTGCCGATCCTGGCGGGCCTCGGGCTGTCCTCGCCGTGGACGTTCGGGCGCGCGGAGCCTGGGCAGAGAGGTCGTTTCCTGCGGGAGATCCTCACGTCGTGGGGTGTGCTCACTGCCGCGGGGATCCTGATGCTCGCAGCCACGGGATGGGGCCCGCCGTACCGCCTCGTCCAGTTCGCTTTCTTCCTTCCGGTGGCCGGCGCCGCCGGCCTCGCCATCCTCGCGCGGCGCTCTCGCGGACGCGCAGTGCTTGCTGCGGCGGGAGCGACCCTGTTCGCCGCCTTCGCGATGGTCGGCTGGTTTCGTCAGGCACCGGCGTTCTCGCCGGAAGAGCTCCGTGCCGCAACGATCGCCGGCCTCGCCACCTCAGAGCTGCCCGAGGAGACGCCGCTCGTGTTCATCGTGGATACCAACGAGGCCGCGGCCGCCTACCACGTCGCCCGCGCTTCGAACGTGATCCGCATGGGCATATCCGCCGAACGGATCACGGCCGTCCGGCTCGTCGTCGGACAACCCCGGGACGTGCTCGCGGGACACGCGACGCGAACGGGTGACGACGAGCACGACCGCATCGCGGAGGTCTACCTGGACGAGGCGAAGCCGTTCTTGGGCGAGGCCGCGACCCTCGTCATCCGCGAGTTCAACGAGTCGGGGTTCGCGCAGGCTCTCGGTGAGGTCGGAAGCGTCGAGATCGCCGACGGCGTCGTTGCGATGTCGCGCGGGGAGGAGCTGCGGCTGCCGCCGGTCGGAGTCGGTTCCGCAACGAAGGGCTTGGAACTGCTCGAGCTGATCCTCCTGTGCGTGGCGTCGCTGGTAGCGCTCACTCTCATCGGGTGGGGCTGGAGCGCGTGGATCCTCTCGGGCGTGAGCGGCCCCCGCGGGATGGCGCTTGCCGCGCCGTCAGTCGGCGTCGCGGTCACGGTCGTGGGCTCCGTCGGGGGTGACAGTGTCGGCCTTCTCCCCGGCAGCGGCGGATCGCTCGCGCTCACGGGAGCCCTCGCGATCGCGGGCTACGTCATCAATGCCCGTCGAGCTCGCTGAGCGCACCGGGAAGTCCTCCGAAAGCAACGGATCGTCGAAGCCGCTGCCCGGGCCCGCGGCCACACGAGCGCGAAGGTCGCGGATCAGCCTCACCAGGACCAGCAGCATCAACGGCGTCGCGAGCCAGTGGAGCCCGAACACCATCGCCTCGTACAGCCCGGGCGAACGGGCCGGCTCCGCCACGAGCTCCGTGACCGCCAGCGCCAGGCACAGCAGCACGGCACCGCCGCGCGCGAGGCGAGGAAGGATCCACGCCAGCGGAACCAGCCAGGCCGCGTACCAGGGGAGAAGGATCGGAGAGACGAGGAGCGAGACGAGCGCCGCCCATCCCATTGCCGCGACCACCAGAGACGGAGTGATCCTCGACGGGTCCCGCGCGAGGTGCCGGACGATCATGAGCAGAACCCATGCGAAGACGAGCGGGAACGCGACCCGTACCAGCAACGAGATGACGTCGGCCGCCGTGTCGCCTGCCACGATCCGCGTGATCCCTCGGAACGTCTGCAGGACGAACCGAGAGGGCGCCAGCCACCCCTGACGACTGGCAAGCTCGAGCGCGCCCAGCGTTGGATCCTCCCGCTGCAAGAACGGGACTACGAAGGGAGCGGCCACGGCCGCGGCGACACCGACATGCAGTCCAAGCTGCTGGAGTCGAGCTCCGGGGCGACGAGCGATTGCCGCGGCGGCAACCGCCACCGCCATCGGGACGGCACCCGACACCTTGACGAGCGTGCCGAGCGCGAGGACCGCGGTCGCCCACAGCTCGCGTCGCATCAGCATCGCGAGCACTCCCGCCGACAGCGCGAGACCCAGCAAGGCGTCGTTGTGCCCGCCCGCAACCCCATGGAACACGACGACCGGATTCCAACCGACGAGCATCCCGGCAAAGGCTGCGCGTTCCGGCGCAACGCGTCGAGCGGACGCCACGGTGAGCAGCAGTGCCGACATGCTTGCGAACGCAGCCAGGACCTTGAACGCGAATGCAGAGCGCTCCGGCGTCTCGGCGACCGACGTCACTCCCGCCGCAACGGCAGTGAACGCCGGACCGTATACCGACGGCGAGTCGATCCAGTCGACCGAGACGAACGGATACGCGGGATCCGCTGGGAAGGCGGCCGGGACATCGGTGTACGGGTTGGCCCCGTAACGAGACACCATCCGGCCGTAGAACGTGTAGCTGTACACATCGCGAGACAGGAACACTGGCATCACGAGAGCGAGCGCGTGGAGCAGCAGCGCCACGGCGATCACGCGACGGACGGTCAGCTCTCGTCGCCAAGCTCTCCCGAGCGCGAACAGGAACGCGCCCGCAGCGGCGACGATGAGGAACGCGCCGAGAGCGGCAACCGCACCGCGTGACAGGCGATCCACGCCGAGAAGCGAGACGCTCCCCTGGAGTGGCCACGACGCCGAGGTACCCCTGGGCAACGGTGGGGTGAACGGAGACTCCGGCAGGGAGCCGACGAGGACGATCGCGGCCCCGGTGACCAGGATGAACGCGGTCGCGAGGCTCCCACGTGTTCGCGCGCGCATGCCTTGCGAAGTCTAGAGGTGAGGGGCGGGCGCAGGCCCGCGAGTGTCAGGCGCTCTCTTCGGAGGTTGCCTGCTCCTCGGAGGACTCCTCGAGCTCGGCGGGCACGTACTCGGGAAGGTCGTCCAGATCGTTCTCGGCGATCGGTGTCCCGGCCTCGATCAGGCCGGCTGCGCGATCGGCATCGCGCTGCTTGCGCTCGAGGCGGCGCTCCTCACGCGCGGCGACTTTCCTCGCGTGAGCGGTGTTGCGCTGTCGCTTTCCGTAGCTCTCCGGCACGAGACAATCGTACGGCATCGCGCACGTGAACGACCGAAACGTTGCTCAAGGCGCTCACTGCACCCGATACACTCCAACGGGTCACATTCCGCGTTCTTTCGCAGCCGCCCCGGTAGCTCAGGGGATAGAGCACCGGTTTCCTAAACCGGGTGCCGCAGGTTCGAATCCTGCCCGGGGCACGGTTGTTATAGAGTCGAGGGACCGACCCGCAACGGAGGTGTCCCGTGTCTCATCGATCCAGGCCGGTCTTCCTTGTCGCCGCACTCGTCACGATGTTGGTCTTGCCAAGCAGCGCGGCGCTTGCCGACCACACGAACCCGCGAACGAAGCTCGCAGCAACCGATTCGGCCCCGTCTGGCAACCCAATCATCAACGGCGTGGGAACGTGGCAGCACATCAAGAACTTCCGCGCGAACCCCGGC
>CAZKFH010000053.1:0-13968 GCA_964551945.1 uncultured Actinomycetes bacterium | reverse complement strand
GTGCGGGCGACCAGCACGCAGAAGTCGGCGCGCTTGCCGTTCGTGATGAACATCTTCTTGCCGTTGATGATCCAGTCGTCGCCGTCGCGCTTCGCGGTGGTCTCGATGTTCGCGACATCGGAGCCTGCGTTCGGCTCGCTGATCCCGAGACAGGCGATCTTCTCGCCTCGAATGGCCGGCGCGAGGTATCGCTCCTTCTGCTCCGGCGTCCCGAAGCGCGCGATCGGCGGCGTGGCCATCTCGCTCTGGACGGCGAGCGCCATCCCGACGCCGCCGGAGCCGATCCGTGCCAGCTCCTCCGCCATCACGATCGCGTGGCCCCAGTCGCCGCCCTGCCCGCCGTACTCGGTCGGGTACCGCAGGCCGAGGAGGCCGAGCGCGCCCATCTTCTCGAACACCCAGTTCGGGAAGTGGCCCTCGCGCTCCCACTCCTCGGCGTGTGGCTGGAGCTCCGACTCGACGAACGCGCGGACGGAGGCGCGGAGCTCCTCGTGCTCCTTCGTGAAAAGGGGATGCCGGCCCACGCGGGCAGTCTAAGTCCAGCCCCCCACAGGTGCTGTCAAGTGCCGCCGGAAATGTCCAAGTTGTGTAATTCGTTAAGAGGGGTACAGTCACTGTGTCCACTATTGAAGGGTGGCGCGTATGAAACAGCGATTGGTTCGTTTCCTTCTATTGGGTGCCGCCCTATCTCTCATTGTGGTGATTGCGCCACAGAGTGCAATGGCCCATCACGGACAAGGACATCACCAGGGTGGCCACTGCCGGAACAACCCCCACGATCACGACTTCAACTCCGAGACCGATGGGATGAGCAAGCAGGAAAAGCGGGAGTACAAGCGCCAGCACCGGCACCACCAGCACCAGTGCAAGTCCCAATACCCGCCACGCGTTAGCCGGCCGAACACCTCCGGTCAGAGCGCGACCTTCCCCGTCCAGGCCCCCGATTCAGGTGGCGTGACGGTCGGGATGGCGGCTCTGGTCGCGATGGCTGGGCTTGGCACCTTGCTGATCGTGCGTCGTCGTTGGGTGTTTCGGACGCACCGCTGAGTCGGATCGACTGAACTGTCAGAGGGGCGGCTTCGGCCGCCCCTCTGTTTTTGCTCACCCTCAAGATTCGGACCCGAATGTGCCGATAGCCGGAACATGGCCCGAGCACTCATTTCTGTCCTGATCGGTGGAGCAATTCTCTTCGGCGCAACCGGGAGCGCGCTCGCCCAATACCCGCCCTCTCCCGCTCCGCTCCCCAGCGTCACGCCATCGCCCACCCGCCCTCGCTGCACCTTCGCGGAGAGAGAGGCGTTCACCGAGAAGCAGCAGGCAAAACAGGATCTCTTCAGGACGCAGCAGCTGCAGAACAGGGAAGCGTTCCGCGCGACCGGACCCCACTCACCGCAGGAGCGCAGGATCTTCAACCGCTTGCAGCGTCAGGCGCGGGCAGCCTTCCAGGCGGAACAGCGGGCGGAGCGCGACCAGTTCCTGGCCTCCTGCTCGGAGAACTTCCGGGCGTCGGCGTCGAGCGGACCCGTGACCGTGACCGTCGGCCACCTCACGCTCGTTGCCCTTGGTGGGCTGGGATTGCTCCTTCTGGCTCGCCGTCGCTGGGTTTTCCGTCGCGCTCGTCGCTAGACGAGAGCCGAGAGATTCGGCCGCGACTCAGACAGTCTCGAGGTACGGACTCTGCTCGAGGTCCCGGTACGGGGCGAGGTGCCGGTAGTAGTCGAGATGGTCCGCGTCGAGCATCTTCTCGTTGAGCGGCAGGCCCACGTACGGGTACAGCACGTCGAAGCGCTCGGGATCGATGTCCTGACCGGCCAGCTCGCCTGCCCAGAGGGGCCCCGTGCACACGTGGCCGAACGCCAGCAGTGAGACCACACAGTTGTGCGGAGCAGACATCGGCACCATCCCGTCGTTGTGCACCATCTCCTGCATCGCGATCGTCTCCGTGTACGAAGGTGTCGTGGCGTTCGGTGCGAACTCCCGGGCCCGGCAGCCGGCCGAGCTGTAGAGGTAGATGTCCGAGTACTTGCCGTCGAACTCCGTCGGGGTCGGGTCGTACGTGTACCACGCATCCCCGCACACGCCGCCGGCGTTCGCGGCGACGTACGTCAGGTAGCGCTTGTTCGGCTCGTTGAGTCCAAGGGATTCGAGCTCGGCCTGAACCTTCGCCACCCCGTTCAGCGAGGCGCTGGGCTTGTTCGACTGGATGAACGTCACGTCCACCGCGTTCACCGATTGCATCACGCCGTCCGCGTCGGGCGCCTGGAAGGTGTAGGTGTCGTACCTCCACTGCTGGTTCCCGGTCTGCTGCTTCATCCAGACGTTCATCGAGCGGGCCGAGTCCTCCAGCACGCCCAACTCGTCGTAATGGTCATCCGGCATGCCGCCGGCGACCAGGTACACGAGGTGGACCAACCGGCCGGTCCTCTCGTCGGGCCGGTCCGTCGAGGTGCGTGGGAACAACCACGGGTACCGCTGACCCTCTATGAGGACGCTTTCCTCCTCGTCCTCCACGTCTGCGTCCGGTGGCGCCAGGATCTGGGCGACCACGAGGTCGGAGCCTGAGGAGTCCGCAGTGGCGGGGGCGATCCCTCCGGCGATGAGCGTGAGAGCAAGGAGCGCAAGCGAGGTCAGGCGGAAGCGATGAGATGTCATGGAGTGGGTAATTCGCCCCTTCGAGCCCCTGGGCCTTTGTGCGACCCGACAAACCGTCCGGTCCCGGCCGCGGTCGTGTCGGTGCCTCTCGCTAGGGTCGCAACTCCCCCTCGACCCCGCGTTGTCGACTACTGAAAACGGGGAGAGAATGGCTGCAAGTGAACCAGAGCGACGCGAGTTCTACGAGGCGATGCAGGGCCTCATCGGCGAGAAGAAGGCCAACACGCTGATGTCGCTCTTGCCGCCAACCGGCTGGGGCGATGTTGCTACGAAGAAAGACCTCGAGCTGCTGGAGTCGCGGGTGAGGGAGCAGATCCTCAGGACGGCGCTGATGATCAACATCCCGGCGATGCTGGCCGCGGTCGCGCTGTCCTTCGCGGCCACTCGCCTCGGCTAGGGCCGGCGGCGCCTCGGGCGACCTGGTGATTCCTTACCTCCGAACTATAGTAAGGAGATGGATATCGGAGCCACGGTGACGTCCAAGGGGCAGATCACGCTGCCCAAGGCAGTGCGGGACAGCCTGGGGCTACAGGCGGGTGACCGTGTGTTCTTCCGCGTCCTCAAGGACAAGGCGGTATTGGCGAAGGTCCCGGATTTCCTCGAGCTCGCCGGAAGCGTTCCCGTCCCCCCTTCGAAGCGCGGGCTCTCGTGGCGACAGATCGAGGCGGAAGCGCATTCCGCTTGGGCCAAGGGAGCTCGTTGACCACACTGGTCGATACGAATGTCCTGGTTCGACACCTCACCGGAGACCCTCCCGACCGATCGCGCCGAGCGACCTCCTTCCTCCGATCCGCCCCGGAGCTGATCGTTCTGGATGTCGTGATCGCTGAGCTCGTCTACGTTCTGGGTTCCGTTTACGACCGGTCCCGCAAAGAGATAGCGACGGCTGCGCGAGCCCTCTTGGCGATGCCGACCATTCGAGTCATGGACGTTGACCTGGCTCTCCGGGCCGTCGGGCTCTACGAAACGGGCCGTCTCAACATGGCCGACGCCTATCTGGTCGCTGCGGCCGAGACCTGGGGGATCGAATCCGTCGCATCGTTCGATCGAGCCTTCGATCGCGTCGAGTCAGTAACCCGCATCGAGCCCTAGAATCACCCTTCGATGCCTGACGGACTGCTCGAATCGCTGGGGACGGTCACCCTGTTCTCGGATCTCTCTCGGCCGCAGCTCGAGGAGATCACCCACACCTTCGAGGAAGAGGTCTTCCCCGAGGGCCAGCGCATCCTCCGCCAGGGCTTCAGCGGCAACAACTTCTACGTGATCGTGGAGGGAGAGGCGGCCGTGCGCGTCGACGGGAGCGACCTGGCGACGCTCGGCAAGGGCGACTTCTTCGGCGAGGTCTCCGTCCTGCTCGGCGAGGCGCCCACCGCGGACGTGGTCGCGCTCCGCCCGCTCCGCTGTCTGGTCCTGGCCGGCCCCGAGGTCGAGGCCTTCCTGGTCGAGCACCCCAAAGTGATGTTCCGCATGCTGCAGGCCTCCGCACGGCGGTTGCGAGCCACGATCGAGTGGCGCAGCTGAGCGACAGGCCGTACCCCCCGGGCGAGTACCCGGTCGTCATCGTCGGGAGCGGGCCCGCCGGCCTGCAGATCTCGTACTCGCTCACCCAACTCGGCGTGCAACACGCGCTCATCACGGCCGACGAGGAACCGGGCGGCATGTTCCGGCGGTTCCCGTTCTTCCAGCGCCTGGTGACGTGGAGCAAACCCTTCGCGCCCGTCGAGCGCGGGACGCGGCGCTACGAGTGGTACGACTGGAACAGCCTGCTGGGCGACGAGCCCGAGCAACGGGCGCTGGTCCCCCAGTTCATGGACGGCACCTCAATGTTCCCCGCACGCTCCGAGATGGAGCAGGGGCTCGTCGAGTTCGTGCAGCGGACCGGGCTGGCGATCCGATACGGCTGCACCTGGGAGCGGACCCGTCAGGAAGGAGAGGGGTTCGTCATCGAGACCTCCGACGGCGAGTACCGGTGCAAGGCTGCCGTCATCGCGGTCGGCATGACCGAGCCGTGGCGCCCCGATACGCCCGGCATGGCCGAGGTCCCCCATTACGTCGAGACCGAGGACCCGAAAACGTATCGCGGCCAGCGGATCGTGCTGATCGGGAAGCGGAACTCCGGCTTCGAGCTCGCCGACGGCTTCCTGCCGTGGGCGCGGCAGATCATGCTCGTGTCGCCGCGGCCCGCGCGCATCTCAGTGGTCGCGCACTCCACGGCGGCGGCTCGTGCTCGCTATCTCCAGCCGTACGAAGACCACGTTCTGGCCGGTGGCACGTACTCCCTCGACGCTGCGATCGAGCGCGTGGAGCACGACGGCGACGTCTGGCAGGTGCACGCGAAGGGCACCACGCGTCCGGGCGATCTGGTGCTGGAGGCCGACCGCGTGATCGCCTGCACCGGCTTCTCGGTGCCCCTCGGCGATCTCCCCCGCCTGGGAGTGGCGACCTTCCACCAGGACCGTCTGCCTGCGCAGACCCCGTTCTGGGAGAGCACCTCGGTCCCCGGGATCTATTTCGCCGGCGCGATCACGCAGGGCTCTATCGGGCTGAAGAAGTACGGGATTCCGAGCAACTCAGCGGCCGTGCACGGCTTCCGGTACAACGCTCGCGTCCTGGCCGAGCACCTCGCGAAAACGAGGTTCGGCGTCGACATCCCGCGTCCCACCGTCGCTCCGGAGACGATCGTGCAGTTCCTGCTCGAGGAGATGACGGGTGGGCCGGAGCTGTGGCACCAGCAGTCGTACCTCGCTCGGGTTCTCACTCAGGAGGACGGGGGTTTCGTTGACACCGGCATCGTGCCGCTTGCTCACTTCGTCGACGAGGCCGGTCCGGATGCCGTGGCCGCTGCCGTGGAGACGGACGACACGGGGGACGTCCACCCGTGCGTATACGTTCGGCGCGGCGGGAAGGTGCAGGAGCACGTCCTGCAAGGGGCGCCGATGCACGACTTCACGACCTCGGAACACCGGGCCCAGCTCGCGGGTTTGCTCAGAGGACTACTGCCCTAAGGAGGGAACGCATGGCAATCACCGATGACGAAGAGCTCCGAACCATCTATGCGGACACGAAGACCATCGCTGTCGTGGGCGCCTCGGCGAACGAGGAGAAAGCCGCCCACACGATCCCGAGGTACCTCCAGCGCCAGGGCTACCGCGTCATCCCCGTGAATCCTCGGGGAGGCGAGATCCTGGGAGAGAAGGTGTACGAGAAGCTTGCCGATGTTCCCGAGCCCATCGACATCGTGGATGTCTTCCGTCCCTCCGAGGAGACGCCCGCCGTCGCGCGGGACGCTGTGGCCGTCGGCGCCAAGGTGCTGTGGCTCCAGGAGGGGATCTCCAGCGAGGAGGCCGAGCGGATCGCGACCGAGGGCGGGCTCGACGTCGTCATGGACCTGTGCTTGGGCGCCACCCACCACCGCCTGATCAAGAAGGCCGAGGGGCCGGGCCCGAGCGAGTAATGACGGTTTGTCCGTTTGGTCACGAACTCTTGCGACATAGTCTTTTTTGACCATTGACTTCGGAGGCCCTAATCCGTACTCTGAGTACTCTCCGTGTTATCCCTGGAGGCGACTAGCCTCTCGGAGTATTCGGGTAAGAGCCACGGTGAGAGGGGGAAAAGTGATGAAGATCAAGAAGACATTCGCGTTGACGCTCGCGGCGGTGATCCTCGTGTTCGTCGGGGCCACCGGTGCGTCCGCGACGCACAAGGAAGGTCACCAGGAGCCGCCTTCGTGCGACGAGCACCCACAGGGCGGGCCTCAGAACAAGCACTGCGAGGCTCCCGCTCCCGCTCCTGCTCCCGCTCCTGCTCCCGGTCCGGTCACTCCGCAGACGCAGCCGACGCCGGCTCCGGACGACGGCGGAACCGGTGTCTCGGGTGGCGGCGGCAACGGTGGGAACGGTGGAAACGGCGGCGGAGGTGGCGGTGGCCCGGTTGCCGGACCGGCAGATGCGGTCCCAGCGGCAACGCTTCCGTTCACCGGGCTGGACATTCCGCAGGCCTTGATCCTGGCGAGCTTGCTCGCTGCGCTCGGCACGGCGACGCTGGTCGTCGGCAAGAGGCGGGCGGCAAGGATCGAGTAAGACAGAGTTCCCAGGTACCCCAAGCGGCGGGGCGAGCGATCTTCGGATCTCTCGCCCTTTCGCTTGTGAGGGTCCCGGTTTGACTTCGGAGGGTGCTCCTCCCTAGCCTGCACGGGATGAGATTCAGGAGAGCCCGCGTCCTGGCTGTGCCTGCCGCTCTCCTTTTCCTGCTGCTTCTCACGCCCTCCGGTACCGCCTTTGCCCAACAGTGCGATTCGGGCGGCGGCGGGTCGTGCGACGCGTCAGGTGGCGGTGGCGTCAGCGGTGCCAGCGCGGGCGGCCACACATGTGACGCGCCAAGTGGTGGCTCCTGCGACCTCCCGCTGAGTGGGGCTGACTACGGAAGCGCCGGCGGCGGTGCACAGCGTGCACCGGGTTCTGGAACGGGTGGAATCGCGCCGGGCGCGACCCCGGTCTCCGGGACGCTTCCGTTCACCGGGTAGTAGCGAGCCCGACTACGAGCCGGAGGACATCGCTGCGATCAGCACGTCCGCAACCTCCGGACGGCTGAACTCAGGCGGCGGGCGCTCGCCCTTCTGGAGCATCTCCCGCACCTTCGTACCGGACAGCGAGACCCTGTGCTCCTCGCCGTGAGGACAGATCTTGTTCGTCGCCATCCCCTCGCAGCGATTGCACCAGAAGGAGTGCTCGAACATGAGCGGCGTGACTCCCAGGTCGGCCGGGTCGAACTGCTCGAAGATCCGCTGCGCGTCGAACGTCCCGTAGAAGTCGCCGACACCCGCGTGGTCTCGCCCGACGATGAAGTGCGTGCAGCCGTAGTTCTTCCGCACGAGCGCGTGGAAGATGGCCTCCTTCGGGCCCGCGTATCGCATCGCCGCCGGGAAAACCGACAGCAGCACACGGTCCTTCGGGTAGTAGTCGTCCAGCAGCACCTCGTAGCACCGCATCCGCACATCGGCGGGGATGTCATCGCCCTTGGTCTCCCCGACGAGCGGGTGGAGCAGCAGGCCGTCGACGATCTCGAGCGCGCACTTCTGGATGTACTCGTGCGCGCGGTGGACCGGGTTGCGCGTCTGGAATCCCACGATCTTCTGCCAGCCCCGCTCCTCGAACGCCGCTCGCGTCTCCGCGGGCGTCCGGCGGTACTGGGAGAACGTGGCGTGCTCCGGAAGGTTGAAGGCGCGGACCCGTCCTCCGATCACCCAGTCGCCGGCGGCATCGAGGGCAGCCACGCCGGGATGTGAGCGATCGGTCGTCTGGAAGACCGCCTGCGCCTCGTGCTCTCGGTCGCGCTGGAAGATCTCCTCGACATCGAGCAGTGCCGCGGGCCGGTCGTCGAGCGTGAGGGCGATGGTCTGCGAACGGCCGATCCGCTTCATGCCCTCGTCGTCGGTCGTGACGGTGATCGGGATGCTCCACACGAGTCCCGACGCGAGGCGCGTCTCGTCCAGCACCGACCGGTAGTCCTTCTCTCCCATGAATCCTGCCAACGGGGAGAGCGCGCCGGTCGCGAGCATCTCGAGGTCGGCCGCTTCACGAGGGCCGAGGGCAAGCTTCGGAAGCTGCGCGGACTCTTCCGCTGCGAGCTCCGCCTCCTTGCCGTCGAGCAGTGCTTCGACGAGCTCTCCGCCGTGCGGTGGGATGGCATGCATCAGGCCGCAGAGGATATCCGCTTCTTCCCCGCTTGGCCGCGCCGAAGGCCTCAAGGGGCAAGCCCACGGATGCCGAAGACATGAAGTAGCCCATATGACCGATCTCGGCTCCCAGACGTGCGGGTCGCGCGCCGCGCGAGTGATGCTGCTCGCCCTCGGCGCCGCCTACCTCATCATGCTTCCCGCCCAGGCTGCCAGCGCGCAGCTGCCTCCTGTTCCTGACTGTGTGACCAACCCGGCGAGCTGCCTTCCCGACCCGCCGACGCTTCCCCTTTCCGATGTGGACGAGTGCATCAAGAACCCCGCAAGCTGTCTGCCGTCATTGCCTCCGGTGGACGGGTGCGTGCAGAACCCCGCGAGCTGCCTGCCCCCCATTCCCAACGTGGACGAGTGCGTGCAGGACCCGACGAGCTGTGTCCCTCTCCCGCCCGCCGTTGACAAGTGCATCGAGAACCCGGTGGCGTGCGTGTCGGACCCTCCCGAGATCGACCGCTGCGCGGAGGACGTCAGCCGCTGTCTGCAGCAGGATGAACCTGACGGCGGGAACGACGAGGACGACGGGGGCTCGGCGGCTCCCGGCGAACGGAACGAGCCCCCACCGTCGGACGCCACCGGCCGAACCGGAGAACCCGCCGGAGCCCCTTCCGGTGGTGACACGAGCCTGACTTCCTCCGACACAACCGCGAATGAAGCCTCTGAAGCTCCCCCGATCGCGAACGCTGGCACGGCCATCGAGCAGCTCGGCGAAGGACTTGCGGATGCGGCGCAGCGTTTCGCATTCCCCCTCGCTGTCGCTGCATTGGTCGGGGCCTTCCTGTTGGTGCAGGCCCGCATCGACCGGCAGGATCCGAAGCTTGCGGTTGCACCGATCGACTCTCGGGACGACGTGGTGTCGTTCCGTTGAAGCAAGAGGAGGCAACGCGAGGAGACCTCGTCTCGCTTGCCAAGCGGATGAGCTACCTCCAATGGCTGCGGATCGGCCTTGCCGGCCTGGTGCTCGTGTCGGCGGCCGCGACCCCGACGCTGATCGGGAGCACGTTCGCGGCGCTGGCCCCCATCTCGATCATCTACGCGGCATTGTCCGGAGCCGCCGAAGTCCTCCGCCGGATCGGCGGACAGCGCCAGCTGGGGGCGCTCTCGATGATGCTATTGGTGGACGGCGTCTACCTCGCGTGGGTGATGCATCTCACCGGAGGGATGGACAGCCCGCTTCGATTCCTCGTCTCCGTCCACGTCGTGGCCGTCTCGCTGATCGCGTCCTACCGCAGCGGCTTGAAGATGGCGTTGTGGCACTCGCTCCTGCTTGTTGCCGCCTACGAGGCGCGGGCCGGAGGGATCCTGGGCCCACCCCTCAGTGAGCATGCAACCAGCTTGGCGGCGTTCAACCTGACGGCCCTGTGGGTCGTCGCGATCGTAACGGCGCTGTTCTCCGCCCTGAACGAGCGCGAGCTCCGCCGCCGCCGCCGGGACCTGGAAGCACTGACCGACATGGCCACCGCGCTCGAGCACGTCGCCGCCCCCACCGACGTCGGACGCGTGTTGCTGGAGCACGTCATCCAGGCGTTGGGATTCCGCCGGGGGGTTGTGGTGGGCCTCCGCGACCGGATCGTCACGGTGCTGGCGGCCACCGAGGACGACTCACCCCGACGGACCGCACCGACCGCGGATGCCGTCCTGCAAGAAGCATGGCGCACGCGACGTCCGGTCCTGGTGCGTGAGCTCCACCTGTCGAACGACTCCTGGCTCCGAGCGACCCTCGGCGCTGCCACGAACGTCGTCGTGTTTCCGATGATCTCCGAGGGGCGGCCCGTGGGTGCCCTGGTCCTGGAGCGCGGGGGCGTTCCCCGCATGGAGCGCCGGATCCTCAACACCGCGGACCAGTTCGTCGCTCACGCCGCGCTGGCGCTGCGCAACGCCTGGCTGCTCGAGCGCGTCCAGCATCTGGCGGAGCGAGACCCACTCACCGGCGCATGCAATCGCCGTATGTTCGAGCGAGAGCTCGATCGGGCGCTGGCGCACAGCGAGCGCGCGGGAGAGCCGATGAGCCTCGCGATGTTCGACGTGGACCACTTCAAGAAGATCAACGACCGACTGGGTCATCAGGCCGGTGACGAGGTGCTTCGGCGCGTCGCGGCTGCGCTCGAGGCCGATAGCAGGAGCTTCGACACCGTTGCCCGGTACGGCGGCGAGGAGTTCGCCGTGATCATGCCCGGACTGCCCGCCGCGGAGGCGCTGTCGGCCGTGGAACGACTGCGCGCCGCGATCGCCGCCAGCTCGGACCGTAGCTCCATCACCGCGAGCGCCGGCGTTGCCGCCTATCCGGTGAACGCGAAGGATGCCGAGTCGCTCATCCGGTACGCGGACGAGGCGATGTATGCGTCAAAGGCCAAGGGCCGCGATCGCTCCACCCGCTCTCGACGCCGGGGCGGTCTGTCCGTGCCGCGCCGCGAGCGCGCGCTGACCTCCTAGAGCGTCAGCTCCGTGTCGCCGAGATCCGCCTCGATCACCGCGGTGCCACCCGTAACCAGAACCGACCCGTAGCGGATCCCCGGCACCAGATCGGGCAGGAGCACGTCGAAGGCGAGAGCGGCGGCGGGGACGCCGAGCGTTCCCTCGACCTGGACCTCATCCGGCGAGAACACGAGATGCCCGTCCTCCACGCGCACCGGCCCCTCGGCCGTCGCGGTCGTCGTCTGCTGACCGGTACTGATCCTGGTCGAGACGCGGATGCCGGGCCCGTCGAGCCGGACGCGCACGGGCGTTCCTCCTTCCTGGAGGAATGTGGAGAGCCCGTCCTCCGTCACGACGGCCTGCGCGCTCCCCCGGCTCACCGAGATCGCGCCTGAGCCCTGGAGCAACGCCACCCGATCGAACGTGAGCTCCTCGAAGCTCAGCGTCACGCGCTCGAGATTGAGACCTTCCGCGTCCACGTCGTCGAGCTCCACCTCGAGCGCGTCGAGGCGCCCGCGGGCCACCTGCAGGAGGAAGGGGAACCCCTGTAGCTCGATGTCGGGGCGATCGGGCAGGTCCAGCACGTCCTGGACACTCGACGCGAGCCGGGACTCGGCGACCGCTCGTGCGCCGGCGTCGACGCCGATGGCGATGGCAGCCAGCACGAGCAGCGTGATGAGGATCGCCCGGCCCGGGCCGCGAACAGTCGGGTACTCCCTTCTCACGGTGGGCGAGCGTACACGTGCCGCTCAGTCGAGGGCCGAACCCTCCAGCTCCAGCAGGAACACCTTGCGGTCGAGCCCTCCCGTGTAGCCACCCAGCCCGCCCGTCGTTTGGATCACGCGGTGGCACGGCACCACGATCGGGATGGGGTTGCTCCCGAGCGCATTGCCGGCGGCCCGGGACGCGCGGGGGCTTCCGGCACGCGTCGCAACACCGCGATACGTGGACAGCTCGCCGTACGGGATCCGCGCCGTCGCCCGCAGCACCTTCCGGAAGAACCCCTGCGTCAGCGCGTAGTCGATCTCGAGATCGAACTCCTCGCGTTCCTGCGAGAAGTACGCGTCGAGCTGGCGCCGGACGTCGTCCAGCTCCGAGGACGACTCGAGGAGCCGGGGCGAGACTCGCTGGGCCAGCTCCGCCAGGACACCCTCCCGGTCCTCGTTCGGGTATGCCAGGCGCACGAGACCTCGTCGCGTCCTGGCAACCAGCAGCCGGCCGAACGGCGAGTCGGCCTCCGCGTAGGCGACGTCGAGCAACCCCGTTGCTGCGGCCCCCGGCACCAGCCGTTGCGCCGCCTCCTTTGAGGCCTTGGCGTGCGACCCTCGTCGCGCCAGCCGTCGCTCCATGTCTCGCGCCTTCATCCCACCGTCTCCTTCAGTCCCTTGAGTCCTTCTCGGACCCGTTGCCGGGCCGCATCCTCCCTGCACCCCAGCGCCTGGGCGATCTGCGCGTACGGCAGGTCGCCGACGTACCGGAGCAGGATCGCTCCTCGTTGTCCCACCGGGAGCGACCGCACCGCGTCCCAGAGCTGCGGCTCCGGATCGGCGCTCGCCACGGTGGCTCCCTCCGGAACCTCCGCCACGGGATCCGCTCTCCTTTTCCTTGCGCGGTGGGTGTCCATCGCCTTGCGGTACGCGATCGTCATCACCCAGCTCCGCAGGTTCGATCCGTCGCGCAGCCGCGGATACGCGCGGAGGGCGGCCAGGAACGTCTCCTGGAAGCAGTCGTCGGCATCGCCCCGGCCGGCGGCAGCCACCAGGAAGCCGTAGACATCCTCGCGATGCTCATCGAGGAACACCTGGAACGGTGGCAGCTCCACAGGGATGGAACGCCGGGCAGCACCCGGGCGTGAGGTCATCGAGGCGCGAGCGTCTCGATGATGCGGGGCGCGAGGCGCTGCGCGAACCCGGGCGTCAGCCCATCCTCCGCGTGCCCGAACCGGGACGCGAGCATCAGACGCTTCGGCTCCCCCGCCCTCCGGTACAGGCGCCAGGCCTCCTCCTCGTCGAAGAAGTGGTCGTCGCGGCCATGCACGATGACGAGGGGCGTCGGCGCGATGCGCTCGACGAGGTCCTCGGGTGAATCGGTCCATGCGGAGTGCTCGGCCAGCCGGACACCGAGCTTCGGCGCGAGGCGTCGGCCCCGCGGGGTCGAGGCGAGCCAATGGATCTGCCGGACCGCACGCGAGCGATGGCCGTCCCACCTGGCCGGCGTGGAGATCGCGATCACCGCGTCCACGCCTCTCTTGATCGCCGCCTGACGAAGGACCGCCACGCCACCCATGGAGACGCCGAGGGTCGCCAGCGGCCGGTCCTCTCGCTCCTCCCGGGCCATCCGGACCACCGCGTCCACGTCGAGTGCCTCCCGGTCGCCGTAGGTGCAGAGGCCGCCGCTCGCGCCGTGTCCTCGAAGATCGAACGCGTACACCACGAAGTGGGAGGCCAGCGCCTCCACGAACCGCACGATCCTGTCCTTGTGGTGCCAGCCGAGGAAGCCGTGGCAGAACACGAGGCTCGGACCCTCTCTCCCCACGCGCGAGCCCCGGAGCCGGACGGCGTCCTCGGTCTCGACCGCGAACGGTCTCGCATCGCGATAGGTCCGCGAACGGAGCGTCACTGCCGGAGAGGCCATGACGCCAGCGTACCGAGGTCTGTTAACCTCGCGACGAGGGTGCGACGTATGGTGTTTCTCTCCGACCGGTCCCCTCACGAGGTCATCCCCGCCCTCTTGAGCATCGAGGCCGACCTGAAGGTTGAATCGCCGACGGCCGAGGTGATCGCGGCGCTCCCCGACCTGTCTCCCGACCTCCTGGTGCTCGACGCCGTCGAGGACCCCGAACGCGCCCGAGAGCTCCTTCAGATCCTGCTCTCGGCCGGCGCGCCGGTCGCCACGGTGGCGATCCTCGCGCGAGGACAGCTCGCGGAGCCCGGATGGGCCGAGCTGGTGGACGAGTTCGTGTTCCCCGAGGTCTCCGAGCCCGAGCTCAGTGTCCGCCTGGCGATGCTCTGGCAGCGGCGAGGTGACACCGGCGAGTCCGTGATCCGCCTCGGCCCGGTCGCGATCAACGTCGAGACCTACCAGGTGACCAGCGGGGGCCGCAGCCTGGACCTCACGTTCAAGGAGTTCGAGCTGCTCCGCTTCCTGGCCGAGCACCCGGGGCGCGTGTTCTC
>CAZKFH010000052.1:0-14278 GCA_964551945.1 uncultured Actinomycetes bacterium | reverse complement strand
AGGGCGGGAATGCGGTGATCGACGTCAGCCGCGAGGGCGAGGCCCCCGCCGATCTCGCCAGCGTCTTCGCCGGACCGGAGGGGAGCGGGGGCAGGATCGCCCTCCACATGGCCAAGCGCGTCGTCGAGTCCCTCGGCGGCACCCTCACCGCGGAGACGGGCAAAGGCATCCGTTTCAGGTTGTCTCTGCCCGCCTAGAAGGAGGTCAACATCTTGATACGGACGGATCGCCTTCCAGCAGGCCCACCGAGGGTTTTGAGGGGGCCGAGCCTGATCCTGCTCGTCTTCACATCGATTCTTGGCTCAACCGTTGAGAGAGACCTGGCTCGTGACGTTCCCGTAACGCCGCTTTCGTCATCCCGCCCGGTGGCGTTTCCCACGTACGACAAGAAGGGAGCTGTTCCCAGCGCACTGGCGATGGGGAGGCTCTCCGTGCAAAAACGGTGCCTGGTCCTGACAGAGCAACAACACTCTTCTCTCCTTCTCTGGCCGGACAACATGAGCCTTGTCAGGCGACCAAGCGGGCTTGCCATCTCGAACGGGAATGGGCGTATCAAGGCGCATGTCGGTGATGATGTCGAGGTCGGTGGCGGAGGAGTTTCCAGGAAGATTGGGAACGCGTTGGCATCTATCCCGCCGCGCTGCCGAACGTTCCCCTACTGGCTCGTGGGAAGCATTGGCCCCGGTAGCACCCGATAACCAACCGTCCAAGGCACGACACCGAAGACCCTTCGACGTGGCCGATGACACTTTCGTGTCTTCGACGAGGGTCTGGGTGTAATCGCTGGTCGTGTCGGAGGGGATTGGGAACGCCCACCCGGACGAGGGCGAGCTACGACTCCGAGCCGGACCGCCCGACGACTTCGAAAGAGCGTCGAATATCCAGGCCTCCGAAATCTCCGCTGGTTATTTGTATGGGAACCGTGATCCTGTACCAACCGGCCGACAACGTATAATCCCTGAGGTCGAGCGTGAGAAATAGCTCCTCCGTCCCAGGCTCAACCACCACCCCGAAGTCTTGGGGAAGCGCTACAGGATGAGCCAACTCGAATCCCAAGCCCGTCCATCGATCTAGTCGCAATTCTGGGAGAGGGTTCAAGCCGGAATCGGTGTCGTTGCGGATCGCTACCCGTAGGCGACCATCAGCTGAGACCTCTTCCGGGTCGAGCTTCAAAAAGACCGCCGAGGCGGACGTGTTTACATCACCTGGTCCCTCCTGTGGAGGCGTGTCGATCCGTTCCGCCGCGACGCTGACAGGGGCCCCAGCGGACTCGACCTGAAAGACCCCGTCGGGGAGTCGATCACGCTCGATAGCCAGCACGATCGTTCTTGGGTTGTAATCGCTCGTGCATTCACCCGAGCCACCGCCAAACTGGACGGACACGAAGCGGTCCGAGATGTCGATATCGACGCCTTCATGCTCCAAAGGGCAGGAGCCCGACTCTCCGAACCCCACGAAGAGAGCTACCTCGCGGGCGAAGTCCATGGCTGCGGGTTTACCGCTGAGGCCGTAGCGACTCCACTGCCGGTCCAGCTCCGTTCGATCCGGGGCTATGGATGCGTACTCATAAGAGTTTTCGACGGGCTGGGTTGGCTCGTCCGCCAGCACACGAGGCTTCGGACCCAGTCCGCACCCAGCGAGAACCAAGGAAAGAAGCGCAAGGAGGGAGCCCGCCCAGAGGTGTGGCGACGGCTTTCGGGGAGAGGAAGCTCGACATTGGGTGGAACTCTTGTTGACCGCCTGCGGGTCCTCGGGCATTGACTGCGATTATCGCTCTCGGCAGAGAATCCTGAATCCAACTAGGTCTGGCGCTGGTGTTCGACGAGGGCTTTGAGCAGCCGAAGGTCGCGCCGGAAGACCAAGCGCATGTACCGAGAGAGGAGCTTGAGGCCGAGGCGGCCGATCGGACCCCACGGGGCGTAGAGCTCCTCGCGCCAGAACACGTTGCACCCGCGCTCGATCGGTGAGAGCTCCATGTAGCCAGTGCCCTTGACCCACCCGAGGTGGGTGATCTCGAGAGCAATCGGTGGCTGCCAGTGCGAGACGCGGATGCGGTCGTGGGTCGTGATGCCCGCGATCCGGATGGTGGCTTCCGCCTCCACGCCGACGCCCTCGCGCTGATCGCCGATCACGCGGAACTCTCGAGCCTCGTGCATCCACCTGGCGAGGCCCTCCCAGTCGACCAGGTAGGGCCAGACGGTCTCGGGTGACCGTGCGATATCGATCGTCGAGAGGATGGTGATCGGTCGCGTCATCGCTGGGGCTGAGGGGACCCGTACACTACCGCCCCATGGACGTGGCCGACGCCCTTCGGACGCTCGAGGATGCATCGCGGCGCGGGCTCGAGGTGATCGCGGCGGCCTCTTCGCTCGATGAGCTGGAGGAGGCCGAGCGGTCCGTGCTCGGACGCAAGGGCCCTGTCTCGGAGGTGCAGCGAGCGCTCGGCAAGCTGCCGGAGGACGATCGCCGAACCCTCGGCCGAGCGGTCAACGAGGCCTTCCAAGCGATCCGCGCAGCCGTGGCGGATCGGGAGTCGACGCTCCGAGCCGAGGCGGACCGCACGGTGGGGGAGCGGGACAGGATCGACGTCACACTTCCCGGGCGGCGCCCGCCATTGGGAGGACTCCACCCCCTCACGCAGACGGAGCGGCGCATCATCGGGGCGTTCACCGGGCTGGGGTACCGCCTGGTCGAGGGGCCCGAGATCGAGACCGATTGGTACAACTTCGAGTCGCTGAACATCCCGCTTGACCATCCCGCCCGCACCGAGCAGGACACGCTTTATCCTGACGTCCCCGGCCGCTCCGACCTCGTGTTGCGGACGCAGACGTCCAACGTGCAGGTCCGGACCATGGAGACGCAGGAGCCGCCGATCTACGTCGTCACCGTCGGCCGCTGCTACCGACGTGACGTCCCGGACGCGACGCACTCGCCCGTGTTCCATCAGGTCGAGATCCTCGCGGTCGACGAGGGGATTTCCCTCGCGGACATGAAAGGCACGCTCGAGGCGTTCGCTCGCGCGGTGTTCGGCCCCGACCAGCGCGTGCGTCTCCGCCCCGGGTACTTTCCTTTCGTCGAGCCCGGCGCCGAGGTCGACGTTTCGTGCTTCCTGTGTGGCGGCGAAGGCTGCCGCGTCTGCGACGAGGGCTGGATCGAGATCCTCGGCGCCGGGATGGTGCATCCCAAGGTGCTCGAGGCCGGCGGCATCGACCCCGAGCGCTACACGGGCTTCGCAGCGGGGCTCGGGATCGAGCGCATCACGATGCTCCGACACGGCGTACCGGACATCCGTCTGTTCTTCGACGGCGACGTTCGTTTCCTCTCCCAGTTCGCAGGGAGCGTCTGAGCATGCGCGTCCCCCTGTCCTGGCTGCGCGAGTTCTGCCCGGTCAAGCTCTCCGCGGAGGACCTCGCCGATCTGCTGACCGCCCGCGGCCTGCACCTCGAGCGCTTGCTACGGCCGTGGGAAGAGGTGTCCGGCGTCCTGATCGCCCGTGTGCTCGATGTCCGGGACCATCCGAACGCCGACAAGCTCTGTGTGACCACGATCGAGGCGGGGAGCGGGGAGCGAACGGTTGCTGCCGGGGTACGGAACATGAAGCCGGGGGACCTCGTGCCGTATGCGGCGCCCGGCGCGACGCTGCCCGGCTTCCCCGGCAAGCTCGAGCGCCGCGAGCTCCGAGGTGTGACCTCGGACGGGATGCTCTGCTCGCCGAGCGAGCTGGGCATCTCGGGCGACCACACGGGGATCTTGGTGTTGCAGGAAGGCGAGCCGGGCGAGGATGTAAAAGAGGTGCTCGGCCTCGACGACACCGTGATCGACTTCGAGGTCGTGCCGAACCGTCCCGACCTCATGTCGGTGTATGGGGTTGCGCGCGAGGCGGCTGCCGCGACCGGCGACGACCTCGCCCCGCCGGACACCGCAGTGACGGAGGTCGAGGAGCAAGCCGATGATGTTGCGACGGTGCAGGTCCACGACGCGACGCGGTGCCCTCGGTATCTCGCGCGCGTCATCCGAGGCGTCACGGTGGGTCCGTCGCAGCTGAAGGCGCAGGTCCGGTTGACGGCGGCCGGGATGCGGCCGGTCTCGAACGTCGTGGATGCGACGAACTACGTGATGCTCGAGCTCGGCCAGCCGATGCACCCGTTCGACCTCAAGCTTCTGGCGGGACCGGGGATCGAGGTGCGCACGGCCGCGGATGGCGAGCGGTTCACGACGATCGACGGCGTCGAGCGGACATTGACCCCCGAAGACCTCGTCATCGCGGATCTCGAGCGCGGCGTCGCGGTCGCCGGCGTCATGGGTGGGGCCGACACCGAGGTCTCCGCACAGACCACCGACGTGCTCCTCGAGAGCGCGTACTTCCAGCCGGTGTCGGTACTCCGAACGGCGCGGCGTCTCGGGCTGCGAACCGAGGCATCGATCCGATTCGAGCGCGGAGCGGACCCCGAGGGCGTCGAGCCCGCGGCGGCTCGCGCAGCGGCTCTGATCTCGGCCTGGGCCGGAGGGCAGGTGCTGAGCGGCGCGGCGGACGTCGGCACCGTGCCCGAACGTTCCACCGTCTCGGTGCGCCCGGATCGTGCGTCCAAGCTGATCGGCATCGGGCTCACCTCCTCCGAGGTTCGCGAGGCCCTCGGACGCCTCCGCCTGCCGGCCAGCGAAGACGAGGACCGTGTGGTCGTCGAGGTCCCGGGTTACCGGGTGGACCTCGAGCTCGAGGTTGACCTGATCGAGGAGGTCGCCCGCATCACCGGGTATGACCGCGTTCCCTCGACGCTGCCCGGTGTGCGGCAGGCCGGCGGCCTCTCCCGCGAGCAGCTTCTGCGGCGGCGGATCGCCGACCTCCTCAGTGGGGTGGGGCTGGTCGAGACCAGATCGCTTTCCCTGACGCCGGCGAGTGATGCCGAGGTATTGCCCGGCGTGCGGACCATCCGGGTCGCGAACCCGGTGTCGGAGGAGGACGCGAGCCTCCGTGCGTCCCTTCTCCCCGGCCTTCTCCGCATCGCGAAGCGAAACGTGTCGATGGGTCGAACCTCGCTTCGCCTGTTCGAGCCCGGCCGAACGTTCCAGGCCGGCGACCCCGACCCGCTCGAGGAGGAGTGCGTCGCGGTCCTCCTGACCGGCCCGGCATCCGAGGGCTGGCCCGTGGAGCCACGGAACCAGGATGCCCTCGACGCGAAGGGTGTGCTCGAGCATCTGCTCGCGGGTCTCGGCATCGACTGGCAGGCGGGTGAGGCACCCGGACGTCCGTGGCATCCGGGCCGCTCCTTCGACGTCCTGGTGGATGGTCACAGTGCCGGCCACGCGGGGGAGCTCCACCCCGCGGTGGGGGAGTCGTTCGATCTGCCGTCTCCTGTGTCCGGTCTCGAGCTACGCATCGAGCCACTGCTGGCAGCGACTGATCAAGTGGTCCCGTTCCACGAAGTCTCTCGATTCCCGCCGATCAGGCGCGACGTCGCGTTCGTGGTCGACCAGGCGGTGCCGGCCGGATCGGTCGAGGCGGCGCTCGTTCAGGCGGCCGGCGAGCTTCTCGAGCGCGTCCTGCTGTTCGACGTGTTCGAGGGCCCTCCCGTGCCCGACGGAAAGAAGAGTCTCGCGTTCGCGCTCGACATCCGCGCGCCCGACCGCACCCTCACCGACCGGGAAGCGGACGAGATCGTCCGCGCCATTGCGGAGCGTCTCAAGGCCGACTTCGGGGCCGAGCTCCGCAGCGGCTGACCCGCCCGCCGAGAATCGCACCGGGATAGACTCCCGCCGTGCCCCGGCACTTCCTCTCGATCGACGACGTCACGCCCGAGGAGCTGCACCTCCTCCTGGAGGCTGCTGCCAAGATGAAGCTGTCGCCGGCCGACCACGCCTCCCGCCTTCAGGGACGGTCGGTTGCCCTGATCTTCGAGAAGCCCTCGACCCGGACCCGCGTGTCGTTCGAGGTGGCGGTGGCCTCGATGGGGGGCCACCCGCTTGCGCTCTCATCCACGGAGCTCCAGCTCGGGCGAGGGGAGACGATCGAGGACACGGGCCGCGTCATGTCTCGCTACGTCGATGCGGTCGTGCTGCGGACGTTCGGACACGATCGGCTCGAGTCCCTCGCGAGCGCGTCCACCATCCCGGTCGTGAACTCGCTGTCGGACTACGAGCACCCGTGCCAGACGCTCGCCGACCTCCTCACGATCGTGGAGCGGTTCGGCGAAGCGAAACGCCGCACGATCGCGTACTTCGGTGACGGCAACAACGTCGCGCACTCGCTCATGATCGGATGCGCGAAGCTCGGGATGCACGTTCGCGTTGCGACACCGCCGGGCTTCGAGCCCATCCCGCAGGTCGTGCAGCGAGCCACGGAGATCACAGGGGAGACGGGGGGATCAGTCGAGATCACGAACGACTCCACGGCCGCCGCGACCGGTGCCGACATCCTGTACACGGACGTGTGGGCCTCGATGGGACAGGAGGAGGAGCACGCCGCGCGGGTTCTCGTCTTCACGCCGTACCGGATCGACGAGGCTGCGCTCGCCAGGGCATCGGACGACGCGATCGTGATGCACTGCTTGCCCGCACATCGTGGCGAAGAGATCACCGACGAGGTGATCGACGGTCCGCACTCCGTCGTCTGGGACCAGGCCGAGAACCGCCTCCATACGCAGAAGGCCCTGCTGGCCTGGCTCCTCCAGGCCGCGTAGCGCACCGCGAGTCCGAGATGCGCGTGGCCGTGTTCGCGGCAGGAGCGGTGGGCGGCTACTTCGGCGGCCGACTGGCTCAGGCCGGAGAGGAGATCGCGTTCATCGCGCGCGGCGATCACCTGCGGGCGATCCGTGAGCGCGGTCTGCGAGTGGACAGCTCCGCCGGTGACTTCGTCGTCCACCCGGCGGACGCTACGGACGATCCCCGGCAGGTCGGCCCGGTCGATTGCGTGCTCGTGGCCGTGAAGACCTGGCAGCTCCCTCCGGTGGTGGAGCAGATCGGGCCGCTCGTGGGCCGTGAAACGTTCGTGGTCCCGCTGCTGAACGGGGTCGAGGCCCCGAACGTTCTGGCCAAGGTGTTCGGGGAGGACCATGTCCTCGGCGGCCTGTGCCGGATCCTTGCTCGAGTGGCCGGACCGGGCCAGATCCAACACACCGGAGTCGACCCGACTATCCAATTCGGGGAGCTGAACGGCTCACGCACGGAACGGACCGAGCTTCTGCTCAAGGCGTTCGACCGGGCCAGTGGTGTGAGCGCGCGGGTCCCCGACGACATCAACGTGGCCCTATGGGAAAAGCTCCTGTCCGTGGCGTCCATCGGTGGCGTCGGCGCCGTGACGAGGGCCCCGGTGGGGGTCACCCGCTCACTCGAGCCGACTCGGACCCTGATCGAGGCAGCGATGGGCGAGATCGGCGCTGTAGCCCGCGCCCACGGAGTGCCCGTCCCTCCGGACGCCGTGGAGGCGGCGTTGCGCTTCATGGATGCACTGCCCGACCACGGGAGGACCTCGCTCCAGCAGGACATTGCCGACGGCCGCCGTTCCGAGCTGGATGCCTGGAACGGTGCGGTGGTGCGGCTGGGGCGGGAGGCTCGGGTGGACACGCCCGTGCACGCGTTCCTCTACGCATCGCTTCTCCCGCAGGAGCTTCGGGCTCGGGGCGACGTGGGGTTCGCCGGGCCTCCGGCGGGGTGAACCTGCCGCGTACACTGGAGTGACCGATGCCTCGCGCGAACGACGAGGTCGCTGATCTCCTTCAGGAATATTCGGACCTGATCGCCATCTCCGGCGGCGATCCCACCCGGGCTCGCTCCTACGAGAAGGCAGCGCGCTCCGTGGGCGGATACCACGGCGACATCGACACGCTCGACGAGAAAGGCTTGCTCGCGATCTCCAACGTCGGGAAGTCGACCGCCAAGAAGATCCTCGAGTACCTGGACACCGGCTCGATCCCTGCCCTGGAGGACCTGCGTGCCGAGATCCCGGAAGGCGTGCGTTCGTTGATCGGGATCCCAGGGCTCGGCCCGAAGCGGGCGATGCTCCTGTACCAGCAGCTCGAGATCGGATCGGTCGAGGAGCTGGCCGACGCACTGGAGGGTGGCAGGCTCAAGGGTCTCGCCGGGTTCGGTCCCAAGACCGAGGAGAACCTCCGCCGTGGCATCCAGATGATGCAGAGCGCCGGAGGCCGGGTCCTGCTCGGCGTCGCGACCGATCTTGCCGAGGAGATCCTCGGCGAGCTCAAACGGACCCGTGCCGTCAAGCGCGCCGACATCGCGGGGTCCCTCCGCCGTATGCGGGAAACGATCGGCGACATCGACCTCCTGGTCGCATCTGATCAGCCGGCCAAGGTCATGGACGCTTTTTCCTCGCTCTCGCTTGTGGAGCGCGTCCTGGCGGCCGGAGAGACCAAGTCGTCCATCGTCACCACGAAGGGTCTGCAGGTCGACCTGCGGGTGATCGAGCCCAACGTGTGGGGAGCGGCCCTCCAGTACTTCACCGGCTCGCAGGCGCACAACGTGCACGTGCGGGAGATCGCGGTTCGCAAGGGATTGAAGCTCTCCGAGTATGGCCTCTTCCGAGCGAAGAGCGGAAAGCTCATCGTCGCCCAGACCGAAGAGGAGGTGTACGAGCGCCTCGGCCTGCCGTGGATCCCCCCGACACTGCGGGAGGACCGAGGTGAGATCCAGGCGGCGCTTAAGGGCGAGCTCCCCGTTCTCGTACAGGAGAAGGACATCAAGGGAGACCTGCACACGCACACGGACCTGACCGACGGCTTGGCGACGCTCGAGGACATGATCGCTACGGCCCGCGAACGGAAGCTGAAGTACTACGCGGTCACGGACCATGCGGAGCTGCTGTATATGCAGCGGATGACGAAGGAGAAGATGCTCGCGCAGCGAGAGCGCCTCGGGAAGCTCCAGCGCACGGGCGACATGGTCCTGTTCCACGGCACCGAGCTGAACATCCAGCCGGACGGTTCGGTGGACTGGGATCCGGAGTTCCTGGACGGCTTCGACGTATGCGTGGCGTCGATCCACTCCCACTTCAACATGTCGAAGGACGATATGACCCGCAGGATGATCCGAGCGATGGAGAACCCGGCCGTCAACATCATCGGTCACCCGACGACGCGAAAGATCGGCGGGCGGGACCCCATCGATCTCGACCTCGACGAGGTGTTCAAGGCCGCGGCGCGAACGGGCACCGCCCTCGAGGTGAACGCGCATCCCGACCGTCTGGATCTCAAGGACGAGCACATCGCGTGGGCTCGGAAGCACGGTGTGCATTTCTCGATCGACACGGACTCGCACTCGACGCTCCATCTCCCGCACATGCGGTTCGGCGTGGCGACGGCCCAGCGAGGATGGGTGACGAAGGCAGAGGTGATCAACGCCTGGCCCCTGGCTCGGCTCAAGCGGTTCCTGGCGAAGGGCCGCAGCGGCCGAACGTGAACCTCAAGCCGCTCCCGCGGCGGTTCTACGGCCGTGATCCGGTCGAGGTCGCCCGAGACCTCATCGGCCGGCTCCTCGTGCGTGCCGCGAGCGGCGAGACGATGGTGGGGCGGATCGTGGAGGTCGAGGCCTACGCGCACAACGATCCCGCGAGCCACTCCTTCAAGGGAGAGACGCGGCGGACCGCCACGATGTTCGGACCTCCCGGCTTCGCTTATGTCTACGTCTCCCACGGGATCCACCACTGCATGAACGTCACGACCGGCGGAGCGAACGCGGTGCTGCTCCGGGCCGTGCAACCGCTTCGCGGGCTCCAGGAGATGGCGCGGCGCCGCGGCATCGCGGAGGAACGCCTGCTCTGCGCCGGTCCCGGTCGCCTCTGTCAGGCGATGGGGATCACGCTGGCGCAGGACGGGCAGGACTTGACCCGTCGCGAGGATCTCTGGGTCGCGGCCGGCGAGCCGGTCCAACACGTCGCCGTCACGGGACGGATCGGGCTCAGCGTTGCCGCCGAGGTCCCGTGGCGGTTCGTCGAAGAGGGGAGCCGTTATTCGTCGCGGCCGGTGAGGGTCAAGCCGCCGGGGTTGGCGTGACGCTCGGTACGGGTGCCGGGATGGGGGACTGGACAGGGGTATAGATGCAGGGCGCCGGCTCGGTGCCGGGCTCGAAGCGTATGTAGCGGATGTCCTCCTCGGGCGTCGCGGTCGTCGCCCGGCATCCCCTCGTGATATCGATCGGCACCTGAACGGTGTCGCCGCCCGGCGGCAGGAAGTCTCGGGCGGGCAGCCGGTCCTTCATCGCGGCCATGAATGCGTGCCAGATCTGCGCCGGGAAGGACCCGCCCGTGACGTGGCCGATCCGAACGCGCGGAGCAACCATCGAGATCTGCCCTTGCGGAAAGCCCACCCAGACGCCGGTGGTGAGCTGCGGCACGAAGCCGACGAACCATGCGTCCCGCCACTGCTGCGCGGTGCCGGTCTTCCCCGCGGCCGGCCTGCCGATATTGGCCGCGACCCCGGTGCCGTCGGTGATCACCTGACGCAGGATGTTCGTCGCGACCCACGCGTCCTCGGGGTCGATCACCTGACGGCCCTCCGTGTCAGTTTCGTAGATCACCTCGCCCGTCGCGTCCTCGATCCGGCTGATCGCGAACGGGGGATGACGCATGCCATTCGTCGCGAGCGTTCCGAACGCCGACGACATCTCGAGCGTGTTGACCTCGTTCGTCCCGAGTGCCGCCGAGCAGAACGGGCGCAGCTGGCTCCGGATGCCCATCCTTCGAGCGACCTCAACGACCCGCTCCGGGTGGACGTCGCGGATGATCTGCGCGTACACGACGTTGACGCTGGCGATGGTGGCATCCTCGACCGTCAGGGAGCCTCCGAACGATGCTCCCTCATAGTTCTCCACATGCCACGGGTCCGTCTCGGAGCCGCACGGGGGGTCGTCCATCACGATGGAGCCGGGGGCCGGGTAGGTCTTGCTCGGGAGGATCCCGTTTTCCAGCGCGGCCACCAAGGCGAAGGGCTTGAACGAGGACCCCGCCTGGCGTCCCGTCGACCCACCGGTCGCGAGGTTCAGCTTCGAATAGGGATCGTCCTTCGGGTGAGCGAAGTAGTCGCGTCCGCCGACCATCGCTCTGATCGCGCCCGTTCGCGGGTCGATCGCGGTGAGGGCCCCGTAGGGATCGCCCGGCTGAGAAAGGATGCCGTTGACGGCGCGCTCGGCGACCTCCTGCGTCCGCAGGTCGACGGTCGTGTGGATCCGGAGACCCCCCTTGAACAACAGGTTGTAGCGCTGGGTATAGGTGTCACCGAAGCGCTCGTCGGTGAGGATGAAGTGCTTCACGTAGTCGACGAAGTAGGGAGCGGCGTACCGGTCGGTGTCGATCCTCGGGCGGAGACCGAGCGGCGAGGTCCTGGCTTCCTCCAGCTCCTCGGCCGAGATCATGCCGAGCCGCTGCATCCGGTGCAGGACCAGGTTCCGTCGCTGCGTCGCCGCCGCGGGACGCTCGACCGGATCCCAGCGTTCGGGTCCCGCGATGAGGCCGGCGAGCAAGGCAGCCTGCGGGAGGGTGAGCTCAGGTGCCGGCGTCGTGAAGAAGGTCCGTGCGGCGCGCTGGATCCCATATGCGCCCTCTCCGAAGTACACCGTGTTGAGGTACTGCTCCAGGATCCACTCCTTCGGCTGCTCCTTCTCCAGCTGCCAGGCGAGGGACGCTTCTCGGAGCTTCCTGCCGATCGACTGCTCCCGTCCGACAGAGCTGAAGGCGTTCCGGACGTACTGCTGGGTGATCGTCGAGCCTCCCTCCTCGATCCCCCCCGTCGCGAGGTTCACATAAGTGGCCCGCATCACCGCTTTGAGGTCGACCCCACGATGGGTCCAGAAGCGCTGGTCCTCGATCGCAACGGCCGCGTCCTGCACGCTCTCAGGGATGCGCGAGAGGGGAACCACGTGCCGATCCTCCTCGGCGTGCAGGGACGTGATCAGGGTGCCCTGGCTGTCATAGAGGTACGAGGTCTGTGCGAGCTGCGGGCCCGACATCGCATTCTCGAGCGAAGCGATTGAGCGGCACGAGGTCGACAGGAGGACCACGCCCAGCAGCACGGCCAAGAACACCAGGGAAGGCCGCCCGCGAGAAGACTTCGAACCCACGATCCACTGAGGATAGCCGTGGGTGCCGAGTTCCCTTAGCATCCGCCCATGCCCGCGGATGTGGCCCATCAGCTCGAGACCCTGCTCTCGGGCGCCGCCGAGGTCGTACCGGTTGACGAGCTCGAGCAGAAGCTGGCTCGCAGCGCGCGCGATGGTACGCCGCTGCGCGTGAAGCTCGGCATCGACCCCTCGGCACCGGACCTGCACCTCGGTCATGCCGTGGTGCTTCGGACCCTGCGGCGGTTCCAGGACCTGGGTCACACGGCGGTGCTCATCATCGGCGACTTCACCGGACGTGTCGGTGATCCGACCGGCCGGTCCGAGACGCGGCCGATGCTCTCACCTGAGGAGCTCGAGGCGAACGCGCAGACGTACCTCGACCAGGTGGGCACCGTGCTCGATCTCTCGACGGCCGAGGTGCGCCGTAACAGCGAGTGGCTCGCTCCGCTCACGTTCGCGGACGTCGCGCGGCTCGCGTCGGCGCTCACGGTTGCGCGCCTCCTCGAGCGCGACGATTTCTCCCAACGCCACAAGGACGGCACGGCGATCAGCCTCGTCGAGTTCCTCTACCCGTTGATGCAGGGCTATGACTCGGTTGCGGTCACATCGGACGTCGAGATGGGGGGGAGTGACCAGCTCTTCAACTTGCTCGTCGGCCGAGACATCCAGCGCGCGCACGACCTGGAGCCGCAGGTCGCGTTCACGATGCCCTTGCTCCCCGGTACCGACGGGGTGCGAAAGATGTCGAAGTCGTTCGGCAATCACATCGGCCTGACCGAGCCACCGGACGAGCAGTTCGGGAAGACGATGCGCATCCCCGACGAGCTGATCCCGACCTGGTTCCGTCTCTGCACGGACCTCTCGCCGGCGGATCTCGATGCGATCGAGAACGGACTCGCGGACGGCTCGCTGCACCCCGGCAAGCAGAAGCGCCGGCTCGCACGCGAGATCGTTCGCCTGTATCACAGCGATGAAGCATCGAAGGAGGCCGAATCCCGATTCGATACCGTTCATCGCGACCACGCGATCCCCGACGACATCCCCGAGGTGGCGGTTCCGTCGGGTGCCATACGGGAGGGGAAGGTTTGGCTCCCACGGCTGCTCGCCGAGACGGGGCTGGCCGCTTCGAATGCGGAAGCTCGGCGACTCATCAGCGGAGGTGGGGTCCGGATCGACGGCGAGCCCCTGGTCGACCCCGACGCCGAGCCGAGCGTGGAAGAGATCCGAGGCCGCGTCCTTCAAGTGGGAAGGCGCCGGTTCGTCCGATTAACGTGAGGTGACGGTGAGCGATCCGAACGATCAGATTATCCGGCGTCTGTACGAAGCCATGGACGCTCACGACGGCGACACGATGGCGTCGTGCTACGCATCGGATGCCCGCTTCGAGGACCCGGTGTTCGGCCCCCTCACAGGGACGCAAGCGGGGGACATGTGGCGCATGCTCACGAGCCGGTCGGAGGACCTCCGCGTGGAGCTCGCCGAGCAGGACGTGCAGGGGGATCGGGGGAGCGCACGGTGGATCGCCCGATACACCTTCGGTCCGACCGGAAGGTCGGTCACGAACGAGATCCGGGGCTCGTTCCGCTTCCGGGACGGCCTGATCATCGAGCATACGGACCGGTTCTCCTTCTACCGCTGGGCCCGCCAAGCGCTCGGGCCGATGGGCGTCTTTCTGGGCTGGGCGCCGCCCATGCGGCTCGCGCTTCGCCGACGCGCACTCGAGGACCTGGCCAAGTTCTCCCGAAAACGGGCCGGCGGGGCTCCGGAATCGCCCAATCCGGACAACGACGCCCCTTGACGCCTCTGAGTAGCCGGGCGTATCATCTGGGGGCAACCCCGCTGAGGGCGGCGACGAAGGGTGCCTAGATTTGGCAGACATCCTCCTGACAACCGAAGACGAGGTGACGGCCTTAGCGCCGACCTGATACTGTGGTCGGTGGAAGGCGGTCGCCGGGTTCGCTCGGCGATTTTCTCGTCTCCGGAGCCCTCTGGGCGGCGCACCTTGAGAACTGAACAGCGTGCCAAAAGCCAGTGCGATGTAATACCCCCGTTACGAGTACCCCGGTCTTCGGACCGGAGCTCTGAACGGAACGTACGACCGAATCCGAGAGGATCGGCTCAACAAACGAGACGAAGCCCCCGCCTCGGCGGGGTCTTAGTTTCTCTACGGAGAGTTTGATCCTGGCTCAGGACGAACGCTGGCGGCGTGCTTAAC
>CAZKFH010000051.1:0-14987 GCA_964551945.1 uncultured Actinomycetes bacterium | reverse complement strand
GAGAGCGCCGCCCTTACAAGGCGGAGGTCGGTGGTTCGAAACCACCAGCGCCCACTCGGAAACACCCTGGTCAGCGGGCAGTTTTGGATCGCGGTGATGCATCGCGACCGCTTCGGAACCGCGCTCGTGCCACGAACGTGCCACGCCAGCACCACGCGCCATGTCGTCCAGCCGCCCGGCGAGCTCCTCGTCGAGTGCGGGAAACAGATGGCCATAGGTGTTGAGGGTCGTTGTGATGGACGCATGCCCGAGACGCTCCGCGATCGCCTTGGGATGAGCACCGGCCCTGATCGCCAGCGCGGCCGCTGTGTGGCGGAGGTCGTGGAAGCGAAGAGGTTCGAGCCCGGCTGCCCGGATCGCCCGCAGGAACACTCGGTGCCGGAAGTTCGAGCGTCGGACAGGTCCTCCTTCCGGGTCCGTGAATACGAGTCCGTCCGATCCGGGAGGGAAGGCTGCCACGTGCGCGGCCAGGGCCTCGACGACCGACCGGGGGAGCGTGACGACGCGGTTCGGCCCGGTCTTGGTCGGACCGTGGTGTAGCTCGCCTCTCACCTCGATGATCGCGTCGATCACGGTGAGGCGTGCACGCAGGAAGTCGATGCGATCGACCCGCAGGCCGGCAATCTCCCCGAATCGCAGGCCTCCATAGGCGGCAACCAGGATCAGAGCTTGGAAGCGCTCCGGAACCTCGTTGGCCAGCCGTACGATCTCCTCCGGCGACAGGAACCGCATCTCCCTTCGACCAACCGGAGGGAGGCTGATGCCGACGCAAGGGGAGCGGCCGATGACCCCAGACTCCTCTGCGGCCTTCAGAACGGACCTGAGGACGTTGTAGACCTTCCGAACGCTGCCGGGAGCGAGGCCGCCCGCGGCCAGCTCGGAGACGAAGGCACGGACGTCTGTGGGTCGGATCCTTGCAAGCGGCCAGTCTCCGAAGCGCGGGACGAGTTGGTTCCGCACGACGCCTTCGCTCCGCGCCCTCGAGGAGGGGCGCAGGTGCAGCGTGGTGGCCCACCACTGATCCACCCAATCTCGGAAGGGCGTCTGGCCCCTTTTCGGATCGAGGTAGGTCCCTTCCAATACGGACGCTTGCAGCCGGGCCAGGAAGGCCTCCGCATCTCTCTTGCGCGGAAAGGTCCTTCCCCGCTCCAGGTCGGAACCGGGCTCCCGCCACCGCGCACGCCATCGTCCTGACGGGAGCTTTCTTACTGAGCCCATAGAGAGCCTTTCCTGAGCCGAGTTTGCATCATGCCACGGGCCTCTGACCCGCTTTCTCCGGGAGGCTTCCACCTCGAGGAATCACCGGGGCCGGTCCGACTGGCTCGGACATGCACGTCGAGCTCTGAGAGCCGAAACCGGCGGAGGTTCCCGACCTTGTACGAAGGGATGCGCTCGCATTCGGCCCATTGGTAGACCGTCCCCACCTGGACCCCCAGGAACTCTGCGGCTTCCTCCACTGTCACTAGCGGCTCGATCCCTGCGGCGTCCCTCAGGCTCACCACCACCCCACGGGGTCATAGGCGTCCTCACGAGGGACGAGGCTTCGATTCGTGTAAAGCGTCGAGAGTTCGCCCCGTTCGGGGACTGGAAGCTCCACCAGGGATACCCGATGGCCTGCTTTGAGGGGGAGCCAGATCGCACCCAGGGGAGCCGCCTGGTGCCTTTCGAGCGATGTCGTCGCCACCAGCAGGTTCTCAGGCTCGTAGAGCGCTCGTCGTGCCCTGGTCTCCCGCTCCTCCGAGGGGAAACAGAACAGCAGCGCGTGAGGGTCGTCCTCGGGGCTGAGCATGTAGCGGCTGTAGTCGTGCACCTTGCGCTCCAGCCGGTCGTGCGTCTCCGTCCCGAGGTCGAGCTCGAGCCAGAACGAGATCGATCCCCGGCGATGGCGGAGGCTTCCCATACCGTCCGGCTGGATGCCGGACATGGTGGCTCGGCGCTCTCCAAGCCAGAGGGTTAGCTGGGTCCCGTCGCCTGCCTGTCTGCACACGTGAGCGAGCCGTGAGAAGAAGCTATTGGTCTCTCGCAGGTGGCGAAGGAACCGGCTGCGGGAGAGCCTCAGCAGGCGATCCTTGCGGAACTTGAGTTCCTTGAGGTCGACACCGAGGTACCCAGCTACAAGCTTCGCCCCGAGGTCATCGAGCACGTAGTGATGCGGATAGGAGCCTGGGCGTTGGGGTGGGCGGAAGCGATCGATGAGTCCTCGCTCGTAGAGTTGCGAGAGTCTCTTTCTCGTTCGGTGAACGGTGGAGAAGTGCAACTCATGAAGCTGGTCTGTGGTGAGAACCTTGTGCTCGTAGAGGTGGAGAAGAATCTCCATGTCTCTGTCGGTGATAGAGCCGAGGATCGAGAAATGGGTTCTTCGCCCTGAGGGAGATCGTTTCTTAGTTCTCCCGAAGGGAGTCGGGGCGGTGACCGAGCCACCCATCAGGCCGTATCACCTCGGCTTTCGCGTGTCGGATCCCGGCTCGGTCTTGACCGAGCCGGATGCTGAGCGGGATAGCACTCGTGATGCCCGGCCACATCCGACCGCGCCGCTTTGGCGGGAGGCAGCCGCCAGCTTCCCGAGAGCGCATGCCTTGGTCCGCGGCCGCCCGAGGCGCCCACCTCCATTCGGAGCGCCTCGTCCCCTGGGCCATTCGATTTGTGATCCATGCCCTACAACTATGAAAAAAGGCGCCGAACGTGGACACATTTCTCGTGTAAGGGGCCCGGCTTTTCGTGTAGGGGCGCCATACCCGGGTGTGTCGGTCACTAGAAACGTCCAAAGCACCACAGTCTCGAAACCGCAGTCAGTCGGCTTACATCGCCGCCAGCAAGTGCCGGTGGCGGGCGACGCCGTCGTTGATGCTTGCCTCTGCGGTTGCATGGCCTACAAATGCGCAAAAAGGGGCCTAGGTTCACGCTTGTTTCGTGTAGGTCGCTCCGGTTTTCGTGTAGGTCGCTTAGAAATCCCGACAGATTTCCGACAGATTCCCGACACGGCAGACCTCCGCCTACGGAACATTGACGACAGACCGGTCCTGTCAGGTTTCTAAGTGTCGTCTCCGGCGTGGCTCCGTATCCTCGAAGTGTGGACGAGCTCCTCTTCAACAGAGGCGAGCTGCGGCTCGCGCTCGAAGCCCAGTTGAAGAAGATCCACGAGGCCGTCGAGGCTGAGCCCGAGGGCAGTTTGAAGCAGGCAGACGTCGAGGAGTGGGCAGCGGCGCTAGCCCACCACTTCGCCGTTGCCTGCCCGAGCCTTCAGAACGACGACGTGTGGCGGGAGCCGGTCAAGGAGGTGACCGTCGATGTCTCGGGGGATAGGGGGCGCTACTTCAGCCACCCGCACTCGGACTTGGCACGCAACTTCCCTGGGTACCGCGTCGTCGTACACGTCCCGTTCGAGGGTGACCCCGGGGTCTTCTCGCTGCGGCCGAGCAGCTTCACGCTCAATCCGCCGCGCGGACAGGTGATTGATGGGGACCTTGTGCTGACGATCGAGTACGCACGCGACACCGAGCCGGATATCGATGGCAAGGTCAACACCTTCATCAACTCCGTGACCCAGTGGCTCGGTTTCGCCCTTGGTGACAGCGACGCCTTCAACGGCACGCTTGAGGAGCAGGCTCTTCGGGCAATCGAGGCACGGCGCCAGCGGATTGAACAACGTGACGCGCACCTAGCGAAGTCGTCGATACCGGAGAGACGCCCTGGTGAGTCGGCTGCGAAGACGTACATCCCGGATGTGCTCGTGCGCCGTCCGGCCCCGTTGCTGCCGGAGGCACGTGCCGACGACATGCCTCCGAGGCTCGAGCCCGTTCTCGATGAACGCGTCTTCGAACACATCCTCGGGGTGATTCGCATGCAGGCGAGGCAGATGGAGCAGAGCCCGGGCACCTATGAGCAGATGGGGGAAGAAGATCGGCGGCAGACCATCGTTGCCATGCTGAACACTCACTACGACGGTCGCGCTCATGCGGAGGCCTTCAACGTCTCGGGCAAGACGGACATCCTCATCCGCCACGACGGACGCAACCTGTTCATCTGCGAGTGCAAGTTCTGGGAGGGAGCGGAAGGCTTCACCGGTACGATCGACCAACTCTTCGGATACACCGGGTGGCGCGACACCAAACTCGCGATCGTGATGTTCGTGCGCGAAAAGGGGCTGACCGCGGTCCTTAAGAAAGCGCGAGCCGCGCTCGAATCGCATCCGCAGTTCTTCGGCTGGAAGGAGGCCGCGAGCGAGACCGAGCTCCGCGCCATGATGCATTGGCCGGGCGACGAAGCAAAACTGGCGGATCTGAACGTATTCTTCGTCCACACGCCGCGAGGTGTGTTGGGCAAGGTCGTTGGCTGCTAGAAAGAAGCTTCTGGCCCTGGTTCCAAGCTGGAAAGTGGGAAAACGAACAAGCTGGATCGCGCTAGAAATAGACATGCGCTCCTATTCCTTCTGATCGGGGGTCTGAGTTTGGAAACGGACTTCGCAGGCCTCAGTGGCGCCTAGTTGGCGTGCTCTCGATGAGGGAGAATCGAAAGGTGACCTCGGTGACCCTTTCGTTCGCCCTCATGGCATGGACCGTCCTGTCGGTGGGCCAAGTGAAGGCGCGGATCGAGGACGGGGAGGGCACCTGCTTTGGTGAGCCTGTCACGATCGTTGGTACCAATGGCCCCGACCGAATACGAGGGACAGAGGCAAGAGACGTCATCCAGGCGCTTGAGGGAAACGACGTCATACATGGATTGGGCGGACGAGACCATGTCTGTGCTGGCCACGGAAACGACACCGTCGTCGGAGGACCGGGGGCTGACTACATCAAGGGTCAACAGGGGCAAGATCGGTTGGAAGGCAACGCGAACCGGGACTTCATCGACGGGGGCCCCGAATCGGACCTGATCCTGGGTGGTCGTGGCGTCCAAGTTGATCAGCTCTTCGGTAGGAGGGGTGAGGACCGTCTCCTCGGAGGGCCAGGCCTGGACAACTTGCAGGGCGGTCCTGGAAACGATCGTCTTCTCGGCGGCCCTGGACTTGGCATCCTCTACGCCGGAGCCGGAGCCGATCGGCTGATCGGGGGCGTCGACCAGGACGAGATGTGGGGCGGAGCAGGGAACGACGTCATGGATGGCGGACACGGGATCGACGAGGCCATCTACCTCGACGCGGAGAGCGGAGTCCGTGTCGATCTCGGCACGGGGGTCGCTACAGGAGAGGGTTCTGACAGCCTGCAGAACATCGAGAACGTCAGAGGGTCACAGAAGGGTCCTGATGTCCTCCTAGGGGACTCTCGGCAGAACCTGCTTCGAGGGATGGGCGGCGATGATCGGATCGAAGGTGGCGCGGGTAGCGACGTCCTCGGAGGATGGGGAGGCATCGACATCGTCGAGGGGGGCCTCGGCGACGACGAGATCGATGGAGATGTACGAGGGTACGCCTGCGGCCCACACGCGGGGGGCGTGGCTGACTCACCTCCCCCTCCCGGCTGCACCACCTCGGGAGAAGACGACGTTCTCAGTGGCGGCGAAGGTGACGATGTCCTGTACGGCTGGCTTGGCGACGATCGCCTGGACGGAAGTGAGGGAACAGATGAGCTCGATGGAGGCGAGGGGAACGACGCCTGCTTCAATGGCGAGACCCTAAAGGACTGCGAGACCTAGGACTACGCCAGGTCGGCAGTGACGTAGGCCATCCTGATGCATAGCGCCCCGGGGTTTAGCCCGGACGAGTCGGAATCCGATCGGTGCGCGGCGTGTCCGCGATTCGTAGAAAATGGCTGCCAGTGACGCGCCGCCTTCAGGGGTTCCTGCTTGCTGCAGTACTGATGACGGGCGCATGCACCCTGGGTCGGGAAGAGCAGCCCGACCAAGGGAAGAATCCTCGGGAGCCCCGGGCTAATCGACGTGAAGTAATTGTTCCGGACGTTACCGGGCTCACAACCGTCGTTGCCGATGAGGTTCTCCAGAATGCGAGTCTTCTTCTCAAGGTCGCGCCTGTGGGAGGTGGAAACGATCAGCTTGTCCTGACCCAATCTCCCAACCCCGGAGAGGGTGTCCGGCGCAATTCTCTCGTTCTGGTTGAGGCCCGCTGCATGGCGGTCCCGTGCCCTTCGCCCGGAGCGGATCAAAGCATCTACGACCCGTGCACCTGCGCGGCACGGTAGCCAGACACGGGCGTGCCACGTACGTGCCACGCCAGCAGTACCAAAGGGCCGGAATCCATGGCAACGCTGTTACTCGGTTTCGTCTTCTGACCTGCGGTTTCTCGGATCGGCGCGGGTCGTAGACTCTTCCTGATTGCCCTTACAAGGCGGAGGTCCCAGGTTCGAAACCTGGAGCGCCCACAAGCAAAGCCGCAGGTTAAGGCACGTTTTTCGCGCCCGAATTGCCGGCCGGGCGATGCAACGGACCCGCAACGGTCCCGCAGCCGTCGAGTGAGCCGCCCAATCCGCCCGGATGATTGGTGTAGTCGGCTAACTGGCAGGAGCTTGCCCTGACGCCTGATGATGTCTGTGCTCGGGAGTGGCGGTCTCGACTCTTTCAGCTCAGGTGAGCGGCACCACCTTGGCCACCTTGCCAAGGTGGGGGTCGCGGGTTCGAATCCCGTCGTCCGCTCCAAGAGGGAACCCTGTTCAAACACTTTCCTTCTCCGATCAACCTCGGTTTAGCGATCCGGTCCCGCGAAAACCCGTCGCATGACGTACGAAAAATCCCGCCACCGCCGAAACCGGCGGCGGCGGGACCTCTCGTGATCTCCCTACTGGATCGCGGTGGCCTGGGACCAGACGGCCTGCCACTGCCCGTGACGCCGCTCGTAGAGGTCTGTGTGCCATGCGTCGAGCGACTGGAGCTCGCCGAAGACGACGACCTCGATGTGTGACTGGTAGCGAATCACTCCCGATTGGCCGTACACGCGTACCTCGATGGGCGACTCTGGCTCGAAGACGAGATAGTCGACGAGACCGGATGCGATGAACCCGAGGTAGTCCTCATCCGAGAGGGCGAGGCCGGCCGGGTTGATGAGCTGGAAGTCGTCGGCGTGCAGCCGGCGTGCCTCTGGCATATCCGCCTGGACGAGCGCGTCCAGGCGCTGGTGCTCGACCGCTCGAAGGACCTCGGCAGGAGGCCTGCCGACGGACTCGTCCGATCTCGCCGCGGTCGTCGCGCCGGCGGCGACCACAGTGACGGCGAGCACGGCGACGGCCCTCATGACGCGTCGGTGTCCCCGCGGGGTCCTGCTGATGTTGCCTCTCATCTCAACCTCCTCCACTCCGTGCACGGCATCGATCCGTGCCTCGTGTGCGAGGATGCGGGGTCGCCCTTACAGTTGGCTTACAGGCTCACAGCAGGAGAAACGATGGATCTCGGGATGCTGGGGCCGTTCGAAATCTCGGCTCGGGGCCAAGTCGTGCCCTTGCGCGGGAGGCGGCAGCGAGCCCTCATCGCCATCCTCGCGGTGCATGCGAACCAGGCGGTGTCCAAGGATCGCCTGATCGACGAGCTATGGCCGGAGGAGCCGTTCGACGCGGCGGCCAACAGCCTTCACGTGACGGTCTCCCGAACAAGGAAGGTGCTCGAGGAGGCCGTGGGCGAGCCTCGAGTACTCACGAAGGCTCCGGGGTACCTGCTACAGGTCCGTCCACAGGAGCTGGACACGACCGAGTTCGAGCGCCTGCTGGCCGAAGGACGCGCTGCGCTCACCGCTGGTGACGCGGCAACCGCGCTCGATCTCCTGCGTGACGCAGAGGCGCTGTGGCGCGGCCCGGCTCTCTCGGACTTCGCGTACGAGCCGTTCGCCCAGCAGGAGATCGCCCGTCTAGAGGAGCTGAGGCTCGTGGTGATCGAGGAACGGATCGATGCGCAGCTGTTCCTCGGTCATTCGGGTGGCCTCACGGCCGAGCTCGACTCCCTCGTCGCCGCGCATCCGCTGCGCGAACGGTTCCGCGCGCAGCTCATGCTCGCGCTGTATCGCTCGGGCCGCCAGGGCGAAGCGCTCAGCGCCTTCGATCGCGTACGGGAGCTCCTCGCCGGCGAGCTCGGCCTCGACCCGGGTCCCGAGCTGGTACGGCTCCAGGCCGCCATCCTGCGCCAGGACCCTGAGTTGGAGGCGGCTCGACCGATCTCACGGGTCCCCGCCTCGCCCGAGGACGCCGTGGTGGCCACGATCCAGCCGCGCCAGGCGCGCAGGAGCATCACGGTGCTTGCCGCGGTCTTCACGGAGGTGGGCGGCGGGACCCTGGATACCGAAGTGCTCAGCCGCATTCGGGCAACCGGTTTCCACCACGCCGCCGAAGTGCTGAGACAACACGGCGCCGCGGTGCAACCGCCCGTCGGGGATGCCCTCGTCGCGATCTTCGGTCTGCCGGTGACACAGGAAGATGACCTCTTGCGTGCGCTGCGGGCAGCGGTCGCCGTGAGGGCGGCCACGGCAGAGCTGAACGATGCGCTTCGTCGCGAAGGCGGTGTGACCCTCGTGGTCCGCATCGGCTTGCAGACGGGTGAGGTGGTCGGGGAAGGGGACGGCTCGCTGGCGGCGGGTCCGGCCGCAGCCGCGTCCCGCTTAGCCGTCGCGGCGGACAAGGGCGAGATTCTCATTGGAGAGGCCGCTCACCGGTTGGGCGCACACGCCGTTCGGAGCGAGTTGATCGGCGACGGGACGTGGAGGCTCGTGGAGCTCCTTCCGGACGCGGGAGCGATCCCGAGGCACCACGACACTCCGCTCGTCGGCCGCGACGCCGAGATCGCTCAGCTCGAGGACGCCTTCGAGCGCGTCGTGACAGAGAGATCGGCTCACGTCGTCACCGTCATGGGAGAGGCCGGCATCGGGAAGACGCGACTGGCCGAAGAGTTCGCGTCCCGCGTGCGCGAACGAGCGCAGGTGCTCACGGCGCGATGCCTCTCCTACGGAGACGACGTCACGTTCTCGCCCTTCCGAGAGCTCGTCGAACAGGCGGCCAAGGGGCAAACGGCGGCGGACATTCGTGCGCTGCTCGCCGACGATCCGGAAGCGGAGGCCGTGGCTCAGGACGTGGCGGCTGCCCTCGGCACGATCGAAGGGTCGACGGCGCTGGACCCCGTCTGGGCGTTCAGGAAGCTGCTCGAAGCTGTCGCACGCGCGCGACCGCTTGTCGTCGTGATCGACGACGTTCACTGGGCGCCCCCGCCGCTCGTCGAGCTGATCGACCGGCTCGCGGGGCTCACCGATGATGCGCCGATCCTCGTTGTCTGCGCCGCTCGTCCCGAGATGCTCGATCCGACGTCCCCCTCGGCGGACCGTCCGGGGGGAGCGCGCCTCTCCCTCCGGCCCTTGACCGACGAGGAGACCGAGGCCCTCGTAGACAATCTCCCCGGCCGCGAACCGCTCACGCCGGACGCGCGGGCTCGGATCGTCGACACCGCGGAAGGCAATCCGCTGTTCGCGGAGCAGTTGCTGGCTTTCCATTCCGGCGATGTCCCGGGTCACGACGACGTGCCGCTGCCGCCCACGATCCAAGCGCTCCTCTCCGCTCGACTGGATCGACTCGGACCCGGGGAACGCGCTTGCCTCGATTCGGCCGCCATCATCGGCAAGGAGTTCTGGGTCGATCCGGTGCTCGACCTTCTTCCCGAAGAGGCTCGCCCGACCGCACGCCGCCACTTTCGCGCGCTCGCGGGCAAGCAGCTGGTGTCGCCCGGACCTTCGAGCGTGTCTGAGGAGGCGTTCCGCTTCGCGCACGTGCTGATCCAGGAATCGACCTACCGATCGATCTCGAAGGCTCGGCGCGCCGCGCTGCACGAGAGCGTCGGGCGATGGCTGGAGCGACGGATGGATGAGATGAGCACTGCGGAGGAGACGATCGGATTCCACTTGGAACGGGCGTACCGCTACCGGCTGGAGCTCGGGCCGATCGACGCAGAAGGGGACGAGATCCGCTCGAGGGCCGCGAAGCACCTGGCCGGCGCAGGCCGCGCTGCCTTCGCACGTTCGGATGCCGGCGCAGCCCTGGGGTTGCTGACGCGTGCCGCCGCGCTGCTGGATGACGCCGAGCCGCGCCGGCTCGAGCTATCCGTGCGTATCGCGGAAGCCTCGGTCGAGTGCGGAGACTTCGAGCTCGCGGGCAAACTGACGACGGAGGTGCTGGCCGACGAAAACACGTCGCCCCTTCTCGGCGCGCATGCCGCTCTCACACGCCTGAGGGTGCAGATCGAGAACGCGGATGTGAGGGAGGGTCAGATCGCCGCCGATGTCGCGGAGCCCATGGCGGTGTTCGAGCGTGAGGGCGACGGGGTCGGGCTCGCGTACGCGTTGACCTTCCTGGCGCGCGACCACTGGCTACACGGGCGCGCGCAGGCGGCGGCCGAGGCCCTCGAGGAGACCATCCGGCAAGCCGAGAAGACAGGCGACCGTCGACGAGCGACATACGCCGCCTACTGGTTGTCGATCGCGCTCGTGTACGGCGACACCCCGATCGAGGACGCCGTCGTCCGCTGCGAAGCGCTCGCCGCAGGGCAGACGGGAGTACCGCTGCTCCAAGCGGGCCTGATGAGCGCGCGAGCCGCCCGTGACGCGATGCACGGGTCGTTCACCGAAGCCCACTCGCAATGTGCGCGGGCGGTCGCCATCCTCGATGACCTCGGGCAAAGAGCCGAGGCGGCCGCCATGGATGCGCTGATCGCGGGCGCGATGGCTGAACGCCTCGCGGGCGACGTCCGCGCGATGGAAGCGAGGTTGCGCAGAGCCCTGACGATCCTGGAGGAGCTGGGCGACATCATCAGCGCGTCGAAGGTGTACTCGTTCCTGGCAGACGCGCTGTACCTGCAGGACCGCCTCGAGGAGGCGGAGGCCTTTACGCTTCGGGCTGAGCAGACGGCGCTGGCAGACGTCGACCCACAAGTGCGCTGGCGCCGGGTCCGCGCCAAGCTGCGCGCCCGCCAAGGTGCGTTCGACGAGGCTGAGGCGCTCGCGAGACAAGCCGTTGCGCTCGCGCGTCAGACGCAGCTCTTCAACTCGACGGCGGATGCGTTTTCCGACCTCGGCGAAGTCTTGCGGTTGCGCGGCCACCTGTTGGATGCACGGTCGCCCGTCGAAGCCGCGCGCTCGCTCTACCTTGAGAAGGGGAACAGCGTGCAGGCCGAATGGGCCGCGCGGTTCCTCGACGAGATTCCTTCCCCAAGGGAGAGCAGCAAATAGAGGTTTCCCCAGGATCGCCCGCCCAGCCGCCTGGCGACGGGGTTGACGTAGCGGTCGGAAGCTTGAGGCAAGCTGTGATCCCGTCATTCTCCCGTCTGAGGACGGGAGCCCATGGGCAAGTACGAGCATCAACGAGTACCGAACTCGCTGGTCAGAAGGCTGTTTTCGCGCGTCCGTGCAGGTCAGAGACACCACCTTGGCCACCTTGCCAAGGTGGGGGTCGCGGGTTCGAATTCCGTCGTCCGCTCCAACTGTGTGATCTCCGAGGCAGGCGGGATCGAGCGACTGCCCACGTGAGTCAAACGGGTCTATTAACGGTCCCGCAACGGTCCCGCGAAGGGACGCAAAACGTTGCGAAATGTTGCGAAAACGATGAGCACTCAGATCCGCTGGTCAAGCCGCCTATTCAGCTGTTTCCGCAGGTAGTGGGATCGGCCGCTTCCGCCCTTACAAGGCGGAGGTCGGTGGTTCGAAACCACCTGCGCCCACCAGGAACGAAGGAGCAGGTCGTCCTTCCATGATTCCTCACGCAGCAGTGCATCGACGACTCACGGGAAACTCCAGGCCCGACGGTTGATGACGTGGCATCGTGATGCTATGATGCAACCATGTCGAAGGTTCGAACGACCGTCACATTCGAGGAGGAGGTCCTCCGCGCGGTCAAGGTTCGCGCTGCGCGTACCGGCAAGGGCGACTCGCAGGTGATCGAAGAGGCCGTTCGGCGCGATCTGGGGCTCGACCTTCTCGAGGGACTCTGGTCCAAAAGCGAGCTGTCGAACAAGCAGGCGGCTCAGCTCGCAGTCGAAGCGCAGCACAAGACCAGGCGTCGTCGGCGCTGACCGGTGGTTCGTGCCGTCCTAGACCCGAACGTCATCATCTCGGCCCTCCTCTCGCCGAAGGGTGCTCCCGCTGAGACGCTTCGAGCCTGGATCGGGGGGGCGTTCGAACTCATCGTCTCGCCTCTCCTTCTCGCGGAGCTCGCGCGTGCGCTCGCGTACCCGAAGTTGCGGAAGCGGATAGCTGCAGACCAAGCCAGTCTGGTCATCGCCTGGCTCCAGAACTCAGCGAGCGTGGTGAAGGATCCCAGGGACCCTCCGTCGGTTCGCTCGCCCGATCCCGGCGACGACTACCTGATCGCTCTCGCCGAGGCGGAGCAAGCTGTTCTGGTCTCCGGGGACGACCACCTCCTGCGCCTATCCAAGTCCTTGCCCATCTACGGCGTTGTTCGCTTCCTCGAGGTTCTCGAGCCGGGACAGGATCGGCACTAGTCGATCGGTTCCTTACAAGGCGGAGGTCGGTGGTTCGAAACCACCAGCGCCCACCAGGAGCTCGTTACCGTCCGAAGCGTGCTGCTTCCTCGGAGCCGCCCGTAGCGTTGCCGGCGGTATAGGAATGGGCGCCGGCACCGGCGAGCTGGCCCTTGTCCACGATGAGGTACTCGTCTCGGATCGGGCGGCCGTCGAACCAGCACTCGAGGATCTCGCGAACGCCCGCCGCGTACCGCGTCTGAGCCGACAGGCTCGTTCCCGACGTATGAGGGGTCATCCCGTGATTGGGCATCGTCCGCCATGGATGGTCCTTCGGCGGGGGCTGCGGGAACCACACATCTCCCGCATACCCGGCGAGGTGGCCGCTCTCGAGCGCTCGAGCGATCGCGTCGCGATCGCAGATCTTTCCGCGGGCCGTATTCACGATGTAGGCGCCGCGCTTCATCGTGCCGATCAGCTCGTCGTCAAAGAGATGCTCGGTCTCGGGATGAAGCGGCGTGTTGATCGAGAGCACGTCGCACTCGCGGACGAGCGACTGCACGTCGGGATGGTGAGTCACGCCGAGCTCCTTCTCGACCTCGTCCGGAAGGCGGTGCTTGTCCGTGTAGTGGAGTCCCACGTCGAAGGGCTTCATCCTGCGCAGCACGGCGGCGCCGATGCGGCCCGCGCCGAAGATACCGACCTGCATGCCCTCCACGTCGTAAGAGCGTGAGACGCAGTCGGCGATGTTCCAGCCGCCGTCCACGACCCACTGGTACGACGGGATGTAGTTGCGCACCAGGCCAAGGATCATCATCACCACGTGCTCGGCCACGCTGATGCTGTTGCAATAGGTGACCTCGGCGACGGTGATGTTCCGATCCATCGCGGCGGCGAGATCGACGTGGTCCGAGCCGATCCCGGCGGTCACGGCGAGCTTGAGCTCCGGCGCCTTGGCGATCCGTTCCGCCGTGAGATATGCGGGCCAGAACGGCTGCGAGATGACGACCTCGGCATCGGTGAGCTCCCGCTCGAAGACCGAGTCAGACGCATCCTTGTCTGACGTCACGACGAGCGAGTGGTCACGGCCCTCGAGAAAGGGCCGGAGTCCGAGCTCTCCCGACACGCAGCCGAGTAGCTCACCGGGCCTGAAGTCGATCGCCTCTGGCGTTGGCGTGGTCTGCCCGCCGGGGTAACGATCGAGCTGCGGGATGTCGGACCGCGCGTATGGCGGCGGATACCCGTCGACAGGGTCGTCGTACAGGACGCAGAGGACTTTCGCCATGGGCTTTCCCTTCGCTCCATCCGGCCCCGCCTGGGTCGGGAACGGAGGCGATCGTATTGCTGGTATCCGCGCTGAGTCCAATCACGGGACCGATCGGAATAGCGTTCTTAGCAGCCTGGTTCAGTTGTGTATACGTCGCCCGAGAAAAGGAGAAGAGAGATGCGAGCGATCGCGGTAGAGAGTTTCGAGGCGGGTCCGGTGCTCATTGATCTGCCCGTGCCAGAGCCGGGGCCAGGTGAGGTTCTCGTAAGGGTGAGTCACGCCTCCCTGAATGGATTCGATGCTGCGGTCGCCAGCGGCATGGCCAAGGACATGATGGAGCACCGGTTCCCTGTCGTGCTTGGAAAGGACTTCGCCGGAACCGTCGAGGCGATCGGTGAGGGAGTCTCCCGCGTCGAGGTCGGCGATGCCGTCTTCGGGGTTCTCATGCGCGATTACGTTGGTGACGGGACCTTTGCGGATTTCGTCGTCGTTCCGGAAGCGATCGGGCTCACGAAGATTCCCTCGGGTCTCGATCCGGCGGACGCGGGAGCTCTGGGTCTAGCGGGAACGGCGGCTCTCGCCTCGATCGAGGCGGTGGCGCCGTCCTCCGGTGAGACGGTGCTGATCGGTGGGGCGACCGGTGGGGTCGGCTCGAAGGCTATCCAGATGGCGGTCGCTCGAGGTGCGGAGGTCATCGCGACGGCCAAGCCGGGCCAGGCGAGCGACTTCGTCAAGGGCTTCGGCGCGCAGCACACGGTCGACTACACGGGTGATCTCGGGGCCCAGGTTCGGAGCATCCGTGCCGAAGGGGTGCAGGTGGCACTCCACCTCGCCGGTGATGGGACCGAGCTCGCCGACCTTGTCGCCGCCGGGGGACGTTTCGCCTCGACCCTCGGGATCGGGCCCGACCAGCTGGGCGAGAGGGACCTTCACGCGACCGCGGTGATAGCGATGCCGACTGCCGAGGTCCTGGACCGCCTGGCCGAGGATGTCGCAGCGGGAACGCTCCGAGTTGCGGCTCAGCGTACCTACAAGCTCGAGGAGGTCCCCCAGGCCATCAGGGATTACGCCCAGGGGAGCCTCGGCAAGTACGCAATCACGATCGGGACATAGCCGAGGTGTGATCGGCCTTTGTGCATATGCACAGAGGCCTGTGGCCCTCTCGAGACGAATCTCTTCCCTGAAGGCCGCGTGAATGCGCCGCCACCAAATCTTGGAGGACCGATGACTCGTCCGAAGATCGGCCCGCAGGCATACACGGGGCCGCTGCCGGCGGCAGCCTGACTGATCGCGTGATGCGTCGGCTCAGCGCTCGCGTTCTCCCGGCTCTGAT
>CAZKFH010000050.1:0-15251 GCA_964551945.1 uncultured Actinomycetes bacterium | reverse complement strand
GCGCGCTGCGTTCCTGAATGCTCCGGGGGCGAGACTCGAACTCGCAACCTACCGGGAACCCCTAAGCGCAACACGTCGCAGCACTCCGACACGAAAACAGCAGGTAACAGCAACAACATGCGTCGTCTTGGGGAGTGGGTAGCGTGACAGTCTGCTATCAAAGTGCTATCAACGGCACTCGGAACCTTTCAGTAACCGAGTCGGGGGGAGACGGAATGGCGTGGATCACGAAGTACCAACGCGACGGCGGCGTTAGTTACCGAGTCGGTTGGCGCGATCCAGACGGTAAGACTCATCTCCGTACGTTTCGGAAGCATGCGGACGCAACGGCTTTCGTTCACAGCGTCGAAGGCGACAAACAACGGGGCGAGTACGTCGATCCTACGCGGGGACGGATGACGTTCGGCGCCTACTTCGTAGACGAGTACCTCCCCAACGCGACGCATCTCAAGCCGAGCACCAGGTCGTTCTACAAGAACATGGCCGAGCGACACCTGGTTCCTCACTTCGGCCCACGGCCTCTCGCCACGATCGCGACCAGCGACGTGAAGGGTTTCCTTGGGAAGCTCGAGAAGCGAGTCGGCGTGCCAACCGTCCGCGCTTCGTATCGACTCCTTCGGCGCATCCTCACGTCTGCCGTTGAGGACGGTCGCATCGGGAAGAACCCCGCCTCGAGTGTGAAGGTTCCCGCGGAGCTGAAGCGAGAACATCGCATCCTTGACCACTCCGAGATCCAGGCGCTCGCGACCACGATCGACCCGAAGTACCGAGCGCTCGTCTACCTCATGGCGTATGGAGGCTTGCGGATCGGGGAAGCCGCAGCTCTCCGCGTAACCGACGTGGACTTCTTGCGGGCCCGGGTGACCATCGCCCGCAATAGCGTCGAGGTCGATGGGCAACTGATCGAGGGAACACCGAAAGGCGGGTCGGCTCGCACGATCCCGGTCCCCCGGCTCGTCATCGAGGAACTCTCCCGACACCTGGCCGAGTTCGGGCCCGGTAGCGAAGGCCGGATGTTCGCGAGCGACCACGGCGGACCGGTGCGTCAATCGCGCTTCAGGACGAAAGCCTTCGGTCCTGCAGCAAAGGTGGCGGGCCTCGAGGGCACCCGAGTTCACGATCTCCGACACAGCGCGGTCGCGCACGCGATCAGCGTCGGGGCCCACCCTCGAGCCATCATGGAGCTCGCCGGCCACAAGTCGATCACGATGACGCTCGACACGTATGGCGCTCTCTTTCCAGGCCTCGCGGACGGGATCGCGGTGAAGGTCGACGAACTTGCGCGGATGACAGCCGTTCCCCAAACCGGGGCTTGACAGTCCTTCGCGACGGTGGCACCCTAACGACATGGTTGTAATTCCCAAGCGCGGCGGAGAGTGGAGTCCTCCCCTGCGTTCGACCATCACTCTTCGGAGGTCTCTCGACGCGAAGGTCCCAGGTGGACCCGGAGCGGAAGTCACGGCGGCTCAACGTGAGCGTGCCGGGTCTCTCGTTTTCGGAGGTCGTCCACCTTGGCCGAATCCCTCGAAGCCGCTCCCACCGGCGAACAGCTTCTAGCCGCACCTGACGTAGCCCGCAAGTTCAAGGTTCACCCGAAGACGATTTTTGCGTGGGCCGCGAGCGGTCGCCTCCCGTCCGTCCGTCTGGGTCGTCGCTGCGTCCGCTTCCGTCTCGAGGATGTTGAACGTCTGATCCGAGACAACCTCTCCGGGGCGACACCGTGACCGACGCGGCCCTCTCCGACGACGAGATCCGAGAGTTCCGCCGAGCTGCGCGAGCCATTGTCCGAGCGGAGCACCGCTCTCGAAGCGATCGGCTGCTCGCCCTGATGCAGTTGGCCGAAGCGGTTCGCCAGAGCAGTGTCGCCGACCTTGCCCAGCCCGCGATCTGGGCCGAGTCGAAAGCGTTCATCCGAGGCGAGTTCGAGGAACCGCTAGGCCCGGTCAACAATCCCGGCGAAGTGGCCATCCGCGGCCTGATTCGCCGCCAGTACGTGTCCTGCCCCACCTGCAGACGCTCACTCCCCACCGAACAGGAACTCGATGATCGTCGACGTGGTCGGATTGCGGAGCTCGAGGAACGTCGTTTGTTCGAAGAGGCGGGTGCATGACCGACGCGGTGCTCCGAGCGCAAGAGCTACGCCAGGAGTTCGAGGGCACGTTCGTTCCCGACTCGCGGCCGTCACTTGTCGCGCTCCATGATGTTCACCGCGTTTTCGCCGAGTGGCTCTACCTCCCAGACCCGAGCGTCCTCGACGTGACCCTCGCGACCTACGTGGCGCACCTGCTCGGGTTCGACCTCTGGATGATGCTGATCGGAGCATCGTCCTCCGGTAAGACGGAATTCCTCCGGGCCCTGCACGGTCGTGCTGATGTTCACCCGCTGTCGAGTCTCACCGCGCAAACCTTCGCGTCGGGGCTCAAAGGGAAGGCCCGAGCTTCACTCCTGCACCGGATGCAGGAAGACGGGCGGAGCTTCCTTGTGCTGAAGGACTTCACAACGGTTTTGACCATGCACCGGGACGCTCGCCAGGAAATCCTCGCGCAGCTTCGGGAGATATTCGACGGGAGCTATGTGAAGGAGTTCGGGACGGGGGAGTCGGTCGAGTGGGAAGGCCGCCTCGGCTTGCTCGCCGGCGTCACTCCTGCGATCGACAGTCACCGCGTCGTCGCGTCGCTGCTCGGAGAACGGTTCCTGTACGTGAGACTTCCCCAACAGGATCGGGCAAAGCTCACGCGCCGGGCGCTCGAGAGCCAATCACGCGAGCCCGCCATGCGGGACGCCCTCCGCGAAGCCGTGCACGTCTTCCTTGACGGGGTGACGCTCGAACCGCGGGAGGTCCAGGGGGACACCCTCGACCAGATCATCGCCCTGGCGAACGTGACGACGTGGGCCAGGTCCGGGGTTGAGCGGGATGGGTACGGCCGGGACATCATCTCGGTCCCGGAGCTCGAGGCGCCGGCACGGTTCGCAAAGCAGCTGTCGGCGCTCGTCTCTGCTCTGTCGATCATCGGTCATGGCGAGGACTCCGCGCTAGCCCTTGCACGTCGGGTAGCAGCCGACTCGATGCCGCCAACTCGACGGGAGGCCGTCAGTCTCCTGCTGGCCGCGGGGGAACTCACGACTCCTGAGGTTGCCGATGGGCTCGACCTTCCGAAGACGACCACGGAACGTGTGCTTGAGGATCTGACGGCTCTCAAGCTGGTCGAGCGCCAGGCCGGTGCCGGCGGTCCAGGCCGAGCCCATCGCTGGCACGTAAGTGAGAAGGCCGCGGAACTCTGGAAGCACACGGAGGTCGGCGTGAATGACCCCCGAAATGTCGGGACCCCTGAGGAATCAGGGCAATGACCAGTCCTTATATCTCTCCCCTTCTCCCCCCTCTTGATATTTCGGGGAGCATTTCGTGAACGAGAGACTGATCGCCAGAGCAATCCGTCTCTTCGCCGAGGCCGTCGCTGGCCAAGATTGGGACAGAGCATCGCGGTGGGCACGAGTGGCGTTCGAGCTCTCCGAATTGCACTTGGCGGGAGACGCATGAACTCGCAGTGTGCATGCGGGCAGCCGAAGTGGTCGGACTGCCGACGCTGCTACACCTGTCTCAAGGCGTGGTCTGGTCTCTACGTCAGCTCCTCGGCCGGTGGCGGTGAGCTACGGGAGTCTGAGCTCGAACTGATCGGATTGTTGCCGCGGTGGGAGATCGACCCTCGTTCGCTACCCGGCTACAAAGCCCTGGCGAAAGCGGAACAGGTAGAGGCTGAGGAGGAAGCCCGACTCGCTGGGTTGCGCGGAGTCCTCGACATCGACACGGATCTGCTCCCGGAGAAGGCATGAGGGAGAACGCCGAGGCCAAGGGTCGGCGATACCTCACCGAGGGCCGACTGCTCATCCGCTCGGCAGGACCCGACGGTGTCCGAGCTCTGTGCCGGGGCAACGGCGAGTGGTACAGGGTCGGGTATCAGCGTGGTGGCTGGTCATGCGACTGCCCCGCGCTCGGCCGCTGCGCTCACCTAGTAGCGATCATGCTGGTCACGACCAGGCCCGGAGGCATCCCGGATGCCTGAGCCGGACCAGGGGGGTGACCCGCCCCCGGGGGGCGGCCGCGTGCTCAGCAGCGAAAGCACCAGAGATCCCCGACGAGTTTTCGGGCCCACGGGAATCGCCAGGGTGCTGCTCGCCCTGGCCAGCGACTTCGAGAGCCGGGATGCGACGGTCTCTGTTGGCGTACTGCGACAAGCGGCCCGGCTCCTCAGCGAATGCCGTTGCCACGCCACCGGGTCTGAGGCCTGTCCTCGCTGCGGGGCGGAGATCGTCCAGCCGACCACCGGGCGCCGGCGCCGGTTCTGCAGCGATCGCTGCCGGGTCGCCACTGCTCAGGAATCGAAACGTCATCGAAAGACTTCACTGAGCGCATGACGAACCGCAATCACCCGGTCCGCCAGCTCTACGACTGGATCGCGATGGGCGGCAAGCCGACGCCCGTCGACCTCGAGCTCCTCCCAACGTCACTTCGCGAGCGAGTCCGACGTGACGCTCGAGCATTCCGAGCCCTGCAGGACGACGGCGAACGAAACACCGTCAGGCGGCTGGCCACCGAGCGAGCGGAAGCCTTGATCGACGCCCTGCCGGAAGACTGGACACCCCCGGGCCCTGCCGAGCCCGAACCCTCGGATCCTCAAGGACTTGCAGAAGGCGTATCGCGATGGTGACGACAAAGAACCGGATCGTCTTGGGCCAAGCGGACCCTTTCATTCACACGGCGGGTGGTCGGCAGCGCATCCCGGTCTACGGAACGCGAATCACGGGCCAGATCGTGCACACCCCGAGACCGCGAAGCGGCTCAACGGAACAGACCCTTCGGAAGTACGTCGCCGGCCTCGCGGCCTTGCAACTGAAGGACCCGACAGGAGCATCCGGTCTGATGGACCGGAGCAAGCAGCTCATAGAGCAACGGTTCGACGCAGTCGTGCCGGAGAGTGCGGAGACGATCACCGCGAAGCTCGCCGCCGGCAAGATGAGTCCGGAGGAAGCCGCGAAGGCGCTGGCGAAGATTTCGACCCGCCAAGAGGCCACCGAGAGCCGCGGCCAGCACGCCGACGTCTTCCGATCCGCGTCAGGCCGAGCGCTGAGGCTAGCCGTCGATGCGCTGCACAAAGGCGGTTTCGCTGTGTTCGAGCTGCTGCGCGGGGTCGTCGAGGCCGCCCTTTCCGAACCCCTCTCCGTTGAGCAGGGCGAGCGCTGGCTTCACGCCCGAGCGATGCACCGGAATCTCGTCGGTTGGTGCTTCGAGGGTGCAGCAGGCGCGAGACCGAACGAGTACTTCTTCAAGAGGTTCGACCTCGTCCTCGAGCATCAACTCAACGAGACCGGCCGGTGGAAAGAAGTGGCTCGGAGCATTGTGTCCGAGGGCAAGGGGGAGGTCGAAGAGGTCATCCTGTCTCCGATCGACGCGGAGCCGTTGACGTTGCTCGACGCTGCTCGGAACGCCGAGGCCTGGGGCCCGGGATTGTTCTCGGCCGCCGAGGTCATCAAGAACTTCGAGGCCCTTCCGTCCCGATGACCTGGGCAGGGACGGCACGTCCCGGGATGCGTGCACCGAATTCTTCGGTTTTTCCCAAGGGGGCCCGATGAGCACGGTTGCCACGATGGTCGTGAAGGTTGTAGCCGACACGACCGGTGCTATCGGTGGACTGAAAGCCGTCGACACGGCCGTCGGTCGGATGGGCGCGTCGATGTCCCGCGTCGGCTCGACCCTCACCCGCTCGGTGACGTTGCCTCTGGCGTTGGTCGGCGGCGCGTCCATCAAAGCCGCGATCGACTTCGAGTCAGCATTCGCTGGGGTACGGAAGACGGTCGACGCGACCGAGGGTGAGTTCCGGGCGCTTGAGAGCGGCATCCGCGACATGTCCAAGAGACTCCCGGCGTCAGCGGTAGAGATTTCCGCCGTCGCTGAGGCGGCCGGTCAGTTGGGGATCCAGACGAAGAGCATCCTCGGCTTTACCCGGACGATGATTGACCTCGGCGAGTCCACCGACATGACCGCCGACCAGGCAGCGACCGGCCTCGCACGCATCGCGAACATCACCCAGATGCCGCAGGACCAGTTCGACCGCCTCGGATCGACCGTCGTTGACCTCGGGAACAAGGGGGCTGCTACCGAGGCCGAGATCGTGAGCTTCGGTCTCCGCATCGCAGGCGCCGGGAAGATCGCGGAGCTGACACAGGCGAACATCCTTTCAATCGGCGAGGCGTTCTCCTCGGTCGGTGTTCCTGCGGAGCGTGGAGGAACTGCGGTTCAGAAGGTGCTGTTCTCTATGACGTCCGCTGTGAACGAGGGCGGTGCGGCTCTGCAGACCTTCGCAAAGACGGCAGCCATGAGCTCCGACGAGTTCGCGGCGAGGTGGGAGGCAGACCCGGCGCAGGCGTTCACGGCTTTCGTGGAGGGCCTCGGTAGGGCTGGCAAGGCAGGGGAGTCCATCCTCCGTGATCTCGAGTTGACCGACCAGCGACTCATCCAGTCGTTCCTGTCTCTTGCTGGTGCAGGAGATCTGCTTCGTACCTCGATAGAGACGGGGAACAAGGCGTGGGAGGAGAACACCGCCCTTACGACCGAGGCCGAGCGGCGCTACGCGACCACCGAGTCCCAGCTCCGCATGATGAAGAACCAACTCGTCGATGCTGGCGTCGACATCGGCCGCGCACTTATCCCCGCGCTCATCAAGGTCGGTGAGACCGTCGCCGATATGGCTCGGGCGTTCTCGAGCCTCTCTCCGGCGATGCAGGAGAACATCGTGAAGTGGGGCCTGATCGCAATGGCGGCAGGTCCTGTCCTCCGCATCTTCGGCAGTCTCCTGACGGTCGGGGGGAAGCTCGGGGGTGTCCTCGGGTTCGGAGGCGCTGCGTCCGGTGGCGGTCTCGGTGTGGCAGCCATTGCGGGGCGCGGGTTCCTAGCGATGTTGCCGCCGCTCATCGTTGGGATGAAAGAGCACGCCGAGCAGACTGGTATCGCAGACGAGAAGGCGCAGGGGTTCGCCCAAGCCCTCATTGCTGGACGCATGAGTTCGGACGAGGTACTTGCCTCTCTCGAACGCCAGAAGGACGCCCTCACTCTGCTGACGGATGAGTGGTTCTTCGCAGAATCTCCGGTCATTACCCACGCGAAGGCTCTCAACATCGCTGGGCAGGAAGTGGTCGGGCTCGAGACCATCATGCGATCGCTGGGCATTCAACTCACAGAGCAGCAGTACGCCTGGTCGCGAGTGAGGATGAACGCCGGCGACTTCGGCTCAGTCATCGCCATGATGCGGGGCAAGGTCACCGACTTCTGGGACGTGTGGACCGAGGGAGGCCCGAAGCTTTCGGGCGCCATTGATGCTCTCGACGCAGCGGGCATCTCCTTGTCAGCCCAAAAGAGAGCTCTGCTGGCCGCTGCGATTTCGAGTGGGGACTACAACCGGGCTATCGGGCTCTTGCAAGGAGCGATTGAACGTCTTCCCAAACGCGTGCAGACCAAGATCGACATCGATACCCGTGGCGCTAAGGAGGGAGCGGAGAAGACTGGCGACCTCCTGAAGACCGCCCAGCGGGAAGCGGGCGCCACGATGGAGCAGCTCTCGAAGCTGGCGAGGGAGCGCGTCGAGCCGAAGGTAAAGCTCGACACAGGGCCAGCTCAGACCGCAATCGCGAACATCAAGGGCCAACTAAAGGGCATCCCCGATGAGACGGTCTACGTCAACATCGTCCCGAGAGGAAAGATGCACGCCGGCGGACAGATCATGCACGCCGGCGGGATGGTCCCTCGGATGCACGCCGGCGGGATGGTCCCTCGGATGCACGCCGGCGGGCTCAAGGGCGACGAGGTTCCGGCGATCCTTCAGCGCGGGGAGTTCGTCATCAACCGCGACTCGGCACGGAGCATCGGTCTTTCTACCTTGCTCTCGCTGAACCGAATGCACGACGGCGGGCGGGTCAGTACGGGCGGGGGGTTCGGTTCAGTCGGAAGCCTTGACGCGGGAACCATCTCGGCAATCGGTGACGCCGTTCTCGACGCCTTCAGGCGCAGCCCCGGGGGGACCACGGTCATTGAGCAGGACGGTCTCAGCATTCACTCGGCTGTGCAGCGAGCCGCTCGACAAGAGCGGATTCTCCTCAAGGGGAGGCGCTAGCGTGCTCTCGACCAAGGAGGAGAGCATGGACGAGGAGGAACTCCATTTCGAGATCGACATCGACGGTCCTGAAGCAGCGCGAGCGAACGAGGCTGCGCGGGAAGTAGTCACCGCTCGCACCCTGGCCCTCGATGCTGAGGTAGGCAGTCCCGAATCGCAGGCCTGGGCCGATGCCATCGCTCGCGTCGTCAAGGACTTGTCGTTGCCGAGGGAAGAGGACCCCGTCCAGCACATCCTCTACTTGGTGGCGGCCCTATCGACGGCCGCGTATGTAGCCATCGTGAGGTTTGCTCAGGTGCTCGAGAGAACGGCGGATCCCGACGACGAGACCGACTTCCTCAAGCTCGCTCTTAACTCCGTCATGGCGTCGTTGATAGACGAACGGAATCCTCGACTGTGAACCTGGAGGGGGTCGGCTGCTCCCCGGTACTCGACGGAGCGGGTCGGTCGCGTCTTACGGGAGCTCCCGAGGGGTTGTCCATTCCCCCCGGTCTCTCCTGGCCGGCCCTCTCCAGCATCGCCACGACTGCGCTTAGAAACCCCTCATTGGCGGCGCTGGCCCCTCTCGGGTGCCAAGGGACTACGGGCCCGTAGAGCGTCGGCAGAGGGCGATTGAGAGACAAAAACCCAGAACGAGATTGCGATGTCGGTAGGGGGGACTATCGTGGTGGGGTCGGCCTAGCCTAGCTAGCGAAAAGCGGTGTTTCCCTACCGCCTGGTCGGCCCCACTAAACGGGAGCAGCGGAGAGGAGGCTGCAATGCAGGAAGTAACAGCACGCAGGTATGCAGTGGAGGACCAATTCGGTCATCCGCATGTCGTCGCGGAGTACGCCCCGGGATCCTGGGTCGTCGACAACCTTGCCGGCCTAGGTCTCAGTTCCAGCGGCATCGAACTCACCCGTCAGGAGATCGAAGCTCGTTACCCGGAGGCACTTGCGGCATGGGAAGCAGGGGACGACCGGGCGGCCGTTCGGAGCAGGGTTTCACTCCACATGAGCGAGGTACGTGAGGCCGACGGCATCAACAATATCGTCACGGCCGCAGAGACCATTCTCGCCTATGGGCTGGTCGATGACTCTCCTGCCTACGCCACAATCGTCCGGCACCTGGACGCGCTGCGAGAGGTCAAGGAGGTCGTGAACGCGGAGTTCGAGCGGGTCAAGGAAGTCGAGCGTTCGGACGAGCAGGACGCAAGGCGGGGCACGGCAGGCTAGGCCGTTTTCGGTTCGGCACCCGGGCCGTTCGGGGTAGCTCCCCGGGCGGCTCAGGTGTTTCTAGTCCCCGGTTGGGGGAGGCGGTGGTCCCCGAAATAGGGAGTGTCACTTCAGCCAGTCGGGGGCGTACCCAGTCTGAGGCGGCATGTGTCGCCAAAGGGCACCCCGCAACGCCTCTGCAGCAATAAGGGCATCCGCTGCTCTCACGGGTTCCCCTGTTACCGCAACCTCGGCGGAGATTGCGTCTGGCATCGCCTGGACAACAGGATCATCGGGCGCCGCTGTCTTTGCCTCCGAGAAGGCTGCATCAAAGGCCCGCTCGGCCATACCCTTGATCTCTTGCTCGGGGTCTCGCTCGACCATCTTGTTCAACTGGTAAATCAGACCTGCAAGCGAGTTGATCGCTTCCTGAGGGTTCATTCGGTCTCCTCCCCGGGGAAGGGCCCGTCACTTGCTATCACCCTGCTATCAAAGCGTCCCGCGCTGCCGGGTCTTACACCCTCTGACCTGCGGTTATGCTCCGGGGGCGAGACTCGAACTCGCAACCTACCGGTTAACAGCCGGCCGCTCTACCGATTGAGCTACCCCGGATCGTGCTGGACGAACGTCCAACGGGGGGGAGTGTACCAGCAGGGTGCGACTGCTCGGCCGAGGCCTAGTACTCGTCGAAGGGCGAAGGTGATTCGGACGGTTCCGGCTGCGGGTCGCCCTTGGAGAGCTCGGGGTTCCAGAAGCTCGTCTGCATCTTTGCCCCGTCCCAGCCGAAGCTGAAGTGGACGTGGTCGGCGTGCGGGTGGACAACCGACTTGGAGTCGGGGTCCCTGCAGACCTTGCGCTTCTGGACGCAGTAGACCTCCCACTCCTGATCCCAGGAGCTCCACATCCGACGGTTCCAGATGATGTACATGATCCCGAGGCGCCGGGCCATCGCGTTTTCGTTGCCGTATTCGTCTTCGGCAAACAACCACTCGAACAGCTCGGCGACCGTCTTTCGCTGGGCCGGGTCGGTCGCGTCACGCGACCAGTCCATCGCCCGCCCCTCCTTGTGCTCGCTCGTGCCACCAATGTCGCAGCCTCGGCTGATGCCGAACCACGTGCTGTCGGGGTACGTCTCTTGGAGGATCTGCTGGAATGAGAGCAGTCCCGGCTTGGGCTTCGGCTTGCACCGCTTCTGCCCCTCGTAGTCGGCGTAGTCCTCGATGACCGGGCCGAACTCCGGTGCCCTGGGCGTGTTCGCCACAGCGGACCGGGCCAGGGGGGTGAGGAGTGCCGATGCCGCGACGAGCATGGAGAGGCCGCGCCGCAGCCAGGAGGAGGAGACGGGATTGTGCATCGTATTGATAGGTTTCGGCGTTTCGAGAGGCCTTCTGGAGTCGGCCGATTGTCCTGTTTGGTAGACCTCGACGAGGGGGTAATCTGGGGGACGTGAGCACGCACGCGAGTCGCGGACAGAGCTCCGATCTGATCGAGGAGGTCACGCGCCGCGTTTCCGAGGGGGTCGACGAGCTCCGAGCGTATCTGGCCTCTCCGGAGGGTCAGCAGCTCCGGAAGCGGATCGCGCAGTTCGCGGTCGTGGCCGCGCCGCTCCTGTTCAGGATGCGCTTCTTCCGGGCCACGCCGGTCGGGCGGATCCTCGGCATGGTGGGTGGGGCCGCCCTGCTCGTGAAGGCCGCTGAGGCCTTGCGCGACTGGGAGCCAACGGTAGACCTCGAGCCCATCTAGGGTTCGGGCCCGACTCCTATACTCGCCCCCCAGGGGCGGTAGCTCAGTTGGTCAGAGCAGCGGACTCATAATCCGTCGGTCGCTGGTTCGAGTCCAGCCCGCCCCACGAAGGTTCAGCTGAAGCGGCCGTTCAGCTTGTGTGTCTCAGGCTCACAGCGTCGTACTCAAGGCAGCAGGCGCCGTGGGCCGCCCATCCCGCTCATCAGAAGCGATGCGCTTCGCGATGTGTTCGGCATCCCTTCCGACGCCGGGGAGCACATCGGACGAGAGCGCGTATAGGAAAAGCAGCCCCACGAAGTAGAGGCCGGGCTCCGACTCCACGACGCCCCGGTAGTGCACAGGCTGTCCGTCCTCTCCGAAGACGGGAAGGTTGATCCACCGGAAGTCCGGCCGGAACCCCGTGCACCAGATGACGTTCTCTACCTTGATCGCCCGATCGTCCCCCAGTACTGGCAGGCCCTCCCGCACACGGACGACCCGTGGAACGCGTTCGATTCCGGCGGCGGTGATTTCCTTAGGTCTCACCCTGATCAGCGGTGTGCCTCTGGAGATGAGCTTCGGGACGACCTTCCGTCCGATCGGCGTCTTCCTGGTTAGCACGCGGTGGCCGAGGAACTTCACCAGTCGGAATATGAACCGCGATGCCGCACCCCCGTGACGTACGGGGATGTGCCCCGTGGTCCGCCCCGACAGCCGGGTACGGTGAGCACGGGACACCTCGACGGCGATCTCAGCCCCAGAGTTGCCTGCCCCAACGACGAGGACATCTCCCTCCTGGAGCTGCGATGGACTCCGGTACTCGCTGGAATGCAGCTGCACTATTCCTGGATCCAGCTCGGAGGCGAAGTCGGGGATCCAGCGGTTTCGATACGCGCCCGTCGCAACCACCACATGATCTGCCTCGAACCGTTGATCACCGGACGCCAGGATGTAGCGATCCCCCTCCCTGGAGAGCGCGTCCACGCCGACGCCCGTTCGAACCGGGAGATGGAATCGCGCCGCGTATGCCTCGAGGTAGTCGGCCATCTGCTCCCTCGTCGGGAATGACCAGGCCGGCGCCGGGAACGGCATCCCCGGTAGGCCGTCGTAGCGGGCGGGCGTGAACAGGCGCAGCGAGTCCCACCGCTTGCGCCAGGAGTCACCCGTCCGCTCGTTCACGTCCAAGATCACGAACGGCCGATCTCGTCTCGCCAGGTGGTATCCCACTGAGAGGCCCGCCTGACCACCGCCAACGATGACCGTCTCCACCCGCTCTAGCTCACGCACAGGGTCCATCCGTCCACCTTCCTCGCTCAACTCGGCACAGTGGCGGCGCGAGACCGCCCATCGCTTGCTCCTACGTCATGTAGTTGTGCACCGGCCAGAACTGCGTCTGCGGCGGTCCAGAGATCCCAGCGGCCGCGAAAGCCGGCCCGAGGCGCTCCTTCAGGAATCGCTTCGCCGCTTCTTCCGACTCCCACAGCTCGATGACGCGCCACCCGCCGTTCGGGCTCGGCCCCGCGACGTGAAGGATGCCGCCCGCAGGCTTTTCCAGGGTGAGCTGCGCTCTAACCTTGTCGTAGATCTCCTGCGAACCCTCGGAGTTGTCCAACAACATTGCGATGGTCACGCTTGACTCCTCTCGTTGAGTTCCCTTCCCGCTCGTGCCTTGCTCGTTACCGTTCTCTACCTGGTCAATGGCTTCCTCCTTCGGTTCCCGGTTCAGCGCACCGCCAAGCCGACGATGGTGATGACCACCCAGGCCAGATTCGAGATCACGCTCGGCACTGCCTTCTTCCCATACAGGTAGGCAGCGGCGGTCAGGGCACCGCCGACATTGAGTGCCGCCACCAGAAGGGGGGCGGTGTCGATGACCGTCAGGGCATACGCAAGAAGGAACGCGAGGGTAGCGAGGTACCCCGCGGCGTCCTTGCGAGCGGCCCGCGCCCACCGACGCTGCCGGGCAACCGAGACCTCGGAAGCGGGCCCGCACCAGCCGAGCGGTCGAGCGGCAGCTTCCGGCCTTCGGTGCTCCGCCTCTGACATCCTCATGGCAGGCAGGCTACGGATTCAGCTGGGATCCCTCATCGCCCGAAATCACCAAATGTCGATCCACCGCAGTGGTGAGAATTGACCACGGCCTCCGAGTGGCCGGTCAGACCAAACCGTGCTCGAAGGCGAACGCCGTTGCGGCCGCTCGCGTCGAGACGTCGACCTTGGCGAAGATGTTCTGAAGGTGCCGGGCGACCGTGTGGTCGCTGATCACGAGCTCCTCGGCGATCTGGCGGTTGGTCTTGCCGGATGCGACCAAACGCAGCACCTCGGCCTCGCGCTCGGAGAGTCCCCTCGGCAGATCTCCTGGCTCCACCAGCAGCTCGGCGGCCTTGCGGGCGTCGGCTTCGGCTCCAAGGCGCTCGAACGCCGAACACGCCGCGGCGAGCTCGAGGCGAGCGTCGTCCTCGGCACCGGCCTGGCGGACCGCGATCCCATAGAGCATCCGGGCCTGCGCCGCTTCGTAGGGAAGACCGAGCTCCTGACAGATATCGCACGCACGGCGAAGGCTCTCGAGCGCGCCGTCAACGTCGCCCTCGGCCAACCGCAACGCTCCTCGAGCTGCAGCCGCAGTCGCGACGAGCGCCGGGGTCTCGAAGCTCCGGGCGATCGACTCGAGCTCGTCCGCGGCCGACCTTGCCTCCTGGAGGTCGCCCCTCACGATCGCGACCTCGACCATGGCGCTGAGAAGTCTCGACCGGCGCAGGGTGCCCGCCGGCTCGGCCGCGAGGGCCACTCGAAGCGCCGTTAGGGCCGCTTCGGTCTTTCCCTGCGCGAGGCGTACCAGGGCGAGCCCTGGTTGCGGCTCGATCCCTATCTCGTTCGCCTTGATGAACGCCTCCTCGGCGCCGGCCAGGTTGCCGACCCGCCGGCGGATCTCGCCGGTCGAGTAGAAGGCTTGTCCGACGGCGAACGGGTTGAAGGCCACCTCTCCGGACGCGCGGATCGCTTCCGCCTCCGCCTCCGCCCAGGCTCCCCTGAACGTTGCCACGAGAGCCCGGTTGAGGCGGCACAGCCCAAGGAACGGAGCCTCGGGGGGGAGGGACTCGCACCACGCCGCGGCGGCCTCGCTCCACGTCCCCGCCCGTCCGAGGTCTGCCAGCTCGAGGCAGACGGCCAGGACGTTGCAGTAGATCGCTCCGGTGACGAGCGAGCTGAGCTCACCTGCGACAACAGAGGTCATCGCCTCGTCGAGGAGCGACATCCCCTTGGTGACCATCCCCTGGGCGACGAGGATCCTCCCGTGGATATCGATCCCCAGCGCGACCAGGTCGAGGTCGTGGAATCGCTGACCGGTCGAGGTGGCTTGCTCGGCGAGCTCCTGACCCTCCGCGAGCTCCCCGCGAACATAGGCCACACAGGCCCAGCCGAGCGTCACGTACCCCTGCTCCGGGCAGTCAGGCTCCGAGCCGAGGTGACGTTGAGCGCGCATCAACCAGCCCGCAGCCTCCTCAGCGTCTGCCCGGAAGAAGTACTCGAGGAAGAAGCGGAAGGCGGTCGATGCCGCCCGCCGATCCTCGCCCGCCGCGGAGTACCTCGCGTACGCATCGCGACGTGCCGCAATGGACTCCTCGGACCTGGAGAGCCACCAGGCGGCGTCGGCCAGGCCCTCCAGGTCCTGGGGGGTCAGGAGGGAGGGATCGAGGTTCCGCAGTTCTTCATACGCCTCGGCCCACGACTCGCGTCCGAAAGCATCTCGGGCTCGGTCGAGCTCGGCGGTCGGGTTGGCCACGCCCCTTCCTCCTCCCATACAAGCATCGCGGGGATGTCTTGCATCGCGGGGATGTCTTGGGCGTCCCTAGCCTATCGGTGCTGCATCGGCCGCGCGTGGTCCCGTGCTGGCGTGAGGCCATCCGGGGTGTGCCGGGAAGAAGGGGATGGGCTCGGCTGTTCGCTCCACCGCCGTGCTAACAACGGTGCTAACGAACGGGACATAACCAGACGGACGGAACGGCACCAGGCGGCACGAGGATCTTGAGAACACGCACGTGGCGGCACGGGACGGACAGGACGGCACCAGGCGACACGAGTTCCGCCGACCTCATAATCCGTCGGTCGCTGGTTCGATCCAGCCCGCCCCACGAGTTCCTTGGACGACCTGCGCGAGCTCAGGGCTCGATCC
>CAZKFH010000049.1:0-15773 GCA_964551945.1 uncultured Actinomycetes bacterium | reverse complement strand
CCTGCGGTTTCGCTCGTTGCGCGGGCTGGATTTGAACCAGCGACCTCTGGGTTATGAGTCCGGTGGCCTCGTGCCGTCTGGTCCGTCTGGTGCCGTTCCGTGCCGTCCTGTCCGGGGTTCGTGCCGCCGAGGTCCGCGTGGTTCGTTTCCAAATGGTTTGCACGAAGGTAAGCGAATCCACGACTGAGGAAGGGAAAGAACGATCTTGGTTTATCCCTCGTCAAAGCGGGTACGTAGTTGGAGCAGGCAATTCGCCTGCTGGTTCGCGAGTAGCGACCGCCCGTGGCCCGCAGCGCCACCCGTCCATCGCCTCACACGGATCCGAGGCTCCGGAAGGAGGCGGCGATGGTCATTCTCGTCATCGCAGTCCTTATCGGTTTGATTCCGGCCACGATCGCACGCAAACAGGGGCGGAAGCTTCGCAGGGTTGGCACCGCCAATGTAGGCACGGCCATGGTGCGACGCAGGCACGTAGGCACAGCGGTGGCCGCCATCGACGTCGAGAATGCCACCGATGAGGGGCTCGTTGAGCTCTATCGCGAAGGTGTTCCCACCGCGATCGAAGGTCTTCTCACCAGGTACCGGAACTTCGCACGTCTCAAGGCCCGCTCCTATTTCCTGGCCGGCGCCGACAAGGACGACATCGTCCAGGAAGGCATGATCGGCCTGTACAAGGCCATCCGAGACTTCAGCGCGGAGCGTGAAACGTCTTTCAGGGCATTCGCCGAGATCTGCATCACGCGACAGATCATCACCGCGGTAAAGACAGCGACCCGCCAGAAGCATCAGCCCCTCAATCAGTACGTCTCCTTGAACAAGCCGCTGGCCAGCGGCGACGACCCCGACTGGGTGCTGGAGGACGTCATCCAGACTGAGCAGGTCTCAGATCCTGCCGAGCTCGTGATCTCGCACGATGAGCTGGCCAGCATCAAGATCGCGATCGGCGAGAGCCTCTCGGACTTCGAGGCACACGTCCTGCACATGTACGTTGAGGGCAGGACGTACCACGAGATCGCCAGTGGCCTCTCGAGGCATGTCAAGTCCATCGACAACGCGCTCCAGCGCATCAAGCGCAAGGTGGAGCACCACCTGCGCGGCCGCCCGGATGAAGAGGGCGACGGTCGCGAGCTCGTGGGCGCCTTGAAGCCGGCGTCCAGGAGGATCCCGGCTGTGCGGCCGAGGATCTCTACACCCGCTATCCCGGCGAGCGCCGGGTCCGTCTCCGGGTAGTACCGCGCTCGCCGGGATCTCGCCCTCTGGCTCCTGAGCGATCGAGCTGCCCCGCTGACCTGCGCCTTCGCCTGGGCGGATCCACGCGAACCTTGCTGGGTTATTCGTTTGCAGAAACGGGGCAGGGGCGCCGGAAATCCTCCGACACCCCTTCTGACTAGCGACTTCGTTGCGCGGGCTGGATTTGAACCAGCGACCTCTGGGTTATGAGCCGGTGGGCCAGTGCCGTCTGGTCCGTCTGGTGCCGTTCCGTCCCGGCCTGTCCGGGCTTCGTGCCGCCGAGGTTCGTCCTGTGCCGCCGAAGTCTGCGTGGTTCGTTTGCAAATGGTTTGCACCAAGGCAAGCAAAGCGACGCGAACAGGGTCGGGATCGCGACGGGACGGGGCGATCGATGAAGGACCGAGCTCTCCCCCTAGCGAAAGCAGATTGACGGGTGGGGTGGGGTGCGTTGGTGCGATGATTGCATCACACCAACTCAGGGGGCAGAAGGATGGCCAAGAGGGCAGACCAGACGAGCAAGGATCGGACTCAGGAGCAGATCGCGATGACGGTGCGCCTACCCGCAGAGGTCCACGAGGCTCTGCGGACCGTGGCTTTCGCCGGCGGAACGAGCATCAACGACGTCGTCGTTCGGGCGATCGGAGACTTCCTGGCAGACAAGGGCCGTCGAGAGGCGGTGGATGCCATGGCGACGCGCGTTCGGCAGCAGTACCGAGTCGCCCTGGACAAGCTCAAGGACCTGTAAGTGAGGTACCTGACCGTGGGCGAGGTCATCGCCTTCAACCGGGCTGAGGTCGGCGGCGACGCGCTCGCCGACTTCGGTCTGCTCGAGTCCGCGGTTCTCCGCCCGCAGACAACGATCGGCGGGCTCGACGCCTATCCCTCGGTCCACGAGAAGGCGGCCGCGCTGATTCACTCCCTCATCCGAAACCACCCGTTTGTTGACGGCAACAAGCGAACCGCAGTGGTCGCCACCTTCACCTTCTACCTGCCAACGGCTGGGAGGTCCGAGCAGAGAACGCGGCGGTCGTCGCTTTGGCGATCGATGTCGCCGAGGGGCACCTCGACGTCGCCGCGATCGCCAAGCTGCTAGCTGGATGGGCGATCCGGATCGACTTCCCGAGCGAGTGAGTCCGGCCGATCCTGCGGAGAGGGTTCCTCGCATGCCGAAGGAGCCTCATGCCAGGTCACGGAGCGCTGCGGCCAGGAACCGGTAGGTGTACTCCTCGGCTAGCTTGCGATTCTCGCAGAAGACGATCGGCACGCCCGGGTAGCGAACCTGGAGACCGGCCAACACCTCGGGGAGCCAGCCCGGGGTCACCTTCGGGACCTTGAACAGGGAGGAGTAGGTTCCCTCCACCACGACGGCGGCGGCAGGAAGGGCAGCCAGCTCCCCCATCACGAACCCGAGCGAGCCGTCAGAGAGCGAGGCGGTGAAACCGTCCTCCTTCTTCCGCTCGACGACGGCTACGACCCGCTCCCCCGCCCTCACCCCGTAGTCGCCGGCGGGGAGCGCGACGCGCTCCGTCTGGGCTCGCCGTCCGGTGAACGTGTATGGGTATCGCTCGGGTATCGACCTCGGTGAGGGTATCGAGCCGGGAGGCCTTGCGAGAAGGGACTCGGACCCCGGGGCGCGCCGCCCTCGCGACCTTGCGCGTCTGCCAGAAGATCGCCGGGCGGGCCCGGACCTCGGTGTAGACGAACTGGGCTCGACTGTTGCGTGGGCGGTCGAGGACCAGATCGATCGCCGGCCCACGCCGGGCGCAATGGCGCACGGGGACCTCCTCGACGATCTCGGCCTCCTCCGGCCAGGGCCCATCCCAGGGGTGGCAGTAGACCCGTGAGGACGTCGGCCACGGCTCGCGCGCCTTCAGGATGACTCCCCCTTCGACCGGCAGCTCAAGCAGGTACGGGAGAGTGCTCCCCTCCTCGGGATTCAGCCCGACCCGAAAGACCGCCCGCTCGCCCACATCGGCATTATCGCGGCTGAGGAAAGTCGCCGGTCTCCGTTGCGACCCGAGCTGCTCTTCCCCGATCGCCTTGCTCGCAGCAAGGACCATTGCGACCGGCACAGATCGCACATGAGATCCGTCGGCGCGTTTGCAAACTGTTTGCAGATCGACCTCGCTGGGTTCGCGATATCCGGAACCCGGCGAGCCCAGGCCGTCAACCTGAGGTTTTACTTGTTGCGCGGGCTGGATTTGAACCAGCGACCTCTGGGTTATGAGTTGTGCGTTTCCAGGTCGGCTCAGGCATATCCGCAAGTCACCGGCGATGTGAGGTCGCCTGAGATGGGCTCAGGTCACCTCACTGGGCAAAAGTTGGGAAAACAGTTGCCCCGCGCATGCCGAGTGGGCTACCGCTTTCGCCCCCGACCTTTCGCCCGGCGCAGCACTTGCTTCGGTCCTTCCGCACCGTAAGAGAACTCGGTCGCGACTGCTCCATTGCATCAGCCACGTTTGGGCTCGCGTGACCAATTCGCAAGGGAGAGAGCTTCGGATCGAGTGGGCCCCCCACAGAAGCCGAAGTGAGCGAGGGCCGCAGCGACATGATGCGCACCCACGGGTCGCCGCCTCGCAGCGTCGGCGGGCCCGCGGTCCGTGCCGGTCATGTTAGCCGCCCGGGGCGAGGCTCAGCTCTTCCGCGGTGATGTCCTCGAGCCGGCGGCGGCGGGTCTCCACTCCCACCACCAGCATCGCGAGCGCGGCGAGCGCCATCGGCACCGCGCCTATGAAGGCAGTGGTCGCGATCGAGGGCACGGCTAGCCCGGCGGCCACGGATCCGACCACGGCAACGCCCCCGAGCTTGCTCGCGCCGGCGGCCAGTCCCGTGCCGCGCCCACGGATCCGCGTCGGATAAGTCTCCGAGGCGTACGCGAGTAGCACCGCCAGGATCGAGCTGATACCGGTGATCGGCACGATCAGGAGCGCGTAGAGCTGGACGCGGTTGTCGACCACGGCGTCGCCGGCAACGATGAAGCCCACCAACGAGGCCGCGGTGACGAGACCGAGGAGGATCATCGTCTTCCTGCTGCTCCAGACGCTGTACAGCCACGCGATCACGAACGTCGCGGGCAGCCCCAGGAGCGCGGAGTCACGCAGGGTCGTGGCTGAGGTGACCTCGTCCAGGCCCAGCCTCTGAAGGTTCGAGGGGATCCACAGTTGGAAACCGAAGGTGACGAGCCCCACCCCGAGCCCGAACAGCGCGAGCGTGAACGACAAGCCACGGAAGGGCGCGGCCAGGAGCTGACCCCATCCGCTGCGAACCTGGCTCTCGACCTCGAGCTCGGACGCTCCGGGCTCCACCGTGACGGCGCCGTAACGCGCCATCACGGCCCTGGCTTCGGTCTCTCGCCCGTTCTGTATCAGGTAACGAGGGGATTCGGGGATCCACCGGTTGAGCACGAGGAGCAGAACGCCCGTCGGCAGGCCCAGCAGCCACAGGATGCGCCATCCGTAGGTGGGAGTGAGCTCGGCGGCGAGCCAGCTGGTGAGGATGTAGGCACCGGCGACATCTCCTCCGATCAGCACCATCAACCACCCGCGGTGGCGCGCTGGCATCGCTTCGGCTATCAGGGCGAAGATGATGGGCAGCATGCCGCCGATCCCCAACCCCATCACGAAACACATGAAGATGTTCCATCCAAAACCGGGCATCGCACCGCAGATGGAGGTCGCGATGAAGAGGACGCCGGCGAACAGGATCGACGCGCGGCGACCCGCCCGGTCGCCGAACCATCCCCACACGAACGAACCGATCACGGTCCCGACCAAGCCCACGAGGGGCAGCAGGGCCACGGGCACGCGGGCGGTGGGGTTCAGAACCGACTTGAGCCCGTACTCCTCGGCTATCCCCGGCAACACGAAGCCCAGCGTCACCGGCTTCATGACGTCGATCGTGACCGCCGCGGCCATGACCAACAAGAGACCGAGATGCGCCGTCGAGAAGCGAGCCTCGTCCAGCGCCTTCACCCGGACCGCCGCTAGAGGCGCCCGCCGGAGCAGGCGCGGCGGGAACAACGCGTAGAAGGTAGCGCCCAGCCCAACCACGATCAGGGCCATCCCCAGCTTCATCGGCGTGTCCATGGGCATCCCGGCGAGCATGTAGCCCATGTCCCGGGCGCCGAGGTACATCGGCAGGTGCAACAGGACGCCGAGGGTTATCGCCGCGCTGCCGAGCCAGAACGCTGCCGGGTGGTGGAACGTGATGCCGCTCGGGGTCGATCCTCCGGGCTTTCGCGTCCTCCACACGTTCATGATTACTCCGTCCGTCCGAAGAACCCTTCCGAGGCCTCAGCCATTGCCGTGAACCCTAATTGACCGCGTAAAGATAGGCAGTGAACGAGTCTCCGTCGGACGCGGAGTATCCCTTGAGACCTGATCGCCAGTAATCCGATTGCCAGTACTCGCCCCCATCGCCAGTCCAGTCAACATCCCAGCGCGTATCGGGAACCAGCCCTTGCGAATTGGTCACGCGAGCGCAAACGTGGCTGATGCAATGGAGCAGTTCGCGATCGTGCTCCCTTTCGGTGCGGAAGGAACGAATACAGTCTTGGTTTACGGCAGCCCGTAACACTTCGATGCCATTCGAACCCCGGGGCAGTCTGAGAGAGCAGCTGACTTCGCTTTCCGGGGGGTCGGCAGCGTAAGGCACGTCCACGTAGTGGGAGAATCTGATAGTCACCGGGCTGTCCCCCGAGCCGGACGCCAGACCGATCCGCGAGCTGGACGCCGAGGTGCCCCCCGTCTCGTTCGGCAGGAAGAAGCGTTCGACGACGTAGTGGCTGACCTTCCGTCCGAGCTTCGCACCCTCCGCGTCAGAGTTGAAGAAATGGAAGCCCGCAAGGACCCGCGCCTGGTTGACGTCCGTGACGACGTCGTGCAGGTGGTCGTACACGCGGGTCTTGCCTGTGATCCGGCTGTCGAGTGAGAGGGAGACCTGGTCGGTCCCGAAGAACCGGTGGAGCGACTCGCTCAGCGCCGTCGTGTGGCAAGCGTGCGCCGACGGGTACTCCGGGAAGTTCGGCGTGGGGCGCAGCGGGCTCCATGTGGTGTCAGGCTCGGTCGCGTCATTCCCGTCCGTGTGCGCGCGAGGGATCGCCTGATAGGGCCGCCAGTACCAGTACGTGTACTTGGCGTCGAAGCAGGCGATCATCGCGTCTCCCCCGGAGACGTGCGCCATCGCCAGCATGCGCGCGGTCTGCACCAGGTCGAGACCATGTGCGGCGGCCAGGCCGAGCAGGCCGTCATTCCACTGCCGGAGATCGTGGTCGGTCCAAAAGAGCGCCGCGGCGGTCTGCTCTTCCGTCCTGGTGGCGCTGTCGAAGCGGCCGAGCTCCTTCACCTCTTCGAAGTCCTTGGCATACCTGTTCTTCGTCAGGGGATCCGGGCCATCGGGCCGGAACTGCGAGGCGCTCTCCAAACCGAGCGGCCGGATCCCGGGCACGCGCAGACCCACCGCCTGGGACGTTCCGGGGTCCCAGACCCCTGGGCCGGGGGGCGGCGGGACGAACGGAGGCTGGCCGAGGACGGGGTTGCTCTCCCGGCCGTCGTTCTGCCGGAGGGCGACCACGGCCTCCGCGACCTGTTCCCCGACCGCGATGCCGTCATCCTTGCTCTCCGTGCTCTCCGGGATGGCGGCGAGGTAGTCATCGTACCGTTGATCGAGGGCATCCTCCTGAGCCGGCGTCAGGCCGAGCGCCGGCTGCAAACCGACGAGCACGTGGTGGGCCGCCGTGGCAATCGCGGCCTCGGGTGACGCATCCGGCGGAGCGGTGACATCGATCGCATAGGGCTGATAGCCCCCTTCTATCGCCACGGCGGCGTCGTAGATCGCCGCGTGGACGATCCCCATGTACACCGCCGCCTCGCCGGGGAACTTGTTGCCGTAGTTCTCCGCCCCGAACAGTCCGTTCGGGCCGGGGGGAACGATCGCGCGCTGGGCCTCACGGCTCCAGTGGGAGACTGGCGCCGCGGTCAGAGGGGCTTCCTCTGCCCACGCCGCCGGGCCACCGCCTGCGGTCGAGGCCGGCAGAGCGAGCGTGAAGAGCAGTGTTGCTAGCAAGAACGGGGTGGGGCGTCTCATCGAGACCTCCGATCGAGTGGGCGGTTTCCTCGTCCGAATCGTCGCCCGTACAGGAAGGAAGAAGAAGTGCAGGAAATGGACCGCCCAAGGGGGAGGTTGGTACCAGAAATGGACTAAGTCCAGTCCGAGCCGGTCGCGCGGGTGTCGGGCCGGTTAGCTGCGTGACGGCGGGATGTTCTGGTTGTTGCGGAACACATTGTCAGGGTCGTAGCGATCCTTGAGGTGCACAAGCCGCCGGACCTTCTCCTCACCGTATGCCTCCCGGACGCGATCGAGACCCTCGTCCCCCAGGAAGTTCACGTACACGCCCTTCCGGTACGGTTCCAGCGCGCTGAAGAAGTCCCGCGTCCACGCGGTCTCGAACTCGGCGCGCTCTTCGGCCTCCTCGGGAAGCCACACCCCATTGATGTTGAGGTTGTACGACGCGCCACGATGGGCGCAGGCGGTGTCCGCCTCACCCGTGTCGCCGATCGCCCCGCCGAGCTGGAACATCACCGAGAAGGTCCGCGGTGAGCGGATCCGGAGCGAGTGCTCGATCATCTCCTCGATCGCCTGGTCCCCCAGCGGACCGAGCTCGGTGGACTTCCAGTAGTAGTGCCAGCCGTGCGGAGCAGTGGGGTTGAGCATCGTCTGCAAGACCGAATACGGTCGGAGGTCGACGAGGTCAAGGAGCGGTCTACCGAAGTTCCTGAGCGGCGCGAGGACCCGCTCTCCTTCGGAGGGACGACCGACATACGCGGCGTAGATCTGGCAGATGAGCCGGCCTCGGATCCCCTCGGGGATCTCTGGCAGCGGAGGAGCCTTCCGTAAACCGACGATCGTCATGACATCCCGCGGCGCATCCGCGCTCCATTCTCGGTAGTGCTGAAGGAGCTCGCGCCCGTCCTCCATCGCCCAGAGGACCGGGCCGCAGAGAAGGTCAGGGCCGACCGGATGGAGGCGGTACTCGAACTCGGTGACGATGCCGAAGTTCCCGCCGCCCCCGCGCAGTCCCCAGAAGAGATCTTCGTGCTCCCTCTCGCTCGCGGTCACGATCTCACCGGCGGCCGTGACGACCTTCGCGGAAACGAGGTTGTCGATGGTCAGGCCGTGGCGGCGGACCAGCCAGCCGATGCCGCCGCCCAGCGTGAGACCCCCGATACCCGTGTGGCTGACGATCCCGCCCACCGTGGCGAGCGCGTGCCGCTGGGTGGCCGCGTCCACGTCCCCCCAGAGAGCCCCACCCTGAGCGCGGGCAGTTCTCAGCCGAGGATCGACCTCGACGCGGTTCATCTCGGACAGGTCGATCACGATGCCGTCATCGCACACCGCGTGGCCCGCGACCTGATGTGCTCCTCCCCGCACCGCGATCGGGAGGTCGTGTTCTCTCCCCGCTCGGAGCGCGGCCAGCACATCCTCGGTCGAGCGGCATCGGGCGATGTACTGCGGGCGTCGATCGATGGCCCCGTTCCACACCGCGCGAGCCTCGTCGTAGCCCTCCGCACCGGGCGTGATGAGCCGACCGCCGAACCCTTCCAGCTCCATCGAGGCTTCCTCCTTGGGCAGAAGTCTCGCCTCTGACCACGGCAGAGGAAAGTACGGGAATGGACCAACAGGCGAATTGGTGGTACAAAACATGGACTAGCCAGCTCGGCCAGCCAGGTGGAGGATCCGATCGATGCGCTCGTACGGTCAGTACTGCCCTATCTCGCGCGCCTCGGAGATCCTCGCCGAGCGGTGGGTCCCAATCGTGGTCCGCAACCTGCTCTTGGGAGCGAAGACCTTCACGGAGGTGCTCGATGGGGCTCCCGGGATGTCTCGTACCCTCCTCACGCAGCGCCTACGCGAGCTCCAGCGGGCGAATGTGATCGAGATTGGTCCGAACCCCGAGGGGCGAGGCTCGGTCTACGAGCTCACACCTGCCGGACGGGACCTGTGGGACGTCATGATCGCGATGGGCAACTGGGCAGCACGCTGGGTGGAGCTCACGCATGAGCACGCGGATCCGCGCTCGGTGCTGTGGTCGTGGAGCACGACCTCCCTGGTGCGCGAGCTCCTTCCCGACGAGCGAGTCCTGGTGCGCTTCGAGTTCCCGGATGAGCCGACATCGCGGAGAACCATCTGGCTCCTGTTCGAGCGCCGTGACTGCGAGATGTGCCTCAAGCATCCAGGCTACGAGGAGACGCTGGTGGTGCGAGCCTCCTCCATCGCGTTCGCGAGATGGCATGCAGGCGCCGTGGAGTGGCAGGAGGTCGTGGATGCTGGTGATATCGAGGTGGCGGGCCCTCCCGATCTGGCCCTAGCCCTCCCGAGCTGGAACGGTCGGAGCAGATTCGCGCCCGTCGCGGCCGCCGCCCGAACCCTTCCCTGACGCGCATGATCTGCGCGTGCGAGCGGGGCCACGGACCCGCCGCCACGAGGAATTTAGAAACAAGTTAGACACAAAAAGGGGCGGCTCCCGGGTTTCGGGAACCGCCCTTGGACCTTCTACCTGCTGTTTCGCTCGTTGCGCGGGCTGGATTTGAACCAGCGACCTCTGGGTTATGAGTCCGGTGGGCTCGTGCCGTCTGGTCTGTCTGGTGCCGTTCCGTGCCGTCCTGTCCGGGCTTCGTGCCGACGAGGTCCGTCCCGTGCCGCCGAAGTCCGCGTGGTTCGTTTGCAAATGGTTTGCACCAAGGCAAGCAAAGCGACGGAGAGAGCCCGATTGGCAGCCTCAGTTTCCGCTGCTCGCCAACCGGCAGCGTAACCGCAATGGTCGGCGCCCGATCTCCTGCCCCGCGGAGCCCGGCCGTTGCTGAAGCGCCGCTTCGCCCGCTGCTGGGGGGACTTTGCGGGTCACATACTTTGACCATATAGTTCGCACGCCCGCAAAGAAGGAGGACGGCTCATGCGACGAGCATTGACGACCCGGCTGCTCGGCGGATGCCTTGCCTTTGCTGCCGCAACCGCCTGCACCCAGGGCTCGGCCCCGGAGGGTCAAGAGACTCCCCCCGCGGATGCACGGGTCAAGCAGGAGAAGCTGATCTACCTTGCGGCGATCAACTCCGGCGATGACGTCAATCCCGACATGTTCTTCACGGTCGGCGCCGATCCTGGCAAGCCAGAGACGTACGGCCAGATCATCTCGCGCCTCGATCTCCCTCACTCGCCGGTCCAGGACGGCGTCCACCACATGGGCTACTCGCTCGACGGCGAGCGGATACTGGTGGCCGGCATGTTCACGAGCAACATCTTCGTCGTTGACCTCGAGGAACCAGAGCATCCGACGCTGATCCGTCGGTCCACGTCGCTCGTCCCCAAGAGCGGCTACATCGCGCCGCATACCATCGCTCCCATGCCAGACGGCGAGGTCCTCGTATCGATGCTCGGCGCCGATACCAAGTCGGGCGGGCCCGCTGGATTGGTCTACCTCGACGACGAGACCGGAGAGTTCAAGCGCTACTTCGGCCCCGGCCCCGACAGGTCCAAAGGCGAGGAGGGTGCCGACTACGGGTATGACGTCACCTGGAACAGCGCCAGGAACCGCTTGCTGACGACGACGTGGGGTTGGCCAAAGACCGTGTTCGGTCCGCCTTGGGTCGGAGGCGATTCGGTCGCCATGTGGGACACCGAGACCGAGAAGATGATCGAGCAGACGGTGATCCCACCCGACCCGGAAAGTGAGTACACGTACAGTGGCGCGACCGAGGCGGACTGGCTCCACGACACGGGGACGGGGTCGGCAGAGGGCTACATGATCACCGACGACGGCCGCGTCATGCGGTTCGCGGAGCGCAGCGACGCTCCACCCGGCACGGCCTACTCATACACCACCGTCGTGTCGGGGCTCGGTGCACCGTGTGACATGACGATCTCGCACGACAACAAGTACCTCTATGTCGCGAACTGGTTCGGTGGTGACGATTCCTTCGGCTCGGTCCAGCAGTACGACATCACCAACACCATGCGCCCCCGCCTTGTCGCGGAGGTGGCCATCCCGCACGTTTGCATGATCCAGCTCAGCCCGGACAACAAGCGGCTCTACGCGACCAACTCGGTGACTCGCGTCCACGACGACTTCGATTGGGGCCGGATCAGCAACGACCAGTACGGCTTGTGGCTGCTGGAGGTCGATACCGAAACCGGTGGCTTGACCCACAAGAACTCCGACGGCAGCCCATGGGTGAAGTTCGACAACGTTCAGAAGAAGCTCAACCGCGGTCCGGCCGGTGTGCACATGATCTTGTTCGACTCGAGCAACGAAGTCATGGTCGGAGCACACTGACCCGCTCTCGACCCGGCGACTTTCAGATCGTTAGGAACGAGACGGGCAACTCCCGGGCCACTCCTTTGCTCGCTCTTCCATACAGAACGACAACTAGCCCGAGCCTGAGGTAGAGGCCATCTCCATCAGTCGGCGTTCGAGGAAGCGCCGCTCGGCACCCCTCCTCGGTAAGCTCCCTCGCACGTCGATAGGCGCTACGGGCTTCGTCGGTCCGCCCGAGGCGTCGCAAGAGCTCGGCCCGGGTCGAGTGCAGGTAGCGGAAGTCGTCGAGACCGAGTTGGTCGACGATACGCAGGCCGGCCTCGGGCCCTTCGGTCTCGGCGACGGCGATGGCCCGGTTCAGCTCCACGACGGGCGAGCCAGTCAGGCGGGCGAGCTCCTCATACAATGCGGCGATCTGCCCCCAGTCGCACGGGGTCTCGGCGTGCAACGAGGTGATGGCGGCCTGCAGGACGTAGGACCCCCGGCCCCACCCATGGCGAGCGCGCGGTCGAGCTCGGCGCGTCCAGCGGCAATCTGCTCGGGGTTCCAGCGGGACCGGTCCTGATCGCCGAGCAGCACGAGCTCGCCGTCGCGGAACCGGGCCTCACGACGGGAGTCGTGCAAGAGCATCATCGCCAGCAGCCCACGAACCTCGGAGTCGTCGGGAAGCATCTCGACCAGTGCGCGTCCCAGCCACAGCGCCTCTGCAGCCAGCTCGTCGCGTCCGCCATAGCCCTCGTTGAAGATCAGGTAGACGACGGCGAGAACGGCGTCGAGACGCTCGCGGAGCAGGTGAGGCGGCGGCACTCGGAACGGGATCCCGGCCGCCCTGATCTTGCGCTTGGCCCGCACCAGCCGTTGCGCCATCGTTTGCTCCGGTACGAGGAATGCGCGGGCGATCTCCTCGGTAGTGAGTCCGCCGAGGGTCCGCAAGGTGAGTGCGACCTGGGCCTCTGTCGCGAGCGCCGGGTGACAGCACGTGAAGATGAGCTCCAGCCGCTCGTCGGGAAACGTCGTGGTGTTCATCGGCACCTCAGCCCGGTCGCCCGCGACGAGCAGGCCAAACTTGGTCGCGAGGGTCCGGTCGCGGCGGATGCGGTCCGTTGCCCGGTTCCGAGCCGTCCTCATCAGCCAGGCGCGCGGATGGCTGGGAATGCCGTCGTGTGGCCACCTGTCGGCAGCGATGGCGAATGCTTCCTGCGCGGCTTCCTCGGCGAGGTCGAAGTCGCCAAGGAAGCCGATCAGGGTGGCCACTACGCGGCCCCACTCCTCGCGGAAGATGCGATCGAGCGTCGCTACCAATACACCTCGGAGGGTCGAATCTCGACGGCGTCACCATAGCGCGCCGCCGGGACGCGGGCGGCCACCTCGATGGCCGCGTCGAGGTCGTCTGCCTCGAGGATGAACCAACCGCCGACGGCTTCCTTCATGCCGACGAACGGCCCGTCCGTTGTCAGGGTCTTGCCGCCCTCTACGCGGACCGTGGTCGCGTTCTGGGGCAGGCCCATCGGCAGCCCGGGAGTGACGCCCGGCGTCTGGTTGATCCCTTGGTAGTCGGCGTAGACCTGCTTCTGCTCCTCCTCGGGGAGCGCGGCCTGTCGCTCGAGCGCATCGTCCTGATAGATCAGCATCACGTACTGCATCGCCGCCTCCTCGTCTTCGCCGGATCGGTCGAAGTAAGACGAACGCCGGCCCTTGAAATCGACAGGTCGACACCGGGAACCTTGCCCGTTTGCACGCCCGAGCGACAGGAGCGGATAAGGCCTTTTGACCGTGCGGTTTCGTCGCAAGCCCCAGGATGCATCTGGGTTTCGGTCCCCGGGAGGATCAGGAGCGGGATCAGGTCCTTGAACAGGGGTTTTGAGTCGAGGGTGCCGCCGAATCCTCGCTGGGGTACTCAGCACGATTTGCAAACACGAAGGGGTGCCGGAACCCTCCGACACCCCTTCTGAGCAGCGGTTTCGTTGCGCGGGCTGGATTTGAACCAGCGACCTCTGGGTTATGAGTCCGGTGGTCTCGTGCCGTCTGGTCCGTCTGGTGCCGTTCCGTGCCGTCCTGTCCGGGCTTCGTGCCGCCGAGGTCCGTCCTGTGCCGCCGAAGTCCGCGTGGTTCGTTTGCAAATGGTTTGCACCAAGGCAAGCCGAGCAACGGCGGCCATTACAGATCCACCTCTCCGAACGCGGCCGGGCCGCAGGCATCCCCCAGGCAGGCCCGGGCCCATACCCGGTAGCTTCCGGGCGAGAGTCCGTCCGTGGGGATCGCGCCGGAGAACTCTCCTGCCAGCAGATCGGCTTGCGCGGTGAAGGCCACCTGGTCTCCTGGTGTGGAGGCGGGGGCGATCCCCAGCTCCACCCGGGAGGCCGGGATCACCGACGAGGAGAGGGCAACCTCGTCGAGAGGGTGGAGGGCCCCCGGGGCGGCCTCGCCGACCGCGGTGAACGCGCGAACCTGGGTGAGGCTCGCTCCCTCCTGGGCGCCCAGGGCGGTCAGCGGGATGGAGAACACCACCTCCGTGCCGGTGGTGCCGATCCCTCCCGACAGGGAGGCCTGTTGGGTGCAGCTCGGATCGCACCGATACAGCGCGAAGTGCGGGACGGCGGGAGACTGGGCCGTGGCGGCCGCCCGGAGGGCCCGGACCTCGTAGCGTGTCTCCCCGACTTGGAGGTCCGCCCCGTAGAGGACCCCGGGGAGGCCGGCGCCCGCAGGATCCGACGGGAGGGAGGAGAGGTCCAGCCGAAGAAGGAGGTCCTCCTGCTCGGGCCGGTAGATCAGGGCCGCCCCCGTGAGCTCGGCTCCCACGTTCGCGGCTCCAAGCCCCATACCCGTGCCGTCATCGTCGGGGTCGGTGGCCCCGGCGAGCGTGGCTCCCGAGAACGTCGCCCGCCCGGACACGTCCACCCCTCCGGGGACCTTCAGGAACGACGGCGTGCCCGCTACGCCCAGGGAGCCGCCCCGGTCGTGGACGAACACGTCCCAGCCGCTGTTGCTGCCGGATCCGGACCCGTTGGTGTCTCCGGGGACCAGGTTGGGAGCTGTGCTCAAGAACGCGACGTGGCGGCCGCCCGCACTTATGGCGGGATCGACGGAGACGGAAGAGGGTGCGGCCTCGGTTCCGTCGGAGGCCACCGAGACCCGCCGAGTCGCTCCCGTGGCCCGGTCGTGGACGAACACGTCCACAGTCAGGTACATGACCTCGGGTTCGGTGACCAGGCTGGAGGCCCCGCTCTTGAACGCGACGTAACGGCCGTCGGCGCTGATAGCAGGCCTATCCCCCCCGGCCTCGGCCCCGTCGGAGGTCACCGAGACCCGTTCGGTGGCCCCGGCCGCCCGGTCGTGGACGAACACGTCCTGGTAGCGGTTGGTGTCTGCGGGGACCAGGTTGGAAGCGTAACTCGTGAACGCAACGTGGCGGCCGTCGGCGCTGATGGCGGGGTTGACGGAGTAGGAGTTGGCCTCCGCACCGTCGGAGGCTACCGAGACCCGCTCGGTATTCCCTGTGGCCCGGTCGTGGACGAACACGTCCACCGCCCCGTTGATGTCCCCGGGGACCAGGTTGGAGGCGCCGCTCGAGAACGCGACGTGGCGGCCGTCGCCGCCGATGGCGATCTCGAAGGAGTAGGCGTTGGCCTGGGCGCCGTCGGTGGCCACGGAGACCCGCTCGGTCGCCCCCGTGGTCCGGTCGTGAACGAACGCGTCCGTGGCCCCGTTGGTGTCTCCGGGGACCAGGTTGGAGGCGTCGCTCAGGAACGCGACGTGCCGGCCGTCGGCGCTGATGGCGGAGATGCCGGCGATGCCGGAGGAGGAGTTGGCTTCGGCCCCGTCGGCGGTCACGGAGACGCGCTCGGTCGTGCCTGTGCCCCGGTCATGGGCGAACACGTCCCAGGCCCCATTGGTGTCTCCGGGGACCAGGTTGGAGGCGCCGCTCGAGAACGCGACGTGGCGGCCGTCGGCGCTGATGGCGGGATAGAAGGAGTAGTTGTTGGCCTGGGTCCCATCGGAGGCCACCGAGACCCGCTCGGTCGTCCCCCCCGTGGCCCGGTCGTGCACGAACACGTCCTGGGCCGCGTTGGTGTCTCCGGGGACCAGGTTGGAGGCGTCGCTCAGGAAAGCGACGTGACGGCCGTCGTCGCTGACGGCGGGATCGTAGGAGTAGGAGTTGGGCTCGGCTTCAGCTCCATCGGAGGCCACCGAGACCCGCTCGGCGATTCCGGGCCGCGGATAGGCGTTAGCCGGG
>CAZKFH010000048.1:0-15851 GCA_964551945.1 uncultured Actinomycetes bacterium | reverse complement strand
CGTGGCGAGTCGACACGACCGATTCCTTCGGAGGCGCGAGCTGGTGGACGGTTGAACCCGCATCCTTCCAGTGGACGCGCTTCCGGCTCGGCAACGGCAGCGAGCTTCCCCAGGGACGGTTGGTGCAGGACTCGCGAGGCTGGACGCATCTGGTGAGCGCCGGAGGGGGCCAGGTCAGGTACGACATCTCGAAGGACGGTGGGCAGACCTGGACTTCGACGATCACACCTCTGCCCGAGGGACACACGATCGAGAACTGGGACTTCCATGCGAACGGCGCGCTCGGCATCACCGCGGTCGCCATCCACGCACACAACACCTCGGGGAAGGATCAGGACCTCGTCCTCAAGTACGGGACGGGATGCGGCGCGCCCGAGCTCACCCGCACGTACTACGTCGGCGCCGGTGATCTCGAGGTGGGCAGCGGCCTCGGCGCTAACCTCAGGTTCGACTTCGCCACGATGGTGATCCTGTCGGACGGGCGGATCGCGACCTCGATGGTCGACAGCTTCCACACCGCGCCCGCCCTCGCGGTCGAGGTGAGCACAGCTTTGAACCCCGGCTACGAGCCGCCGCTCCTGTCCTGCGGGATCCCTGCGCCCTAGGCCCGAAGGGAGGAGACTCCGGCTTCAGTGTCGAAGGCTCGAGGGATGCGAATACGCGGAATCCGACGATCCCAGGCGGTCATCCTTGCCCTCGGCGTTGCTGTAGCCGGACTCAGCCCCGCCGTCACGGCCGATGCAGCAGAGCCGATCACCGAGATCTTCTACGTCCCCACGGTTGAAGGCGCGCAGATCCGGGTGGAGGTCTATCGAGATCCGGCCTTCGATCCGCAGCCGGTGATCCTCACCTACTCGCCCTACAACACGTTAGGCGAGCCGGAGCCGAGCCACGACGCGCTGGCCGAACGCTACGTTCCGCTGGGATACGCCCGCGCTTCGGCCGACGTGCTCGGGACGCGCGGGTCCACAGGTTGCTGGGACTACGGCGGCCTGAAGGAGCAGCAGTCGGGCGTCGACCTCGTCAAGTACCTGGCGGCCCAGCCGTGGTCGAGCGGGAAGGTCGCCATGATCGGGGGCTCGTACGACGGCACCACGGCCAATATGGTCGCCGCGACGGGCATCCCCGAGCTGAAAGCGATCGTGCCGCAAGCGGCGATCAACCACTGGTACGGGATTCCTCAACCTCGACTACCGCAACGGGCTCGCGCAGCACGAGGAGCTCCAGCCGGGCGAATGGGGTCACGCGCGCGTAGCCCTGTTGCCACAGGACTTCACGTTCCCCGCGGGTCACCGCGTCGGGCTGCTCGTCCAGAGCTCGAACACCGTCTGGGCAGTCCCGGGATCGGTCGGGCAGGTCGAGATCGGACTCGGCCCCCCCGCTGCTCGCGCCGCGAGTGGCGCGCAAGGCGGCAGCTCATTGGTCCTGCCGATCGCCCCCCCGGGCACCCAGGTGCCCGTCCTGGACGTCGTGTCCTTCAACAAGTGCAAGGGCTACAAGCTCACGATCGTGGGGACACGAGGAAAGGACCGGATCAGAGGAACGAAGGGTCGCGACGTGATCAGCGCGCTCGGCGGCAACGATCGGGTTCGCGGAGGCCGCGGCAAGGACGTCATCTGCGGGGGCCGCGGCAAGGACCGCCTCCGGGGCGGCCTGGACAAGGACCGGCTCATCGGCGGGCGTGGCAACGACAGGCTCAACGGAGGTCAACCCAAGCGCGGCCACGGCCTCGCGGGTCCGAAGGCGAGGCGCGGCGACCTTTGCCGTGGCGGGAGAGGCCGCGATCACACCCGCGGTTGCGAGCGCGGCCGCCGCTAAGAGCTCGCATCACGCTCCGCGATCTGCGGAGGCAGAAGGATTTGAACCTTCGAGGCGAGTTACCCCGCCTACGCGCTTTCCAGGCGCGCCCGTTCGGCCGCTCCGGCATGCCTCCCAGGAGCGGATGGTAGTCGAGCGGAGGCGGTGCGATTTGAACGCACGAGAGGCCTTTCGACCCCTAACCGCTTTCGAGGCGGTCCCATTCGGCCGCTCTGGCACGCCTCCTCGGCCAGTCTAGCAACGGCCCCCGACCCTCAGGAGCGGCGAGAGGCGAAGAACTCGCGCAGAAGTGTCGCCGACTCCTCGGCAAGTACGCCGCCGGTGACCTCGAGACGGTGGTTGAGCCGCGGGTCGCGCACCAGATCGCCGAGCGAGCCCGCGAACCCCGCCTTCGGGTCATCGGCCCCGAAGACCAAGCGCGGGAGCCGAGCGAGGACCATCGCCCCGGCACACATCGCGCACGGCTCGAGCGTGACGTAGAGGTCACAGCCCTCGAGCCGCCAGGAGCCCACCATCGATGCGGCCTCTCGAAGCGCCAGGACCTCGGCGTGGGCGGTCGGATCCCCTCGACGTTCGCGCTCGTTGCCGAACGCAGCGAGGATCTCCTCCTCCCGCGCCACCACTGCGCCGATCGGCACGTCGCCCCACGAGAGGCACCGTCGCGCCTCCTCGAGGGCGGCCGACATCATTCGCTCTTCGCGGTCAGACACGGGATCCGACCCTACAATGAGAGGTGCCGTCTGCTTCACCGCCCCGGGGCATGCGGCCGATAACTACTTACAGAAGGACCGGGCGGCCCGCGGCCGGAGATGGAGAGGGATTTGATCGCGAACCCATCCGGGGCGGACCTCGAGCTCACCGAGTATCGCCTCCGCACCGTCCGCATCGGCGTCTGGGCGACCATCTTCGTCCTGATCGCACTCCTGCCCTACGTCCTGTATCCGGGGAACGACGAGATCCAACGGGAAGCCTCCCTCGTGGTGATGGGAGTCGGACTGCTTGGAGCCCTCGCCGTCGCCTCCCTCCCATGGCGGCGCCTGTTCGAGCGTGGCCTCGGCCTGACGTTCATGTATGCCTGGTCGGTCCTCGACATCGTCCTCATCACCATTCTGATCTCGTTCGCCGGCAACTCCCACATGGAGGTGTTCTTCCTCTACGCCTTCACGACCCTGTTCTTCGCCGCCTCGTACCCGGCCCGCGGACAGATCGTCCTGCTCGCGTTCACGCTCGCGTGCTACCTCGGCGTCATGGCGTTCCAGAACTGGCCCATCGAGACGCCGGACCTGGTCGCGCGCCTCGGGCTGCTCCTCGTCCTGATGTACATGTCCTCCTTCCTCGCGCGCGAGCTCCAGCGGGGCATGCGGGAGTCGGCCGCAACCCGCGAGGAAGCGGATCGTCGAGCTCGGCTGTTGGCGACCGTGGGACGAGCCGCGCGCGGCCTGAGCACCCTCGACTCCTCCCGCGTGCTGGAGGAGGTCGTCGGATCGGCGGCCCGGCTCGGGTTCGAGGCGGCGCATCTGGCTCGCCACGACCCGGAGGCCGCCACGTACAGCGTCGAGTACGCGATCGGCCTGCCGGATGCCTACATCAACGAGGTCCACGCGAAGGACTCGGGGATGACCGGTCTCGTCCACGAGCGTCGGGAGACGGTCGTGCTGGAGGACTACGCCGTCCACCCCCGAGCGCTCCCCGTGCTGGTCCGCGCCGGGTTCACGGCGGGGATCGCGACGCCGGTTTGGGTCAGTGGCGATCTGGACGCGACGCTCGTTGCCTGGAGTCGCGTGCCGCGGCCGATCACCGCGCCCGACGTCGAGGCCTTCGAGCTGCTCGCCGCACTTGCGGGACGCGCACTGGAGAACGCGCAGCGATTCGAGGAGGAGCAGGAGAGCGTGAAACGGCTCGCAGAGCTCGACCGCCTGAAGAGCGACTTCCTGGCGAACGTCTCGCACGAGCTGCGAACACCCCTGACCGCCATCGAGGGGATCGGCGTGACCCTCGAGCGGCGGTGGGAAAACCTGGACGAGGCCACTCAGCGAGAGTTCCTCGGCCACCTCAACGCGAACGCGACCAGCCTGCATCAGATCATCACCGCGCTCCTCGACTTCTCCAGGATCGAGGCCGGCAGCCTCGAGCCCGACATCCGCGACGTGCCGGTGCGCCCGTGGCTGGAGCAGATGCTCTCGCGGCTCGGGTCCGTCACGAAGACACACCATGTGACGCTCGATGCTCCGGCCGACGTTGCGGTCCTCGCCGATCCCGTGCTGCTCGACCGTGTCGTCGAGAACCTGCTGTCGAACGCCGTGAAGCACACACCTCACGGGACGCGAGTCACGCTCACCGCTGCGAAGCAGGATGGACACGCAACGATCTCCGTTCATGACGACGGACCCGGAATCCCTCCCTGGGAGCTCCCCCACCTGGGCGACCGATTCTTCCGCGGCGGCGACGCGGCAACCCGCCAAACGCGGGGAACGGGCCTGGGTCTCGCGTTCGTCCGGGAGATCCTCACGTTGCACGGATCCGACCTGAAGATCGAGAGCGAGCCCGGAAAGGGCTCGACGTTCTCCTTCCGCCTGCCCGTTTCGCGCAGCTTGTCGGGTTCAGAGTAAGACCGACTGCACCGGGGAAGGAACCGGGGTGATGCCCGTCGAAATTACTCAGTGGTAGGCCTTCCCCCCCCCACGCCCAGGAGAAGAAGAGTGATGCGATCGACCCGTGAAACCGCCCGTCGCACGTGGAGCTCCGTACTCGCATTGGCGCTCCTTGCCACGTTGGTCCTCGCGATCCCCCGCACCGCCACTGCAGCCCCCAACGGCTACATCCAGATGAGCGACGGCACGCTGATCGCCATCAACGTGCGGATGCCGAACAACTACGAGGAAGGCAAGCGCTACCCGACCATCTTCGAGATGAGCGGGTACGACGGCGGGTCCGCGACGGGACGGACCATCTCCGGCGACATCGCCGATGAGACCGGCGCCGACTTCCTGCCCTTGCAGGACGACAGCCGTCAGCTCACCCAGTTCTATTACGACCATTACGTGACCATCCACGCGAGCGTCCGCGGCACGGGATGCTCGGGCGGCGAGTTCGACCTCTTCTCCTGGCGGAGCGCGCTCGACGGGCGGGAGGCGATCGACTGGATCGCACAACAGCCGTGGTCGAACGGCAAGGTCGGCATCATGGGTCACTCGTACGGTGGCATCACCGGGTTCATGATCGCGGCCACGCAGCCCCCCGCCCTCGAAGCAGTCACCGTGTCGGGACTCATCGACGACCTGTACCGCGGAATCACGTACCCCGGCGGGGTCAGCAACTACGGCTTCCCGCTGATCTGGACCGGTGGCATCCGCATGTTCTACGACGTGGGCGGCGGGACCGCCCCGGGGATCGTTCGGACGCAGGATCCCGTCTGCATGCAGAACCTCGCGTCGCACCGGCGCACGGTGCTCAACGATCCGGTCGCGCAGGGGATCAGCGACGTCGATGGCGACTGGTGGCGATCGAAGTCACTCGGGACGTATGCGGATCGCATCGAGGTCCCCATCCATCTCGCGGGTGCCTACCAGGACGAGCAGACCGGCCCGCGCTTCCCGCACCTGTTCGAGATGATCGAGGACGTGCCCAAGCGGATGGTGATGACGAACGGCGACCACGGCACCCAGCAGGACCCGTTCATCATGGCCGACCGCGTGAAGTGGATGGACCACTGGATGCGTGGCGTCAAGAACGGCTACGGCTCCCTCAAGTGCGACGAGGACGAGGACGACCACGACAACTGCCCGCACAGCTCCGTCACCACGTACCTCGACATGCGCAACACGCCGACCGGGATCACGCCGAGCGGCCAGATCGATTCGAAGACGTTCCCGCTCGGAAAGACCGAGTGGACGAACTACTACCTGCGAGCGAACGGCGGGCTCAGCACGCAGCAGCCGGCCGCAGACGAAGGCTCCGACCAGTACGTGAGCGGAAGTCCTCGTCAGTCGTGGTCGTATCAGGCCGGGCCGACGGCGGGCAGCGAGATCACGACGCCTGCAGGGCCCGACGAGATCACCTTCCGGAGCGCGCCGGTGACCGAGAACACGGTCATCGCCGGACCCATCACCTCGACGCTCTACATCAGCAGCACCTCACCCGATCCCGAGTTCTTCGTCCAGCTGATCGACGAGGCTCCCGACGGCAGCCGCACGTACCTCCAGCGCGGAATGCTCAAAGGGAGCCATCGAGCGTACGATGCAGGTATGAGCGATTGGGACGGCTCGGTGTTGTACCGCCCGTTCCATCCGCACACCAACCCGCAGCCGGTCACGCCCGGCCAGACGTACGAGTACCTGATCGAGGTCTTCCCGGTGGGACACGTCTTCCGGCCCGGCCACCGCATCGTCGTGAAGGTGCACACGCCACCGGCGGCCGACAGCTTCTACGCCTACGTGCCGAAGCGCGCGCCGGGCGTCAACACCGTCTTCCACGACGCGACGCGCCCATCTCGGATCATGCTGCCGCTCCAGCCCACGAATTCAAATAGCGATTTCGGCCCGGAGCCCACGTGCGGCGAGCTCCACGACATTCGGTGCGTGCCCGCATGAGGTTGAGGGCTCTCTCGGCGATCGTGCTGGTCGGCGCCTTGAGCGGCGTCGCCCCGGTCGCGAACGCGCAGCCCGTGGCGACAACCGCGGAGCGCTCAGTCGAACCAGTGGTGCTCAAGGGCGCGAAGCTCCCGACGTGGTCGCGTCTCCCGGCAGTCGGCGTCGCCGACCCAAACCCGCCCAACTTCCCCTGCGGTACGGATCCGATTCCCGACCCGCCGGAATGCACGGTGCGAGACGCCCACAACGGGACCCTCGAGGTTCCTCCCGATGCCCGCTCTGGAGTGGATGTCGACCAGATCGTGGCGTTCCGCTGGAACGGCACCGGGTTCGCGGAGATCCCCGTCCAGGTCGACGAGGTGTTCCCCTACTTCCTGGCGAACGGACCCTCGGACTTCTCCTGGTACTCCGGCACGGACAAGGAGCTCACGTACGAGTGGGACGTGGACGCCTGGAAGATGTTTGCGGGCGAGTGCAACAAGGAATACCCGCCGGACGACCCGGCCACCCCCGAGAACGAAGCAGCTCCAATGCAGGATCCCGTCCTGACACTGGACGACGACGACGAGATCGTGTTCATGGCGAGCGATGCGGGTCCGCGAGCACCATCGGGCCAGTTCGGGCCGCTGGGTACGGGATCGAACCGGCAGGAGATCGCGATCACCGATCCGTTGAGCCCTGCGGGGGCCGCGAGCTACGTGTACCTGTATCTGCGCCCCGACGGCTCGGCCTTCAACGCCGACAACGGATATGTCGATTACACGAGGGACGCGAACGCCGACGAGTGGATCGACCAGCACTCGTTCGCGGACGCCGACCCGGAGAAGCTGGGAAATTCCAATTCCGGCTACGGGCCCAATCAGCCCGGAACCGTCTGTAACGATGACCCCGACACCCTGGGAGTAGTCGAGACCGAGCGACAGTCCTCCGACCGCTTCGCTCGCGACGGGGTGACGGTGACCACGGATTCTTACCGCTGGTACGCGAGCGGGCGGTGGATGGTGCGAGAGATGCACGTCGCGGACCCCGTCCAACAAGATATCTACGGTCCGGATCTAATCGACCGCTGGAAGGGACGGGCGTTCCAGCAGAGCCCGGACTCCCAGATCTCCGCGGTCGGGTTCGAGGACGAGCAGGTGAACTGGGAGGCCAACGCCTCCCTGCTCGGCGAGCTCGAAGGACCGGTGCGCGCGATCCGGGAGATCTGGGGTGCCGACTCCGGGACCAACGTCACGAAGACCGAGACGTTCTACCGCGACGCGATCACCTACCGGTTCCACGTTCGCGTCCACCCCATCCCTCCCGACGGGCTGTACACGTCCTGGGACTACAACCAGGGGGTCGCAACCAAGTATTGGAATCAGCACAACCAGAACGTGCGGCCCGAGGGATACGACATCGACGGCACGAACGACGATCAAGGGAACGTCGACGGCTTCCCACCGAACGACCCTCAGTTGCAAGCGTTCTTCGACGCGCCCGACCCGACCTTCAGCCCTCCCAGCGCGTTCAACACATGGGAGCAGATCTCGGGCAAGGACAACTTCGGCTCGCTCGTCTACATCTGGGAGCTACTTGGCCCAACGACGTTGACGAACGCCGTCGCCACGCCGTACTACCGGGATGACAAGTGCCTCGACGACGGCACCGGCGACGACCCGGTCCCCCGCCCGTGGCCCGGCGAAAACGCGAATGACTCTCGGGTAATCCTTGCGTACGGTGCAGCGGACTGCACCAAGCACGAGAAGCAGGGTGCGTACGCCAGCCATGGCCTGCACGCGTTCGTGACCCAGGATTCCGACAACGCCAACGTCGGTGAGCCGATCAACGAGATCGACATCCGCCAGTGGCAGTTCGCAGTGCCGACCGCTCAACCCGCGATCGTTGCGCCGCCGTACAGCAACACGGTGATTGCCCCCCTGCAGACGGTCGCGGTCGAGCAGTCGAGCACACCGAACACGGCACCGACGGCAGACGGAATCGGCGACGAGACTGACGAGGACCAGACCACGCACCTGATCCTCGTTGGCCGAGACAAGGAGCACTGCCAGCTCACCTTCGAGATCGTGAATCAGCCCGAACATGGAAAACTCGGCCCGCTCGAGGACAGACCTTGTGACCCGGGCAACCCCAACCGCGATACCGCCGTCGTCCGGTACGACCCGGACAAGGACTGGAACGGGACGGACCGATTCAGCTATCGCGTAAGCGATGGCGAACTGATGTCTGACCCCGCGCCGGTCCACGTGCGCGTGAAACCAGTGGACGAGACACAGGGTCCCGGCCCCGAAGGAAGCGACGATAGTGGCGTCGGTGGCGCCGGACCGACCGTGACGGCAGCGGAAGCGAAGAGGCTCTGCTCCGGTCGAGGCAGCGTGACCCCCACCGAGGGCACTAATGGGTCCGACCGGCTCGTCGGCACTCCGAGCGATGACGTCCTGTGCGGGCTCGGCGGGAACGATGTCCTGATCGGCGGCGGCGGGGACGACATCCTCCTCGGCGGGTCGGGACGGGACAGCCTCAAGGGTGGCAAGGGTGCCGACTTCCTCCTCGGAGGACCCGGCGCCGACGGCACCTTCGGGGGGCCCGGGATCGACGCGTGCCACGGCGGCAAGAGGGCCCGCGGCTGCGAAGAGGGCCGCGTCTAGCCCTACTCGGCTCCGAGCTCCACGAGTCGCCGCCGCAGGAAACCGCGCTCGATCTCATTCGACGTCAGATCGAGCGCACGCGTATAGGCGGCCACCGCTTCCTCTCGCCGCCCGAGCCGCCGCAGCAGATCGGCTCGCGCCGCGTGATACAGGTGGTAATCGTCGAGCCTTCGCTCCAGGCGATCGACGAGTTCGAGCCCAATCGCCGGGCCCTCCGCCATCGCCACCGCGACCGCTCGGTTGAGCTCGACCACCGGAGAGGGCTGGAGGACCAGCAGCGCGTCGTAGACCCTCACGATCCGAGCCCAGTCGGTATCCGCCGCGGCGGCCGCATCTGCGTGCACGGCCGCGATCGCCGCCTGGAGCTGGTACGGCCCGGGCCGGGCGAGATCCACGGCGCGTTGCAGCACCGACATGCCCTCCTCGATCTGCTCTCGGTCCCACACGGCGCGGTCCTGATCCTCGAGCAGCACGAGCTCGCCCTCCGAGCTCACTCGAGCCTCTCGGCGAGAGTCTTGAAGCAGCATCAGCGCCAGGAGGCCGAGCGCCTCGGGCTCGTCCGGCATCAGCTGCACCAGGGTGCGGGCGAGACGGATGGCCTCCGCGCTCAGCTCCCGTCTGTTGAGCGAGTCACCGGCGCTTGCGAGGTACCCCTCGTTGAAGATCAGGTACAGGGTCGCGAGAACCCCTCGCAGGCGTTCGGGTAGCGCGTGGGCGGGCGGAACGCGGTACGGGATCCCCGCATCTCGGATCTTCTTCTTGGCACGCACCAGGCGCTGAGCCATGGTCGGCTCGGGAACCAGGAACGCGCGAGCGATCTCGGGCGTGGTCAAACCGCCGAGCGTTCGGAGCGTCAGCCCGACCTGCGCGTCCACCGCGAGCGCCGGGTGGCAACACGTGAAGATCAACCGCAGCCGGTCGTCGGGGATCGCCGTATCGATGAGGTGCTCCTCCGCCGAGGCCTCGAGCTTCTCGAGATGTCCGAGCGCCTCGGTCTTCTCCCCGAGGCGCTTCTCGCGCCGCAGCCGGTCGATCGCGCGGTTGCGAGCCGTCGTCGTGATCCACGCGCCAGGGTTGTCCGGGATGCCGTCACCGGGCCAACGCTCGACGGCCACCGCGAACGCGTCCTGGACGGCCTCCTCGGCCAGGTCGAAGTCACCGGTGATGCGGATCAGGGTCGCGACCGCCCGCCCCGACTCTCGCCGAAACAGACGGTCGACGACCCTGGCGACGTGTGAGTCAGCGCCTACTGCTCGTACTCCATCACCGGACGCACCTCCACGGAGCCGTGGCCTCCCTGCATGTCCACGATCTTCCCCGCCCATGTGATCGCCTCGGCCTCATCCTTGCACTCCAGGAGGTAGAAGCCGCCGAACTGCTCCTTCGTCTCCGCGTACGGACCGTCGGTCGTGGCCTTCTTCCCCTCACGCACGCTAACGGTCTTCGCGGTCGCCGTGGGCGCGAGCCCCTCCCCAGCGATGAACGCTCCCGACGACTTCGTCTCCTCCGTGAACTCCCCGTACGCCTTCATGGCCTGCGCAACATCCTCCTGCGAGAACGTCGCCCACATCTTCTCGTCGGAGAAGATCCCGAGCAGGTATTTCGTCATCCCACGCCTCCTTCGCTGCGAGCGACCCGGTGCCGCCCTTCATCCCTATGACGACCAGCCGCAACCCGAATCGACATTCTCACCGAAAGTTGGGTGCTGGAAGCGAGGCAAGCCCGGGGGTACCTTGAGTACGGATCCCGACGGAGGGAGGGGAAGATGCTCATCGACCTGCTTGGCGACCTGAATTGGCTCGCGGTGGTCGTCGCGACACTGGCCTGGTTCGTCTACAGCGCCGTCTACTACTCGGTCCCGCCCATCAGCAAGGCGTGGCAAAGCGCCGCCAAGGTCACGCCGACCGGACAGGGCACCATGCCCCCGCCCTCGACCCTCATCGGCACGCTCGTGGGCTACTTCGTGACAACGATCGTCATCGCGTTGCTCGTGGCCGCCCTGGGGATAACCGAGGTCGGCAACGCGATCGAGCTCGGCGTCCTTCTCGGAGTGGGGTTCGGCCTCGTCATCTCGTTCATCACTCAGATCTACGAGCAGAAAGGCAGCTCCTACTGGCTGATCAACGGCATCCCCGCGATCGTCGCCTTCTCGATCGTGTCCGTGATCCTCGCGCTCTGGAACTGACGGCTACGCGGCGCCGTCGACGAGATCTCGCCCCGCGAGGGGTGAGTCGAGCTCGATCGTGGTCGCCTTCAGCAGGGCGATCTCGATGCAGACCTCTGCGCTGGGGACGCGACCGGAATACAGGGTGATGGTGACGGTGTCCTTCGTCTCCTCGACCTCGACATGGTCGAGTCCCTCGCACTCCTCCACCCCGCCGTAGAACTCGACACGGATCGTCGTGGAGTCGAGCGGTTCGGCACTGTCCCAGATGTGCGGCACGATGTCGACGAGTCCCTCGCGCGGTTGAACTTCGAGCATCGTGGGGCCCGGGTTCGGGACGGTGGTGACCGGGGGATTCGAAACCGGCTGATCGGGGCCGGGGCCGGGCTCGGCCCGCTCGGCACAAGCGACAAGGACCGAGACAGCCAGCGCGATCAGGGCTCTCCGCATCGTCACTCCTTCGACGGTCGACCGATGCTTGATGTTCCCTCCCCTGCACTTCACTCGCACAAATGAACATCCCTGCTAATTCGTGCGAGGGGCACTCAGGACGGCAACGAAAGCAGACTACGCGAGGTCGGCGATGACGTCGGCCATCGGCTTGCGGATGCCGATCACGAAGGGGATCTCCTCTTTCGTGTACTTGCGGGCCTCGGCGTCGCGGAGCCGGCGGATGCAGTCCACGATCCGTGCGAGGTCGTCGGCCTCGAACGCCAGGATCCACTCCCAATCGCTGAGCCCGAACGCGCTCGTGGTGTTCGGAAGGACGTCGGGGAACTCGCGGCCGATCTCGCCGTGCTCTCGGAGCATGCGTGCTCGCTCCTCGGACGGGAGCAGGTACCACTCAGGCGTACGCACGAACGGGTAGACGCAGAGGTACTTCTTGGGGTCCTCGCCGCGAAGGAACGCGGGCATGTGTTGCGGGTTGAACTCGGCCTGCCGGGACGCGCCGAGGAACGCGTGGGTCAGCTCGAGCCGCGAGCCGAGCTCCGTCCGCCGGATCGCGACCAGCAGGTCCTGGATCGCGTCGGGCGACTCCGAGACCCACCACATCATGATGTCGGCGTCGGGGCGGAACCCCTGCGCGCTGTAGAACCCGCGCACCTGGACGGCATCCGCGTGCTCCTTGAACACGACCTCCCATTCGACGCCGCTCGCCTCGTGGACGCGCTCGGTGCCGCCCCAGAGCCGGAACACCGGGTAGTACGCGTAGGTGGTTGTCGTCGTCTCGCTCATCGGCTTGCCTTATGGTCTCGCACCACGGCGGAAACCGCAGCGATGAAGTCCTGCTCGGCGTTCATCGAGCGCGTGCGCACCAGAGGGATGCCGGCCGCCTCCGCAGCGCCCTTCGCCTGGATGTCGACGTCGTAGAGGACCTCGAGGTGATCGGCGGTGAACCCACATGGGCACACGATCACGCCCGTGTGACCGTCGGCCGCGGCCTTCGCCACCACTTCCTCAAGCGGCGGACCGAGCCACGGCTCCGGCGTGCGGCCCGCGCTCTGCCAGCCGGTCGTGAAGCGCTCGACTCCCGCCTTCGCGGCCACCGCCTCGGCGGTCTCGCGAAGCTGCTGCGGGTACGGGTCGCCCTCCTCCAGGATCCGTTCGGGCAGGCTATGCGCGGAGAAGATCACGAGATCGTTCGCACGCGCGTCCGGATCCAGAAGTGATCGCGCCTCCTGGACTCTCCCGGCCAGGACGTCGACGAAGGCCGGCGCGACGTGCCATGACTCGACGAACGTGAGCTTCATCGATTTCGGCTGCTGCTTCCTCGCTCGCTCGATGTAGCTGCCGATCGACATGCCCGAGTAGTGCGGTGCCATCACGATCCCGATCGCGTCCTTGATGCCGTCGGCGGCCATGTGCATCACTGTGTCACCGACGAACGGTCGCGAGTGCTTGTAGCCGATGTACGCCTTGAACCCGAGCTCCTTCTCGAGCGCCGCGGCTTGCTCCCTGGTGATGCGGTCGAGCGGGAACGTGTTGCCGATCGCCGCGTACCGCTCCTTCAGCTCCTGGATCAGCTCCGGTGTGGGCGTTTTGCCGCCACGGATGTCCGTGTAGTACCGCTCGACGTCCTCGGGCCCGCTGGCGGTCCCGTAGGCCATGACGAGCAGCGCCTTCGTCATCGTGCCGTCCGCTCGTGCACGAGGTCGACCAGTCGCGAGAGGTTCTCCGGCGGCGTCTGCGGCAACACGCCGTGGCCCAGGTTGAAGATGTGACCCGGCCGTCCCTCGGCGCGCCGGAGCACGGCGGTCGCCTTGCGCTCGACAACTTCCCATCGACCAAGGCACGCGGCGGGCTCGAGGTTGCCCTGGATACCCGCGTCGAGGCCGATCCGCTCCCACGCGGTGTCCAGCGGCACGCGCCAGTCGACACCGATCACGTCCGCGCCGGCCTCGCGCATCATCTCGAGCAGCTCACCCGTGCCGGTCCCGAAATGGATCATGGGGAGGCCGTACTCGCGGAGGCCTTCGAAGATCCGCGTCGACCACGGCAGCACGTGCGCCCGGTAGTCCTCCGGCGAGAGCGTCCCCGCCCAGGAGTCGAAGAGCTGGATCGCGTGCACGCCGGCCTCCGCCTGCGCGCGGAGGTACGGGAGCACGATCTTCTCCGTGAGGGCGTTCATGAAGCCGCCCCACGTCGCCGGCTGATCGAGCATCAGGGACTTCGTCTTCACATGGTCGCGTGACGGCTGTCCCTCGATCAGGTACGACGCGAGGGTGAACGGCGCGCCCGCGAACCCGACCAGGGGCACCTCCAGCTCGCGAAGCAGAATCCGGATCGTCTCGATCGTGTACGGCACGTCCTCGGCCGGCTCGAGGAGCCGAAGGCGCGAGAAGTCCTTCTCCGACGTGAACGGCTCGTCGATCGTCGGGCCCTGGTTCGCGACGATCCGCACGTCCACGCCCACCGCGGCCACGGGCACCATGATGTCGCTGAACAGGATCGCCGCGTCGACGTCCATGCGGCGGATCGGCTGCAGCGCGATCTCCGCGGCGGCCTCCGGATCGCGAGTCAAGGAGAGCACGTCGTTCTCGCCGCGAAGCTTCTTGTACTCCGGCAGATACCTCCCGGCCTGCCGCATGAACCAGACGGGCGTGGCGTCGACCTGCTCGCCACGGCACGCGCGCAGAAACCGCTCACGCACCCGCGGTCGAGCGTCCGTCACGGCGGTGGCCTCCTCCATCGCGCTCAGTCTACGTTCGCGCCAGTGTGGCTACCGTGCGTGACCCTCGCGCCCGAGACCTTCCGTCTCGACCCTGGTAGGGATCGTTACCAGCATGGTAGGGATCGCTACCACCTCCGCGACGCACCCTTCCGTTTGGTGGCAAGGGTGGCGGGTAAGCACCGAGCGATGGGCAGGTACGAGGATCTGACAGCGAAGCGTGACTCCGAGGGGCTGACGGACGACGAGGCCGACGAGCTCGGCCGCCTGATCGCGGAACGCGAGGGCAAGCCGTACAGCAACGCGGACGACCCGCCTCCAGAGGTTGAAGGCGAGCGGAAGAGCGAGCCCGAAGAGGACGACGAGGTCGACCAGCCCCCCGTTGCCTAGAGACTGACGAGTGACACGTCGGCGCCGAGGAATCGGCCGATGTCGGCCACTTCGCGCTCGATCGCAGCCCTGGCCGGCATGCGGCGGGCGAACGGCTCGACCCTGACGTCGAAGCCACCCTTGCGACGCACCAGCTTCCAGAGCGCGACCGCTCCACCGTCGGACGCGACGAAGTTGAAGAAGAACCCACCCCGTGACATCCGGGCGGCGCCGGCGGACGTCACCACGTGCGAGCGATCCCGGTAGCCGAGGTAGTAGTGGTCGAATGCGGGCAGAAGGTGAACGGTCTTCGTCGCGGCCGCGCTCTTCTTCTGCGAACGATGGCGCCACACCCCCGGGCCTTCCTCGACCAGCTCGTCCCCGATAGCCGTGAAGCCGGCGCGAGCGTCGGCGGCGCGGAGGCTCGACCACCACCGGAAATCGTCGATCGAGGCGGGTCCGTGTCCGAGCAAGTACCGGCGCGCAAGCTCAGCCGCGGGATCCTTGGGAGGACGTGGTTTCTTGCCCGGGAGCCAATCGCACAGCAGCACCATCGTCTCCTGCTTGCCAGCGTACGGGCCGGTGACGATCTCCCCCTCGTACGTCATGAGCCCGAGGAGATGGACCCACGCCTGCCGGCCTTTCGCGGTGATGCCCTTCGTCGCGATTCGCTCTTGCATCTCCGCGCGGGTGACCGGCCCTCCCTCGAGCAGCTTCCGGATCACGCGGCGGGCGCGCTCGGCGTTCTCGGGTGACAGTCCCTCCTGCACCATACGCTTGTGCGACGCGGCGATGTGCGGAGGCGCGACCAGGTCGCGGATCCAGGGGAAGTCCTCGCTGGTGACCAGGTGGATCGTGTAGCGCATCGCCCACGCGCGAACGAAGCTCCGATCCTCGAGGCGCTCCCGTTCCATGTCCGCAACGGTCAGGCCTTTGGTGCGTGAGCGGATCCCGAGCCGTGCGCTGGGAGCATCCTGGGCCTGGAGTCCGACCACTCGCTCGACGACCTCGAGCGCGGTCTTCGCGGCGTGAGGCGGAACGAGGAGCTGCGCCCGCAGCCGTAGCCGTCGGAGCTGGGTGGGATTCAGGTCAGT
>CAZKFH010000047.1:0-16367 GCA_964551945.1 uncultured Actinomycetes bacterium | reverse complement strand
GGTCCCGAACCGGATGCGGAGGCATTCGAGACACTGATGCTGGAGGGGGACGACCGGCGTCGCGTGCACACGATCCTTCGCGACCAGCGCACGGTCGCGGGGATCGGGCGCGGATACTCGGATGACATCCTGCATCGCGCACGCCTCTCGCCGTACGCCGCGCTGTCGTCGTTGTCCTCGGAGGACCGGCGAGCGTTGCTCGATGCGGTTCGAGATGTGTTGCGCGAGGCTCTCGAGCTCGAGCGACAGCGCGAGGGCGGGCTTCCCCCGAAGCTCGGCGAGCACTTCACGGTCCACAACCGGTACGGCCAGCCCTGCCCGCGATGCGCTTCGGACCTGCGACGCGTGTCCTACGAGTCCCACGAGATCACCTACTGCCCAGATTGCCAGACGGGCGGAAGGGTGCTGGCTGATCGCCGGCTGTCCCGGCTCGTTCGCTGAAAAACGGCCCCCGGATTACTTGCCAAAGTGGTGTCTCGGTCGGATGATTGGCGCACGGAGAAAGGAGGTGGTCCTAAGACATGTCATCAGATAGACCTACGACCCCGGAGGTGGCTGGCTGCTGAGGCCGTCCCTCGCGAGCGTGGGCTGACCGCCACGCTCGGCGCCGGGTCGCCCCGGCGGAATCCAACCAGACCACCGCATCCGCGGTTCCCGGCCTAGTCGAACCGGGCGGAGGCCACAAGAGCCGAAGCGGCCGCGGGTGGAATGCAGGTCCGAGAAAGGGCCGGGATCTCAGATCCCGGCCCTTTCACTGTCCCCGGAACGGCCCACACCAAAAGAAATAAAGCCGACACCCGAACAGGTCGATGGTCCTCTCTAGGGAGCCATCCCGTCCTGGGCCTTCCCAGGCCCGGGCAGAAGGGGCCACGGTTGTGAGGGAATCGGACAGCTTCGCGTACGGACCGAGCCGCCAAAGAGAGAAGAAGGCGGCCCGGCCTCCGCGCGTCCGGTCGCACCCCGCTCGACTCGGACGCATCGCCTCCGTGCTCGTGCCGGCCCCGATCCTCCTCCTGTTCGCGATGGTCGCGTTCGCGATCGCATGGCCCTCGTTGGCCCTCATCTTCGGGGGTCGCGGCCTGATCCGAACCCTCGCGCTGAGCCGCTCCCTGTTGGCGAGGCTGATGAGGCGCGCCGTCGATGCAGGCCGCGCGACCGCCACGTCGGGCCGGGTCGTCGCAACGCGATCCGCTCAGGGCGGCCGGCAGCGCGCTCCTCGCGTGCGGTCGATCGCGCGATCGAGGAACCTGCGACGCGGCACTGCCGCATTCGCTGTGACCCTGTCCTTCCTTCTGCTCGGAGGTCTGGTGCCGGTCAACGCCGCGGTCAACGACATCTCCACGTTCGCGGGGCGCCCGGACTCGGGCGACGGCGGCGCGGCGACCTCAGCGCTCGTGCATCTTCCGAACGACGTTGCGACCGACGCCGCGGGCAACCTCTTCATCGCCGACACGTACAACCACCGGATCCGTCGAGTCTCCACGACGGGAACCATCACGACCGTCGCAGGCAATGGAACGAGCGGCTTCTCCGGTGACGGGGGAGCGGCGACGTCGGCACAGCTTCGTTTCCCCGAAGGCGTCTGGGTGGACACGACGGGCAACCTCTACATCGCCGACTCGGGCAATCACCGCGTGCGGTTGGTCACGACGACGGGAACCATCTCGACCATCGCGGGTACCGGCACCGCGGGATTCTCCGGCGACGGCGGGCCCGCGACGGCTGCACGACTGAACGACCCGAAGGACATCACGACCGACGGCTCCGGCAACCTGTACATCGCGGACAACGAGAACCACCGCATCCGTCGAGTCGGCGGCGCGGGGATCATCACCACGGTTGCCGGCAACGGCGTCGAGGGATACGCGGGCGACGGCGGGCCAGCCACCAGCGCCCGGCTCAACGATCCCACGGGCGTCGCGTTCGACACGGCCGCGGGAGTTCTCTACATCTCCGACACCGAGAATCACCGCATCCGAACGGTCGGCCCAACCGGCACGATCGTCACGCACATCGGGACCGGCACGCCGGGCAGCGACACCGGTCCGCCACGTCACAAGGCCGAAGTGGATTCACCCGAGCGCATCACCTTCGCGTTCGGAGGCCTGCTTATCGCGGACACCGGCAACGACATGATCCGATTCGTCTCGAACAGCGGCGGGAACCTCGATATCCGCGCCGGGACCGGGACCGGTGGGTTCTCCGGGGACGGGGGCGCCGCGACCTCCGCGCAGCTCTCCAACCCGACCGGCGTGGCGGCTGGGACGGGGGGTGCCTTCTTCATCGCGGACTCCGGCAACGATCGTCTTCGGCGGGTGACCTCCGGCGGAACAATCAGCACGTACGCGGGGAGGAACCACGACGGCGGCGACGGCGGAGCTGCCACGGGTGCCGGCCTCAACCAGCCGTTCGGTGTCGCGACGGACGGCGCGGGCAACGTGTTCATCGCCGACTGGGCCAACCATCGGGTCCGCCGCGTGAGTGGCGGGATCATCACCACGGTCGCCGGGACCGGTGTCGCGGGAACAACGGGTGACGGCGGTGCCGCAACCTCGGCTCTGCTCCGAGATCCCGCGGACGTCGCCGTCGACGCGGCCGGAAACATCTACATCGCGGACGCGGGGAACCACAAGATCCGCCGGGTCAGCCCGGGCGGAGTCATCACGACGTTCGCCGGAACCGGCCTCGAGGGCTTCGCGGGCGACGGTGGCGCGGCGGCATCTGCTCAGCTCGACACTCCCTACGGCCTCGACATCGACGCGGCGGGCAACCTCTATATCGCCGACACCGGCAACCACCGGATCCGAAGGGTCTCCGCGGGCGGAACGATCACCACCGTAGCCGGCAACGGCGTCGGCGCATTCTGCGGCGACGGTGGCTCGGCCACCTCCGCGTGCATCGAGAGTCCCCTGGACGTCGCCGTGACCGGCGCGGGCAACCTGTACATCGCGGACTTCGGGAACAATCGTGTCCGCAGCGTCTTGTCCGGAACGATCCGCACCGCCGCGGGGACCGGGTTCGGTGGGTACTCGGGGGATGGCGGAGCCGCAACCTCGGCGTCGCTCAGCGGCCCCGCGGGCGTGGAGGTCGATCCGGCCGGCGGCATCCTCATCTCGGACTCCGGCAACGGACGCATCCGCAGGGTCGCCTCCAGCGGCACGATCAGCACGGTCGGAGGGAACGGGGCGTTCGGGTTCGCCGGCGACGGTGGACCCGCGATCAACGGCGAGATGGCGTTCCCCTTGCACATCGTGCTCGACCCCAGCGGGAACCTCCTTATCGCCGACCTCTACAACAATCGCGTGCGGATGATCGAGAGTCTGGGCACCCTGCCCGGACCCACGATGACCGGCTCGACCCCGCCCTCCCCGGCGAACGACAACGCACCGCTCGTCTACGGCACCGCGGCCGCGGGCACGACCGTCAAGATCTATACCACCGCCACCTGTACCGGCTCGATCGCCGCCACGGGCACGGCCGCGGCCTTCGCGTCTCCGGGACTCTCGGTCAGCGTCCCCAGCAACTCCACCACGGCGTTCTACGCGACCTCCACGACTGGTTCCGGCCAGGTGTCCGCGTGCTCGGCGACGCCCACGGTCTACATCGAGGACTCGACCGCTCCGACCCCGCCGACGATCACACTCTCACCCGCGAGCCCCGGTAGCGACAGCACCCCGAGCTGGGCCTTCACCACAGACGCGGGGGCCACGACGCAGTGTGAGCTCTCCCGCGGCGGGATCGTCCTGAGCCCGTTCGCGGCCTGCACGAGCCCCGAAACTTACGATCTCTCGACGGAGCCGGACGACTCGTACACGTTCCGCGTGCGCGCGACGGACGCCGCCGGAAACACCGGGAACGCGGCAAGCCACACCTACGTCCTGGACTCGACCATCCCGACCGCGGTCGACATCACCTCGTCCCCGCCATCGCCCTCGAACGACCCCAGCCCCTCGTGGAGCTTCACCGTCGAGGCGGGCAGCTCGGCGGAATGTGAGTTCTCTTACGAGGGCACGGTCCTGCAGCCCTTCGCTACCTGCACGAGCCCGGCGGTTTACGACCTGTCTCTGGAGCCCGACGGCGACTACACCTTCCGGGTCCAGGCCAGGGACGGTGCCGGCAACCCGAGCGCCCCCGTGAGCAGCGTGTACACGTACGACACGACCGATCCCGCTGCCCCGACCATCGATGCCGAGCCGCCGAGCCCAGGGAACTCCACCCTGCCGAGCTGGTCGTTCTCCGTCGAGGCCGGTGCGACCGCAGAGTGCGAGCTGCGCCGGGGTGGCGTCGTGGTGAGCGCGTGGCAGTCCTGTGCGTCGCCCGCGAGCTTCGAGCTGAGCGGAGAGCCCGACGGGGCCTACGACTTCAAGGTCCGCGCCGTGGACGCGGCCGGCAACACCGGGGCGGAGGGCTCGAGCACCTACACCCTCGACACGACCGGCCCGGACGTGAACATCACCTCGTCGCCTTCGAGCCCCTCGAGCGCCCCGAACGTCTCGTGGTCGTTCTCCAGCGATCCCGCTGCGGTGCTCGAATGCGAGCTCCGGGACGGCGCGAACGTGGTGAGCCCGTGGGGGCCGTGCGCGAGCCCGGCCAACTATGACCTGACCGGTCAGGGCGACGGCGCCTATGCCTTCAGCGCGCGGGCGACGGACGCCACCGGCAACACCGGTGACCCCGCCAGCAGCGTGTACGTCTACGACACGACGGCGCCGGTCGTCGAGATCACGACGGGCCCGGCGCCCGTCAGCAGCGAGCGCAACCCGGAATGGTCCTTCACCAGCGAGGCGGGGGTCACGACGGAGTGCCAGCTCGCGAATAGCACTGGGGCCCTGTCGCCGTTCGCGCCCTGTACGAGCCCGAGGAGCTACGACCTGACCGGACAACCCGACGACACCTACACGTTCAGCGTGCGGGCGACGGATGAGGCGGCAAACCTCGGTCCGGCCAGCGCCTCGGGGTACTACCTCGATTCGAGCGGACCCGCCTCGAGCATCACGAGCGCGCCCGCGAGCCCCGACAACGATCTCTCCCCGACCTGGGGATTCTCGGCCGAGGCGGGCGCGACGACGGAATGTGAGCTCACCTCGGGCGCGACGATCCTCTCGCCGTACGCGCCCTGCACGAGCCCCGTCTCGTACGACCTGACCGGCCAGGGGGATGGGCCCTTCACGCTGTCGGTCCGGGCAACCGACGCGGCGGCGAACGTCGGAGCACCGGCCAGCAACACCTACATCCTCGACACGGCCGCTCCCGCCGCGCCATCGATCACGTCTTCCCCGGCGAGCCCCGGGACCCTTCGCACGCCGAGCTGGACCTTCACGACGGAGCTGGGAGCCACCACGGAGTGCGAGCTGTCGCGCGGCGGGACCGCAGTAAGCGGTTGGAGCGGCTGCGTGAGCCCGCGAAGCTACGACCTGAGCGGGCAGCCCGACGGCGACTACACCTTCCGCGTTCGCGCCACCGATGGGGTGGGCAATACCGGTCCGTCCCAGTCGAGCGGCTACACGCTCGACACGTCCGGGCCGACCGTCGTGGTGTCGGGGCCGAACAGCCCCGGCAATGGGCGCACGCCCTCCTGGACGTTCACCACGGAGGCAGGTGCCTCTCTGGAGTGCCAGCTCTCGAATGCGGGCGGGATCCTCCAGCCCTTCACGCCCTGCGGGAGCCCCGCGAGCTACGACCTGACGGGTCAGCCCGACGGGACGTACACGGTCTCCGTCCGGGCCACCGATGCGGCGGGCAACACGGGATCCGTCTCCTCCGCGGCCTACCTGCTGGACACCTCCGGTCCGGTGATCGCGTTCTCCAGCACCCCGGCCAGCCCCGGCAGCGATACCGGTCCGAGCTGGGCGTTCACGACCGAGCCGGGAGCAACCACCGAGTGCGAGCTCGTACGCGGCCCGACGGTCGTGCAGGCGTTCGCATCGTGCTCGAGCCCCGCCACCTTCGATCTCGCCGCAGGCCCCGACGGTGACTACTCCTTCAGCGTCCGGGCGACCGACGACGCGGACAACACCGGGCCGGCCGCCACGGCGACCTACACGCTCGACACGACGCCACCGGCTGTCCCGACCATCACCTCCGCCCCGGCGTCACCCGGATCGAGCAGGTCCGTGACGTGGAGCTTCTCGGCAGAAGCCGGAGCTACGACGGAATGCGAGCTCGCGTCCGGGATCACGATCCTCGAGGCCTTCGGGGCGTGCTCCGGATCCGTGACCCACTCGCTCACCTCGCGGCCGGATGGCGAGTACACCTTCCGGGTTCGCGCCGCCGATTCGTTGGGCAACGCGAGCGGGCCCGCGACGAGCACCTACACCCTGGACACCACCGGCCCCGAGGTGACGATCACCTCTGAGCCGAGCAGCCCGGGCGACGATCGCCAGCCGACCTGGCGCTTCTCGGCCGAGGCGGGTGCGTCGACCGAGTGCGCGCTGATGCGAGGTGGCTCGGCCGTCCATCCGCCGAAGAGCTGCTCCAGCCCCGCTTCGTTCGACCTTGGCGGCGAGCCCGACGGCACGTACACCTTGCGGGTCCGCGGGACGGATCCGGTCGGCAACCGCGGCGCCGCCGCGACCTCTTCCTACGAGCTGGTCACCGCCACCAGCGAGCCGGAGGAAGAGGCCGACGAGCCCGTGGCCGAGGCCCCGGTCGCCCCATCCGAGCCCAGCGACCCCCTTGCTGCCGATCCCGAGGAGGGCGCGACGACCCTGCCCGAGCGGGACGGCCGGCGGAACGGCGGAGACGGACGGAGCGAGAAAGGGGCCGAGGGCTCGGAGGAGCCGGCGGAGGTCGTGCCGGAGCCCGATGCGGCGAGGGAGGCCGCGAGCCGCTCGGCGCGAGCTCCCGGCGTGCTCGGCGAGGTCTTCGAGAACGTGAGCACCGTCGTCACGGGCCTTCTGGAGCAGCCGGCATTCCCGATGATCCTGATCAGCCTGGTCGTTGCGTTCCTGGTCCTCCAGAACCGCGTTGACCGCCGGGACCCGAAGCTGGCGCTCGCGCCGGTCTATCCAGACCCTCATCTTTACTTCGATCCTCAGGCCGACCCCAAAAAGGGCCGATGAGATGAACGTGGGAAACAAGATCCGGACGGTTTCGGACGAGCTCGTTCCGCTCGCGCAGCGCATGCGCTACATGCGGATGTTCCGCCTGGCGATGAGCCTCGCGGTGGTCGGATTCGCCGCGTACGCTCCCGACGTGGTCGGGGCTTCCCCCCTGGCCGTCGGAAAGGGTGCGGCCGTGTATCTGGCCATCTCCTTCGCCGCGGAGGGCGCATGGCGGCTGCTTGGGCGCAGGGGTCTGATCCTGTTCGGTTCGATGCTCATCGTCGACGGGGTCTTCCTCGCCTGGATGGCCTTCTTGACCGGAGGAGTGACGAGCTCGCTCCTCTCACTGATCTTGCTTCACCTGGTGGCCGTGACCCTGATGGCTTCATATCGAACCGGCTTGAAGCTCACGATGTGGCACTCGCTGCTCCTGCTCATGGTGTACCAGCTACAGGAAGCCGCGATCCCCGTTCCGGGGATCTCCGCACCTCCCGCGCTCACCGCGGACGCGTTCCAACGCCTGGTTGGCTTCATCGGTGTGTGCTGGGTCGCCGCGCTGGCGACCGCAAGCTTCTCGGCGATCAACGAGCGCGAGCTCCGCCGCCGCCGCTTCGACCTCGAAGCGTTGGCGAAGATGGCTTCCTCCCTCGAGACCGTCAGCGAGGCCCGTGACATCGCCGGTCTGCTGCTCGATGGGCTCATCGACACGTTCGGGTTCCGCCGTGGTGCCCTGCTCGCGAAGCTCGGGGACGATCTCTCACTGGTCGCCACGAGAGGAGAAGGGGTTGTGCAGGAGGCGTCGATCCTCGCCGCCGATGGCTCGATGCACCAGGCGTGGAAATCTCGAAAGACCCTCCTCGTGTCGAAGTTCGATGCGGAGAAGAACCCAACGCTCTCTGAGCTCTTCCCGCAGGGAAAGAACTTCCTCGTCGTCCCGCTGACGGCGGAGGGCGGCTCGGTCGGCGTCGTTGTCCTGGAGCACGGAGCCCGTCTCGATTCTCGGATCGAGCGTCGGGTCGTCTCGATGGTGGAGCGGTTCAGCTCTCATGCAGCGCTTGCCCTTCGGAACGCGTCCCTGGTCGACCAGCTGCGTGACATGGCCGCCACCGACGGCCTCACCGGGGTCGCCAACCGCAGAACGTTCGAGGCGGCGCTCCAGGTTGAGCTGTCGCGGGCCTCGAGAGGGGGCTCGGCGGTGAGCTTGGTGCTCCTCGACATCGACCACTTCAAGCGGCTCAACGACACGCACGGACATCAGGTCGGGGACGAGGTCCTCCGGGGCGTCGCGAAGCTCCTGCGCGAGCAGTCCCGAGCGTTCGACACTCCGGCGAGGTACGGCGGCGAGGAGTTCGCCGTGATCATGCCCGGCTGCGACATCGCCGACGCCGAGCGAGGCGCCGAACGCCTCCGGCGAGCGATCGCCGCGATGGAGACCGTGGCGCCCGTCACCGTGAGCACCGGGGTTGCCACGTTCCCGGTCCATGCGGCAGACGCAAGCACTCTGGTGCAGATGGCGGACGGGGCGCTGTACGAGTCGAAGGGTGATGGTCGCAACAAGACGACCGTCGCGCATCGCACCCTCGCCGACGCTGCGGACGAGCTGCTCACGCAGCTGTCCACGACGGACGGCGCGGACACCGAAGACCATATTGACCTCAGCCTGCAGACGGAGCCCGGCGCCCCGGGGTCTCACGGCCCCGAAGGAACGATCGAGGCATTGCCGAGTGAAGGAGAGCAGGCGGGCATCGAGGATATTCCGTGAGCAGCGCGTTGGTTGCGGCAGTGGTGACGGCGATGGTGGCCGGCGTCGTGCTGTTCATGGTCCGGGGGAGGATCCTCTCGCGGATCGCGCAGGCGGCGCTTCGCGACACGCTCACCGGACTTCCGGTGCGTGCTCTGTTCGAGAGCCGGCTCGATAAGGCGATCGCGCGTGCGCGCAGGAACGGCTTCACGCTGGGCGTGATGGCCGTCAGTGTCGACAGATTCCAGCTGGTGAACGACAGCCTCGGGCAGGACCACGGCGATCTGTTGCTGCGTGCGGTGGCCGAGCGTCTTCGCCGGTGCCTCCGTGACGAGGACACCTTGAGCCGCTCCGGCAAGGATGAGTTCGTCATCCTCCTGGAGCAGGTTGAGGATGCGACCGGAGCCGCGCGAGTCGCGGAGCGGATCCTTTCCTCTCTGACGGATCCGTTCCAGCTCGCAGGGGAGGACGTCGTCGCGGCAGGCTCGATCGGGATCGCGATCAGCGAGCGGGGAACGCAACCTGCGGCCGACCTCGTCCGTGACGCACAGGTCGCGATGGGTCGAGCGAAGGAGCGGGATCGGTCTCGCTACGAGATGTTCGACACATCGATGCGCGCCTCTGCGCGGCAGCGGCTCAAGCTCGAATCCGATCTTGGGCGAGCCCTGGAACGAAACGAGCTGTCGGTTCGGTATCAGCCGCTGGTTGCCCTTGCTACCGGTGAGGTCGTCGGGGCGGAGGCGCTCGTTCGGTGGCAGCATCCGGAACGAGGGGAGCTGCTCCCGGGAGATTTCCTCGCGGTCGCCGAGCAGAACGGGATGATCGAGCCGATCGGGGAGTGGGTGCTGAGAGAAGCGTGCAGGGTCGGGAGCGAGCTCCTTCGGACGAACGGCTCGCACGCCCACATCCGGATGAACGTGAACCTGTCGGTCAAACAGCTACGAGCGGGGGCGGAGCTCGTGCAGAAGGTGGCCGAGACGCTCCATGAGACCGGGTTTCCGCCGGAGCTCCTCACCCTGGAGATCACGGAGACCGTGCTGGTCCGGGAGCGCGATCCAGCCTCCGCGACCCTCGACGCTCTTCGGGCCCTCGGGGTACAGCTTGCCATCGACGATTTCGGCACGGGGTACTCCTCGCTCTCGTACCTCCGGTATCTCCCGGTCTCGCTCCTGAAGGTCGACAACTCGTTCGTCGCCGACCTCCAGGACGGGGTTGACGAGAAGATCATCAAGTGGATGCTGAGCCTCGGATCCGCGCTCGACATGCCCGTCTGTGCCGAGGGAGTCGAGACCAAGGAGCAGCGCGACGCGCTGATCGCTCTGGGTTGCGAGCTCGCGCAGGGCTACTTCTTCTCCCGTCCCGTTCCCGAGGGCGAGTTGCTCAACACGCTCACGCAGCTGCGAAGGCAGCGCGAGGGCGGGTTCGTTCGCGGCCGCGTCTAGCTCCGAAGCGACAACACACGGGTAGTAGGCTACGAGCGTGCCCCAGAACATCGTCGAGAAGGTCCTCGAGCCGCATCTCGTCGCCGGGAGCCTGACGCCCGGGGAGGTCATCTCCTACCGCATCGACCAGGTCCTGCTCCAGGACGCGACCGGCACGATGGCGTGGATGGAGTTCGAGCAGCTCGACAAGGATCGGGTGCAGGTGCCGCTCGTGGTCCAGTACGTCGACCACAACATGATCCAGCTCGACCACAAGAACCCCGACGATCACTTCTTCCTCCAGACGTGCTCGATGCGCTACGGGGCGGTCTTCTCGCGCCCCGGCAACGGGATCTCCCACTACGTGCACCTCGAGCGGTTCGACTCGCCCTACGCGACGCTCGTTGGTTCCGATTCCCACACGACCACCGCCGGCGCGCTCGGGATGTTCGCGCTCGGCATCGGGGGGATGGACGCGGCCGTCGTCATGGCCGGGTTTCCGTTCGAGCTGACCTATCCGCGGATCGTCCGCGTCGTGCTCGAGAATCAGCTGGAGGGCTGGGTATCCGCCAAGGACGTGATCCTCGAGATGCTGCGGCGTCTGACCGTCAAGGGCGGAGTCAACAAGGCGTTCGTCTTCGACGGGCCCGGCGTCGAGACGCTGGACGTTGCCGAGCGGGCCACGATCGCGAACATGATCCAGGAGCTCGGCGCGACGGCCGGGATCTTCCCCGCCGACGAACGGACGCGCGAGTGGCTCGAGTCCCAGGATCGCGGCGGCGACTTCCGAGAGCTTCTTCCCGATGAGGGGGCGCATTACGACGAGGAGATGGTGATCGACCTCGCCGCGCTGGAGCCCTTGATCGCGAAGCCCCGGAACCCCGACAACGTGGTCCCTGTCCGAGAGGTTGCCGGGACGAAGGTCGCCCAGGTCTGCGTCGGCTCCTCGGTGAACTCCGGCTACCAGGACCTGGCGATCCCCGCCTACATGGTGAAGGAGGGCGGTGGTGTCAACGAGTGGCTCGACATGACGGTTTCTCCCGGGTCGCGTCAGATCCTCAGTGCGATCGCCAAGTCCGGCGTCCTCGCCGACTACATCGCGGCGGGAGCGAGGCTGCTCGAGCCGGCGTGCGGGCCGTGCGTGGGGATGGGACAGGCCCCGCCGTCCAACCAGCCCTCGGTCCGGACGTTCAACAGGAACTTTCAGGGGAGGTCGGGGACCGTCGACGACTTCGTCTACCTGGCTTCTCCGGCCGTCGCGGGGGCAACGGCACTGAAGGGCGTGATCACCGATCCCCGCGACCTCGACTTCGCGCCGCCCTCGATCGAGGAGCCGGAGCCGGTCGCCGACGAGTCGATGCTGATCCGGCCCGTGTCGGCGGAGGAAGCCGCGAAGGTCGAGATCTGGCGTGGGCCGAACATCAAGCCCCCGCCGATCCCGCCCGATCTCCCCGCCGACCTGCCCGGGCGTGTCTTGATCGTCTTGCCCGACAACATCTCGACCGGTTCCATGTCGCCCGACGGCGTGATCGTCATGGCCGAGAGGTCCAACATCGCCGCGATCGCCGAGTACTGCTTCCGCAAGGAAGACCCGGAGTTCGTCGCGCGGGCGAAGGAGTGGGGCGGCGGCTTCATCGTGGCGGGCGACAACTACGGACAGGGCTCGAGCCGGGAGCACGCCGCGCTCGCGCCGCTTCAGCTAGGGGTCCGCGCGGTGTTCGCGCAGGGCTTTCACCGCATCCACCGGAGGAACCTCATCAACAACGGGATCATCCCGATCCTGATCGACGACCAGGTCTACGCGAAGGCCGTGCTGGGTGACGAGTGGCGGCTGCCGAAGATCCGCGAGGAGCTCGAGCGAGACAGCGAGACCTTCACGCTGAACCTCGACGGAGTGTCGGTTGAGGTCCGCAACGACCTCAAGCCCCACGAACGCAAGCAGCTCCTGGCCGGCGGGCTGCTGAAGTACCTCAAGTCCCACGCCACCTGAAAAAGAAAGGACCCGCCCTTTCGGACGGGTCCTTCCGACGATCTTTGGGTTCTTTACGGCGCTACTGGGCGGACGTTCGACGCCTGCGGACCCTTCGGGCCCTGAGTCACATCGAACTCCACCGCCTGGTTCTCTTCCAGGTTTCTGTAGCCATCCCCTGCGATAGCGCTGAAGTGTACGAACACATCAGGGCCGTCCTCGCGGGTGATGAAGCCGAACCCCTTATCGGGGTTGAACCACTTCACGGTGCCTGTTGCCACGAGCAATCCCTCCTTTCGTGGCCTCCACGAACCTGGTTGCTGTCCGTTGGGCCTTCCGGCGTGGTGCCGGGAGGGAACTGCTCGAAGCCAAAACTACGAAACCGAACCCTCGGCAACAAGTATACGGACGACTTCGCGCCGCGACTAGTAGGCTCGGCGCTTCATGCCGACCGCCCAGCGTTCTCCCTGGTCGCGCCTCACGTCGCGTCCCACGCTGGCGGCGGTGCTCGGGGCCGCCTGTATCGCGTTCAGTGGGATCCTGGTGCGCCTCGCGGCCGTCTCGCCGGACACGGCGGCGGTGTTCCGATGCCTCTACGCCCTGCCGGCACTTGGCTTGTTCGCCTGGCTGGAGCGCAGGCGGTATGGGCCGACCGCGTGGCGCGATCGACGCATCGCCTATCTGGCGGGGGCCTTCTTCGCCCTCGACCTGATCTTCTGGCACCGGTCGATCATCGCCGTGGGAGCGGGCCTCGCCACGGTGCTCGGCAACCTGCAGGTCGTGTTCGTCGGGTTCGTCGCCTGGCTGATCCTGGGGGAGCGGCCGTCCTCCCGGATCTTCGTGGCGGTGCCGGTCGTCCTGATCGGGATCGTCCTCATCTCGGGGATCGTGGAGGAGGGAGCCTACGGAACGGATCCGGTCCTGGGCACGGTGTACGGGATCCTGACCGCCCTCGCGTACACCGCGTTCGTGCTGCTGCTCCGTCGAGCCAACCGAGACATCCGCCGGCCTGCGGGCCCCCTGTTCGACGCCACGCTCACCGCGACGGTCCTGAGCGCGATCGGCGGCCTCGTGCTGCGGGATCTCGAGTGGCCCGATGCGGCCGCGCACGCGTGGCTCATCGCGCTCGCGCTTTCCTCGCAGGTGTTGGGATGGCTGCTGATCTCCGTGTCCCTGCCGAGGCTGCCTGCGGCCGTAACGTCGGTGGTCATCATGCTGCAGCCGGTCGGGTCCGTCTTCCTGGCGATGTGGCTCCTCGAGGAGGCGCCGTCGGTGCTGCAGCTCGGGGGGGTGGCACTCGTCCTGGCGGGCGTGGTCTCGGTGGCGCTCGCGAGAGGCCGTCCGCTTCCGATTCCCGAGCCCGCCGGATAGCGCCGAACCGCGGCCCTCGGGGTAGCGTCCAAGGAGCATGGGCTGGCGTGACGAGGATCCCGGACTGCCCTTGAAGCTCGGCCCCGTCTCGAACGGGGAGTACGACCCGCAGCCGTTGCCGCCCGTCCTCCGCGAAGCCGAACGTCGAGCGCGCCGGGAGTCGGAGCGGAACGCGCGACGGACCGGGTTGAGCCGCCGGGAGTTCCTCCTATCAGCGTGCGGCGCCGCGACCGGTTTCCTCCTGCTCGATGCGTGCACCCGGGAAGAGGCGGCGCAACGCGGCCGGACCCCCGGGGGCCGCTACGAGGTCTCGCCGGAGGCGACGGTCGACCCCGACATTGCGGCAGAGGAGATCGGGGGGGAAGAATTCGTGTTCGACGTCCAGGGCCACCTCCTGGAATACGAGCTCAACCCCGCCGCCCGGGACGACACGTTCTGGACGAACTTCCCCCAGCAGGATTGTGGCGAGGACGACCCGCGTGTGTGCTTCGGGATCGAGCACTTCATGGACGAGATGTTCCTGAAGAGCGACACGTCGATGCTCGTGCTCTCCGCGCTTCCGATCCATCCCGAAGGGAGCCCGCTCTCCCACGAGGTGATGGACGAGACGCGGAAGCTCGCCGAGGCCCTCTGCCGCGACGACCGCATCCTGCTCCACGGACAGGCGTTGCCCAACGTCGGACCGCTCGCCGCGAACCTCGACGCGATGCAGGACGTCGTCGAACGCTACGACATCGCGGCGTGGAAGACGTTCACGCACTTCCCGTTCGACGACCCCTCGGGCGCGTGGTTCCTCGACGACCACGACGCGGCGCTTCCACGGGTCGGAGATCGTTTCATCGAGCGTTCGCTCGAGCTCGGTATCAGCACCATCTGCACGCACAAGGGCCTCTCGGGGGGGAGCCCTCACGCATCGCCGATCGACGTCGGCCCGGCAGCCGCCCGCCACCCCGACATGAATTTCGTCGTGTATCACTCCGGCTACGAGGTCGACCTGGTCGAGGGGCTCTACGCGCGGCCGACCGCCCACCAGGGGGTCAACCGGCTGATCACCTCGATGCGGCGGAGCGGGATCGGGCCGAACCAGAACGTCTACGCGGAGATCGGCTCGACGTGGTGGAACGTGATGCGCTTCCCCGACGAGGCCGCGCACGTCCTCGGGAAGCTCCTGCGATACGTGGGTGAGGACAACGTGCTCTGGGGCACCGACTGTCTCTTCTACGGCTCGCCGCAGGACCAGATCCAGGCGATGCGCTCGTTCCAGATCACCGAGGAGTACCGCGAACGCTACGGCTACCCCAAGCTCACGAAGGAGCTCCGGGCGAAGATCCTGGGTGGGAACGGGGCGAGGCTCTACGGGGTCGACCCGACCACGGTTCGATGCGATTTCTCCCGGAAGGAGCTGGCGGACCTCAGGACCAGGTTGCCCCTGAAGAACGCCGTCTTCGGTCCCAGGACGGTGGCCGAGGCGACGGCGTTCCGGGCGGCACACCAGGGCACTCCCTGAGGATTCCCGGTCAGAAATGCCGGAGCCGCCCCCCTGGGGGGGCGGCTCGGTGTGGAGTTGTCTCGGATCAGGCGTTGGAGCGGATCAGCCGCCTTGCACGTCGATCTTGACGGATCCGCTGAGCGACTCGACGTTGAAGACGAGACCCGAGGGGGCAGGGGCTGAGTCGTAGAAGAAGACGGTCTCGGACGCTGGGAAGAACCAGCCCACGATGCCGAGCTTCACGGTGTGGACGGCCGTCGGGCTGAGATCCATCCCGTTGTCCTCCATGAAGCTGTAGATGTTCGTGAATGCTCCCTTGACCCGGAAGAGGTCGCCTACCTGGGACATCGGCAGCTCGATCGCCGCGGTGTCGTAGTTGTCGTGCACCTGCTGACCGTCGATCTCCAGATAGACCGTTGCTCCCAGGGAGGCGCCGTTGGTCTCATTGAACGCGTCCCGCAGGAACATGGTGAAGCCGAGCGTGTCGAGCGTGCCGGTGAACGACCCCTGGAACGTCGGTCGGATCGCGGGGTCTGCCTTCGCGACGAAGATGTCGGCCTCGGACGAACCCGCGTATGCCCCTCCGTCCTGGAGGGCTCCGGTCGGCGCGGTCGTGTCCCACGAAGGCGCGGCAGCCTGGCCCGTCGCGACCGCGTTCCCGATGGGGACGGACGACTTCGCCAGCCAGACGTCCTGGCGGCAGACCTGAACGTCGTCGGTGGGATCGTCGACCGTGGCCGCTCCGCGGATCAGGCGACATCCGGGGGCCAGCTCGGCAGACGCGGGCGCCACAAGGGCGAGCGTTGTGAGCGTTGCCAGGGCGGCGGTGGCGAGGATCCTTGGCAGACGGTTCTTCATCAGGTTCTCCGATCGACTGGCGGCCCTACGAAGGCCGCGTGGCAAGCGCTCGCTTCGCGCCCTACCCGCTTAATTCACCAAGGCGGGGTCCAGGGCCTTTGTGCAGATGCACAGTCAGGGGACTCGGGCTCCGACCACTCTCAATTGAATCCGACAGATACTATTTCTTTACAAGGCAGATGTTTGAAACCTACCTGGAAGCTAACAACCTACTAATTGACACCTTGAAGGGTGAAAGGCCTATCGAGACTGCTCCGAGCCTTGTATATGCCGATACCTTTGCTCTTCCTCACTCGTCATGACGAACCTGGCCGGCCGCAGTCTTCGGCGCTGACCACTTGAGGGGAGCGCGATCAGCGGTAGTCGATCCCCGAGAAGCGCTTCAGCTTCTCGACTTGGTGGTGCGCCTCGATGTACCGAACCGTGCCGGAGCGGCCGCGCATGACCATCGAGTGCGTGATGATCAGGTCCTTGC
>CAZKFH010000046.1:0-16369 GCA_964551945.1 uncultured Actinomycetes bacterium | reverse complement strand
CCGATCGAGGAGTACATCCCGACCTTCACCCGCGCAGACCTGTTCCTGCACCGAAACACGGGGCAGGTCGGGAACCTCGACGCGCGCGATGGGCGCTTCGTGAGGTGGGACACGATCAAGCCGACCTCACCGACACCGGCGGTATACGTGGGTAACAACCACGCGGCGACGGTGGAGGGCGTGGAGGGCGACAACGTTCCCCAGTACCACCTCACGATGCAGGGGAAGGCGCGCGGTGATCTCGACAACATCGCCTTCGACCTGTACGTGCAGGGGTGGGCCCAGACGACGATCGGGTGTAGTCCCGTCTGGCTCTCGTTCCAGCTCGTGGTCGACGACAAGACCCTGCTCGACCAGGACTACAGGGGGTCTCACCTGCGCGACCCGTGCCAGGTCGTCGACGAGACGACGGTCAAGCTGAGGTTCGCCTTCACGAACCTGTGGGAGGGCTCGAAGTTCGAGGGTGTGCCGTACGGTCCCGGGATCGAGCACGACATCTACATCAACGTCGAGAACTACTACGCCGGCGAAGAGGTCGTCTGGATGTACGACAGCCTCGACCGCCCATCGGGGCTGATCGTGAACCTCCCGGACGAGCAGCTTAAGAACGGGTACTTCGAGCTCGACGTCCTCGACCCGTAGACCTCCGAGTCGGGAGCGGGATCAGTCGGAGCGGCCGAGCTGCTCGGCACGCTCCTTGGCGGAGAGCGCCTCGATGAACTCGTCGAGGTCGCCGTCCAGCACCGTCTGAAGGTTGCGTGACACCGAGATCCGGTGGTCGGTGACTCGGCTCTGCGGGAAGTTATAGGTGCGGATCTTGGCGGATCGGTCTCCGCTCCCCACCTGCGCGCGCCGAGCATCCGCCTCCTCCTTCTGCTGGCGCTCCTCCTCCATCTGAAGGAGGCGCGCCCTGAGGTAGCGCATCGCCTTCTCCTTGTTCTGAAGCTGCGAGCGCTCCTCCTGTGCGGAGATCACGATCCCGGTCGGCTTATGCGTCAGACGCACGGCAGAGTCCGTCGTGTTCACCGACTGTCCGCCGGGCCCGGATGCGCGGAAGACGTCGATCTGCAGGTCCTCCGGCCTGATCACCACGTCCACGTCCTCGGCTTCGGGGAGCACCGCAACCGTGGCCGCCGATGTGTGCGTTCGGCCCGAGGACTCGGTCTCCGGGATGCGCTGCACGCGGTGCACGCCGCCCTCGTGCTTCAGCCGCGAGAAGACGCGGTCGCCCTTCACCTCGACGACGACCTCCTTGAAGCCGCCGACGTCCGAGGGATTCGAGGAGAGGACCTCGATCTTCCACTTCTGCCGGTCCGCGTACCTGCGGTACATCCCGAGGAGGTCGCCGGCCCACAGGGCCGCCTCGTCACCGCCCTGTCCTGCCCGGATCTCGAGAACCACGTTCTTCTCGTCGTTGGGGTCCTTGGGGAGCAGCAGAACCTGGAGTCGCTCCTCGAGCTCCCGCGCCCGCTTCTCGGCTTCCTCCGTCTCGGTGCGGTAGAACGCCTGGGACTCGGGATCCTTCTCTTCCTTCGCGAGCGCCCGGGCCTCCTCCGCATCCGCGCGTGCCTTCTTCAGCTCGCGGTAGGCCTTCACGATCTCCTCGAGCTCGCTGTGGGCGCGCCCGAGCTCGCGCAGGCGGTTGGGATCCGACGCGACGTCGGGCTGGGAGAGCTGTCGATTCAGCTCCTCGTATTTGGCCTCGATCTCCTCGAGCCGCTCGTTCATGACGCGGCCATTATCCGGCGTGTGGCCGGCGGTTCAGGAGGTGCCGGTCGGCTCGGAGCTCGGAGCGGGGCTCGGCTCCTCGGGATCCGCGGCGGCGCTCTGGCGCTCCATGTCGAGGACCTTGTTGAACGAGGCGATCGCGATCTCGATCTGATCCTCGCTCGGAGGCTTGGTCGTGATCTTCTGGAGCCAAAGGCCCGGAGCCATCAGCACGCGCATGACCAGCGAGCGGTGGTACTTCGCGCCGAGGCGCAGCAGCTCGAACGCGAGGCCGGCGATGAGCGGGATCGCCAGGAGGCGTGAGCCGATCCGCCACGCGAGCCCGGGCGTGCCGAAGAGCGCGAACACGAAGATCGTCAGGATCATCACGATCAGCAGGAAGTTCGTCCCGCAGCGGACGTGGAGCGTCGAGAACTTGTCCACCTCGCTGGGCTCGAGCGGCGCGTCGTGCTCATATGCGGCGATCGTCTTGTGCTCGGCGCCGTGGTACTGGAATACGCGGCGAATCTCCTTCATGCGCCCGATGAGCCAGAGGTAGCCGAGGAACAGCAGCACACGGAACACGCCTTCGGCGACGTTGAGGAGGATGCCCGACGAGACCCGCTCCTTCGCGAAATTGGACACGACCGCTGGGAAAACCACGAACACCCCGATGAAGATGACGAGCGCGATCGTCATGGAGAACGCCATCTGGCGCGGCGTCAGCTTCTCCTCGTCCTCGGCGGACTGGTTCGCCGAGATCGTCAGCGCCTTGATCCCGATGCCGAGCGCCTGGCCGAGCGCAATGATCCCGCGGAACCCGGGCACTCGGAAGATGCGGAACCGCTTCGCGATCGACTCGATGCCGTGGCCCTCTATGTGCATGTCGCCCGAGGGCTTGCGCACCGCGATCGCCCAGTGGTCGCGGCCGCGCATCATCACGCCCTCGAGGACCGCCTGCCCGCCGTAGAAGTGCTGCTGCTCAGCCATCTCGCCTCATCCTACGGGTCGCCACGCGATCTCAGATAGCCGCCATAGCAGGGTCACCTGAGCGGCGGCGAACGGGGGTCAGGACTCTTCTTGCGGAGGGGCCGTCTGACCGTAGCGGCGGCGGAACCGGTCCACGCGTCCGCCCGTGTCGATCAGCTTCTGCTTGCCCGTGTAGAACGGGTGGCAGACGTTGCAAATCTCGATGCGGATCTCCGGCACGGTCGCGCGGGTCTCGAACTGGTTGCCGCACGAGCAGTGGACGGTTGCCTTGACGTAATCGGGGTGGATTTCTGACTTCATGAGTACTCCAGTCCGTGGTCTTCCATCAATCCTTCGACGTACCGGTGAAAGTGTAGATGATCGCTCTTATATTCCCGCTCCTCGCCGGCCTTCTCGACCGTGACGACGTCGAAGGGGCCACCGGCAGTCTCGCGGTCCTCCCTGAGCTTGACCGGCTTCCAGTCGTCGCCGATCGCCTCGATCAGCTCCTTCAGCACCGGATCGTCTCCCCAGCCCGCCAATTCAGTTCACCGGGGCTTTCGCGATCTCCTTCAGGAACTGCTCGTTCGACTTCGTGGCGCGGATCTTGTCGATCAGCATCTCGATGGCCGCACCGCCCTGGAGCGCGTGCAGCACCCTCCGCAGGCGCCACGTGAGCGCGAGCTCCTCGCTCGGCATGAGGCGCTCCTCCTTACGGGTGCCGGAGGCCTCGATGTTGATAGCCGGGAAGATGCGCTTCTCTGAGAGCTCGCGGTCGAGCCGGAGCTCCATGTTTCCGGTGCCCTTGAACTCCTCGAAGATGACTTCGTCCATGCGCGAGCCGGTCTCGACCAGCGCGCTGGCGATGATCGTCAGCGAGCCGCCTTCCTCGATGTTCCGCGCGGCCCCGAAGAACCGCTTCGGCGGGTACAGCGCCGTCGAGTCGACACCACCGGACAGGATCTTCCCTGACGCAGGCGCGGCGAGGTTGTACGCGCGCGCCAGCCTGGTGATCGAGTCGAGCAGGATCGCCACGTCCTGGCCCGCCTCGACCAGGCGCTTCGCACGCTCGAGCACGAGCTCCGTGACCTGGATGTGCTGGTCGGCCGGCTTGTCGAACGTGGAGTAGACGACCTCCGCCGCCTCGACGGTCCGCTGCCAATCGGTGACCTCCTCGGGACGCTCGTCCACGAGCAGGATCATCACGTGCGTCTTCGGGTCGGACATCAGGATGCCCTTGGCGATGTCCTTGAGGACCGTCGTCTTCCCCGCCTTCGGCGGCGACACGACCATCCCGCGCTGACCCTTCCCGATCGGGGACACCAGGTCGATGATCCGCTCGGTGATCGCCTTCTGGTCGTGCTCCAGGCGGTAGCGGTCCTCGGGGAACAGCGGCGTGAGCTTCTCGAAGTTGCGCCGCTCCTGTGCCTGATCAGGCGTCAACCGGTTGACGGTGTTGATCTTCAGCAGCGCGAAGTACTTCTCGCTGTCCTTGGGCCGGCGTACCGCGCCCTCGACCTCGTCGCCCTTTCGCAGCTTGAAGCGCCGGATCTGGGAGAGGGAGACGTAGACGTCCTCCTGGCTCGGCAGGTATCCGCCGGTTCGAAGGAAGCCGTAGCCCTCGGGAAGGACGTCGAGGATCCCGGTCGCTACCGGAGCCTCGGCGATCTCCTCCTCCGTGGCCTCGGGGATCCCGCGAGGACCACGGTCGCCGCCTCCGCCGCCGCTGCCGCTGCCGCTGCTGCTGCTGCCGCGGTCTCGGTCTCGGCCACGGCGCCGACCCCGCCCGTCGCGGCCACGGTCACGGTCGCGGGGCCCGCGGTCACGACCGGGGTTGCCGCCTCCGCTGAAGCCGCCACCGCCGGGATTTCCCCCGCCGGAGTTCCCCGGATTTCCGCTGCCTCCTCGGGGGCGCTCGAACGTTGGTGACGGGCTCGAGGAGGAGCCCTCGGGCGAGGACGACGCCTCGGCCGTGGGCGCCTCCACCGGCTTGGCCGGAGACTCCGCCGGCTTCGACGCCGCCTCGGACGTCTTGCCGTTCGTGCGCTCGACGATCGCGTTGATCAGATCGCCCTTCCTCAGTCGCTGGTACCCCTCGAGGCCGAGCGACGATGCCATCTTTTGGAGCTCCGGGAGAACCTTCCCCGCCAGAGCGGTCTTGTCATCAGTAGCCATAGCTAGGCTCCTTCCTTGTTTCCGAGCTGTTCCTTCAGCTCGTTCCAGTCCTTGTTGAACCGCTCGAGTCCGGAATCGGTGAGCGGATGCTTCACGAGCTTCGTGAACACCTCGTACGGCATCGTCGCGATGTCTGCTCCCGCGAGCGCCGAGTCCACCACGTGCATCGGGTGGCGGAGCGACGCGGCGAGCACCTGAGTCTCGTATCCCTGCGTCTCGTAGATGTCACAGATCTGCCGGAGCGCGTGCATCCCATCCGCCGCGCCGTCGTCGATGCGTCCGAGGAACGGCGAGACGATGTACGCCCCGATCTCCGCCGCGAGGATCGCCTGCGCGGGCGAGAACACGAGCGTCACGTTGATCTTGATCCCATCGTCGGTGAGCCGGCGCCCGCACTCGAGCCCCGCGGGGGTCATGGGGACCTTGACGATCGCGTTGTCGGCATAGGAGGCGAGGCGGCGACCCTCCTCCTCCATGGCAGCCGCTTCCGGCTCGGTCGTCTCCAGCGACACGTCGCCGTCGACCTCGGCCAGGATCTCCTTCCAGACCTGCTCGGGATCGAGTTGCTCCTTGAACACCAGCGAGGGGTTCGTCGTCACGCCCGACAGCACACCCCAGCGGTTGATCTCGCGGATCTCCTCGATGTTCGCGGTGTCAAGAAACAGTCTCACGTGGTGCTCCTCCTTCGATCTGCTCGAGCGTTGGTTGTTCCATGGCGGCCTGTCCGCCGAGGCGAGTCGAGGCGCGATCGACAACCATGTCGATCACGGCGGCGATGGTCTGATCCAGGTTGTAGGACGCGAGCACCGGCCAGTCGTGCGACAGGGCCTGGCTCTTGATGTACTTCTGCACCCGGCGGATGTTCTCGAAGTTCGTGAGGTAGCGGTCGAACGGCCGCGCGGCCGAATCGGTCGATCTCGCGACGAAGTGTCCGCGGTGGACGTCCTCTTCCTCCACCGTGACCACGATGGGCACGGCCAGCACGCGATCGCTGAACACGTCGAGGTCGAGGAACCCCGGGACAACGTGGGCTCCCTCGATGATCGCGCTGGTTCCCTCCACTGCTGCACGCTCGATCAGCGCCCGGATCCCGACGGCAACGGCGGTGGTCTGCTCTCGGAAGCCGACGATCACCTTGTCCTCGACCTTTCCCGGGGGCTCGCGCAACGCCGTATCCGCGTCGAACGACGACGTGTACAGCGCGGGCATGAGCTCTCGGGAGAACAACCCGCGCATGACCTCGCGCACGGCGTCCGACGGGATGACGCGAACGATGCCGAGTCGGCCCGCGATCTGCGTCGCGATGGTGGACTTGCCGACGCCGGTCGCGCCACCGATGAGGACCACGATCGGTACGTCGAGGTGAGCGATCTCTTGCCAGCGCTCGAAGTTCCGCGCATAGCGATCCCCCGCCTCCTCCTCCAGGACGCGGAGCGCCAGCCCCTGAAGCTCGTCCTGCGTGATCGACTGGATGTTTCGCTCGATCAGCGCGTCCTCGATCCGCTCCGCCACCTTGTAGGAGCGGTACGGGGAGAGACCGGTCACCATCACCTGCGAGGCCATCAGTCCTTTCGAGTACGGAAGTCCCGGCTCGCGATCGGAGATGACGATCGGCGCGGTGCGTTTCTCTCGCGTCATCGATGTCGCTCCACTGCCAGCCGCGCGGTATTCAAGAGGAGGCCGGAGAGCTCCCCGTCGCCCTCCACGGTTTCCGCGCGGTTGTCGGCGAGCACCACCTCGGCCCCACGCTGCAACGCTCGCTCTGCCGCAACGTCGATCGCCGCGGCCTTGAGCTCGGTCAGCAGCACGTCGTAGTCGGGCGCCGCATCGAGGTCCTCGGCAAGACCGGCTCGGTCGGACAGCCGGTGGCTGATGCCCACGACTGAGCAGCCCTCGTGCTCCTCGAGAGATGCGAGGAGAGAAGGACCTGCGGAGGATGGGGCGGTGGTCGTGAAGTACACCTTTTTCTCCCTGACATCGCCTGCCGGTGCGGGTCGAAATCGGATGAGTGCGATCCGCGCGTCTGGACGAAGTCCACGAACGTGGGATACCAGGCTGGAATGATCCTGCGGCCCGGTGCTCGGGCCAGTCCCCATTGTAAACACCACGAGGTCGGAGAGCAATACCCGCTTTGGGCCCTCATAGCCCGTGAGATGTTCCCCGGGGATCGAGGCCGGGCAGACCAGGATCACCGCATCAGCGGGCACCGGCGGGATGGCCGCCCCGCTCCCCTCGAGGATCACCAGCCCGGGACCCATCTCCTCGGCGAGCCGAGCTGCCTCGGCCACGTTGCTCACGAACGGCCGCCCGGCCGGGCCCGCCCCCGCTCGCCTCGCACCGATCGTCGTCACTCCCGTGAAGACGGCGTCCTCGAGGTAGTCGCTCGACGCGTGCATGCCGGAGGCGACGAGCTCCCGCAGCCGGTCCAGCGTGACGGTGCCGGCCTCGATCACCTGCGGCTCCGGCGGGCCCCCGCGCCCCATGGCGACGATCACCGGGTCCAGTCCGTCGTTCAGCGCGACACGCGCGGCCTCTCCGGCGATCGCGGTCTTGCCGGTTCGCTTCCCGGTTCCGATCACGGCGAGGGCCGGAACCGAGAGCGGCGCGACATGCTCGGATGGCGCGTCATCGCCGGTCTCGTACGCAGCGCCGGCGTCCCTCGCAGCCTTGGCGATGACCTCTCGTTCCTTGTAGCCGAGCACCGGCTCGTCGGAGAGGTCGAGGATCACGTCGGCCTCATACGCGTCAACGGCCTCCAGGATCGCGGACCGAAGATCCCGCACCGGCCGCTCCACCCGCACGCCGAGATCCGGAAGCTCGCCGGGCCCGATCTTCTCGGTGCCGCCCATGAACAGGCAGACGACGACCTCGTAACCCCTGTCGCGGGCAACGTCGAGCGCCCACCGGGTCGTGGGGGGGTAGTGCTCACCATCGACGAGGGCGATCGCCCTCCGCTTGGACAAATGGGTTCTCCGGTCTCGCGACCTAGTCGGTGGTCAGAGTCTCTCTGGCCTCGCCCGGCTGCGGCTGTTGCATAAACCCTTCCAGCTCCCTGTACCGCTGCTCGCCGGTGGAGATCGAGTAATGAGCGTTCAGGGTCGTGCCGCCGAAGGGGAACTTGCGGAAGATCCGAACATCGTCTCCCTCGATCTCTACAACGTTGTAACAGGGCTTCGTATGCCCGCGCAGCCGAAGCGACGCGCAGGTACCGGCGTTGACGATGTACAGGTTCTCGAGCTTCCAGACGTACGGCACGTGCTTGTGCCCCGTGAGAACGAGCTGCACGCCTGAGGTGATGAGGATCTCGAGCAGGTCTCCCGCGTCGTACACAATGTTCCGCTCGCGTCCCGTGCCCGGGACGGAGATGAGGTGATGGTGCAGGGCGAAGATCTTGTAGTCGGCGGGCGAGGCGAAACTCTCGCGGATCCAGTCGTATCGCTCGCGGCCGATCTGGCCGTGGTCGAGGTCCGGCTCGCTGGAGTCGGCGCCGACGATACGGATGCCGGCCGCGTCGATCGACCAGTGGCGCGGCCCGATCAGCTCCTCGAAGTGAACGTAGCCCACGTTCCGAGCGTCGTGATTACCGGGAACCGAGTAGACCGGGGCCTCGATCCGCTCGAGATAGGCGGCGGCGGTCTTGAACTCCTGCCGGTAGCCGAACGTCGTGAAGTCTCCCGTGCAGACGACCAGGTCGGGCTTGAGCTCGTTCAGCTCAACGATGACCCGGTTCATCAGGTTCGGGACGAAGTACGGCGACCCGACATGGGGGTCTGAGATGTGCGCGATGGTCGGCACGTATCTAGTTTACCGGGCCACCCGCTTGCGAAGGGCGCGCACCGATGCGGCCAGCGCGACCAGGAGGATCAATCCGCCAAGCGCGATCATCGCGCCGATCCCGAAGTCGGCGTCTTCGGGCTCGAGCTCCGGCTCCGCAGCAACGTCGTCCGGCGAAGTGGTCGGTTCCTCGGAAGCCAGCTCAGCAATGGGTAGCGCCGCTCCGTCGGCGAAGGAGCCTTGATCGCCGGCGCAGCATCCCCCCCAAATCAGCAGCTCGTCCCCAGTCCAGACTGCCGCGTGGCCCGCTCGCCCCTCAAGGGGACTCGCCGGAACGGGAGACCACCGGTCCATCTCGGGATCGTAGAAAGCACCGTCCTCGAAACGCTGATCGAGTCCCCGCTGACCGCCCCAGATGACCATCCTGTCTCCGAGCCACACCGACACGTGCGCCTGACGCGCTCCGAGGCTGCTCTCCGGCAAGGCCCGCCACCTTCGGGTCTTCGGATCGTAGGCAGCGCCTCCAGGGAGCTCGCCGCCGGATTCGTCGCAACATCCGCCCCACACGATCATCTCGTCGCCGCTCCACGCCGCCGTGTGGGAGCTGCGGCCGGAATGGGCTCGCTCCAGCCGAGTCCAATCGTTCGAGAACGTTGCGCCGTCCGAGAGGATCGCAGGCTCGGTTGTTGCGCCGCCCCAGACGATCATCCCCGTGCTCGCCCAGACCGCGCTGTGCGAGTATCTCGGCTCGACCGACACCTCAGGCAGGATGCGCCACCTGTTCCGCTCGGGGTCGTAGGCTGCTCCGTCGCCGAACTCCCGCTCGAACACGTGACCGCCCCAGACGACCATCTCCTCGCCGGTCCAGACAGCGGTGTGGGATGTACGCGGTGCGATCGGAGCCCGAGGAAGAGACCGCCAGCGATCGCGACCCGGCTCGTACGCGGCTCCGTCGCCGAACTCCCCGCCCCGACGGTCGCAGCAGCCGCCCCAGACGATCACCTCCGCGCCAGTCCAGACAGACGTCTGTGCGGTACGTCCTTCTAGAGGAGCCGTCGCCAAGGTCCTCCACCCATCGGTCGCGGGGTTGTACGCGGCGCCGTCGGCGAAGAGACGGCCCCTCGACGCGCCTCCCCAAACGATCATCTCCTCTCCTGTCCAAACGGCCGTGTGGAATCCGCGCGGCTCGATCGGCGCAGGCGAAAGCATCCGCCAAGGTGAAGCTGGCTGAGCACGCGCGCCCGACGATGCGATCAGGAGGAGCAAAACGCTCGCGGTGGCGCGGAGTCTCAGGAGACCGATGGTATCCTCGCGGCTTGAGCGGCTGGTGGCTCGCTTCCTACGTCGTCCTGTGGGCGCTCGTCATCTCCCTGTCGATCCTCCTCCTGGCCCTCGCGCGCCAGGTCGGTGTCCTGCACGTACGCCTCGGGCCGCGCGGCGCGCTCGAGCTCGATGACGAGGGACCACCGCTCGGCGAAGCTCCGGAGCCAGTAGACGCGCACACGATCGACGGGGCCGAGCGAACGATCGGCGGGCCCGGTGAGCCGCAGCTCTTATTCTTCGTCTCACCCGGCTGTCCGGTCTGCCGGCAGGTCCTCCCCTCCCTCGCACCGGCGGCGCGGGCCGCCCGTATGACGCCGGTCGCGATCGTGGACGTCGATGAGTCCGCGGCGCGAGGCGCGTACGGGCACTCGAGCCCCGGCGTGCCGATGGTGGCGGCGCCGGAGCTCGCGGAAAGGTATGCCGTTCCCGGAACCCCCTACGCCGTGATCCTCGACACCATCGGCGTCGTGCGAGCGAAAGGCACGGTCAACAACCTCGAGCAGATCGAGGGCCTCGTCGACACGGCTCGCCGACGCGTCGAGGAGACGGTGGCATGACCGGCAAGCTCCTCGAGCGCTCCGGCGTTTCGCTCGCCACGCGGACGAGTCGCCGCTCCTTCCTGGGGCGCATAGGAAAGGGGCTGGTCGCCCTCGCGGGAGGAACGTTCGCCGCCTCCGCGATTGATGCTCGGCGCGCGGAGGCGTTTCACATCTGCGGCCACATCTTCACGACGGGATCGTGCCCGCACCCGTTCCATCCGCAGACGCGCATCGATCGGTACGGCTATCCCGTGCATCCCACCCATGGCTACCCTGTCGACGACGAGGGAGCGCTCTACGCATCGCGAGACCAGAAGCGGTCTCGCGTGTGCGAGGACCTGGTCGCGGAGCAGTACCGGTACACGAAGCCCGTGGTGCTCGAGGGAACGTGGTCAAGGTGCTGCAACGGTCGCGTGCGCGTCGTCGTCGACTGCTGCTCGAGATCAAGAACCAGGATCAACGGTGACGCGTCACTGACCGGCTATTGCCACCAGGGGCGCCGCGTGTTCTGCATCACGTACCGAGAGTCCAAGGTCCCCTGTTGAGCCCGCTCCTCGCGGTCGCGATCGTCGGCTCGATCGTCGCCGGGCTCTCCACGCTGTTCAGCCCCTGAGGGCTGTCGATGGCGCAGACCATCACCCCCGTCGTGCACGGGGGCTCGAGGAGGCGCTGGGCGGTCTCCCTCGTGCTTCATCTTCTCGGGGCCCTCGCTTCCGCGGCGACGCTCGGGGCGCTGCTCGGAGCGACGGGCGCGTTGCTCGGAGCGCCGTGGGGCCGCGGCGGCATGTTGATCGTGGCGCTGATCGCGATCGCCTACGCGGCTCGGGAAATCACCGGCCTTCCGGTCCCGATCCTCGAGCTGCGCCGCCAGGTGCCCGAGTGGTGGCGAGGATCATTCGGGAAACACACCAGTGCCTTCCTCTACGGCCTGGCGCTCGGACCCGGCGTCGGTACGCACCTCCGACACGGAACGTTTATCGCCGTCGCCGCCGTGGCGCTCGTCGTGGGAGATCCCCTGCTGGGCGTAGCTCTGGTCACGCCATTCGGTCTCGCCCGAGCACTCGGCCTGGCGGTGGTGTCGAACGCGAGAACATCTGCTGCCGTGGGCAACGTGGGTGAGCGACTCGAGCGCGTGGGCGCTGGAGCCGTGCCGAGGATCGCGAACGGCCTGGCACTGATCGCACTGGCAGCCGCCGCTCTGATGACCTCGCTCCCGAGCGGCGAACCCGCACAATGGCTGTGGCCGCTGGCACTCGCTGCGACATTCGCGTGGGCCGCTGCGGCCAAGCTCCTCCGCCGAGGCGCATGGCGGCAAGCGGTTCGCGCCCACGCGTTGCCCGGGTGGATGGAGCGCGTGGCGACGCCGGCGGTCCCCGCCGTAGAGGTGGCAGTCGTGATTCTCCTGCTGGCCGGTCGGGTTCGAGCCGGAGCCGCGCTCGCCGTTCTCCTGCTGGCCGCGTTCAGCCTCGCGATCCCTCGAGCCCGACGATCGGAGGACGGACTCGTGCCGTGTGGCTGCTTCGGTGGGCGGGCTAGGCGAAGCGTTCGGTGGCTGCTCACCCGAAACGCCGCCCTGGGACTGCTCGCCCTTGGCGCCCTGGTTGCGGGGGATGCGATCCCCCTCGAGATGCCCGGCGCCGGGGAAGCCCTTCCGGGGCTCCTGGTCATCCTCGGAGTAGGGCTTCTTGGGGCCGTCGTCAGGAAAGGCGCGGGCCTCTGGAGCAAGCAGGAGATCGGGCCGTTCGAAACGAACTAGTAGATAGATACCCGAACCTTAAGGAGATGTCCGTGCGCCGCTTCACGCTCATAGTCCTGGCAGTAGCCGTCTTCGCCGCGATCCCGAGCGCGGATGCAGCGATGATCGTCGGAGGGCGTCCCGCCAGCCGTCCGTACCAGTTCATGATCTCTCTGCAGACCCAGAACGGGAGCCACCGTTGTGGCGGGGCCCTGATCCGGAGCGAATGGGTCCTGACCGCTGCGCACTGCGTCGACGGTGACGATCCCGAAGACCTCCAGATCATGATCGGATCGCAGCTGCGCAGCCAGCCGGGCGACATCATCGAGCTCGAGCAGATCATCGTGCACCCGCAGTACGGAACGGGGTACGACGTGGCCTTGCTTCGGCTGGAGACTGCCGCGACGCAGACGCCGACGCGCATCTCGGAGCTCAGCGAGCAGCCCTTGTGGGCTCCCGGGGAGACAGCGACGGCTATCGGCTGGGGCAGGGACAACTACCAGGTGGGGACATCACCGGATCAGCTTCACGAGGTCGAGGTTCCCGTCGTCTCCGACGCCGACTGCGGGCTCTCGTACACGGGACAGGGGTTCCATCCCAGCACGGAGGTCTGCGCCGGGGAGCCCACGGGGCTGAAGGACACGTGCCAGGGAGACTCGGGAGGCCCCCTCATGGTTCCCGATGCGGCCGGGAGGTTCATCGTGTTCGGGACCGTCTCGTGGGGCCTCGGCTGCGGATTCCCGGTCTTCTACGGCGTCTACGGGGAGGCCGGTGGGCCGGTGCTGAAAACCTGGCTGGAGGGACAGCTCCCCCCCGAGGCGACCATGGGCGTCGGCGACTCCTCCGGGCCCGAGGGCGCCGCCGGGGACCAGCGGACCATCACCGTGACCGTCACCAAGACGGGGACAACCGGGAAGACCGTCGGCGTAAGCTACTCGACCGCGAACGGAACCGCAGGCGCCGGTACCGACTACGAGCCGGTGTCGGGAACACTCACCTTTGCCCCTAACGAGACGGAGAAGACGATCGTGATCCCGGTGCTCGGCGACGAGCTCGCAGAAGCGGACGAGACGTTCTCCATCGTCCTCTCGAACGCAACGGACGCGGCGATCGGTCCGGCGGGCACCGCGGTGGCCACGATCCAGGACGACGACTGAGGCTCGGCCACCCGTCCGGCGAGCGTCAGGCGGTGACGAGCGGTTGTGGGTAGCCGCCTGACTCCGGGACCGAGTCGAAGCACGGCCGGCATCCGGGGCCGGTGAAGATGCTGGCGGCGGACCACCGGTAGTAGAGCCGCTGCAGATCGAGCCCGAGCCGACCTATCGGAACCGTCACGAGCACACCCCGCCCACCCTCGCGCCGCACCCGGACCTGCCCGGACGACGAGCGCGAGCCGTCGGCGATCAGCAGGCCGATCGGACGCCTGCGGTCCCACCTGACCACGGCGTGCATGTCGAGCTCCTCGCCTCCCCGCGTGTCGAACGACAGCAAAAGATAGCCCTCGTCCCACAGACGCGCGGCCTGGATGCGGCGACGAACGCTGATGCGCCATGAGTCGCTCGACCCGGCTCCGGTATCGACGAGCGCGACATCGAGAGGACCACGCGTATCAGGGGGATCGCCGGGATCAACCGGTTCACAGAACGTTCCCCCACCGTCGGCGCACACGTTGCTGCCCGTGCCGCCATCCAGGACGTTGGTCCCGCCCTCGCCCGCCAGCCAGTCGTCGCCGTCGCCGCCGATGAGCCAATCGTCGCCGTCGCCGCCGAACAGCAGGTCCGTGTGCCCACCCCCGAACAGGGTGTTGGCCGCGGCGTCCCCGCGGATCACATCGGTTCCCTGCGAGCCCGTGATGTTCTCGATGTCCTCCAGCTGATCGGTTCCAAGAAAGCCGGTCGCCACGTTCGCGGACAGGTTCGCGCGGACGCAACAGACAGACGTCTCCCACGTCGCGGTGTCGACGCCGTCTCCGCCGAACAGGTAGTCGTCGCCCTCGAGGCCCTCCAGCACGTCGTCCCCGCCCTCACCACAGATGACATCGGGACCGGGTGTGCCCGTGAGGCGATTCGGCCCATCATCGCCCTCGATCGTGCACTCGGAAGGAGGCGGGGCGAGCCGCAGAGACGGCCCGAGGCTGGAGGCGGGGATCGGGGCGCCCGGCGATGGAAGGGGTCCCGTCGGCCCGGGGATGGGAAGGGGGACGTCGTCGGCAACCGCGGATGGCACGCCTCCCAGGGCGATCGCGAGTGCCGCGGCCAAACCGAAACCTCGCACCCTCGCAGGCTACGCGAGGAGCTCGCTCCTGTCATGCGTGCGAGGATGTGCGCCCGTGAACGTTCTGGACGCCCTCGTCGCCGCGATCTTCATCCTCTCGGTCATCACCGGTTTCCGTCGCGGTGCAGCCCTGCAGGTGGTGACGTATACCGGCCTGATCATCGGCCTGATCATCGGCGCGCTCGTCGCTCCGCGGCTCGCGACACTGGCCGACGATCCCTTCGCGCAGGCGACGATCGCCCTCCTCGCGCTGCTGCTGTTCGCAGCAATCGGGGATGCCATCGGCTGGCTGATCGGGCGCAAGGTGTGGATCGCGGCCCGTCAGAGTCGCCTGGGCCGTGTCGACGCGGGCGCCGGATCCGTCGTGGCGGGTGCCGCCGCGCTGATCACGGTCTGGTTCCTGGCGTTCAATCTTGTGCAGGGCCCGTTTCCGATCGTGTCGGAGCAGATCCGAGGGTCGGTCATCGTCCGCGGACTGGACGCGGTGCTCCCACGTCCACCCTCGCTGCTCGCGCAGGTACGCACGTTCTTCGACCAGTTCGGCTTTCCGGAGGTCTTTGCCGGGCTCCCACCGGCGCCGGCCGGTCCGGTCGAGGAGCCCACGCAAGCGCAGGCCTCGACGGCGTTCGACGCCGCGGACCAGAGCACGGTCCGGATCGTCGGGCAGGCATGCGACCGGATCCAGGAAGGCAGCGGTTTCGTCGTTGAGCGGAACCATGTGGTGACGAACGCGCACGTCGTCGCGGGCGTCGCGAACCCCGAGGTCCAGCTGCAAGGAGGGGGTGAGTTCCCCGCGACCACCGTGCTGTTCAACGACGATCTGGACCTGGCGGTCCTGCGACTCACCGAGTCCCCCGCCCCGGCGCTGGCGTTCGTCCCCGACACACTCGGGCGCGGTACCCCGGGCGCCGTCCTCGGATTTCCCGGAGGGGGACCCCTGCGGGGCAACGACGCTGCGATCCGCCGCTCGATGCCCGCCGTCGGCCGCGACATCTACGGCGAGGACAGCGTCACGCGACAGGTCTACGAGCTGCAGACGATCGTCGAGCCGGGGAACTCCGGAGGGCCGTTCGTGACGGTTGACGGTGACGTCGCGGGCGTCGTGTTCGCCGCATCGACGACGAGCGACGGGGTTGGATACGCGATCACCTCGGAAGAAGCGATCCCGGAGGTCCGGCGTGCGATCGAGAGCGACGCCAAGGTCCCGACGGGGCCTTGCCTGAGCTGATCCTTACTCCTCCATCACGACGCGGACGTCGCCCGTACGCTCGAGCAGCGAGAACGAGGTCATGTCGCCCTCGCGCCGGAACGCGAGCGACAGGGTGCTGTCCCCGACCCGGAGGTTCCGCAGCTCGACCTCGTTGAGCCACGGGGGGAGATGCGGCTTGTTCACCGTCAGCAGGTTCAGGTGCGCGAGCGCGGAGATGCCGAGCATGGCCTGCAAGAGGAGGAACGGCGTGCCTGCGGCCCAGCCTTGTGGCGAGCACGCGACCGGGTACTGGACCGGCGGGCTCGGCGTCCGGCGCGTGAACCCGCAGAAGAGCTCCGGCAGCCGCATGTAGTCGGAGTACTGGGCGACCTCGAACAGCGCCGTTACCAATCGGTTCGTCTCCTCGATCCGCCCGTACCGCTTGAGACCGGCGGCGATCAGCGCGTTGTCGTGCGGCCAAACGGTTCCGTTGTGGTAGCTCATCGGGTTGTAGGCGGTGGCGGCCTTGCTCATCGTCCGGACACCCCATCCCGAGAACAGGTCGGGCTCGAACACGCGCCGCGCGACGGCATCCGCCCTGCTCTGCTCGAGGGCGCCGCAGTAGAGCGCGTGTCCGGGGTTCGACATGATCGTCTTCACCTGCCGCTTGTCGCCGTCGAGCGC
>CAZKFH010000045.1:0-16405 GCA_964551945.1 uncultured Actinomycetes bacterium | reverse complement strand
GCGGCACGGTCACCGACGTCGCGGTCGAAGCCGGCGACGTCGTCGAGCTCGGCCAAGCCCTCGCTACGATCGAGTAGCTCGAGACCGCGCACGCCGCGCAGGAAACAAGTACCGCACGGCGAACGGAACATACGCTGCGACGAGGACCCAGCCGGCAAGGAGAATCGCGGTGCGGTCCCAATGCAAAGCGAGGGCCACGATTCCAAGAACGGCCGCACCAAGTATCCCCGACCCGTAGGCGATGCCATACTCCCGCCCGGTCGGTTCGGTGGTTTGTCTCATCGCCGGGGTTTCTCGCTCCGCTCCTGGAGTCATCTCACGCCGCCAATGAAAAACCGCCCAGCACAAGCCCGGCCACGGCCCCGGTCCCGATGCCGTGGATGACGCGGCGTTCCAGGGGCGCTGTCCTCTTTCCCAGAGCACCGCCGACGAACCAAGCGAGCCATGCGAACATTCCGCCGAAGACTCCAAGGGTCGTGGCGATCCGGACGGCAGACTCAACTTCGGTCGGTATTTCGATCATGTCCCCTCGTCTCCGTGGGACGAAGAGGGGCGTTTCTGGTCTCGGCCGAGCAGCCAGTTGAGTCCAACGGACAGGTAGAGGATCTCGAAGAACGCCACTGCAATGAAGAAGGCTCCGCGCGACCAATCGAGGGCGGCTCGAAACACTCCCAGAGCAATCACTCCAGCCGCTATGCCGCCGTAAAAAACGAGGAAATCCATCCTCGCTGGCTCCTTGAACCGAACGGGAGTCTTGCGACCCTTCCGTTTATCGAGTCTCATATTCACGATTTTCTCACAGCAGGAAATCGAGGAGCACAGCGAGAATCCCGGCAGCTCCTCCGCCCCCGGCCCCGTTGAGCATCCATCGATCGAGACTCCGGTCCTTCCCGTCCACAAACCTTCCAACATGAACCACCGCCCAAGCCACGACGCCGCCAAGAACGCTCATGCCACCCACGACCTGCAGCGCATCACTGAACGCTCGTAGGAGGGCTGTGCCGAGCACAAAGCGAGACTGTAGAACCCCCCGCTGACACGAACGTCTGGCCCGGGGCGGTCGAAATAGCCGCTAGGTTTCGCAGTTCACGACGACGTCGGTGCCGAAGCCACCGTCGCAGTCATCGCGCCCCGTATTGCCGTCGAGGTCGTCGTTGGCGCCGCCGCCTCGCAGGTTGTCCTCGCCCTGGTTGCCTTTCAGGTCGTCCCGTTTCTGACCACCCGTGAGGGTGTCGTCGCCGGCGCCCCCGCGAAGCCCGTCCTTGTCGTGGCCGGTCTTCAAGACGTCGTTGCCGGGCCCTCCCCGAACGGAGTCGTTGCCGCGTGCACCACGGATGAAGTCGTCCCCGCCGACGCCGAGGATGCGGTCGTTGCCACCCTTCCCACGAAGCTGGTTAGGCCCGTTGTCGCCGGTGAGGATGTCGTCGAAGGGGCTGCCGATCAGGTTCTCGAGGGTGAACAGAGTGTCGGTCGAAGCTCCATCGCCGACCGCCGTTCCCCTGATCAGGCTCGCATCAACGGAGCCGGGCGCGTCCGAGTAGTCCCCCGTGTCGGAGCCGGGACCTCCCACCAACGCGTCGTCACCCAACCCGCCGTTCAGCCGGTCGTCACCCTCGTTGCCGAACAGGCTGTCCTCGCCCCCGCCTCCGCGGATGACGTCGTCACCTTGAAGTCCGCAGATCTCTTCGTCCGCATCGGTGCCGATCAGGATGTCGGGCCGGGATGTACCCAGGATGTCGAGAGGCCGCGCCCCACGGGGCGCGGCCTCTCTACTGCTTGGTCAGTGCTTCAGGCTTCTCAGCCGCAGGCGTTTGCCTTCTTCCTCTTGGCCCGGGCGAGCTTCCTCTTGGCCTTCTTGATGTCGCCCTCGTCGCCGTTGGCCTTCGCCTTCTTGAGCTGCTTCTTGGCCCTCTTGACGTTCTTCTTGGCCTGATCGCATGCGTCGTTGTCATCCGGGTCGGGAGTGGGTGGGGGCGTCGTCCCCGTCCAGACGACCTGGACAACCATGGTCGTATCGCCTTCGGGAGTGTTTCCCGCGGTTCCGAAGGTCTCCCCGATATCCGCCTCGTCCGGCTGGCCGTCCCCATCCCTGTCTGCCCACAAGCGGACGTTGTCGGTCCCCGCGGTCGTACCGGTGTACTGAATGGTGCACGTTCCACCGCTCCCCGTGTTGCAGGACAGCGCCTTGTTCGCGTTCGGGCCTCCGGACAGGACGGTCGCCGAGATCCGCTCTCCAACCTCCGGCGTGCCATCATCCGTAAGAGTCGCCGTGATGGTCGCCGTCTCGGTCACGTTCTTGGGCTGAGTGCGCGGAGCTGCGACCAGGATCGGGTCCGGCGAGACATTGACCGTCACGGTATCCGTGTTGTCCGGCTCGTCGGTGGTTCCCTCCACCGTCTCCTCGGTAGCATCCGCTTCGTATTCATCCCCCGTCGTCTCGTCGCCGGTCGGGGGAGTTGCGGCTGGATTGTCGTCGTCGATCCAGGATCGGACGATGTCAACGCCCGTGGTCGCCCCCGGCGTGTACGTCAGGGTGCAGGTGCCTGCCTGGATCGTGTCGCACTCATCGTCGATACCGGCTGCCACGGTCTCGTTAGGGCCCTCGATGATCTCCATGTCGACGTTGGCCAGAAGGCCTCGAGGAGTCGTTTCCGTGGACACGACTTTGGCCGTCAGGCTGGCCGGGGAGGTCGGAGAAGCCGCCGAGTCCTCGGGCGTCACATCCAGCGTTCCTTCCAGGTACTCGACCGTGACCACATCGGTGTCGTCCGGCTCGACTGTGTCTCCCGCCTCCGCGGCCTCATCCTGACCCTCGCTCGAGTCGCAGTCGGCATCCGGGATCGGGAGAGGAGAACACGCGGGGGTTTCCCCAGGGACCCAGGCCCGCACGGCGGGGTCGGCGGCCTCGGTGATGGTCACGCTGCAGGTCCCCGAGTTCGCAAGCATCGAACAGGTCTCATCAACCGTGAGCACGTTCCCGTCGGTGTCGAAGTTGACGTTGGTTGCGACTGCTGGCGCCGGCGTGTTCGTCGCCGTCAGGGTGACGGGGTGCCCTGTGACGACCTGGGCCACCTCGGGATTGGTCCCCCCCGTGACAGTGATCACAACATCCAATTCGCCCGCGAGCGCCGACGCCCCCTGGATGGGTACCAGACCAACCAGAGCCACGGTGGTAAACGCGAGCAATCTCATGAGCTGCTTCTTCATGCCAGTTCCTCCTCTATCAGTCGCATAGCAAATAGCGTGCGCGGGCGACGCTAGCACGCTCCCTCAGGAGCGTCTACCTGTTCTAAACGAGCCCGTCGAGCCCAGGTTGCTACCGCTGGACCCAGAGGAGAGGGGCCGGGCCGGCCCCTCTCTCCTAAGCTCCCTATCTCTCGCAGCTCCTGGCTTCCTTCTCGGCCGAGCAGACATCGTCATCGGCGCCACCACTGGCAGTGTCTCTCCCACCTTGTCCCTTGAGAGAGTCGTTGCCGGAGCCGCCCTTCATCCTGTCGTTCCCGCCGCTCCCCCGGAGCTTGTCGGGACCGGATCCGCCGATCAGGACGTCGTTCCCGCTCCCGCCCTTGAGGGTGTCGGGGCCACCCAGCCCGCGGATGGTGTCGTTCCCCCCGAACCCGCAGATCGAGTCCCCACCATTCGTGCCGATGAGAATCTCGTTCTGGCCGGAGTTGTCGCGGCTTGCGCTGCACTGGCCACCCGGACCACCGTCGCCGGGAGTCCAGTCGATCCGGAAGTCCGCGTGGGTCTTGGCCAGGGCGCCGGAAGCGGATTCGGCCGAGTCGCAGACTCCGTTCCCGTTCGGCGCGGATGTCGTCGATGCCGGGTACTCATCCAGGCAGAACCGGACGGTCGTGCTCATTCCGCCGGCAGTGGAGGCGGAGGTGACCTGCGCCGTTGCCTGGCCGTTGGAGTCGGTGAGCGTCTGGGGGTTCTGGATCGCGCCCGGGGAGCCCGGAGCCGCACCGGGGTTGAGCACCCACGCGACACGTGCTCCGGGAGCCGGTGACTCGGCCGTCCCAAGGAGCGCCAGGGCGCAGCCCTGGAGCGTCACGACCGAGCCGGCTTCAGCAGACGCGAAAACCTCGCCGGTGTGGCACTGGGCATCCGTGGTCCCCTGCTTCTTCGCATGGACGTGATCGACCGTCGCGCGAGTGAAGTTCGTGGCGGTCGCGATCACGGCCTCGCCCGTACAAGGGGTCGGGGACGTACCGGCGTCGTTGTCGGAGTCCGCGCAGAAGGTGATCGTGTAAGTGCCTCCCGTGTGGAACTCCGCGACCTCGTCGGCGATCCCCGCGGTCCCCTGAGCGGTTCCGGACGGGTCACCGTCCGCCGACTCGTAGAACCGGTCGCTGTTCAGGTCCTTCTGGACACCGTCCGCGCCGACGGGGCCGGAGGGACAACCGGAGCCGGCAGGAACATTCGGGCTCGGAGCGCGCCCATTGCACTCGTAGTCCGGCAAATTGATAGCGGCGGGCGGAACGCCGAAGGGTGCCTGATGCTCCCCGGAGTCCGGAGCGGCCGTGGGGAAGTTCGTGTCGCTGCAGGTCTTCCCCTGCCCGGGATTCTGGCACTCGAACCCGGTCTCGTCCGTCGCCAAACCCGCACCGTCGATCGGCGCGATCTGGAATGCCCAATGCTGGCTGTTCGTCACGTTGTTGCCCGACTGATCCAGGATGCACCCCTGAACCCGCAGGTACTGCTCGGGCTCGGACTCTCCCGAGGATGTCGCCTGGGTCTCTGTGCAGTCGTTCGGGAGGGTGCTGGTCCCGCCCTCGTCGGGGAACACGATCTTCGCCGTTGCGGCGGTCTGAGGAGTGCTCACCACGTAATGCGAGTCGAGCTGGCAATCCGTGGCGCCGGTTGCGCACAGGCCGGTCCCGCTCGCCGCGGGAGGTGAGTCCGGGGGCACCGCCGTGTCCCCATCGTCGTCGGTGCCCTCGAACAGCACCAGCGCCATCTCCATGTTGTCGGGTGTCTCCGCATCGGTGAAGGCCACGCTCCACGTCTTGAACGTGCTCTGCGTGACGTTGGGAGTGACGTCGGTCTTGATCGCGGGGGTTCCCGCGGTGCCGTCGTTGTCGGGATCCGTGACGCACTGCGTCGGATCCCCGGTCTCATCCGCGGGGGTGTTGGACGGTGCGGGAGGAGTCCCGTCCAACGCCGCGAGGCAGATCGTCACTGCGGTTACATCGGTGCTCGTGCTCGCGGTGACCGTGAAGCCCTGGTTGCTCAGGCTCGTCCCGTGCAGAGGGGAAATGATCTCTCCTGAAGTGGTGTCCGTCCCCGTGGCGGCGCTCTCCAGCTGGACATTGGGCTCCACCTCGGCGTCGCAGTTGCTGCCGTTCGCCGGAGTACCGGAGCAGACCCACGCAACGAGGTCCTGGGTTGACCCGTCGAGTCCAGGTGGGATGTCGATCTCGGCCTCGTACGCCTCGCCCGCACCTGCGCCCGAAGGCGTGACGCCGGTCGTGTCCGCGGCGGCGGCCGACACACAGCCGGCGACCTGCGTGGGGTCCTCCGCCGTGCCCGTCTCCTCAGTGGAGTCAACCTGGTTATCGGGAAAGCTCGTCGGGCAGAAGTAGTACTGAACAGAGGTCGCGTTCGTCGTGGTGACCGTCGTGGCATGGAACGTGCTGTTGACGCCGTCGTTCAGGTCGGACATCACGCTTGTCGCCGTGTCGTCCGTGGCGTTCTGGACCGGCCCACCGGTACCAGACGTGTCGGGGTTGAAGTTCTCGGCCGTGAACGGGGTCGGGTCTGCCGAGGCAGGGGCTCCGACCAACACGAAGGCAACCATCGCGCAGGTGGCGAGGGTCGCAATTGTCATGCGGGCCGCAGGGCGGCGCGTGCTCAGGTCATCCATCGTGTCCACTCCTTTGGGGGTCCGAAGGAACGCCCCTACCGGTGTTAACGGCCTGGGAGCGCATCGGGTTACGCGGGCAGCGTAGGGCGAGTGCGAGCCAGGATCTCAACGTTCGGAGTCTATCAAACCGGCCCTCTCAGCCTGCTCGCCGCTCACCCGGCTCGGGCGAAGCCCAAATGAGGGGTTGTGTCAGGAAGGAGACGTGCCGAGGATGGCCTCCACGGACGCCTCGAGACCGGGCAGCAGGGGCGATGAGAGGATATCCCCCCGAGCGACGAGCGCCGGCGAGCCGTACCGGCCCTCCTGGAGCCGGTAGACCTCCATGCGGTCGGCGTCCAGGTCCACGAACCAGTATTCGGGCACCCGGTACCGCTCGTACAGTTCCTTCTTGCGACCGACGTCGATCCTGCGGGTGGACGGCGAGGAGACCTCGACGACCAGGTCCGGGGCGGAGCGCACGAACCGCTCCTCCATCCTCTCCAGGTTCTAAGGACGAACGTAGAGGACATCCGGCTCGACCACGTTCCGGTCGGAGAAGAAGACGTCGAAGGGTCCGGTAAGAGCCTCGCCGCCGTGCTCCTGCGCGTGATGGAACAAGAGGACGTGCAGACGGCCCACCACCTGTTGGTGACGCCGCAACAGCGAAGGCGTCACGATGAGATCCCCGTCGATGAGCTCCCGGCGGACATTGTCCTCCTCCGGGAACATCTCGAGCAGATCCTGGTACGTGAGACCGCTGGTCTTGGGCTCTGTAGCCATCGCTCACCTCCCACGCGGCGACGCTAGCAATAGGGTACGACAGAGATACTGCCTGTGGGGGCCCACGGGCGGGTCTGACCCTGGGTACGACGGACGCAGTCTGTCCTTAGTTGTGATCTGTCGGCCCGTCCGAGGGGCCTCTACGGCACCACCGGTCGGGCGGACGTGACCTCATAGGAGCCTGTCGAAGAGCCCCATCTCTGTCCTGTCCGCCCTCCCGGCTGGTGCGTGCCACCGCCGCCTGGTGAGAGGAGGGATGACAATGGCAACGATGCCACAGGAGGCCGACGAGGTCACGGTGGGGGTCGGCACCCACGCCGAAGTCCACGTCGCCGCTGTCGTAGATGCTCGGGGACTGATCCAAGGAACCCGAGAGTTCACCACGACCCAAGCCGGCTACCGGGAGCTTGTGCGGTTCGCGAAGAGCTTCGGGCATCCGCGGCGCTTCGGTGTGGAAGGCACGGGCACCTACGGGGCTGGTCTTGCTCGGTACCTGCATGGAGAAGGGCTCGAGGTCCTTGAAGTCGAACGGCCCAACCGTCAGCGGCGACGTAGGCTCGGAAAGTCCGATCCCATCGACGCCGAAGCCGCAGCTCGCGCGGTCCTGTCGGGGGAAGCGACGGCTGCCCCCAAGACCCGAGACGGTCGTGTCGAGATGATCCGGGTGCTCCGAGTCGCACGCCGCTCCGCCGTTCGAGGCAGGACACAGTGCCTCAACCAGATCCGATCACTGATCACAACGGCGCCTGAGGATCTGCGCGCACAGCTCCGGAACCTTACCGAGGCGAAGCTCCTGGCCCGTCTCCTGGGCCTTCGGCCGGGTTCGATCGCGACGCCATCGGCGGCGACCAAGCTCGCCCTGCGCCAGCTCGCCCGGAGGCACCATGGCCTCGGCGTAGAACTCTCTGTGCTGGACGCGGAGCTCGGTCGGCTCGTCGCCGAGGCGGCACCCTGCCTGCTTGAGCTAAAAGGGGTCGGAGTCGAGGTCGCCGGGCAGTTGCTCGTTACAGCTGGCGACAACCCCGAGCGCTTGCGGAGCGAGAGCTCATTCGCGCATCTCTGCGGCGTCGCCCCATTGCCCGCTTCCTCAGGCAAGACCGTCCGTCATCGGCTTAACCGCGGAGGCGATCGGGGCGCGAACCAGGCGCTGTGGCGAGTGGTGATTGTCCGCCTGTCGTGTGAAGAGCGGACCCGCTCCTACCTCGCTCGCCGGCAGACCGAAGGCCTCAGCAAGCGGGAAGCCATCCGCTGCCTCAAGCGCTACGTCGCCCGGGAGGTGTGGCGATGCCTCGTTGACGGCCAATAGGAGCATCACGAACGGCAGCCGGAGGCCAACGTGGCAGCCCAGCGTGGACCGGCTACGACGGACGCAAGGCGGCGAACCCGATGCCGGCGAGCGCCGCGACCGAGACGACATTCGTGGTGAGCACCGTCCAGAGCGTGAACGCTCTCAGGCGGGATTCAAGGTTCCGCAGATCGTCTTTGGTAGCCAGGTTGGACCATCCGCCTGGAGGAAGGTGCTCCATCAAGGTCGTGGCCTCCTCCGGCCCGAGCACCTTCTCGAGACCCTGGTGCAACTGGTATCGAGCTCCTTCATACCGTGCCATTCTCCCTCCCTCCTCCAGAGACGACAAGAGACAGCGCATCCTGGAGGGGGAGGACGACTGACGGAACGCTACATCGAGGCGCCGACATGGCTCCACGCGGTGCAGGGCGGGCCTAGGTTTCGGCACCTTTGAGCTCAGGGGTGAGCGGCAGTCGGAGACCATCGCCCTCGCAGGTCTCGTGGAGCTCCAGAGCATCCGGATGGCTTCCCTTCGGGACGTCGTAGTAGAGGGCACTGTTCTGCACCAGCTCCCCGGGCGCGATCTCCTGCCCGAACCCGGCGACCGCGAGCTCGTCCAGAGCCATCACCTCCGGGTGAGGCTCATACCGGTTCTCACCGTCGAACATGAACTGACAGGGAATCTCCAGAGTCGCTGCCGACGCACCCCGGTTCATGACATCCAGCTCGGCCAGGCAGAACTCGCCGTCTGCGCTGATGACCACCTCCTGGGTGCTCGCGCTTGCGTGACCGCACTGCCACTCGAGGAGCTCGAAGTCGAATCCGGCACCCGCCTGCGTCGTCTCCCCTGCCTCGGTCTCAGGAGGGGTCTGCGGATCGCACGCCACCAGGAGAAAGAGGGTTCCGACCGACAGGAGTACCGCGATCCTCACGTGGCGAAGGATATCGAAGGCCGCCAACTGAGAGCGCGCAGAAAAAGAACCGGCCCCCCGAAGGGGGCCGGTTCCATACTTCCTTTCGCTTTCCGGCCGGTTGCCGGATCGGCGAGTGCTACCTAGCCGCGCTTGACCTCGCAGCCACGGAAGCGATCGGCACCAGGTCCACCGAAGCAACGGTCGAAGCCAGGGCCACCAACGAGCAGGTCATTGCCTGCCCTGCCCCTCAGCCTGTCGTCGCCGCGGCGACCCTTGATGCAGTCGTCGCCACCAGTTCCGCGGAGCTTGTCGTTGCGGTTGCTGCCGCGGATCTTGTTGCACGCACCGCCGCCACCGCCAGGCGCCTGAGTCCAGGAGATCTGGAACTGCGCCTCGATCGTGTCACACACGCCGTCCTCGTCGCCGTCTCCGCAGAACAGGATGTTGCTGAAGAGACCGCCCGAGTTGGCCGACGACGTCACAGCGGCGTCCGCCTTACCGGTCGAATCCGTGCGCTGCTCCGGAACACCCACGAACTGTGCCGGATCGTTCGGATTGGCTGCGATCCGCCAGATCACCCGCGTGTCCGGGGCGCCATTGTGGAAGGCGTCCTGCGCGCAACCGGTGAGGTTCACAGCCGTACCGGCCTGGGCCGTGTGGGAAGCGGTGCCGGCGTGACAGTTGCCGGTCGCCTCCGAGCTCAGCCGGAGGTGGTTGTGGTCGACGATCGGTGTTGAGTTCTTGCTGGCGGTGTCCCGGAGGGACGCCGCCTCGTCGCCACAGCCGTGGGCCGCGTTCGTTGTGTTCTCCGGCAGACCCGCGTCGGGGTCGCTGCAGAAGTCCACGTTGATGGCCCCACCGGTGACCGCAACCAGCACACCCTCGGCCTTGTCGTCGCCACCCATGTTCGTCACGTGGCAGTGCTCCGACAGCCCGTTGGCGTCGTGGTCGTGCGCGGTGCCCTCACAGGACGCCGTTGCCGTAATCACTGGCGCCGGAGCCGTGGTGGCAGCGAACGTAGCGTTGTTCGAGGTGATCTCGAAGGTACCGGGGGCGTCCAGGAGGTGATCGTTGTTCTTCTCCATGTCCCCGTCACCGTCGATGTCCTCGAACTCGGTGAAGTTGCTGAACAGACAACCGATCACCTCATCGGCCTCATCCGTCTCGATCTCGCCCGTCTTAGTGCGGTTCTGCTCATTACACGTCTGCTGATTCGGAGAAGCGCCGGCCTGGTCGCCGGGCGTCGCCGGATCCGCATCGTTGTGGATGTGAGCCTGCGCGACGTTCAGGGCACGCGACACCACGTAGTGCGCGTCGAACACGCACTCGAGGTTGTTGTCGGCCGCGCTCTTGCACGTCGGGTCGGCGTCATAGGCGAACAGGTCTGCATCCGACAGGATGACCGACATCTCGTCGTTGTCCGGATAGCTGCTGAACTCGAAGTCGTCGAACACCTTGAACAGCGATGTCGTCACGTCCGCTGAGAGGTCTTCAACGGACTCGTCGGCGGCACCGCCGGCGTACTCCGTGACGGCGTCCACCGTGGCGAAGATGCTCCCCGACAGCCCGTCGATGTCCGCACTGGCGGTAGCCGAGGCCTCTGTCTCGTCCATCGCCCCGGTCAGAACGTTCGGCCAGCTCATCCCGTGGATGAAGTCGAAGTTCTGGCTACCGGCCGTGGTCGGCTCGCAGTTGCTGATCTGGTAGCAGACCTGGTCCCACTCGGCCGCGCCTGACTGCGGGCTGGTCCCCGTCTGCGCGTCCTCGAGGTAGACGTCGTCTTCTGCCTCACTACGACAGTTGCCGCCGCTGATCTCAGCGCCGGCCGTCGGCGTCACGGTGCACGCCAACGTCAGGATGTCTCGCACATCGTCGTCGAGGGACGTCGGGATGCCCCAGAAGATCTCGTACGCCTCGTCCACGATGACGACGGGCAGCCCAGTCGAGGAAGTCGGGGGCTCTGGCGTCGTCGGCGTCGTGTCCTCGTCGATGAAGGCACAACTGTTCACATCGGCCTGGGTGACGGCGTCACCGGCGGCGGGGTCGCCCGAACCGGCGGTGCCGTCGGCACCAGCGATCCCTGCAGGGCAGTGGTACCAACGAACCACCACGGTGTCGGTGGTGGCGACCGCGCTCAGATGCGCTGTCTCTCCCTGGCCGTCCTCGCGGTCGGACAGGTATTCCTCCGGAACGAGGGTGTCGGTCCCGTCCGTGAGGCCGTCAGTGTCGTTCGGGTAGAAGTTCTGATGGTCGGTCGGCGGAGCTGCCTGGGCTGCCGTCGTACCCACGAGGCCAACAAAGGCCGAGGTACAGAGCGCCAGCGCCACGGCGAGCGTTCGCCTGTAGCGGATTCCATGGTTTCTCAAAATTGCCCTCCTTGTGCTTAGATCCTGCGTTGACATACAGCTGCGGGCAAGCCCGCGGAACGAGAATCGGCTCCTCCTTTCCGCTCCCTTGGGCCGCAGCCGCACGCGACCCTCTCCACCCATTTCTAACGCGTTGCTGTTGGGAAGGTTACTCGGTACGCACCCGGGCGACTAAGCAAGCATTCATTCGGGCGCCATACGCGAGCATTCGTGCCGAATCCTAGCAAATCGCCAACCCGCGTCAAGCGTGAAAACGCCCCACCTTCGAGTCCCCTATTCAGCCGACACGCAGCAGGGTCGCACCAAGCGGGATCGTTCCGGGGGCCTTCCTGCAGTCGCCGTTCGGCAGGCAAGCCCATGCCCGGTGAACACCCGTCTTGCCCCTGAGGAGGACGAAACCATCGCCCTCCGGGGTGGGAAAGGCGCGAACCGAACCATCCGTGTTAGGAACCTCCCAGGACGCACCCTCCGGATCGAGCACGATCACAACGGATGGCGATTTGATCTCGAACCCGCTTGCCACAGAGGAAAACACTCGGTCATTGCCCGACCATGGGGCGAGGGCGCCCATGATCCACTCCCCCAGGTCGATGCTCGTGGGAGCACGTCCGTCCAGAGGCTGGAAGACGGCGATGTCACCCTCCCGAGAGGTGGCGAACGCATACTCGCCGCTCGGCGCGGGGTCCCGAACCACACCGTCGGGCGTGGGAACGGGCGTCAGAGTCCCGTCGGCGGAGGCCAAGAACAGCCCCTCGCTTGGGCGCCGGAAGAGCATGAGACTGTCGTCCGCCCATCCGATGGGCGTCCACTCGATCGCCGGTGGCAGATCAAGCGGCCGAACCTCCATCTCCGTGACCGAGATCGTCGCGAGGGCGGGAGGCGGAGCGTCGGCTTGCACGGCGAAGAGCCGTTCGCCGTCCCACGACCACTCGGGGGCGGCGAGACCCTCGAAAACCTCCTCTTCCCCCGTCTCGATGTGTCTGATGTGAAGAACAGGAGTCCCCGTGTTGCCATCCGGCGCTGTCTCCTCGCCGCTCGAGGTTCCCAGGCTCACGTACGCCAGGTAGTCTCCCTTTGGCGGAAGGACGATCTGCGACGCGGGGACCTCCAACACAACCTCGTCGTCGCCGGTGCGAAGGTCGAACCGGTGGAGCCTGGTCATGCCTTCGTCGCTCTCCCGGTACATCAGCTCGTTCGGATATGTGCCTGCCTCGCCGGGCGGGGCGCTCTCCAGAAGCGAGGTCGGTGAGGGCGCCGGTGTTGGGGTGGCATGGGGATCGTTCCTCCCCTCGCCGTTGGGCCCGACGGGCCCGGGACGTGGCGCTTGGTCAGATCCGGCCAGCACGATGACGAGGGTAACGACGCCCGCCAAGGCGATCCCGGCACCGATGATCAAGGGGTTGCGACGGGCGGGCGCGGGAGAGCGCTTCGAAGTCAGGGCGTCAGGTCGCCTCGGTGAAGGAGAACGTCGAGGAGACGAGCCGCTGCTCGGCGTACGAGAACATCAGGGTCGCGCTGAACGACCCTCTCCGCGGCACATCCGCATTTGCCTCCGTCCCCGATCGCCACGAGTACGTTCCGGCGTACGAATAGGTCCAGCCCCCCCATGCCTCGTGCTGGGACGAGCTCTGCGACGCCGTCACGTCATACCTAGAGTCTCCGTTCCCACTGCGGACGAGGAGGTCCAAGCCGAGGCCCCGATCCGTCGCGTTCACGCCCATCTCCGCGGCCCACGCGGCCTTCCCCGAGGCATCGGTGATCACGCCGGAGATCGACCCCTCGTACCAGGAGAAACCCTGGTCGCTCGCATCGAGGGCCCCTTGCGTCACCTGCGGCGGGCCCCCGCAATTGCAGGGCTCCTGAGCCGAGTAGTCGCTCGTGAAGCTGTACCCGAAACCGGTGGGGTGCGGAGGTGGGGCCGTGCTTTCCTCCCCCCCGACCTCTTCGGGTCCGCCCGTCTCCTTCGGCTCCTCGAGGACCAACCCTTCGAGCTCGGAGTCGGGCGCGGGCGTCGGCTCGACGCTCGGCTCGGGAGCCGGGTCGACGATTGGAGGCGCAGCGCTCTTCGCCGGAGCCGGCTTCGGGTCCATGGCCTTCTCCCTGACGACCGGCTCGACGATCACTTGCTCCTCGGGCGCCTCGGCCATCTGTACCTCGGCGGGCTGCTCTGCCGCCCGGGACGTGTTGGGCGCCTGCTGGATCGCGAGACCCACCGTGCCGGCCAGCATCACCGTGGCCAACACCGAGACCCGCTCGCTAGCGATCGCGACGAAGGACTGCGTAGCAGGCGAGGCGGCGACGGTCGTGGCGGCGGAGGTCGTAGTCGAGTAGTCGAACTCCGGCGCACGCCCCAGCATCTTCCGCACCCAGTTGATCGGGGTGAGCAGCGGGGCGAAAGCTGCGAGCCGCCCTGGGTGGTGATCGTCGGTCCAGGCGCGACGGAAGCCGGCCTTGGCCCGGTGGATCAGCGCCTTCACGCGCTGCGGCGACGTGTCGAGCATCTCCGCGATGTGCCGGTGCGAGTAACCCTCGAACTCGCGGAGGACCAAGGCTGTGCGGTGCCGCTCGGGCAGCGCCGCCAGCACGTCGCGGACCTCCTCGGCCTCGATCACCTGCTCCAGGATCTCCTCGGGGTTCCGATCCCCGTTCGGCTGATGGTCGGTCGGTGTCTCCATGTTGAGGTCGATGGGCCCGGCGCTCTTTGGGCGGCGAGACGTTGCCCGGATGAGATCGAGGGATACGTTCGTGGCGATCCGCGCGACCCAGGCCGTCAGGGCGTAGCTGCCGTTGAAACGCGGCAGGCCCTGGTACGCCCGGACGAGCGTCTCCTGGACGGCCTCCTCGACATCCGCGGGATTGACCAGGAGACGGCGGCAGATCCGCTCCGCGGCGGGACGGCACGTCCGGACGATGGTCTCGAACGCGGCCTGGTCACCCGACTGGAACGCGAGGACGAGCTCACGCTCGCGCTCACGGCTTGGGTCCCGCCGATCCTCGACGCTACGGGCCATCCGTCACTCCCCTTCGCACGCGGCCGCCCGGCACGGAATCGAACTTATCGGACATGTGGGGGGCGCACAATAGTCATCCCGGGTGGTTCTCGATGGCCCCTTCTGACTAGTCATCATCTCGGGCATACCTCCCCCTTATCGAAACGCCGGAACCATCGAACGGTTGCGCGCGCTCATCTGACATTCACGAACACGTCATGGATGGTCTGGGTCCCCACGTGGTCCCCGTCGCCGGTGGACAGCACAGTGGCCCGTAGCTGCCAGATCCCCGTTGATGGAAGCGTCAGAGAGGTCTCATAGGTACCGTCTGGCGCGGAAGAGATCTGCGGGCCCGATCGCCATTCGAGCTCCGGTCTCCGGTAGTCGAGCGCCACCAGCGCTCCCCCGTGGGCCGGCGTGATCTTTCCTTCCACGCTGACGGGCTGGCCGAGCGTCACGTCGGGGTTCGCCACGTCGAAGCTCAGTGCCACACGCACACCGACGTCCCACGAGCTCGACGTCGCCGGAGACAGCAGCGGGTCCACCACCTCGACGTGATACGTGGAGGTCTGGTCGGGCTCGAACGTCAGCGACCAGGTACCGGCCGGTGCGATCAGAGGGAAGGTGCGTTGCTCACCGGACCGCTTCTCCTGCACGAGGATCACGTCGGCTGAGGGGGCAGGTTGACCGTTGCACAGCACGCGTCCCTGAAGGGTGAGTCCACCGAAGTAGTTCGTGTCCGCGGGAGGCGACAGTGGCAGGGCCTCCACGCTTGTCCGCCCATCGATGCGGAGCGAGTAGCCGAACCGCGCGGAGGGACCGGTCGGGGCGGGATTGCCGACCCCCAGCACCACTCGCTTCACCTGGTCGTCTCCGAAGCTCACGCGGGCGGAGGCGAGACCGTCCTGACCGATCTCGAGGAACTGGACGTTCTCCTTCCCCCCGTCCTTCTGCACCAAGGCGAACGCGACGGCGCCCGGCGGGCCCTCCACGGTCGCCGTGGCCATCGCCCTGGCGGGCTTGTCGGACGGTCGGAACACCGAGTAGTCGCCCGACAACGGCGGGAGACCTTCGCCCTGATCGCTGGACAAACGGCAGCTCTCCTCGGCCACCTCCGTGGACTGGAGGGGCTTCGGCCATTCCTTGCCGACAACGTCTGCGTAGCTCGAGCCTTCCTCGAACCTGTCGAGGTCCCACCGCCAGAGCTGGAACTCCGACCAGGCCCGCGCCAGGGTGACACCACGCCGCGCCAGGATGGCCTCGATGGAGGTGATCGCTTCGTTGCTGGTCGCTTCGGACGACGCCATGTGCTCCCACAGCTCGCGCACCAGCGCCGGGTTGCCGTTCCCGAAGCGCTCGACCAGGAACTGGACGAACAGGAACGCGCCGTACTCGTGCTCTCCCGTGATGTCGGTGAGGCTGGTCCGAGGGCTCCGGACGAACTCCTTCAGCGTGTCGTGGTTCGGATCGCCCGCGTCGTCGAACACGTCCTCCATCCAGGACGCGGTGGCTTCGCCGATCCAGTGGTCGTAGTCGGAGTCGTAGCCGTTCTGGATCGCGTGGAAATACTCGTGGACGGCCAGGACGCGCAACTGGCGAGGGATCGGCGGCCGTAGCTGGTTCGTGCCGATCACGAAGAAGGAGGCCCGGGAGGCTCCCTGGCCCGCCGGAGCCAGCTTGGTGAAGCCGGAGTCCTCAACCGAGGCAACGTAGATCCGTGTGAGACCGCTCGTCGGTGGGGGCCGGTAGCCCATCGTGCCCAGGAGGAATGCTCGAGCCGTCTCGAAGGCCGACAGCAGGCCCTCGACCGAATCGGGGACGCCGGTCGTATCGGCATCTCGGAGGTTCGGCGCGTCGGGCCCGCGTTGATGGATCCACGTGACCGAGAAGTTCGCGCTCGCATTGGTGCGCTCGTTCTCCGCGTCGGCGGCGATCGGGTAGGTGACGGGTGGCTGTGGGTCGCGAGCTTGCTGCTCCGGACGCACGCCGATCATCGCGACCGCAATCCCGGCCACAGCGGCCAGCCGGATGAAGAGACCCCCCGATCCCATGAGCTACCAATGGTCGCACGCCTGTTCGGAATCGACGACCCCGAGGAGCGGTGCCGACCCCCCTGGAAGGGCTTCTCGGGGCACGAACGGTTGGGTACGATCTGAAAGGAAACCGCAACGTGGAGGTCTCGGTTGGAGGCGCTGACGTCACGGTCGTCCTCGGTGAGCAGGAAC
>CAZKFH010000044.1:8759-16407 GCA_964551945.1 uncultured Actinomycetes bacterium | reverse complement strand
CGGAGACGGCCAGCCGAAGCGCGAGGCCGTGCTGGTCGGCTATGGGGTCGATGAGGGGAGCCAGACCGGCAAGCGGCGCCCGAAGCTGAAGCCCCCCGGCCCGCGGAAGGGACCGGCGGCGAGCGTCGAGCCTACCGTCGCTCCCCCGAGCGGAGAGGTCAAGACCACGCCGCCCGTGCGCCGGCTGGCTCGCGAACAAGGCGTCGACCTCGCGCTCATCTCCGGGTCCGGGCCCGAGGGACGGATCACTCGAGAGGACGTGGTGTCCTTCGCGGAAAGCGGCGGCGCCGCAAGCGAAGCCGGACCGACGCCCGCCGCGCCGGGCGAGGAGCGCTTGCCCGTGAAGGGCGTGCGCCGCATGATCGCGGAGAAGATGACTCGCTCGTGGCGCGAGATCCCCCACGTGACCACGTTCCACACCGTCGACGCGACCGAACTGGAGGCCCTGCGCAAGGAGCTGACCGAGAGCTCAGGGACCAAGGTCAGCGCCCTGTCGATCGTGGTTCGCGCGCTCGCGGACGTCTGCACGCGCCACCCGAAGCTGAGCTCGTCCTGGGATGACGACGCCCACGAGATCGTGATGAAGACCGCGGTCCACATCGGGATCGCCACCGACACCGAGCGAGGGCTGATGGTTCCGGTCGTGAAGGACGCCGGTCAGAAGGCGATCACGGAGATCGCCTCGGAGATCGCTGAGCTCGTCGAGGCGGCGCGGGCCGGCAAGGCCACCCTCGAACAGCTGACGGGAGGCACGGTCACAGTCACCAATGTCGGCACGTTCGGCTCCGCGTACGGCACCCCGATCATCAACATCCCGGAGGCGGCCATCCTCGCCCTGGGTCGCGTGGAGCAGCGCGCGATGGTGATCGATGGGGCGGTCGCCGCCCGTCCCGCGGTCACGCTGTCGCTCTCCTTCGATCACCGCGTCCTGGACGGCGCGGATGCCGACAAGGCACTCTCGGATCTCCGCGAGCTCCTCGAGACGCCCGATCGCCTCACCTCGCTTCCCCAGTGAAGATCGTCTCCCTGCTTCCCTCGGCCACCGAGCTCGTGTACGAGCTGGGCCTCGGCGACGCGCTGTCCGCCGTCACGTTCGAGTGCGACCATCCCGCGGATGCGAAGAACAAGCCGGTCGTCTCGGATACGGCTTTCCCGGATGACGGAACCCGGACCCCCGGGCAGATCGACGGCCTGGTGACCGAGCACATGGAGCGGAAGGAGCCGCTCTACGTCCTCGACCGGGCGCTGATCGCGGAGATCCAGCCGGACGTGATCCTCACGCAGGATCTGTGCCGGGTCTGCGCGGTGCCCTCCGGCCAGGTCGAGGAGGCCCTTAACGAACTCGGCTGCCGGTCGCAGGTCGTCTCCATGGATCCCCAGGGGCTCGACGACATCCTCGACTCGTTCCTGCAGGTCGGGCGGGTCACCGGGTCGGAGGATCGCGCGGAAGCACTTGTGGGGGAGCTCCGCGGGCGGATCGAGGCCGTCAGAACGACGGCCGCCGGCTTGCCTCGAGTTACCACCGCCACCGTCGAGTGGATCGACCCGCCGTTCGTCGGCGGGCACTGGATACCCGAGATGGTGGGCATCGCGGGGGGCGAGAACGTCCTGACCCGCCCCAAGGATCGGTCCCGCACCGCGACGTGGCGGGAGATCGCTGATGCGAGGCCGGAGGTCATCGTGCACATGCCGTGCGGCTTCGGCCTGGACCAGGCGATCACCGAAGCGAAGCAGCTCTACGAGGTGGAGGAGCTGCAGGACACGCCCGCCGTCGCGCGCGGCGCGGTCTTCGCCACCGACGCGTCCGCCTACTTCTCCCGGCCCGGTCCTCGGATCGTCCAGGGCCTGGAGATCCTCGCGTGGGCGATGCACCCCGACGCGTTCCCCGAGCCGCCACCTGACATGGCCGCCCACGTCCCCGGTCCGTGAGGTAGCGTTCGCCCGTGCAAGGAAAGAACCTGGTCACGCCGGAGCACGCGGGGAAACGCGTCACGTTCCAGTACGAGCTGCCGAACGGTTACCTCGGAGAGGTCGTGGGCATCCTGAAATGGTTTGACGACGCCGCTCGTACCTACGTCGTCGAGGACAAGGACGGCCGACTGGTCAGGGTGCCCGAGAAGGGCGTCCGCCACGGCAAGCCCGTCGAGCGAACCCTTTAGGGAAGGGTCGAGCGGACCCGGTCCCCTACCCGACGAAGCGGCAGCGTGAAGGTGATTTTGGCGCCGCCACCCTCGCGGTTCTCGGCCCAGACCTTGCCGCCGTGGCCCTGCGTCAGGCTCCGGACGATGAACAGTCCGAGCCCCACGCTCCCGCCCTCTGCGTGATCAGCGCCTCGCCGGTAGCGCTCGAAGACCTTCGGGAGCACGTGCTCTGGGATCCCCGGACCGTGATCGGCGACGCTGATGAGGAGCTCGTGCTCATCGGAGTCGACCTTCACCTCGATCGCGGTGTCCTCCGGCGAGTACTTCACAGCGTTGTCCAGGAGGTTGGCCAGGATGTGCTCGATGGCCGAGGGGTCTCCGTACACGATCGGGATCTCTTCGGGCACGTCGACCTCGAGCCTGCGCGTACCGAGGATGGCCCCGAACGCGTCCACCTGCTGATCGAGGATCTTCCGCAGGTCGATGGGCTCGCGGCTCAGCACCGGGGCACCTTCGTTGACGCCGGTCGCGACCACGAGCTGCTCGATCATGTCGAGCATCCGCTTGCCCTGACGCTCGATGACCGACGCGAACTGCTGGACGTCTTCCCGGCTCCCCTCCTGATCGGCATCCAGCAGAAGCTTGATGTATCCGAGGATCGACGTGAGGGGAGACTTGAGGTCGTGGGTGACGACGGCGAGAAACTCCCGGCGTCGCTCATCGAGCTCCGCGAGCTTCGACGAGGCCTCCCGCTCGCTCTGGTATAGCCGGGCGTTGTGGATCGCGATCGCGGCGTGCTCGGCGAACACCGTGAGCGCGCGGAGGTCGTGCTCGGTGTACTCGCGCTTGCCGGAGGAGACGCTGACGTTCAGGACTCCCACCGCCTCGGCTCTCGCGTAGAGCGGGGCGGACATCGCGGACCGCACCGACCGGTCCTTCGGGATGAACCGGCGGAAGCGCGGATCGCGCACGTCCCCGCTGAGGATCACGGGCTCGCGGAACTCCGCGACCCATCCGGCAACCCCCTCGCCCAGCGCGATGGGATCGCGCGTCACGTCGTCCGACAACCCGATGGAGGCGGCGATGTGCAGCGTCTCCTTCTCGTCGTCGAGCAGCATCACCGAGCCTTCGGTCGCGTCGAGGAGCTCCTTCGCGCTGTGCAGGATCAGCTCGAGGACGTCCTCGAGCGAAAGTGTTGACGCGACGGCGCGGCCCGCTCGCAGAATCGCGTTCAGCTCGCGGATGCGGCTCTCGAGCGCGGTGGACAGGACGCGCTCCTCCACGAGGGCGCGCTCGGTCACCGTCAGGATCCGCTCCTTCTCCCAGACATAGAGCGAGAACGCCAGGGCGAGGAGCACCAGAGAGCCGCGAACGATGTCGAGGTTGAGGAACTCCACGGTGTCCCCGGAGAGGAGCTCCGAGAGATAGGAGATGAGCACCAGGCTCGCCGCGACCAGGACGAAGACGAAGACGAGCAGGCCGAACAGGCGGCGCCGCCGTTGCTGGATCTGATCGAGGCGTGGCGTCGTGATCTCGGCCAGGGTGATGACCGGCTTGCGGGTGGTCATACGAATCGCACGCCCTCGCCGGGCTCGACCGTCCCGATCCGGGTCTGCTCGAACCCGAGCTCCGAGGTGACCGCGGCCACCTCGCCCTCAGTGGCGGCCGGAATCACCAGCGTCATCCCGATCCCCATGTTGAACGTGCGAAGCATCTCCTCATGTGACGCACTCGACGTGCGCTCGATGAATGAGAACACGGGGTGGGGCTCCCACGCACCAAGCTCGACCGACGCACCCAGGCCCGAAGGCAGGACGCGTGGCAGGTTCTCCTGCAGTCCCCCACCCGTGATGTGCGCCGCGGCGTGGAGCAGTCCGCGTCGTGCGGCCTCGAGGACCGCCGGGACGTAGATCAGCGTGGGCTCGAGCAGCTCCTCCGCGAGGGGGCGGGACAGGCCCTCCGGGGTCCCGAGCATGTCCAACCCCTCGATAGCTTGGCGGACCAGGCTGAACCCGTTCGAGTGCAGCCCGGACGAGTGAAGCCCGATCACGGCATCACCGCTCTCCACTCGCTTAGGACCGAGGAGCTCGGCCTCCTCCACCAGCCCCACGCAGAATCCCGCGAGGTCGAACCTCCCGGGCTCCATGAGGCCCGGGTGCTCGGCAGTCTCGCCTCCGAGAAGCGCACAGCCCGCGCGGCGGCACCCCTCGGCGACCCCCGCGACGATCCCCGCGATCTGCTCGGGCACCAGGCGGCCGGTCGCGATGTAGTCGAGGAAGAACAGGGGACGCGCGCCGGTACAGACGATGTCGTTCGCGCACATCGCAACGAGGTCGATCCCGACCGTGTCGAGGCGCCCGGCCTCTCGAGCCAGCTCGAGCTTCGTACCGACCCCGTCGGTCGCAGCGGCGAGGAACCTGCCCTCATCCAGACGATACAGGCCGGCGAACCCTCCGATCCCCTCGACCACCTCGGGCCCGGACGCAGCTCGGGCGAGATCCTTGATCAGGGCGGTGGCCTCCGCGGCTGCCTCCAGGTCGACCCCCGCGCGCCGGTAGGCGCCGGCGGACAACTCCTACTCCCGCTCGAGCTGGTGCTTGGACGGAGCCTGCTCGGGCACCGGGACGGGGTATTCGCCGTCGAAGCACGCACGGCAGAACGTGTCGGCGGGCGCGCCCGTCGCCTCCACCAATGCCGGCAGCTGCAGGTACGCCAGCGAGTCGGCTCCGATGAAGTCGCGGATCTCCTCGACGCTCATGTTGGAGGCGATGAGCTCCTCGCGGGTCGACATGTCGATGCCGTAGTAGCAGGGCCACTTGATCGGCGGGCTCGTGATCCGCATGTGCACCTCTCGGGCGCCGGCGTCACGGAGCATCTGCACGATCTGGCGAGTCGTGGTTCCTCGAACGATGGAGTCGTCCACCACCGCAAGGCGCTTGCCGGCGATCGCGTCGGGCAAGGGGTTGAGCTTGAGCCGAACACCTCGCTGGCGCAGTGCGGGCGTGGGCTGGATGAAGGTTCGGTGGACGTAGCGGTTCTTGATGAGCCCCTCGCCGTAGGGGATGCCGGAGGCCTCGGCGAACCCGGCCGCGGCCGAGTGGCCCGTGTCGGGGATCGGCATCACCATGTCGGCCGCTACCGGCGTCTGTGCCGCGAGGCGGCGCCCCATCTCCTGCCGTGCCATGTGGACGCTGGTCCCGTAGAGCCGGGAGTCGGCGCGCGCGAGATAGACGAACTCGAAGAGACAGAGTGCGGGCCGGGGAGCCTCCGCGTACCGCATCGATCGGAGCCCACGCTCGTCGATCGAAACGAGCTCGCCCGGCTCGACCTCGCGAACGTACCGGGCGCCCACGATGTCCAGCGCGGCCGTCTCGGATGCGAGCACCCAGCCGTCCTCACCGAGGCGTCCGATCGCGAGCGGACGCAGGCCGTGAGGGTCGCGAGCCCCGTACACCGTGCCCTCGCTCATCAGGACGAATGAGAACGCTCCCTTGAGCGTCGGCAAGACCTTCATCGCGGCGGTCTCCAGGTCTGCGTCCTCGCGGGCGAGCAGCGTCGCGACGATGTCGGAGTCGGTGCTGGCCACGGCGCCGCGGCGGCCGGCGCGAGCGGCGAGCTCGGCGGTGTTGACCAGGTTCCCGTTGTGGCCAAGAGCCAGCCCCCGGCCCTCTTCGGTCTTGAATGCGGGCTGCGCGTTCTCCCACGTCGTGGAGCCTGTCGTCGAGTAGCGGTTGTGCCCGATCCCGAGATCGCCGTGCAGGGAGGAGAGCGTCGGCTCGTCGAAGACCTGGGAGACGAGGCCGAGCTCGCGGTAGACCAGGATGTTCTGACGATCGGAGACCGCCATGCCGGCGGACTCCTGGCCTCGGTGCTGGAGGGCGAACAAGCCGAAGTAGATGAGGCGGGCCACGTCCTCGCCCGGCGCCCACACGCCGACCAGGCCGCAGGCTTCTTTCGGACTCTCTCCCCCCACGCCGCGATGGTATCAAAGGGCCCGGCCCTCTCAGGCCGACTGGTCGGGAAGCTGCTGATTCCTTCCGGGCTCAGGCAGCCGGTGAGAGCGGACCGCCGACCATCCGCCCGACGACCCCGAGACCCACGTTCGGACAGGTCTGCGTGGCGTTCGGGCACCCATCGACCATCGAGGTCCACGCCGACCCGTCGGGCCCGATCGCGACGTCGATGAAGTCCAGCACCTGAGCACACCGGAAGATCCCGCAGTCGCCTCTCACGAGCGGGTCCGCACGGTCGTTCACGCTCGCACTGAAGAAGATCGGGTCGTCCGCCAGGGCATCAACAGTGGTCGTGATGTAGCCGTTCCAGGTCGCGTTCTGGTACGCGGTTCCTTCGCCGCTGGGTGAATCACCGCCCGGCGCGTTCTCGCTTCCGATGTACGCGATCGCGACGTGGCCGGGCTCGCTCACGTCGATGACCGGCAAGGTCGCCTCGGTGAGACCGGGAGGACCGATCATCATCGGGGCCGACCACGAGGTGCCGCCGTTGCGCGAGGTGGCGAGGTAGGGGAGCCGGTTCCGTCCGGTCCACGTGTAGTACAGGATGCCGTCCTCATCAACGGCGACTCCCGCTCGCGTCTCCTCCATCTGGTCGATCGGGTCGTAGGCCATCCCGTTGCTCGCGACCTGCACCCGGGTCCACGTCAGCCCCTCGTCGTCACTGATTGCGAGGTAGGGCTGGCCGCAGTAGCCGCGAGGCAGATAGATGACGCCCTCATCGTCCACGACGCCGTGGCTGGTGGCTCCCGTGCAGTGCCCGGGGATCCCCAGGCTGCCACCGGGCATCTCGGGGTCGTCCTGATACGGCGGCGTACCGGTTCGGACCCAGCCGATGCCTCCATCGACCGACTTCAAGCACGTCGTCATCGTTCCGTATGCGGCCAATGCGCCGCCGTCGATCGCACAGTAATACACGACGTTCGGATAGCCGACCGGCTCGCTCGTCCGCGGTGGGCCGGCGAACACGTGCTGGTGGTCCGTCGGGCCGCAGGCGGTGCTGCTCGTCCAGCTCGCTCCCCTGTCGTCGGAGAACGAGACGAGCGAGCAGTTGCCGGTTGACAGGTCGGCGGTGAATACACGGCCGGTCCTGTCATCGACGTACAGCATCGGATCGAGCGTGTTGGCGTGGATCTTGGCGAGACCTCCGGGAATCTTGGGCGACACGTCTTCCCACGTCTGCCCATCGTCGCGAGAGCGCACGACGTAGGGGACGTACCGACTGGCCGGATACTCTAGGTTCATCGCCTGGTAGAACACGTTGCCCCCCGCGTCGACCCCGAGCGTCGGCTCGCCCGCCTGGGTCCCGGTGAGATAGAGGCGAGCCTCGGGGAGTTGTCCGGCTTCCTCCGGGTCGACGGGACGCATGCCGTGGCGATGTGCGATTGCGAGACCTCCGGACAGGATCTCGCCCGATCCAGTCGCCTCCGCCACCGTCGCATTCGGCGGGAAGTCGAGCTCGCCCAATCCGGTCACGGCGTTCGGCGAGAACCGGAA
>CAZKFH010000044.1:0-8659 GCA_964551945.1 uncultured Actinomycetes bacterium | reverse complement strand
CCGGTGAACCGCAGGATGTCGATGCCGCGCGCGTTGTCCGCCACGAACACGTACTCTCCTCGGAAGTACGGCGCCCACGTGCTCGCGCCGTCCGGGCGGAAGTAGCCGATCTGGCGGATGTCCTTGGGGTCGCTCATGTCGAGGAAGCGGGTCCCCTGACCGTAGAAGGCGTAGGCCACGATCCCGTCGCCACGGTCATCGAGGTAGTGGGCGGAGGCGCACGCCGTCGAGCCCTGCTGACCCTGCGGTGTCCAGGTGTCGAGGGCACGCATCCGGTACTTCGTGGTCGCGATGTCTTTCCAGCCCTCGCCATCGAGCGATCCCCGCAGGTCGTAGGCCACCGCGCGTCCGCTGCTCGCGCAGTTCGAGGTGATGTTCTCCTCGGTCCCGTAGACCACCATGCCCTTCGTCTGGTCGCCCGGCTGCTCGGGGTCGTCCTCGCCCGGGATGGTCGCGTTCACGTCGCGCCACGCGTTGTGCATGAAACGAGAAGGAGTCGCGTCGCTGGGCGAGCCGCCGCCCGCGTACGGGATCGGCTTGCACGCGGTGGCCTGCTCGACCTCCTCGGTCAGGGGGTTGAAGTGGTCGCCCTCGGTCCAGTAGCCACGCACGCCGCCGGCTCCCGAGACCCATGCCACGCCGTTCGCATCGACCTGGACGTCGTGTGCGTAATCCGTGACGCCATCATTGCGCCCGAGATCGATCGGGTCGGGGCAGGCCACCGGCTGGAGGGGATTCCTGACGTCCGTCGCGTAGATCGGACGACCGGTGAAGCCGGGTTGCGTTTGCGTGTTGGCGTACGGTCCGCCTGTCCAAAGAAAGTCGCATCGATTGACGCATGTGCTGGTGTGTCCCGCGGGCACCGTGAAGAAGCCCACCTGGCGCAGGGCATGCGGGATGGAGACGTCGATGATGTGCACCGCGCCGTACGGGAACGTCGCGCCGGGCGTCGCCGGAGAGGTGAACCCTCGAGGGTCACGGCTGATGAACGCGAGCTTGCGGACCGGGTCGACGTCCATGTCCTCGTTCTCCCAGATGTACATCGGGAGGGCGCCGAGCAACGAGGGGGCCGCCGGGTCGGCGACACTGTACGCGTACAGACCCGTGGTCGCGGAGACGAGCATCGTGTCGCCGATGAAGTTCACGGCGATCGCTGTCCGCATCTCCGGGATGTTCGCGACGAACTCGACGTTCGAGGAGATGGCCCCCGGCGGCGGCGGGGCCGCCGACGATGCGCTGGGGTGAAGGATCGCGGCCAGCATCAGGACCAAGAGCGGGAGGCGCCTCATGAGGAAGGGTTCGCCGAGATGCCGCCCTCCGCCTTTGTGAGATTGCACAAATGCGCCGGCCAGCGCCCCCTCCGGCCCTCAGACGGCGGAGGTGCTTCTGCGCATCAGCGAGGGGATCGTCGACTCGTAGGTCTCGCGGGCAGCCGCGAGGGGCTGCTCGAACAGGCCCTCGAAGGCCATGACGGATCCGCCCGTCTCGCCGAGGCGAGCGAAGGGAACCTCGTGACGGGCGGCCAGGGCTTCGAGCGACGCGGCCCGCTCGGGCTCGACCGAGACGACTGCCCGGGAACCCGTCTCCGAGAACAGCGCGAGGTGCGGCGGGAGGTCGTCGGGAACCACGACCCGGAAGCCGCAGCCCCCCGCGATCGCCGACTCCGCCAGGGCGACCGCCAGACCCCCTTCGGAGCAGTCGTGGGCGCTCGCAAGCACAGCCGGCGCATCGATGAGCAACCCGACGAGCGCGGCCTCGCGAGCGAGGTCCAGCGAGGGCGGGCGGCCGCTCACCATCCCGAGGATCACCTCCGCGTACTCCGTTCCGCCAAGCTCGCCGACCGTCTCACCCAGGAGGTAGATCGCGTGCCCGGGTGCGAACGCGGTGCCGACCCGGTTCCCGTAATCCTCGAGCAGGCCGAGCATGCCGACCACCGGCGTGGGCCAGATCGCCGAGTCCGCGGACTCGTTGTAGAAGGAGACGTTTCCGCCCGTCACCGGCGTGCCCAAGGCGCGGCACGCCTCACCCATCCCACGGATGGTCTCGTGGAACGCCCACATGACCTCCGGACGCTCCGGGTTCCCGAAGTTGAGACAGTTCGTGATCGCCAGGGGTCGCGCGCCGCTGCAGGCGACGTTGCGTGCGGCCTCCGCCACCGCGTGCGCCCCGCCGAGGAAGGGGTCGAGGAACCCGTACCGTCCGTTGCCGTCCGTCGACACCGCGATCGCTCGCTTCGTCCCCTCGATGCGGATCAACGCGGCGTCGGAGCCCGGGCCCTGAACCGTGTTGCCCTCCACCAGCGAGTCGTACTGCTCGTACACCCATCGCTTCGACGCGATGTTCGGGGAACCGAGGAGACGCAGCAGCGCTTCCTGTTCTCCCGCCGGTGGCGGACGATCGGTCGGGTCGTCGGCCAGCAAGTCGTCCAGCTCCTGTGGCGGCGACATCGGCCGGTCGTAGACGGGACCCTCGTCCGTGAGCGAGCGGGCCGGGACGTCCGCGACGGTCTCGCCGGACAGCGTCGCGCGGACGCGACCGTCGTCCGTGGCCCGGCCGATCACGCTCGACCCCAGGCCCCACTTCTCGCAGATGCCGACGACCGCGTCGAGGTTCTCCGGCCGGACGATCGCGAGCATGCGCTCCTGGGACTCCGACGTCAGGATCTCGAACGCCTCCATCCCCGCCTCGCGAAGCGGCATCGCATCCAGGTCGAGCTCCGCGCCGGTTCCTCCGCGTGCGGCCGACTCGCTCACGGCGCAGGTGACGCCGGCGCCGCCCAGATCCTGGAGGCCGGTCAACAGGCCCTCCTCGATCATCTCCAAGCAGGCCTCGATCAACAGCTTCTCGGCGAACGGATCGCCGATCTGCACCGACGGCCGCTGCTCTTCGCTACTTTCGTCGAGCGTTGCGCTCGCCAGCACGGAGACTCCGCCGATGCCGTCACGACCGGTGCGGGAGCCGACGAGCACCAGGATCGTGCCCGCGTCCGCGCGCGCGTGGATCAGCCGGTCGGCCGGCGCCAGGCCGACGCACATCGCGTTGACCGTCGGGTTCGCGCTGTGCGCCGAGGCGAACTTGACCTCGCCTCCCACGTTCGGGACGCCGATGCAGTTTCCGTACCCACCGATCCCCGCAACGACTCCGGAGAGCAGCCAGCGGTTGCGCTCGTCGTCCAGCGGCCCGAACCGCAAGGGGTCGAGGATCGCGACGGGCCGGGCGCCCATCGACAGGACGTCGCGGACGATCCCCCCCACGCCTGTCGCCGCGCCCTGGTACGGCTCGATCGCCGAAGGGTGGGAATGGGACTCGAGCTTGAACACGCAAGCCAGCCCGTCACCGAGGTCCACGACGCCGGCGTCCTCGCCGGGCCCGACCAGGATGTGCTGGCCTTCCGTCGGGAGCTCGCGGAGGTGGATCTTCGACGACTTGTAGGAGCAGTGCTCGGACCACATCACTGCGTACATGGCGAGCTCGGCGCGCGACGGGTCGCGGCCGAGGGTCTCGACCACGCGCCCGTGCTCCTGATCCGTCAGACCGAGGGCGCGGTGGAGGGGTTCCGTCACGTGGCGGCGGGCACGAACGACGCGAGGAGGGACTCGAAGATGGCGCGGCCGCCGGTCGGACCGAGATCGGGATCGACGGCGTGCTCGGGGTGCGGCATCAGTCCGACGACATTGCCGTGCTCGTTCGCGACACCGGCGATGTGGTCGGTGGCGCCGTTCGGGTTCCACTCGTCGCCGAGCTCCCCCACCGGCGAGCAGTAGCGGAACACGACCTGTCCCTCTCCATCCAGCCGTCGTAGCGTCTCGGGATCGGCCACGAACTGGCCCTCGCCGTGCTTCACGGGGACGTCGAGGATCGTGCCGGCCGGAACGTTCCCGGTGAACGGCGTCCGGTCGGTCTCGACGCGGACGTGCACGGGTCGCGACACGAACAGCAGACTGCGATTTCGCACGAGCGCGCCCGGGAGCAGCCCCGCCTCGCACAGGATCTGGAAGCCGTTGCAGATGCCGAGGACGGGACCGCCACGTTCCGCATGTTCCCGAACCGCATCCATGACGTTCGCGAACCGTGCGATCGCGCCGGTGCGGAGGTAGTCGCCGTAAGAGAACCCGCCGGGAAGGATCACGGCATCGACACCGCCGAGATCCTCATCCCCGTGCCAGATGGGAATCGCGTTCGCGCCCATCAGTCGCACGGCGCGCTGCGCATCTCGATCGTCGAGGGATCCGGGGAACGTGATCACCCCGATCCGGGCGCTCATCTGACCTCTTCCGCCGACAGGATCCGGTATTCCTCGATCACCGGGTTCGAGAGCAGCCGTCGCGCCATCTCCTCCACCAGTGTACGGGCGTGCTCCTCGCTGTCGGCTTCGACGGTCAGCGAGATGTGCTTGCCCACCCGGACCTCGCCGATGCCGGACCAGCCCATCGTCGGCGCCGCGTCCTGGATCGCCTTTCCCTGGGGGTCGGCCAGGCCCGCCTTCAGATCGATGACGACCTCGAACCGGTGCCTCACAGGACGCCGTGCCGCCGCAGGTACTCGTCGAACGGCTCGCCGGCGATCTGCTCGTACGCCTCGCGGTAGCGCGACGCGGTCTGGCCGACGACATCGGCCGGCAGCTCCGGCGGTGGCGGCTCGTGATCCCAGCCGCTCCGGTCGAGCCAGTCGCGAACGTACTGCTTGTCGAAGGACGGCTGCGGTCCACCGGGCTGATACTCGTCGGCGGGCCAGAATCGCGAGGAGTCCGGCGTCATGACCTCGTCGCACAGCGCCAGCTCGCCGTCGATGAACCCGAGCTCGAACTTCGTGTCGGCGAGGATCACGCCGCGCTCGAGAGCCAGCGAGGCGCCGCGCTCGTAGAGGGTCAGCGTCAGCTCCTTCAGCTTCTGCGCGAGCCCGTCGCCGATGATGTCCGCTGCTTGCTCGATCGAGATGTTCTCGTCGTGTCCTGTCTCGGCCTTCGTGGCCGGCGTGAAGATCGGCTCGGGCAGCTTGTCGGACTCCACCAAGCCACCGGGAAGCTTTATGCCGCACACGGTTCCGTCCCGCTGATACTCCTTCCAGCCCGATCCGGAGAGGTAGCCACGTGCCACGCACTCGATCGGGACCATCTTCGCCCGATGGACCAGCATCGACCGTCCCGCAAGCTCCTCCGTGTGCTCCGCGAACTCCGGGGGGAAGTCGTCGCTGGATGCGGAGATCAGGTGGTTCGAGATGACGTCCTTCGTGCGATCGAACCAGAACAAGGACAGCGCGGTCAGCACGCGTCCCTTGTCCGGGATCGGGTTCGGGAGCACGACGTCGAACGCCGAGATCCGGTCGCTCGTGACCATCAGCAGGCGGTCGTCGCCGACCTCGTAGATGTCGCGAACTTTCCCCTTCGCGTGCAGATCGGCCAGGACGCTCACAGCGGTTGCACCTCCAGCTTCTCGAGTCGCGCGAACACCGCATCCAGGTGCTCGAGTCGCGGACGGAAGAGCTCCTCCATCTGCTCGGCCGAGAGAAGCTCGCGAACGGGCTCTCGGGAGAGGAGCTCGGTACGGAAGTCCTTGCCGTGATCCCACGCCTCCGCGGCCGCGCCCTGCACGTAGCGGTACGCGTCCTCGCGGCTCATGCCTCGGTCGACGAGGGCGAGCAGCACCTGCTGGGAGTACACCAGTCCGCCGCCGGCCTCCAGGTTCTCCCGCATCCGCTGAGGGAACACCTTCAGGTTCTCCGTCACGAAGATCGCGGTGTGCAACATGTAGTCGAGCAGCGTCGTCGAGTCCGGCAGGATGACGCGCTCGACGGACGAGTGCGAGATGTCACGCTCATGCCAGAGGGCGACATTCTCCATCGCGGCGTGCGCGTTGGAGCGGAGCAGCCTCGCCAGGCCGGTCAGCCGCTCGCAGAGGATCGGGTTGCGCTTGTGCGGCATGGCGCTCGAGCCCTTCTGCCCCTGCTCGAACGGCTCCTCGACCTCGCGAACCTCGGTGCGGGCCAGGTGGCGGATCTCGACCGCGATCTGCTCGAGCGTCGCCCCGGTAACCGCGAGGGCGGCCATGAACTCCGCGTGGCGGTCGCGCTGCACGACCTGTGTGGCAGCGTCGGCGGGCGCGAGGCCGAGCTCGCGGCAGACGTGCTCCTCCACAGAGGGGTCGACCGCCGCGTACGTCCCCACGGCACCGCTGACCTTTCCGACCGACACGGACTCGCGCGCGCGACGCAGGCGCTCGCGGTCGCGGGCGAGCTCGAAGGCGAACACCGCGAGGCGATGGCCGAAGGTGGTGGGCTCCGCGTGCACGCCGTGCGTCCGCCCGACACAGAGCGTCTCACGATGCTCCAACGCTCTGTTCTTCACGATGCCGATCAGCCGCTCGAGCTTGTCGAGCAACAGGTCGGCCGCGTCGCGAAGCTGCATCGCCAGGCCCGTGTCGAGCAGATCGCTGGATGTCATCCCGAAGTGGATCCAGCGGCCCTCGGGCCCGACGGACTCCGCGACCGCCTGGACGAACGCGGCGACGTCGTGCCGGGTGACTTCCTCGATCGAGCGCACGCGATCGGCGTCGACCGACGCGCCGCGGATCGACTCCAGGTCCTCCGCGGGGATCTTCCCGAGCTTGGCCCACGCCTCGCAGGCGAGGATCTCGATCCGGAGCCAATGACGAAGCTTCGACTCCTCCGACCAGACGTCGGCCATCTCCGGAAGCGTGTACCGGGAGATCAAAGCTTGAAGCCCTCCGCGAGGGACTCCTTGAACTCGTGCAGCTTCTTGCGCACATCCGGATCGCGCACCGCGAGGATCTGTGCCGCAAGGATCGCCGCATTGACCGCACCATCGATGCCGACGGTCGCGACCGGCACGCCTCTCGGCATCTGCACCGTGGAGTAGAGGGCATCGGCGCCCCCCAGATGGTCCGCGCCGACCGGTACGCCGATCACGGGAAGGACCGTTCGGGCCGCGACGGCGCCTGCGAGGTGCGCCGCGCGTCCGGCGCCGCAGATGATCGCAACGAGGCCCCGCTCCTCGGCCGTCCGCGCGTACTCGTCGACCAGGACGGGGGTTCGGTGCGCCGACATGACGTTGATCTCGTGGGGGATGCCGAGCCGCTCGAGCGTGGCGCTCCCCTGCTGCATCACGGGCAGATCCGAAGCCGAGCCCGTGATGATCCCGACCAATGGCTGTTCACTGGCCACTCGCTGCCTCCTTGGCGATGTCCGTGCGGTGATGCATCCCCTCGAAGGAGATCAGGGAGGCCGCCTCGTACGCGCGTGCACGCGCCTCGGCCAGGTCCTTCCCCAGGGCGCTCACCGCGAGCACCCGACCACCGGCGGTCACCACTCTACCTTCCTGTCGCGTCGTGCCCGCATGGAACACAGTCGCCTCCGTGACCGCCGACGCGTCAGTGAGACCCTCGATCGGCACGCCGGTCTCGTATACCTCCGGGTACCCACCGGACGCGAGGACAACGGTCACGCACGCTTCTGGCCGCCAGACGACCTTCGAATCGCCGAGGGTTCCGGTCGAGGCCGCCGCGAGCAGCTCGGCAAGGTCCGAGTCGAGCCGAGGAATCACGGCCTGCGTCTCCGGATCGCCGAACCGGCAGTTGAACTCGAGGACCTTCGGGCCCTCGGGGGTCAGCATCAGGCCGGCGTAGAGGACGCCGCGGTAGCGGATGCCGCGGTCGCGGAGGCCTCGCACGGCCGGCTCCAATATCTCCTTCGAGACCGTTTCCCACAACGACTCGTCCACGAAGGGCACCGGCGAGTACGCCCCCATCCCACCGGTGTTCGGCCCCGCGTCCCCGTCGTTCGCCCGCTTGAAGTCCTGTGCGGGCGCCAAGGGGATCACGTTGTCGCCGTCGGCGAGGGCCAGGGCCGAGACCTCGCGACCCTCCAGGAACTCCTCGACGAGCACGCGCGCACCCGCCTTTCCGAACCTGCGCTCGACGAGCGCTGCATCGAGCGCCGCGACGGCCTCCTCGCGGGTCTGCGCGACAGTCACGCCCTTCCCCCCAGCGAGCCCTTCGGCCTTGACGACGTACGGGGCCGAGAGTTCACCCAGGTACGCCTCGGCGCGCCGCGCATCCGTGAACGTCTCCGAGCGCGCGGTCGGCAGGCCGAGGGCGACGCAGAGCTCCTTCGCCCACACCTTCGACCCCTCGATGCGCGCTCCCGCCGACGTGGGCCCGAACGCGGGGATCTCTCGCGCGTCCAGCTCGTCCACGAGGCCCGCTACCAGCGGCGCTTCGGGCCCGACCACGACGAGGTCGACCGACTCACGCTCGGCGAGCTCGACGAGTCCGGCGACGTCATCAGCCTGGACGGGCCGGCACTCCGCCACGTCCTCGATCCCCGCGTTCCCCGGCGCGCCGAGCAAGACATCCACCGATGGGCTCTGCGCGAGCTTCCAAGCGAGCGCGTGCTCCCGGCCCCCACCCCCGACGAGCAGCACGCGCACTACGGCCTCGCTCCAGGCACCATCGTGAACCCATCGCGGGCGGCGGCCTCCCACAAACGCCGGTCCCAGCAGGCGAGACGTACCGAGCCAGGACTTCCGATCGAGGCGGCGGAGGCGAGGTGGATCGCGTCTCCGGCCCGAAGGTTATGACTGCGGAGGAGCTCCGCGGCGGTCGCGCTGACTCCTGCGTTGAGCTCCACGACTGCGAGCCCTCGC